>CAKZWQ010000049.1 GCA_937921935.1 uncultured Gammaproteobacteria bacterium | reverse complement strand
CGGCACACCCAGCTTCGCCCAGACCAATGCAAGCAATCTCGTGGACGCCTACAAATGGTCGGAGCTCGACGAGCCAACCGGGCTGGCCTTTCTGACGCTCTATTCAGGTATTACGGATCGCGCCGATCCCAGCGAGTCACTCAAGGCGACGACGGCTTTTAGCCTGGGCCTGGACGACGCCAAAGTGCTGCTGTCATCCCACCAGCTGGCAGATTTCCGGGCCGGCGCCCCGCTTGTCCAGGAAACCAACAAGCGCGGGGTTCGCACCGCCTATCTTGTGAACTTTGCCCTGGAACTGGCGCCGCAGTCTTCCCGGAGCTGGCAAATCGTCGTCAATGCCGAACAGAGTCAGGCCGACGCTGTCCAGATACGCTCCCGACTGAACAATCCTGAAGAGCTCGGCGAGGCTATCACCCGCTCGATCCGCCAGGGCTCGGATAACCTGGCGCGCATCATGGCCAGTGGCGATGGTTTCCAGGCCACGGCCGAGGAAACCGTCTCGGTTCACCACTACGCGAATGTACTGTTCAACATACTCCGGGGCGGCGTACTCGACGACCAGTACCGCGTCGCCGCGCAGGATTTCTGCGCCACGATTCGACACTTCAACCACGCTGTCTACCAGCGCAACCAGAAACTGCTCGAAGACCTGCCGGGGCGGCTCGAATATGCCGAATTGCTGGCGACGGTGGAGGGCTCCGGTGACGCGCAGCTGGAGCGACTCGCGCATGAATACCTGCCGATCACCTTTGGCCGACGGCACGGGGACCCCAGCCGCCCGTGGAACTATTTTTCTATTAATATGAAGGATTTACACGGAGATAAACTGCTCGCCTACCAGGGAAACTGGCGGGATATTTTCCAGAACTGGGAAGCCCTGCTGTTCAGCTACCCGGAATTCGTCGAAAGCGTGATCGCAAAGTTCGTCAACGCCTCTACCCTGGACGGCTACAACCCCTACCGAATCTCAAAGCAGGGCATCGACTGGGAGATAGAAGATCCGGACGATCCCTGGGGCCATATTGGCTATTGGGGTGACCACCAGATCATCTACCTGCAGAAATTGCTGGAACTTTCCCGAGATTTTCATCCGGATCAACTTCACAGCCTGCTGCGCCGGCGAATTTTCTGCTATGCCAATGTGCCGTACCGCATCTCGACCTTTGAGGCACAACTCGACGATCCGAAACACACGGTCGCTTTCGACCACGCACTCGCCACGAGCATCGAGCAGCGCAGCACAGAAATCGGCGCTGACGGCAAACTGGTACTGGATGGCAAGGGCGAAGTCTACCAGGTCAACCTGCTCGAGAAACTGATCGTTAGCCTGCTTTGCAAGCTGGGCAACCTGGTCATTGACGGCGGGATCTGGCTCAACACCCAGCGCCCGGAGTGGAATGATGCCAACAATGCCCTCGTCGGCCAGGGTTTATCCATGGTCACGCTGTTTTACCTGCGGCGGTACGTCCGCTTCCTGCAGCAGCTACTGGCGCCGCAAACGGAAACTTTTGCCCTGACCCCGGAGGTGCAGGAGTGGCTCGCCGACACGGCTGCCGCCCTGAGCCAGATTCGGCCGCTATTGGGCTCGAGCCCGGTCAGCGCGCGGCAACGTTTCGACGCAATGGCGGCACTCGGCCAGGCTGCCAGCCGTTATCGCCAGCAAATCTACCAGCAGCCAACAACCGACAGGACGGCCGAGCTGCCCCCGCAGCAGATACTCGCCCTGCTCGATGACGCTCTGGCAACCATCGATCACAGCATCAGCAATAACCGACGCGATGACGGGCTGTACCACGCTTACAACCTGCTGAAACTGAGCGACGGGGAAGCGGACATCGGCACCTTGTATCCGATGCTGGAGGGGCAAGTCGCCGCCCTGAGTGCGGATGCGATCTCCCCGGACGAAGTCTTTGCAACTCTGGAAGCACTTTTCAACAGCCAACTGTACCGCCCGGATCAACACAGCTTCATGCTCTACCCCGACCGGGCTTTGCCGGGTTTTCTGGGAAAGAACCACATTCCGGCCGAACAGGTAGACGCGATACCCTTGTTGCAACGTATGCTCGCTGCCGGGGACGAACGCATTATCCTTCGCGATGCCGACGGTTGCTATCGATTCAATGCTGACTTCACGAACGTCGGTGATCTCAATGATCGGCTCAAGGAGCTCGCTCCGGTTTACGGCAATGACATGAAAACAGCCGTTGAAGACTTGCGAGAACTCTATGAGACCGTATTCCGGCACCAGGAATTCACCGGACGGTCTGGCACCATGTTTGCCTTCGAGGGGCTCGGGTCAATTTACTGGCACATGGTCTCCAAGCTGATGCTGGCGGTGCAGGAAAACTTCTTCATGGCCCTGGGCCGGGGTGCTGACAAGGAAACGCTGCGGCGGATGGGAGAGTATTACTATCGCGTGCGCGAAGGCCTCGGGTTTAACAAGACGCCTGATGAATATGGTGCGTTTCCGACAGACCCCTACTCTCACACACCAAAGAACAGCGGGGCCAGTCAGCCTGGAATGACGGGGCAAGTGAAGGAAGAAGTCCTGTCCCGTTTCGGCGAACTCGGTGTCAGGGTCAAGGACGGCGTGGTCCATTTTCAGCCGGCGCTATTGCGTGCGCGCGAATTTTTAGACGAGCCCGGTGAATTCCGCTACCTCGATGTCGACGGCAACTGGCAGACCATTAGTGTGCCGGCCGCCGGGCTGGCCTTTAGCTGGTGCCAGGTCCCGATTATCTACAGGCTGGCCGATATTTCCGAACCGATCATCGCTATCATCCGGCACGATGGCTCCAAACTGTCACTCCCCCAACTCAGCTTGTCGAAAGAAAACAGCAGCGAGCTGCTTCGGCGCAGCGGCCGTATTCGTCAACTGATGGTGACGCTGCAAAAAGGCCTGTTATTTGATGAATAAGTCAGACAAAAAGCTCCTACGCCCGGCCAATCGAACTCGAAAAAACACCATTCCACAACGAGCGTGGAAGTGAACCGTAAAGCAACCATTAGTGATGTCGCTGAACTGGCGGGGGTGTCGATCAAGACGGTATCGCGGGTCGCCAACCATGAAGCGAATGTCACCGAGTCGACCAGGAGCAGGGTAGAGGAAGCCATTGCGAAGCTCGATTACCGCCCCAACATGTCCGCCCGCAGCCTGGCCAGTCATCGGTCAAAATTTATCGTCCTGGTCTACGACGATCCCAGTGCTTATGAAGACCCCAGCGCCGGCTATATCATCCGCTTGCAGCAGGGGGCCCTGAATGCCTGCAGAACCCAGGGCTACGAGTTGCTGATTCACCCCTACAATTACCGCGATGAGGCTGTGGGTCACGAGCTGGAAGGGCTGATCGCGCGGGCCCGACCGGACGGCATTATTCTTGCGGCGCCCTTGTCGAGCATGTCGAAGTTCGTCCGCACCATCGCGGACACTGGCACACCCTACGTTTGCCTGTCCCCGGGCAAGGAAAACGGCGACACCTTCGCTGTCGCCACCAATGATCACCACATCAGCGCGGAAATGACCCGCTACCTGGCGTCACTGGGCCACAAAAGAATCGCTTTCATTACCGGGGACCCAAACCACCGCGCAGTCGCGAACCGTTTCCTGGGCTACCGGGATGGCTTGCAGCAGAGCGGCCTTGAGTTTTCCGAGAACCTCGTCGCCGCCGGCGATAACTCCATTGCGTCGGGCGAGGCGGCTGCCGCCGAACTGCTCGGGCGGCCGCAGCCACCCACGGCGATCTTTGCCGCTAATGATGATATGGCCGCCGGTGTGATTCGAACGGCAGGCCGTCTGGGAATTACCGTGCCGGGACAGCTGTCTGTCGCGGGCTACGATGACAACGCCCTTGCCCGCCAGATGCACCCGCCTTTGACGACCATCAGGCAGCCCCTGTCGCAGATGGCGGAACGGGCAGCGCAGGCGTTAATTTCGCAGCTGAGACAGGACCCTCCTGCCAAGGGCACGGAAGTCGTGCCGGCCTCCCTGCAGATTCGCGAATCAACGGGCCCGGTACCCGGCTAAACTCACCTCAGCGGGTGTAGCGTATGTTGTCCAGGTAGACCGTTACCGGGGAACGTCGACCTTCCAGGGTGATAACAAAACCCGTCTTGATGCTCGATAAGTCCACGTTCTTCAGGGGGACTCGATAAGGACGCCATTCAGAAGTCAGCACAATGTCATTGACACTGGTAATACCCGAGTCCGGGTGGGGCTTGTCGTCCCCGAGCAGACCAACGCCGAATTTAACCCGCTCGCCGCCGTACTCACCCTGCGCCCATAGCTCGAGCTGCTTCGCACCGCGCAGATCATAGCCACCTTCCTGATCACCCCAGTTGTTCGCCGGGTGCTGCCAGGCAATGCCTGCCCAGCCAAATTCGCCCTCGTAACGCAGCCTGATACTCGCTGGGCCGTCATGGGGATTGTCCGTGTTAGCCCCATCGAGACTTAAGGAATCGATCCCACCCATCCATCCGGACGGTACCCAAGGCATGCCCTCGAAGCCGTCGGCATAGACATAGAAAGGCAGGGGCGTACGTACCTCGCCCTTCACCAGGAGCGGCAGATTGGCCGTCGCCGCCTTGCCCGCGTCGTCGTAGACGTACAGAAACACCCGATACGCCCCCGGATCTTCCGGCATACGCAATGTGGCGCCGTTCAGGCTGCCGTCGAGCACCGCCCCGTCGATATCGGGCAGCATGGGTCGAAAATCACCGCCCGTTGAGTAGTCGCCCGATTCCTGTCGCAGCGCCCAAAGCACGCGTAGCCCGGCGTCCTCAGGACCAGACACGACGGCGCGGAGGCGCACCTTCTCGCCAGGATCCACCCGCGCCTCCCCATCAATCGTCAACGACTCGATAACGGGTGCGAGGTTGGCCGGCGGCTGTCCGGACCACAGTTCTGTCATTGTATCGACCGCTGCGAGCTGGGAGCCGTCCGGAAGAAACATACCGAACCAGGTCGCGGTGGCTTCCATCTTGAAACCCCAGGTAAACACGTAGGAACCCAGGCCCAGGCCCGGGGCAGCCAGCACGCCCTGCTCGTAACTGCGGCGATAGTAGGCCGCTTTGTCAGTGCTCGACATTTCGAAGGGCGCACCCCAGTCATTACTCGGAATCTCCCAGATCCCGGGATGCCCGAACTCCGTCAGCACGTAGGGCTTGGTGCCGCCTGCCGCACGGTATCGCTCGGCAATCGAGGGAGCGCCCCCGTAGGCGTTGATGCCGTGAATGTCGATAGCCGGACACAGCTCCTGCACGGATCTGACACGCGCACCGCCAATCTCGGCCGTCACGGTCATTGTCGGGTGCGCGGGGTCGAGCTCCTTGACCATTTCAGCGACATCGTTGACGGCGGCCCAGATGACAGGATCGCCGCCGTCCTCGAAGCCCTCCATTTCGTTCCCGATGCCCCACATCAGCAGGGCAGGATGATCGCGGTACCGAAGGACCGCCTCCCTGGCAAGTTCGAGCTGCTCCCTGACCTGGTCCTCATCGCCGTAGTCAAAACCATGCCGCTCATGACCCAGCCAGATGCCCACGGTCACGGTCAGGCCAAGCTCGTGCGCCTCGTCCAGCAATGCATCGAGGTCGTCCGCACCCCAGGTTCGGATGGAGTTTCCGCCTGCCTGGGCAAGCTGCTGCAGAGAAGCCGAGCCGCCGGCTCCGCGGATAAAGTAAGCCTCACCACCGCGCAGCAGTTGCCAGCCCTGATCCGTTTTCCGTAACTCGACGGGGATGGCCTGGGCAGAGGCAGGTGTGGGTGTTGACAGACAGCCCAGCAATATTCCCAGAGCCAGGGTTGAGACCGAGCCGATCAGTCGTTGCATATCAGCAGGCTCGTCAGACAGGCACTTATTCCCGCAATGATGTCCCCGCGCGAATCACGGGAAGACGCTGAGGAATACCAGGCCGTCGTTGAAAAGGGGCGCGGTGGCCGGCCGATAGGTATAGCCCCATTGCGCAATGACCGATTGCGCCAGCAAAGGATCGCCGGGTATCAGCCGCGCGAAGCCGGTGGCCTCGGTTCTGTACAGGTTGTCCGCAGTCAGCTCGTTCAGGGTCGCCGAAAAAGGCACCGGCCGCGTGGGGTCGCCGGGGATCAGACCCGCGCAGCATTCGAAAAACACCACGGCCCCGAAGAAGTTATCCAGCTGGGATCGGTACGCCTTCAATGCCTGCTCCTGGATAATCGGGTCGCCGGCAGCATCCCACAGCTCGTGTAATGCCAGGGCCGTAAACCACTGGTTTTCGCCGGAGGGGAAGCGCGCCAGCGCCGTGGCCCAGAGATAGAATCGGGATTTCGCGCCGGTTGGCCCGGCAGGCAGCTTGGCCGCAAGATCAAACTTGGTGTCAGCATCCGGGTCATTGACGTTGAATTCGAGGGTCAGGGTGGTGCGAAACGGGTTCTCGGGATCACCCAGTACACAGGTCTCTGTATTGATACCGACGTTCTGGCACCTCAGATTCAGCAGGGTGTCCGTTGGTAAGACGATCTCGGTGATCACCCGTCCATCGCTATTGCTTGGCCCGCCGCAGCCGGGAACCACCAGGAAGCAAGCCATCAAAGATACGACTGACAGTGCCTTGAGGCTATAGCGTTGTAACGATTCTCTTAGCTGGTACTTCATGTCACTAGAAACGGGCTTCCGGAGGATTCGTGCCCCCAAAGTTCATTGTGTAGTACGCCAACAGCTGCCATTGATAGTCGTTATCCCGGTCAAGCGGGTCCGTGATCCGCGAGTCATCATCAATTTTTCGCCAGATGTATCGGAGCCCGAGATGGGAAGAGTTTTTCTCGCTCTTTTTCGGATCCATCAAAAACTTATAATCCAGCGCCCAGTAACGCGGGAAGGTAATGTTGAACTGACGCTGAAAGTCATAAGGCCCGAATGCGTCCTCCTTGTAGTACCCGGCCAAGATGTGTTTGTTGTCGTACACCACCTTGCCGTCCAGATCCCAGAACGTCCGGGTGCCGCCCGTCGGGTCGCCGGTAGACTGAAGCTGACTGCGTTCAATGTTTGCAATGAGGCGCCACTTCGTCGTGGGGTTCCACACACTCCTGCTCGACACGATCCAGATATCCTGATCCGGCAGGCCTACACCGAAAGGAATATCTTCGTTAGTCGGCTCGAAGAAGAACTGATAGGAGTCGGTGATTGTCGGTTGTTCGTGGTAATTCAGGCCGATATTGAACGCGAACCTGGCATCTTCGCGCATATCGTTGTCCCACTGATAAAAGCCCGTCGCGCCCGTCGGGTCATAGGTGATGAAGAATTCGTACGCATCTACCTCGCGGTTATCCAGTACCGCGAAGGGGTCATCGTCTGTGTTTCGCGGAATCGACCCGGGGTTCAGGATCGGGTCGTTAATGTCTGGCTCGATCAGTGGGTTCGCATCGATGAGATTGTCTCTGGTCAGGAAACGGGGGAAGAACCACCAGTTACCAACGGGGAGCAGGATGCCGGCCTCGATTTCGCGCTTGTTACCCAGATCCGAGTAGGGCAATCGCGTACCAAACTCCTTTAGCGGGTCTCCGCCGGCGGCCACCAAGCCTGCATAGTGACCGCCGACATAGGCCAGCCCACCGAGCAGGGGGAAGTTGAGCTTGGCCTTGAAACCAAAAGAGTCTTCATCATCGACGGTGTCGAGACGGGTTTCGCCGTTCACGAACTTCGTGTATTCCTCGCCCTCTTTCTCATCGGCCGACCAGATTGCGCCGAGTTCCAGGCTCCAGTCGTCATTGAAACTGGTTTTGGTATAGAGCGTCCCGGCCCGCGTCTCCCGCGTGGTCGGTCCGGTTGCCGCCACGGCATTGTCGCCCCGATCAAGATCGTCAAAGTAAATTACCGAGAATTCAGTTTTGCCGAGCACGCCGTCACCAACAAATGGCAGCACCTTGCCGAAGCTCGATTGCCACTTGGCAATCCACTTGGGATTGGCCCCCCAATAGATCTCCGGGCCAACAACAAATTTGAAACCCTCGGTTTCGGTTGCCTCTTTGGTCGCGAATTCGACTCCATACGGCGCCTTCGAGTTGTAGATATCCTGACCGGCTATATCCGTGGCTTCACGAACCAGCCCAAAGAAGTCGCCCTCATATTTCCAGTGGTACCTAGGCGTGTGATAGAACGCGTCGAGATCAAAATATTTTCCCTGATATTGTGAATCGAAATCGTAGATTTCGATGCGTTCCCGATCTCTGAACTCTCGTCCAACGGTGACTTCACCATCTATCCCATCGAATTCTTGAGTCACTTGAACGGTAACGGGTTGGCCGCGGTCGCCGTAGGCAAGTTCTATAGGGGACTGATTCGCAACATTGCCAAGGAGATTAATCGTGAACTGGCCTTCCAGGTCTTTCGTGGGATTGAAGCCGAAATCTACAAACACCATCTGCCCGTCGGAGAACTCGTCGCCGTCATCGCCGAAATCATCAATATTCGCCTCGTCAGCTTTTAATACGCCCTTGACATTCAGACTGCCGCCAGTGAGGTAGAGCAGTTTGCGGTCTTCCTTTCTTGCGACTTTCAGCTCACGGACATCACCCTTCAGTTCGATGTACTCCATGTTGATGTCATCAAAGTCACGGTTGATCGCCGCCTTCTTGTGGGTGTACGGATCGATCTTCCAGACCTCAGCCAGGACATCGTAGGCCATCCTGGGGTTGGCCTCGTAGATGCCGTCCTCGTTCACCGTACCCAGTTGAGTGATGCCCCACCACTCCTCGTTCATATTGTTCTGGCCATCGACAAAGTCGTGCGGGTAGCCGCCGTTGGCCCAGGACGCGTTGGTGTCATGGATATCCAGCCGCTCCTCCTGCAGGTACTTCCACCATTCGTCACGCCATTCGAACTGAAAACCGCCGATGGCGTTGCCTTCCTCGCCGTTACCGTAGGACTTGTGATACATCTCCCGCCACTGATCCTTGATAATCAGCGCCTGATTCAACTGGTCTTCCTCGCCAGTCCGCGCGTTGTAGGCATCGCTGCCGAACTCGAAGAACAGCACCGGCAGATCCAGCTTCTGGTCGACTTCTTCCCACAGTGTGGTAAAGCTGTTTCCGCGGTACGCGTTGATACCCAGCAAGTCCATGTCGGTGCAATACTCGGCGATCAGGTCGATGTACTGCAGATCACCGTTGACGATGGTGAATGGGTGATTCGGGGCGATTTTCTTGCCCTCGGCCATGATCTCGTTGAACAGGCTATAGAGGTACTTTGCTTTCTCCCGGTTTTGCTCGCCGACCGGCAGATTCTCGATCTCAAAACTCGACCATGACAGGCCGTAGTTGCTCTCATTGCCGAAGGCAAACATGAGCACGCCATCGACATTCTTGTACTTCTCGACCAGTGCGAGCGACTCAGCCTTCAGGAATTCCCGCGTGCGCGGATCGGAATAGTCGGTGAATTCGATGTACCTGCCGTCGATTACGGCTCCGTAGCGGCCCACCAGCGGATTGATGGCGACCATGATGCCGAATTCCCGGTAGACGTAGGTGACCCACTTGGGTGGCATGAAGTTGAAGCTGCGGATCGCGTTCACACCGGCTGCCTGCATCAGGCCGAATTCGTAGTCGAGCACCTTCCTGACGAATTCGTCGGGCTGCCCCCACAGGTTGTAGTTGTAGTTTTCGTCCCGTGGCGTGTAACCCCAGACGACGCCCTTCACAAAGAAGTCTTCGCCGTTGACCTGCAACTTCCAGCCGGCTTCATCCTTGTAGGTCGTCACCACGTCGGCGGCAATGGCGTGGCTCACAAGCACACCACTGGCAAGCAGGATGGCGCAGGCCTTTTTTATGCCCCGGAACAAGAATACACCCCCATAGCGTTGTCTCTCTCTTACAACCCTGAACCAAGTCTTGATATCAACATGAGCCTGCCGCAATTACCACCTATATCAGGGCCCGGGATCCGGACATGCCCCCGGCCGCGTACTCAACTCGAGATTGTCATAGTAAACACCCGAGTCTTCGAAGTTGGTGGCCGTGGTATTGAAACCTATCTGCAGGATCTGGCCAATAAGCGCCGGATCGGCCGCATCCAACTGGACGCTGAAAGTCGCATAGTCCGTATTGCTGGCTTCTGTCGTATCGAAGCGGTCGATGTTGGTGGCCGCAAACCCGGCCATCGGATCGAGCGTCACAATAAACGCATTGGCCGTTGCGTTTGACGCGGGATCGGCGATGCCGTTCGCGAAAGGCGCTTTGTACTCGCCGGTGAAAGTCCAGCACAGACCGATGTCGGCGGCGGTAATCGGACTCCCAAGGCTTCTGATATCTCTCAATACGTTCGTATTGATGTTACAGCCCACGCTGCCGCCACCGACTCCGCAGGTGCGCCCGGGGGTATGGTCCTGGTTGTTGTAATCGCTGAAGGCATTCAGGCATTTGACACCTGCCTCGGCGAAGCATTCCGCGGCATCATTAATGAGCTGCGCGAAACCGGGACCGGCACCGGGGTTGGGCGCCGGGAACGGCCCATACTGGTACAGGAAATTCGCTGGCACGCCCACTTCTCCGTCCCAGACATCGGCGAAGATCTGAAAGCCTGCACCACCGTCTGGTTTCAGCGCGTCGGGATCTGCTTCATCCAGTGCCTCGAAGTCCTCTGAATACCTCACGTTCGCCGGGACGGAGGATTCAGCCCGCGGTGTCGCCTGGCAGGCATTGGTGTCACGGCAGGCAACCTTGACGGAGATGTCGTCGAGGTCAAGGTCCACGCTGCCGAATTCGGCCGCAATGTCGAAAATGGCCAGCACGTCGCTGATATCGATGGCCGAAGCAGTGGCCACGGAGGCCGTGATGATATCCGCGATCTTGATCGAGTAGTCGCGCCATTCACCGTCAGCTACAAAATCCAGTTCGACTGCGCCCTCACCGAAGTTCCTGTCGACCAATGCAGTAGTCAGCCGCACGCCGGGCGTCGCTGAATTAACACGCATCCTGAACAGGATCTCGCCGGCCGTCTCCCCACCCGACAGGTCAAAGTAACGCGGAGAACCCCCGACAACAGTCCCCCCGTTCATCGCAACGCCGGCTTCGCCCGTCGGGGCCTGGATATTCACATTCCAGACCGTATTGCCACCATCGGGCGAGGCGGTATTGAAGGTAACGACATTGCCGGGATCGCTACTGAATATCGTCTGTTGCAGGGCCCGGAAACTGGTTGTGCCTTCCGGCTCCACAAAACCGAGGATGGCCGGCGCATCCGTGTAGACCTCGATCGTCTCGGTGTAGGGTGCATCAGGAGCTTGCTCCGGCGGCACGCCGGTGCCGGTACTGCAGCCCGCACCGGTTAGAGGTTCCACGGGGTTGGCGCACTCGTACACGCGCACGGCGTCGATGGCCAGTGTCTGCGGGAAGAAGGAATCGGCATTACTGCCCACCGCCAGACCGATCGCGGCGTAGAAGTTCCGGTCGAAGGGCGCCGCGTCCGTGCCCAGTGTATAAGGCGCACCGGCATCGAAAGACCCGTCGCCGTCGGCATCCTCGAAGTAGGCGTACCAGTTATCCTGGGTCTGGGTGGCCCCGTGCACGTCGTTCACGAACCAGCGAATCTCGCCGCCGTCCCATTCGATGGCGTAGGTGATCAGATCAATCGTGGGTACACCCGGTGCGGTCGACGTCGCCGTCGTGGTGGTGTCCTCCGGCTCCGGCAGCCCGTAGCGCAGAGCATGCTCGAGGGTGCTGTTGCCCGGACCCAGGTTCGGCGCATTCAGGATGTCGATCTCGCCGGACTGCGGGAACGGACCGTAGTTCGGCACCGTCTCACCTGCCGGGACGGCGGGCAGGAGCCGCAGCGACGGCAGCGTGCCCTGGGTTCCCGGCATACGGGCGTCGATCTCGACGCGCCCGAAGGTGAATTCAAGGTTGCCCGCGGTGTCGATCAGGCCGGAAGTGAAACCGCCCTCATTTCGCGCCTCAATGGTCAGCAGACCATCGGCCACCGTCACTCGTTCCTGCAGGTAGGTCTGCACACCCTCGCAGGGATCGGGGCAGTCCGCGCTGGTGCGGGCGGTCCAGCGCGAGGGGTCGAGGCCGCCCTCGAAGTCATCGGACCAGATGAGTTGCCAGGCCGAATCGACGATGCTGGTTTCCGATGCCCCGTTGCTGCCGTTGCCCGCGCCGTCCGTCGCGGCATCGGCCGCCACCGCAACGGTGAGGTCGTCGACCCCGTCCGGCGTGATATCCGTGGTGTAGGTGTCGGCGCTGACTTCATTAAGGACGCCGATGGTACCGTTGGTCACGACGATGTCGCCCAGCTCAAAGCCGCTCACGTCCTCGTCGAACTGGAAGCTCACCGCGAGCGGCTCCAGGAACTCGAGCGTTGCCGGCAGTCCGACGATGGACAGGGTCGGGCTGACCGTATCCAGGGTCACCGCTGAACCGTCGGTGGTGGCGGCAGACTCGAAGCCGGGTGTCCTGTCATCGGTAGCCTGGAAGCCGTCGATGGAGAAAGCGATGGGGCCTTGCGGATCGCCGGCGAGTGCGGTCCTGGTCGCCTGAAAGCTGGTACCGGAGCCGGTCACGGCTGCCGGGCCGCCGGCGATGGTGACCGTCGGCGTCGTGATGGCTTCACTGGCAGTGATCGCGAGTGTCACCACGTTGCCCTCCCTCGCGAAGGCCGGGTCAGCATTATTGGAGCTAATGCTCACGACGGTCAGTAGCGGCGCGTCCGGATCCAGCGCGCTCGTCACGACCACGTCGCCGGCCGCCGCACTCGGCGTGCCCGACGCGTCTGTCGCAGCGCCCGCGGGGACGCCGATAACGAGGTTACCCAGCCCGGTGGGTATCACGTCTGCGGTGTAAGTGTCCGCATCCACCGCGACAAATCCGCCGGCGGCGCCGTTGGTCACCTGGATGTCGCTCACGTCAAAGCCCGTCACCGCCTTGCTGAACTCGAAGCTCACGGGTATCGGCGCCAGCGTAGAAAATGTAGGGGGCGCACCCAGGATGACGACGGTGGCCGAGGTGGTATTCACGTTGACGCTGCTGCCGTCGGTGGTCTCGGATACCGGTACGCCGACGTTACCCGCGAAGTCTGCGTACTCAATGGAAAAAGTGATAGGACCTTCGGCGTCGGTTCCCGTCACCGCGCGGCTGCCTTGCCAGTTGGCACCCGCGCCCACCGCCGCTACGTTGGTGCCGCCGATGGTGATACTCGGCGCCTGGATGGTTTCGTCCGCCGCCAGGGTAACCTGAACGATGTCGCCCGGCGTGGCCAGGCTCGGGTTCGGATTATTGGAGGCGATGTTCACTGAGGTGAGCACGGGCGCAGTGACATCGACCGTGACCTCACTCGAGTCCGTGGTTGTCGACACCGGGAACCCGTCATTGCCCGCCAGGTCAGCGAACTCGATGGTGAACTCAATGACGCCGGGCGTCTCGGTCGCCGTCAGCACGCGGCTCGCCTGCCAGCTGGTACCCGAACCCGTGACGGTCGTGGCGGCGCTGCCGCCGATAGTCACCGTGGGCGTCACAATCGCCTCATTCGCCGTCAGCGAGACCGTCACGGTATCACCGCTGGCTGCAAAGGCCGGATTCTCGTTGCTCGAGGTGATACCCACCTGCGTCAGCTCCGGCGGCGAGATGTCATCGACGCGCTGATAGACACGCACGTAATCCACCAGCATGGTCTGCGGATAGGTCTCGTCGCCTGTCGGCGGCTGCTGGCCACTGCCCAGGGTGCCGCCCATGGCGACGTTCAGCAGCAGGAAGAAATCCCGGCGGAATTCCTCCATGAGGACCGGGTCAATCTCCTGGGTGTAGTAAGGGATGCCGTTGATGGAAATTTCCACCCGATCGGCGTCCCAGTCCGCTTCCCAGATTTGAAAATCCTCGTTAAGCGAATTCGGCAGCTGGAGTTCGCTCGTGGTAAAGATGCGCCCCCCTTCCTCGAAACAATTCGCGTTCGGGTCAGGGACAATTGACTCGTCACACCAGTGCATCGCGCTGGTTGTCTTCCTTTCCGGGTTGTTTCGGAAACTATCATTCTGGTTGTTGTACACCTCCATGAAATCGATCTCGCCGACCCGGGGCCACAGGGTATTCGGGAAATCCTTGCCCAGTGCCCAGAATGCGGGCCACACACCCAAACCGACGGGCGGCTTGATGCGAGCGACGACTTTGCCGTACGTGAACTCGAAATTGTCGTTGGTGGTGATGCGCCCCGAGGTGATGGTGCCATCGCGCGAGCCGCACGGTTCTTCAGGACACAGCGCCGTGATGACGAGGTTACCGTCCTCAACGCGCAGGTTGTCGGACTCAGCCGTGTACAGCTGCCACTCGTTGTTACCCCAGCCGAAGCCGTTCGGGCCATAGCCCTGGTCGATGTTCCAGATGTCGGGATTGGGTGCATCAGGATCAAAACGATTATCGTCCGGGCGCGCAAAGCCGGTATCGAATTCATCCTGAAAGATCAGCTGGAATTCCTCTGCGTCCTCGCCAACGGGCGGGTAACCCGGGAACGGGAAGTCAAAAGTGTCGGTGCCACCCAGGGCTGCGTAGGTTGTGTAGAAGTGATCCAGCGCCGCTTGCGCGCTGACCACGGAATTGCCCGGGGCAATGGCGGCAACCACTTCGGCGACTTGCGTATCGAAATCCGGCGCATCGAAATCAAGGCTCTGCCCGACTGCCGCCGCCTGGGTTGCCTCGCTGATGGTGATCCCGTTCGTCGGGTCTTGGTCGGCATCGATGCTCTGCACGAAGATCAGCTGATTCGTCGCGGCACGATCCGTGGGTGCAAAGCTGGCAGTCAATTCGACGGCCGTAATGAATGGGGCCGCCGGCGCCGTGCCCAGCAGGATATCCCCGATCGTAAAGGTCATGGTCTCCACGAAAGTGCCCGCTGTCGGCTGCACGTAGATGAACTCACCCAGGTTCGTGGTGATACCCGAGCCACTGCCGAGGCTTGTCCAGGTTACGCCCGAGACGGGTGAATCCACCAGAATGCCGGTCTGCTCTGGCTGGGGGGTTCCGGCGATCCGCCCCTGGCCACCGCCGTTGCCACCACAACCCACTACCAGGGCAAGGAGCACCAGAACGGTGAACAGCCGCAGGAAGTGTGTCGCGTTTTTAAGGGGCATGGAGTTGCGCTCTTGTTTTTTCAGCAACGGCAGGCAGGACGTGCGTCGCTGGGCTCCTTAACGTCCCATTCACTTGCGACCGGCCACTGCCCCGGGGGTACCGTCACATTTCAAAATCATACGGAGCCGTTGACAGCGTTGTCAATTATCGCTCGGGCCCCTATAGACCCTCGCGAGGCTCACACCAAGGTCTCACAATACTCTCATGGAAAACGAGGCACGCTCAGCCTGATACACCATAAGCCATGCAATAAGGGTAACGCATTGCGGCGATGCCGTGATCAGGGGGGTGGCGATGCGGCCGGGGGGCCGACGGGGCACAGGCCCTGGACTGCGCTGGCTCGTTTCGGACGGATCGTCAGTTCCCGGCTTTTATGATCGAAGAGCCGCCGCCCCAGCGCCTGCTCGAGACCCTTTATCTGGTGGCTGACGGCAGATGGGCTAATAAAGAGCTCCTAGCTGGCCTCGCGAAAGCTCTCATAGCGCGCGGCCACGCAAAAGGTTCGCAAACCCCGAAGGGAAATCCTGGCGGCATTGCCCGACACCCTCTAGCTGCCGGCTTCTTCGACAGACCGTTGCATGACTTGCTTCGGCGTTCTGTCGATAAAGAACAGGCCCCAGTGTTTTTCCGCGCCCAGCGGGACCGCCGGATCGCCTTTCCAGGACTCGTCGAAGGCTTCGAAGAAGAACACCGTCGTGTTGTGCCGGGTGGCCCAGTCGCGCAGTTCCCGATAATGCTGGTTCTGCTTCGCCTCGCTGGCGCGATCTCCGAACTCGATGGCGGTGGTCGCCCAGCCCGCTTCCAGGACGGCAATGGGCTTATCAGGCAGGGCCGCACGCACACCCGCCAGGTTCTCGATGGTGTAATCCAGCGCCTGGTTGATGGTCTTGTCCTCCCACTGGGGATAGGTGTGCACGCCGATGAAATCCACCTCGGCGGCCAGCGGCGCCCCGTCGCGGATCCACCACACGTAGTTGTCAGCGACCGTAACCGGCTGATCGATCGCCGCCTTGACCCGGCGAACGTAGGCGATCGCGCTTTCCAGCGTCACCATGTGGTCGTTCCAGTCGACCAGCGCTTCGTTGCCCACGTTAACGGCAACCACAATGTCGTCGAACTGCCGGGCGAGCTCGATACCCCGCTGGACCTCGTCTGAGTTCACGACCTTATTGGCTGCCAATTTCTCATCGGGAATCGGTTCATCCAGCCACGCACAGCCCTCGTGGTTGCTGACCTCGGCCGATAACCAGATTCCCAGCAGCACCTTGATGGGCAGATCGTGCTGTCGAATGAGCTCAAGCGTCGTCGCGGAATTTTCGCCGGCATCATACAGGCGAATCAGGTGAAAATCGTTGGCAGCCAGGATCTCGAGATCTTCAAGAATCTCTTCCGGGCTCGGATTCACGGCGCCGTCGCCCCGATCGGGATGCTGGCCATCGCGAAAGCCGGAATAGGCAACCGCCATGATCTCGCCGACGAGCAGATCTGTCGGCAGCTGCGGCTCATACTCCGCCACATTCGCCGAGCCAACAATCTGCGACGCCGCAAGAAAACCGACTAGCGTCGTGATGACGATGGCCAATTGAGTCGCTTTCATTTTTTTCATCTCAGTTTCTCACCAGCAATCGTTCCAGTTCTTCGAGGGAGCGACCCTTGGTCTCGGGGACAATGCGCAGCACCACAATGAGACCCGCCACGGCAAACAGACCATAAATCAGGAACGTCAGAGAATTGCCCAGGTTCGAGAGCTGCCAGGGAAATACCAGTTGCACCGTGAAGCTGACGGCCGAATTTACCAGCCCGGCGAGGGAGATCGCCAACCCTCGCAGCCGATTCGGAAACAGCTCGGAAAACAGGACCCACATCACCGGCCCCAGGGAGACCGCAAAACTGGCGACGAATCCGAGTATGCCGAGCAGTATGAGACGGGGATCTGCGTCGATTGCGGCGCTGACCAGCGCAGACTCGTGCTGCGCAAACGCTTCTGCGCCAATCAGATCTGATAAGGCAACGCGGAAAGCAACGTCGCTGTCGTAGCTAAGGGCGGTAAGCGGCGCGATGAGATCGCGGTCGATCTGCGCAGGCAGCAAGTCGATCGCAGGCGCACTTAACGAATAGGTGGCGGACCCGAACCCATAGGACAGTATCAGCATGCAAAGGGCAATGCCTGTCAGCCCGAAGATGAGCAACGGACGCCGGCCCAGCTTGTCGATGGACAGGATGGCAACAAGGGTAAACGCCAGGTTCACGAGCCCCACCAGAACCGCCTGCATAAAGGCTGCGTCGGTGCCAATGCCCGACTGCTCGAAAATCATCGGGGCATAAAAGAAGACCGAGTTGATGCCTGTGATCTGTTGCAGGACTGCTATCGAGATACCAATGGTCAGCACCAGCTTCATGGCCGGCTGAAACAACTCCTTCACGGATGCCGCCTGCTCTGCCGCTGCGTCCTGCAGGCTGTCGTGGACGACGGCCAGATCAGCGCGTGCCTGGTCCGGGCCGCTGACTTTTGCAAAAACCTGCAGCGCATCGGCATCTCTGCCGTGCATCGCCAGCCAGCGCGGACTCTCCGGCACCCTCATCAAGGCAAGGAAATAGAGCATCGCAGGCAGGGTCTCGGCGCCGAGCATCCAGCGCCAGTTCCAGTCACCCAGTCGCAGGGACTGTGCCCAGGCGAGGTCTGACTGGCCCAGCTGCAATATCAGGTAATTGCTGAAAAATGCGATGGAGATGCCGACCACAATATTCAACTGGTTGAATGACACCAGGCGCCCCCGTTGTTCGGCGGGTGCGATCTCGGCGATGTACATGGGCGCAATGATCAGGGCTGCGCCCACGCCAAGGCCGCCGATCATGCGTGCCACCACCAGGAACAGAAAATTGGGCGCCAGCGCCGATGCAATGGCGGAAACCGTGAACAAAGCGGCGGCAATCTGCAGGACTGGCCGGCGGCCGATGCGGTCGCTCAACGGCCCCGCCAACATCATGGCGAGGGTGGCCGTCAGCGTCAGCGATGCAACAGACCAGCCGAGCTGCAGCTTCGTCAGTTTGAATTCCGTTTCAATGAAGCCGACCACACCGGATATCACCGAGGCGTCGAAGCCCATCAGGAATCCACCGAGGGCGACGATCAGGGCGATCGTCACCGTGAATCGAGAACTGGGTTGCATTGCCCGGGCCGTGGCAGTCAGTTGCCGGAGACGAGGCGCAAATCAGTTCTCAGCTGTGCCTCTGAACTGCCGCCAATCCACACGTGGAACTCACCGGCCTCGGTGGTCAACTGCCCATCGCGACCATAGAACGCCAAGTCATCGGTGTGCAGCTCGAAATCGATGGTGATGGTCTGCCCCGGCTCCAGCCGCACGCGCCGAAAGTCCTTCAGCTCCCTGATCGGTCGGGTGATGCTCGCAACGGGGTCCCGCACGTATAGCTGCACCACCTCGTCGCCGGCGACAACTCCCCGATTCGTCAGCTCGACGCTGACCGTTACTGCATCGCCGAGCCTGACTTCAGGCGCGGTGGCGCGAATGTTGCGGTACTCGAACTGCGCGTAGGACAAGCCGTAGCCGAAGGGAAACAGCGGGGTGAAATGTGTATCCAGGTGAAACGCCGTCATACCCAGGGAAGTTTGTGGCGCGAAGGTATCGATGTCGTCGATGTGCACGACCGTGTCGTTCGACGGCGGCTTGCCGGTGTTTTTCTGGCTGTAGTAAATCGGGATCTGCCCGACCACGCGCGGAAATGTCGTCGGCAACTTGCCCGACGGAGACTCTATGCCAAACAGCAGATCCGCAATCGCCGGTCCGCCCATGGTGCCCGGATGCCAGGCGAAAAGTATCGCGTCCAGGTCATCGACGACATTGCTCAGGGTCAGCGGCCTGCCCGCCAGAATCACGCCGATTACCGGCGTACCCGTTGCCCTGATGCGGCGAACGAGCTGGGCCTGGTCGCCCGGCAAGTCGATATCTGCCCGCGAGTGAGCCTCTCCGGACAGGATGGATTCCTCGCCGAGAAACAGCACCGCAACGTCTGACTCTTTAGCGATCGCGGCTGCGTCGTCAAAAGTGTCGTTCGTCCTGCTGCGGGAATTCTCCATGGCCCTCACATAGCGAAGCTCGATGCGGTCACCAACCAGGCCTTGAATCGCACTCAAGGGCGTAACACTGAGGCCCGGGTCGCCGTCGAAAATCCAGGTGCCAAGCTGCTCATAAGGCGCATCGGCGAGGGGCCCGATAACGGCAACGGAGTTCAGAGCGTCAATGCTCAACGGCAGAGCACCGTGATCATTTTTCAGCAGAACGACACTTTGCAACGCCAGTGCATGCGCAGTTGCGAGCGCCTTCTCGCCTGCCACCTGCCCCGCTTCCGCCACCGTGGTGGTCCCTTGCTCGAACAGGCCCAGGCGAAACTTGGCTGCCAGCACCTTGCCGACCGCGGCATCGATAACCTGGAGACTGATGCGCCCCGCTTCGACCAGCCCGGCAAGATGCTCGCTGTAGGCATCACCGGTCATTTCCATATCGACACCGGCGTTGGCGGCCTCGAAGGCAGATTCCTGATCATTCTCCGTCAACCCGTGTACCTGCAGCTGACGAATCGAGTCCCAGTCACTCACGACGAAACCGTCGAAATTCCATTCCTCACGCAATACCTGGCGCAACAGGAACTCGTTAGCCGAGGCGGGTACACCGTTGAGATCAGAAAACGAGGGCATCAGGCTCGTTACGCCTGCATCGACGGCTGCCTTGAAAGGGGGCAGGTAGACATTGCGCAGCTCGGTTTCGGAAACGTCGGTACTCGCATAGTCGCGGCCGCTCTCCACCGCACCGTAAGCGGCGAAGTGCTTCGCGCAGGCGGCGATGGAACCGGTTTCAGACAAATCCTTGCCCTGGAATCCCTGCACCATGGCGATGGCCAACTCGCTGGTCAGCAGGACGCACTCGCCAAAGCTCTCCGCGATTCGCCCCCAACGGGGATCACGCGAAATATCAATCATAGGCGCCAAGGTCCAGTTGATACCCGCACCAGCAGCCTCAAGGGCGGCAGCGCGGGCGCCTTCTCTCACCAGTTCGCGGTTCCAGGTAGCTGCCTGGCCAAGTGGAATCGGCATGATGGTCCTGAAGCCATGAATGACATCGCGACCGACCATGAGCGGAATCCCGAGACGACTCTCTTCTACCGCGATGCGCTGAAGTTCGTTGACGATTTCGACATTGACCTGGTTAAGCACACCACCAACCAGTCCGGCGCGCAGCCGGTCGCCAAGGGACTGCGGGGCGGCGGCGTCATTCGCATCGACCAGGGTCAGCTGGCCCACCTTCTCGACCAGCGTCATCCGCGCCAGCAAAGTCGCCACGCGCTCCTCTATCGTCGCTGAGTCTTTGGGCCGATCGGGGCTATTGGCACGCATATGTCAGTTCTAATCCGTTTGCACTAGCGAGAGCAGGCTGACCTTGGGCTGGACAGGGTGTTGGGCGCAGTGCCTGCGCTGAAGGCCGATGAAGCCATGCGAATACCTCAACCCACTTGCTTTTAAGCTTGTTTGACAGCGGTGTCAATTTGATGGACGATCAAATAACTACAATAACAATCCCATAGCCGGGTCGGAATCGACTGCATGAGCGAGGCTACGCATCACGAAACGGCCCCAGCGGATCGCATTCCGTTTTACCAGAAGTTGATCTACGGTCTCGGCGCGTTCATCAATAACCTGCTCGCCGCGGCAATCGGCGGCATGGTAATCGTCCTCAACCTCGGTCTGGGAATGAACCCGGCACTCGTCGGACTGCTCGGTGCGCTGCCACGCCTGACTGACGCCCTGACCGACCCGCTGATGGGCTACATCTCCGACAACACGGAGTCGCGCTGGGGTCGGCGTCGGCCTTATATCTTCTGTGGCGCAATTGCGGCCGGCGTCGTCTTCGCGCTGCTCTGGCAATTGCCCGCCGACCGGAGCGAGTCATTCTATTTCTGGTATTTCCTGGCGGGCTCCCTGGTTTTTTACCTGGCCTACACCATGTTCGCGACGCCCTGGGTTGCACTGGGCTACGAGATGACGCCGGATTATCACGAGCGGACCCGACTGATGGGCGTGCAAAACTTCGTCGGCCAGCTAGCTTACGTCGTGGCGCCGTGGTTCCTGCTGTTCATGCAGAGCAAGCGCTGGTTCGACGACATGGTCGACGGCGCGGCCGGCCTCGCGATCATCATCGCGATTGTCACCATTGTCGTCGGCGTGCTGCCGGCCATCTTCCTGCGCGAACGCTTCAAGGATATTGCCGAAGCGGAAGCCAGGAAAACCGGGGCCCCGTCGATCGGCGCGGGCGCTGTCATGTTACGCAGCATCATGAGTTTCTTCGCCGGCTTCGTGACCACGCTGAAGTTCAAGCCCTTTCTCAAGCTGTGCGGAGCAACGTTTCTGGTCTTCAACGGCTTCATGCTGATCGCTTCGTTCCAGTTTTACGTCATCATCTACTATGTCTTTGGTGGCGACACGGTGGCCGGCGCTGAGTATGCCGGCTATTCGGGTACCCTCGGGGCAATATCGACCTTCCTCGTCATTATCTTTGTCACCTGGCTCGGCACCAAGATAGGCAAGCGAAAAGCTTTCTACGTAACCACCGGCATCTCCATGATTGGTTATGCGCTCAAGTGGGTTTGCTATAACCCAGATATTCCCTGGTTATTGCTGCTGCCCGCACCGCTGATGGCCTTCGGACTGGGAGGACTGTTCACGCTGATGCCGGCGATGATCGCCGACGTCGTTGATGCGGACGAACTGAATACTTACGAGCGCCGCGAAGGCATGTACGGATCGATTTTCTGGTGGGTAGTGAAACTGGGCATGGCGGCTGCTCTGGCCGGCGGCGGCTACCTGCTGAACGCCACCGGGTTTGACGTCGCGCTGGAAGGCAACCAGTCGGAACAAACCATAACGCTCATGCGAGCGTTCGATGCTTTTGTGCCGGCACTCGCATCGGCCATTGCTATCTGGATTATTGCGTCTTTCTCGATTACCGAAGAAACGGCCTACGAAGTGAGATTGAAGCTGGAGGAGCGCCGCGGAGCGCCAGATCCCGGACTGGCCTGACGCTAACTCGACCGCCGTACCTGTGTCATTCTACTCGCAGGTCCGATAGCAGATCCTGAGTTGTCCAGTGGCACTGTTGACGCAATCTTGAATGTACGATGCGGAGCGGGTTCTGCCGGACCGCCCCACCGTGCAGCCGCGAACGGTGCCGCCGTTCACATATTCACATTCCCTGTAGCATTGTAGTGTCGCGTCACTGGGCATTGTCGCTTCACTGCTCGTTTCGACAACGTCTTGGGCGCCGTCCTGCGTGGCACACGCGCCCAGTACGAGCGGGATGATCAGCAGCGTCAGTCGTGTTGGTTTTGTCATAGCCATGGACTCGCCAGTTGTTTTTGCGCGAATTAACTCTTTGCCGGCCAGGTCCCGTCCTGAGCAGCGGCGACACGCCGGCGACGAAGCCTTGCGCCTGCCCACCTGCGGTGGAGCACCCACCCGCGGCCGAACTCAGCCTCCATCTTAGACAATTCTTCGTGTCAGACGCCGGTTCCGATGCGGACCTTCCCCAGTTTCCATGAGCGGCGGGGTGACAGATCAGATTTGCCAGGCCGGCGATCCTGCGTGGGCACAAGCCCTGGCGACGAAGTGCTCGCGACAGGCTTAAGGCCAGTCAACCCCGTCATAATCCTGCGCGACAAACAACACCCCCTTGGGCGCCTCTGCTCCCTCATTACCCAGCATCGCTGGGATCAGCGCACCAGGCAGGACCGACCTCACGTCGTTTGTGGCATGGGGGCCACCCAGATCCGTGCGACACCAGCCCGGGTCCAGCAGGTTCGCCAGGACACCGGTGCCTTGTAACTCAATAGCCAGATCCCTGGTGTATTTGTCCAATGCGGCCTTGGTGAGGCTATAAGCATCCAGCTGCGGGGTGTCCTTGATTCCGGAGGTGACATTAACAATGCGGCCAAAGCCCCGCGACAGCATTCTCGGAGCAAAGTACGCACAAATCTGAATCACGCTGTAAAGATTCACCTGGAAACTTTTTTCGTAGTCTACTTGCGGCGTATCGAACAGCGGGGTTGCCGGCGCCATCACGGCTGCATTGTTGTAGAGAATGTCGATTCCGCCGCTTAAAGCTTCGGCCTCGGCAACAAAGGCACTGATTGCCTCCGGGTCGTCCAGAAGACCTTCCACACTCTTTACCTGAACGGCACTACTCTTTAATAAGGCCCTGGTGGCTGACTGGTTAGCCGACCGTGAACAATGCAGGACCAGGTTCACCCCCCGGGCAGCCAGGCCCTGCGCGATCTGCTGACCAATCCCCCGGCTGGCCCCCGTCACCAGGGCCCATTTGTTCGCGTTATGTAAAGTCATGATTCTCTATTTAATGCCCCAGGATCAGAGAGTTAGGGATTATTCAGCGCTGGCTGCCTGGCGGAATGGTCCACCCAGACAACGATGATGCCCCAGGCTGGCAACTTCAAGGGCCCTGCGTCTCCGAGTGCGCGAGTAAGGTCTCCATGTTGTGTCAAAATTCGATCCTCGCAAGAACTGGCGCTCAAGCAGCCAGGCGAGCACCATCCAGCTTCGAGCCTGAAAGCCGAGAACGGTCCCTGATGACGCCACAACGCCTCGCCACCCTAGTCGCCATGCTGTCGGCGTTCCCGGTGAACGCCGACGAACTGGTGGACCGGGCCGATGCCAACGGCGACGGCTATGTGTCGCTCTATGAACTCCGGGCGGCCTACTACGCAGACCTGGAATTCAACCGGCGCATCGAACAGTCCTTCGCCGATTACGACACGGACGGTGATGGTCTGATCAGTGAGGCCGAGCGCCAGGCGGCGGCGGTTGCAACGGCAAAGACCACGCCAGGGCCCGGGTCAGCGGTCACAACACCCGGCGAGACTGCAGCAAGCTCCACGACGGTTACGCCACCCGCCACAGGCGCCGCGCCGGCGGCAGAACCCGAGCCGGTCAAGAAGATGGCGCCTATATCCTCGGCCGGCAGGCCACCCCCCGCAGCCGACGGGATGTCATCAATGCCCGCGCCGGCAGCGGAACCCGAGCCGGTCAAGAAGAGGCCGCCCATATCCGCGGCCGGCAGGCCACCCCCCACAGCCGAGGGGGCGACATCAACAGACGCGCTGGCATTCACGGGAATAACACCCATATCAGAGCTCAGCAGCCCAAGCCCCGCGGCCGCAGGGACGGCAGCGACAGCAACGGGAGCCGCTGCGACCACGGGAGTGCCATCAACATCCGTGTCTGGAACGACGCAGACGCCAACGACGGTAGCCGGATTGTCGACAGCCACGGATACGGTATCGACCGGGACCGCACGCCCGAATACTGGCGCTGACAGGGCAGCCGGCCGCATGCCACAGACAGCGCCCCCCGCCCGGAGATCCGCCAGAGCGCTACCGGATAGACGCGGTCTCAGCCGGACTGAAATAATGATTCGGGAAAACGATGCGGATAACAGTGGCGGGGCTTCCGTCAGCGAATTGATTAGCAGCGGCGACGGACGCCAGTGGTTTCCGGACCGTGCCTTTAAAAGCGCGGACAAGAACGACGACGGCGAACTGGATCCGGACGAGCTCGAGGTACTCCTGCAAAGCATGGAACGCCGGCGCCGACGATAGCTCAAACACCTCGGGCTTTACTGGGGTCAGACCGCATTTTCCCCGCTCGACTCAGATAGGGCATGCCCTGGACAATCTGCGCATGCCCCGGCAAGCACCTTAGTATTTTCAGTTGTGCCAAAACCGGTCACGGTCAAAAATAGAACCAACACCATTTCCCACCGCCTGATTGTAGAATCGCCTGAACCCCGGCAGACAGGCGGGTGCCGTTCAACGAGGCTGCAGGGCGCAGGACAGAGCGCTTTTCGGCTTCAACTGGTGACCGAGGAATCATGAAAGAGTATCCGCAATTGGCTGAAATGGGCGTCAGGCATCCTGACGAAATCATAAAATTCAACGTCAGTGGGCTGGAAACCGTCGACTACCTGAGAATCGTCTATCGTCGGCGCGCCGGATCGCTGTTGCCGATGAGCCGAAAATACAAGTTCCCGCGGGTTCAGAAGAAGCGGTCTATTGAACCCGGCACGGACAAGATGGCGACCGTGCTGGAAACGGCACCCGCGCTGCGTGCCGCGATTGCTGAACTGGAGGAACTACTCAACACTAACCTCCAGAAACAGGACGTAGCCAAATCGATTCTGACGGAGTTACAGGCATTGGAAGAGGATATTGCCCTGCGTGCAGAGTGCATCCGGCAACTGGCGAAACGAATCTAGTGCCTCGTGCGTAACGGGCGGCGGCTAACCGGCCAGCTGCGTGAGTGTGAACGACACCAGGAATCCCACCACGGCAATCAGGCCGGCCCAGTTCAGGCCATTGCTGGCGCCGAAGCCGCCCGGCACATTCAGGGTAAAGCCAAGGCGCCAGTTCTCATCGAAGATCGGCCGCACGTAATAGAGGCTCGGCACGAGGACCGGATCATTATCACGCGGGTCACCGCCGGCGGTTGTGGTTCGGTCGTCCGTCTGGAAACTGGCTTCTGTCTGGCCGTAGATCAGCTGCGTGGCCAGGTTGGAGCCTTCCAGACGCACCATACCGGCCGGGTTCAGGTAGGCAGTCTTGGCCGGCGCGAAGAGCTGGGTGAAGGCTGGACCGCCCGCGCAGACGACAGAAACAGGAAGGCAGGCGACTACCACCAATACAGCGGTCGAAGCAGACCCGCAAAAACGCCTGACAATACCCATGCGGTCGAGTCCAGTCATTTGCTGCAAGGCTACTAACAGCAACCGGCAAAAGGATGACGCTCAAGTCCAAAAAAGCCAATAAGCCTTCAGGCGGACTCGATCACCTTGTCGCATTCCTCGATGCAGGCCAGGCAGGCATCGGCGCAATCCGCGCACACTGTGTGTTTGTCGGCGAACTTGCGGCACTCTTCCTCACAAGTTATGCAGACTGCCTTGGTCACGGCCGCCACAGCCGGCACGTGATCAGACTCCAGGGCCGCGAACTTCGCCATGGCGGTACAGATGGAAACCAGTTCCATGACACTTGCCAGGCACTCCGTGAGGTCCAGGCTGCCGGCACGCATATCCATGATGCAGTGACTGATGCAGGCATTGCCCGT
>CAKZWQ010000048.1 GCA_937921935.1 uncultured Gammaproteobacteria bacterium | reverse complement strand
AGCCTATGCGTGATAAAAACGACGATATGCGGTCAGCCTACTCGCCAGATTTGATCAAGTCCGGCATTCGCGGCAAGTTCGTCAGGCGCTACCGGGAAGGCACAAACATCGTGCTGATCGACCCGGACCTTCGGGAGCAGTTCCCGGATTCAGAGTCCGTGAACAAGGACTTGCGCGAGTGCCTCGAAAAGCAGCGTGAATCTGCCTCCTCAGACCAGCTTAGCTGTAATGCCCCTGATGAAGCGCGCACACTTAGTCATTAGCCGCCGTACTCTGCTAGCCGGCACCGGCGCCGCTCTGAGCGCCGGGTTATTGCCGCTTCCAGCCCTTAAGGCCGACAACCAGCAAAGCTGGGATCTAATCGTCATCGGCGGCGGCACCGCCGGCATGCCCACGGCCCTGTTCGCCGCTCAACGCAGTAAACGCGTGCTGATTATCGAGAAAGCCGCGATTCTGGGCGGCACACTGGACCGCTCCACCGGCCAGGTGGCGGCGGCCGGTACGGTCTTTCAGGACGCGAAGAGCATCGACGACACGCCCGATGCGCACTACGACGACATCATGCGCATCAACGAAGGTACCTCGGACCCGGCGCTGACTCGTTTGTTCGTGGATAACGCGGGCGAGAGCCTGAACTGGCTGGCGGCCAATGGTTACCAGGTGCGGCCGGAACACCCGGTGACCGGCTCGGGCCACGATCACTTTCGCACCCCGCGCTATCAGTGGGGGATGAAGAACGGCTGGTCCATCTATGAAGCGATGGCACCGTTGGTTGCGCAAGCTGAAGCAGCCGGCCGCATTACGGTGCAACTGAACACCAGTGCCGTGGGATTGATGCAGGACGGTAGCGGCTCAGTGACTGGTGTCGTTAGCGAGTCAGCGGACGGCAGCCGCAGGGACTATCGCGCCCGGCAAGTGGTGCTGGCCAGCGGCGGCTGCGCCTCGAATCCCGCAATGTACGAAGAGCTCCACGGCGTGCCCCTGTACTGCCAGATCGCCCACCCCAACAGCCAGGGCATTGGCCTGACCCTGGGCCTGAGTGCCGGCGGCTATCTGCGCGGCGGAGATAAATACGCGGCCCTGCCCGGTGCCATCCTGACCGAGGCGAAGTTTCCCTCGCCGCCCACGGCTATTTCTTCCCTGAACCCGGACCTGCGTGCGCCGTGGGAGGTGCTGGTAAACGCGAACGGCGAACGTTTCGTGCAGGAAGACCACCCGAGCATGAATCACATCGAGCATGCCATCGGGAAACAGCCCGGCCATCGACACTGGGCGATTTTTGACCAGGCCATTCTGGATACCGCCCCACCCCTGGTCCCTGACTGGACCGCGCAGCAGGTGATGGATGCCTGCGACACGCACCCGATGTTTTTCTCGGCCGATAGCCTGGGCAGCCTGGGGGTGAAGGCCGGCCTGAATCCGCGCAAGCTGGCCGCCAGTATCGAGGCCTATAACGCGGCGCGAGAAAACAATCGTCCGGACCCCTTCGGCCTGAAGCACCGCCCCCTGCCCATCGCCAACGGCCCCTACTACGCCGTGCAGATGCAGGGCTGGACGGTCATTTCTTTTGCCGGCCTGAGCGTGAACACCCGTTTGCAGGTGATGCAAGCAAATGGCGAACCCGTGCAAAATCTTTATGCCGTGGGCGAAGTCATCGGCGCCGGCGCCACCTCCGGGCGGGCTTACACCAACGGCATGCTGGTGACGCCGGGAATTACCTTCGGGCGTTTGCTCGGGCAGCAGATTCTTAAGTTCTCCTGATCGTGAACAGGTACCGAGTGTATTTTCGTCACTCTGGCAATAGCCCAGGTACCTTTTGTTCGTCCGACGGAAAGCAAAAGCAACCGGCCCTGCTTGCGCCGCTTGTCTGCCGGCCGGGCTATTCCGCGGCCTTGACGCTAAATGCCTCCATGCGGCCGAAGACATCGGCACCTGCCCCGCGTGGCAGGCGAGCCCCGACATGAGTCTGTTTATGCATGCCGGCATCGTGCTGGGCGGCATCGGTCTGCTGCTGGTGGGCATGGCCATGATGACCGATGGCCTGAAGCTTGCCGCCGGTAACGCGCTGCGCAATATTCTCGCCCTCTGGACCAATACTCACTGGCGCGGAGTCACCGCGGGTTTTTTTATCACCGGCCTGGTGCAATCCTCCAGCGCGGTGACGGTGGCCACCATCGGCTTTGCCAATGCCGGGCTGCTGAACCTGTCGCAGTCCATCTGGGTGATCTACGGCAGCAACGTGGGCACCACCATGACGGCGTGGATCGTTGCGCTGATCGGTTTCAAGCTGAATGTGCAAAGCTTCGCCCTGCCCATGGTGGGCGTGGGCATGATCCTGCGGCTCACGGGCGAGAAAACGGCGCGCGCCTATGTTGGCCAGGCCGTAATCGGCTTCGGCCTGCTGTTTTTGGGCATCGGGGTACTGGCGGATACCTTCGCTAACCTCGGCGACCAGGCTGCGCTGCCCGTCATCCGGGAACCGTGGCTGTGGTCGGTACTCGTCTATATAGGTGTCGGCTTCATTCTCACCAGCCTGATGCAGTCCTCCAGCGCCGCCCTGGTGATTGCGCTGAGCGCTGCCCAGGGCGGGGTCATTCCCCTGGAGAATGCGGCGCTGGTAGTCATAGGCGCGAATCTCGGCACTACGACGACAGCCCTGCTGGCTGTTTGGGGCGCTACCTCCACCGCAAAACGCGTGGCGGTGAGCCACGTGGTCTTCAACCTGGTGACGGCCAGCGTCGCAGCGCTGATTCTCACGCCCCTGCTGACGCTGGTGGAGGCGATTCGCACGCTGCTCGACATCGGTCAGTCGCCGGCCATTACCCTGGCGCTCTTTCATACGGTCTTTAACGTGCTCGGCGTGATACTGATCTGGCCCATCTCAGGCTACATGGTTAAATTCCTGGCGAAGCGCTTCCAAACCCAGGAAGAACTGGAGTCACGACCCCGGTACCTGGACAAGAACGTGCTCGCCCTGCCACACATCGCCGCGCAGGCTCTGACCAAGGAGGTAGGTCGCATCCGCGAGATGACGCTGGCCACTATCCGGCTGGCCTTGGCGGAGCCGCACCCGATCCGGGCCAAAGGGCCGTCGCCGCGCGCGGTGGCGCAAAGACTGACCAACTCCGTGGGGGCCTATTCCGCCGACCTGAGCCAGACTGCTTTGCCGCCCGAGATTTCCCAGATGCTGCCGAACCTGATTCGGGCTACGCAACAATTCACCACGATCCTCCAATCGATTAAGGAACTGGCCTCGATTCGCACGACCACGGGCACTATCGATAACGAACCGGTAACCGCGGCCCTGCGTGAATTCCGGCTCGCGGCCGGGCGCAGGCTCGATGAGATCGCAGCAACTGAGCCGACAAACGCTGAAGCGACCGCGGACCCTGCGCCAGTGGGTCTGGATGCAAGCTACGCCGCGCTGAAGGAGTGCGCGCTGAGCGCAGGGGCCGTGGGTCAGCTAAACCTGGTCACTATGGATGGCGTGCTGAACTATAGCGCCCTGCTGCGGCGAATCCTCAAGCAGACGCGTAAGGCCAGTCGCCGACTCGCCAAGGTGCAAGGCGCTCTGGCG
The DNA here is from genome assembly GCA_937921935.1 of uncultured Gammaproteobacteria bacterium. GTDB lineage: Bacteria > Pseudomonadota > Gammaproteobacteria > Steroidobacterales > J054. Next base: position 52,019 of record CAKZWQ010000048.1, on the reverse strand, counting down.
CTGGATGCCGCCGGCAACGTGCTGCCAACAGACGAGATGAACGAGACCACAGACGTCAAGGCGGCGGCCTGAAGCCGCCCGGCCGGCTAGTGGCAGAAACTGCTAGCGGACGACAACCGTTCTGCACTGGCCAACTGAAGTGTCAGTTCGATCCGGTTATTGTCAGCCAGGCGGACAGGCCCGGCGATCCGTCAGGCACCTGCCTGGCATCCGTACTCATGGTGATTAAATTCTAAGGACAATCTTATGGGCTATGTCTATTTGTCGATCGCGATCGTGGCCGAAGTCATTGCCACCAGCGCCCTGAAGTCCTCAGAGGAATTCACCCGGCTTTGGCCCAGTGTGATTGTTGTGGTGGGCTACGCGGTGGCCTTCTACTTTTTGTCCCTGGTCCTGAAGACCATCCCGGTAGGCATTGCCTATGCCATCTGGGCCGGGCTGGGCATTGTCTTGATCGCCCTCATCGGCGCTGTCGTCTTCAAACAGATACCCGATCTGCCGGCGATAATCGGCATGGGCCTGATCGTTGCCGGGCTGGTGGTGATCAACGTGTTTTCAAACATGGTCGCCCATTAGGAGCGCCAGCAATCACGGAATTCGCATGACAGTAGTCCGGGTCCACCTTTAGTCACACTCACGACGAAAAGCCGGGCCGGCCCCCAACAAGCATGAGACAATTGTCATTCTATCCCCTCTGACAATCTGGTAGCCGCAATGAGTAACCACGGGCGTGTGATAGGGCTGAGACATGTCGGCTATTTTGTCGAGGACATGGACGTATCTCTGGACATGTTCAAGCGATTATTCGATGTCGGGGACGACGATATCCGCCTGATGACCGCCGAAGAGACTGGTGGTACGGGGGTATTCGGATTCGTTTCGATCGGCGGCGTGGAACTTGAATTGATCCAGCTGATTTCTGACGACATCAAAAAGATAACCGGCGATACGTCGCCGGGTATCAACCATGTTGCCTTCCAGGTCGAGAATATCGAGGCAGTGGTAACAGCCATGGAGAAAAAAGGCTTTCGCCTGGGCTACATCACCAAGAACGGCATCTTCGACACGGGTAAAACCAAGGTGGCCTATCTCGAACCGCTGGACACTGACGGCCACCTGATCGAACTCGTCGAGGTCAAGGCGGAGGGTGCTGACGCCTGAGTCGGGCAGCGGGGCATTTTCGATAACGATCAATGCCCGCTTTGAGTTTCGGATTCAATCGGCTAGTCAGATATCGGGGACATTCTTCTTTTCTTTGCGAAAAGAAGAATGTCCCCGAATTCTCACCGTACTACAGTCTTTCTAGCAGGCACGCCTCCAGCTCGAACACGTGAGAGTCCGCTACGCCCATGGCACGCAGCGCCTGGGCCAGCTGCAACAGGTAATCCGCGTTGCTGCCGCTAGGCCCCGCGCTGCGATGAATCTGCGCCACGATATCGGCCAGGGGGGCATCACCCAGGAAAGCAAAGTTGCCGGGCGCACCGATATATACAACGCCTTCCACCGGGCCGTCATCAAACACAATCTGCACTGAACGCTGTTCATAGCCGTTCTTCTCGCGGTGATCCAGGTGTTCAAATACCTCGGGCTCCACCTGGTACGCGCGCCCTGCGCACAGCTCACCGGGCGCCTCGATGAGGGTTACCACCCGGCCCGGGTCCGACGGCAGGCCGCGATGGTCATGGGACCCCTGCCAGAAGCGCCGTGCCCAGCCCGTCACGTGGGCCGGACGCGCTTCCAGGTAGGGAAAATCCGGCCGCCAGATCAGCGAGCCGTAGCCAAATACCCAGACGGGGTCGTTCATTTGTTTAGTTTAGAGACACTGACCCAGGTTTACTGCCCTGCTTACTCGCAAGCAGTCTGCGTTATCTGGCCAAGTCGTTCAGGCGGACCCCAGACCGTGACGCTGCCGCACTCGAAGTTGCGGGTATAGAAGCCACCGTTATCCGTGCGCGGGCCCAGGGGCGCCCCCAGGTCGAGGTCCAGGCGGCTGTCCCAGTTGCCGGGCAGCGTGCGGCTGGCATCATTGATGCCGAACATATCTTTGTCCTCACGCACCAGGAAATAGGCGGCGAGTGCGTAATCGAACTCTTGTGCGCTCATGAAGTCATCGTTGTGGCCAAAGATGATCGTGCGGCCCAGGCCGTGTACCCAGTCCAGGTAATCGAGGAAGCTATCGAAGCTGTCGGGGCCATCACCGGCAACGATGCCATCGTCAATAAAACCCCGCTCCAGGTGGATGTATTCAGCCGCCAGATGCTGACGGAGCACCTGATCATCCTGCACCGCGAACCAGGCCCGCAAGCGATCAGCGAAGGCAAAATAGACCTGCGCCCGGTAAAAATGCGCCATGTCGTCTGCCGACCGTTCGCGGTGATACCGGTCAAAGTATTCAAACAGGTAACTGAAAATGATTACCGGGAAACGGGACTTGTCGGACGGCGATACCTCAGGCGCCGGCGGGGGCTCATCCGAAGGTTCCATCTGGACGTCGTCTACCACACTGTACGCGGACGGACTCTCGACCACGGGCGGCGCGAGACTGTCCTGGGAGGGGCTCTCGACAATGGGTGGCGACTGAACCTGCAGTGCCCTCGGCGCGGCAGCATTGATCTGAGCCACCGCAGCGCCGGAGCCCGAGCTGTCTTCGCTATTGCAGCCTGCCAGAATTAGACATAATGCCAGTAAGAAAAGCCGATACATTGCGCGCCCCGCCATCCGAATAAACAACTTAGGTCAATTCAGATACTCAAAGTAACGACTGCTGCTCAATACACCCAATAGTCCGGCTATTACGACCAATTGATCGCCCGGTATGCTGTTTGCTGGCTTTTGGTACTTAAGCCTAATGCCAGCGTTTTAGTTGCTGGGCGAATCCAGCCTGTTCCCCGGGTAAAGCGAGTATCTCGTTCGGCCACGCAATAACCGATACCCCGGGCTGTGATATCGCACTCCATGGTTCGCGAGACCATCTTCCGCGAGAAAAACCGCCCATGCCTGGGGCGTGTTGTGATTCTCAGACATTGCCAGCCGGATGAATCGCCGGCAGCATTCGGATCATTCGCAGGCAATCTGCGTGATCTGACCACGGCGTTCAGGTGGCCCCCATACCGTGACGCTTCCGCATTCAAAGTCACGGCGATAAGGTTGCGAACCATAACGCGGGCCGAGCGGTTGGCCGAGGTCAACATCAAGCTCTGGCCGCCAAGCGTCGGGGGCGATCTTTGACGGATCGTCAATGCCCAACAAATCGCCTGGCTCTCTGGCTAGCCAGTAAGTCGCGACTGCATACAAAAATTCTTGCTCTGTGATTTGCGAGCCGGTGCCGCCTGGCCCCTTGGTGTCATAGATAACTTTGACGCCTAGCCCGTGGACCCAATCAATATAGGCAAGCAGCGAATCAAACCCATAGCGCCCGCCACCCTCTTTCACGCCGTAGTCAACAAAGCCGCGCTCAATGTTGATGAGATCCGCCGCGAGATGCTGGCGGCGGATCTCCTCTGTCCGCTGGTTGCTTATGTACCAGATACTATTATGAGCAATGGTGATGTCAGGCCACTCGGCGCGGATCAACTCAAGCCACTCAACCCACTTGCGGTCATAGCCAAGCCGGGTCATAGGCTCACCGGTCGCCGGATCAATCGGCGTGATTGAATTGCCCCGGCCGTCGGTGACGCTAAAGCCGCCGTTTGGGTGAGTGAGGTTGATGTTGTCTAACCAGAGGCCGATATAACCGGCCTCGACTGACGGCCGCATTCGCTCAATCCGAAGGCGCTGCCAATCCGGGTCGCCTATGTCCTCGGCATACTGCGAGCAAGTGCCCGCCCCGTCGCAAGCGAAGTTGAAAAACAGGCGGCGGCCGTCCGCGTCCTTGAGAATAAATGGCTCATAATCGGCAAAGTCCGGCCACCCGGATTTAGAGCCGGTCGCGGCCTCATACTCGATCGCGTGATCCTTCCCCCACCAATCCAGAGACCTGTCGGCAAAAGGCCGATAGACCTGACCGACGGTGTAATGATCCCGAAAGAATTGCTGTGTTGACGGCGAGGTTGATGACTGCCACTCATTAAAGTGAGTCTGCATATCCGTCCAGAACAGCAGCGGGTAAGGGGCCGCCTGGCCCTCAACCACCGGTGGGGGCTCCTCTGTGGGGGACTCCTCTGCGGGGGGCTGCTCTGCGGGGGACTCCTCTGCCGGCGGCTGCTCTGCCGGCGGGAGAATCACAGGACTGGGATCCGGAATCGGCTCCTGAGGTGCCGGCTCCTCAGGATCATCCATGGGCTCGTCCGCGATCGGCGGCGCCGTGTCGTCTACCAGACTGGGCTCGGACGGGCTCTCGATGACCATGGGCTCATTAACCGACAGTGCTGTTAACCAGGCAGAGTTGGCCTCAGCCACGGCATTGCCGCCATCGAGACTGTTGTCGTCATTACAACCAGCCAGGGCTAAGCATAAGCCCAGAGAGAGAATTCTATACATTGCGCACCCCGCGATCGGTGCGAACAACGTAGGTCAATTCAATTACGCGAAATAACGACTGCTGCTCAAAACGGCGATAGCTGAGAAACAAAGACCCACTGAATACCTCGCATGCTGTTTGCCAGCATTAAAGGATTTAACTTAAGACTAGAGTTTTATTTCCCGGGCAGTTCGGCTGCGCACCAATCATTGTCCTGGAGCCACGGGGAAAGGCATTCGAGGTCGTCGTCCAGAATCCAGAGTTTGCCGTGGTTTGGCTCAAGATGGTGACAGTTCACTTGCTCTCCCGGATCGAAGAACTAAGTTCACTGTCACCATATCTTCGAAGCTGTACAGAAAGCACCCGGAGTTGGCAGCATCAAGCCCCGGAACTCGGCTATCGCCAAGATCCAAACCCCGGAAGGGGCCGACAGGATCTAATCTTGTTGACAGCCGCGGCGACGAATCGCGATAGCCCTGACCGGACAGCCGCCGCCACTAGCGGGGATTTTGTGACCGGCAACTGCTCACCTGCGGGGTTTCCACAGTGCGGCGACGGGCCCGAAACCACCCACCCCGCGACGCTGATCTTCCCTAGACTGGCCGCTCAACTAATCAGGAGGATGCCATGGGGCCCTTGTCAGCAGGTTTTCTCGTCATTGCCGTGGTGGATTTCGGTCTCCTGGTCTGGGCAATGCGCCTCTACCGCCAATACCCCAGCACGGCTTTATGGCTGGCCACGGTGCCACTGGGCCTGCTGTGGTACGACAACGTGGTCATCGGCCTGGGCAGCACCCTGGGCGAGGGCCAGCTGCTGGTGGACCTGAACACGGTGCGCTTCCTCGCCCACTATGTTTTTCTGCCCTTCGCCCTGGTTTCCCTTGCCGCCATGGCCAGACAGGCCGGCTTTCGCTGGGCGCAACCCTGGTTCGTGATGGCTGCCTTCGGTGCGCTGGCCAGCTACTTCATGCTGCATGACCTGTTCCTGTTCAAGAACTCCAGCTTCTACCCTTCCTGCTTCGCCGACACCCTGCGCTATACCACCTCGATCAGGGACTACACAGTCTGCAGCCCGGACTCGGTCGTCGGGGCCGGTCAGTCCATCCCGCCGCTACCGGCGATGACGCTGAGCAATCTGCAAATTCTGTTCGGCGCGTATCTGTGGTGGAAGGTGGGCTTCAAATGGCTGTTTCTGATTTCCGTCGGCGTGCTGGTGCTCTTTGCGATCCCCTTTAGCAGCACCGGTGGTATTTTCAGCAACATGGGTGAGCCCATCATTACCGGTACCCTGGTCTACACCGCTGCGTATATCACCAGGCACCGCGACGGCTGGCAGGATAAGCTCTAAGACGTTTTGGGCCAGTCCAGGTGCTGTGGCCGGTGCGCGGGAATGGCCGCGCGCGGGCTTTGGCACCGAGCGTGGTGACTGGCACGAAGATCAGTGCGTTCTTTGCAGGCTTAACGGTATCCGGCCTGCCGGGAATCAGCCCTCGTCGGCCGGCGTGACGGGCAGCCGGGCTGCCCACACATCATTATCCTGAGGCCACGGTGACATGACCTCGCGATCGCCGCCGAAGGTCCACAGCTTGTTGTCGTGGACTTCGAACATGAAGTCGCTTTTGCCGTCGCGGCCCGGGTTGTCTTCGCAGCCCCACACGTTATCGGTGACGTGCTGCCAGCCTTCCATGCCTTCGCCACAGGCCTTCGGCTCCCAGGTCCACAGGTCGTGCATCAGGACCTGGCGGTACTTGTGCTCACCCTGGGCATGACCGCCGATCACATAGACCTTGCTATTGTGAGCAATGCCCTGGTGACCGGTTCGCGGGATCCAGGGCGCCTGCCCCAGGCACTCCCAGGTCTCACCCTTGTCGTCGGACTTCCAGACATCGTTGCGACGGCCGGCCCAGTTAGCCTGGAAAACCGGTTTGTCGTGATCGCCGCCCATGAAATAAATAGTGCCGTCGATATACATGACCTGCATGCCGGCCCGACCCATGTCCGGGGGCAGTTCAGCACGCAGTTCCCAGGTCTCGCCCAGGTCTTTGCTGACCCACAGTTCGGGATAGAAGATCCGGTCGAAGGAATTGCGCGCGCCGCCGAACAGATAAATGTGGCCGTCGATGGCGTGACTGTGATGCCCGGCGCGAATATTCCACGGCGCCTGCCCACAGACCTGCTCCCAGGTGCGACCGCAGTCTGCGGAACGCCACACATCGTTGTAGAAGGTACTTAAAGACTGGCCGCCATTGAGTATAAGGTGGCCGTCAATGCAGTCCACTTCCGGGTAGCAGCGTTTTCCCCAGCCCGCCTTTTTCGACATGCATTCCCAGTTAATACCGTCGGCACTGCGCCAGGTGTCACTGTAGATCTTGATGGCACCCTTGCGGCCACTGACGACGTAGAAATAGCCATCCATCACGCCACCGCGGGGCATGGCACGCACACCCCAGGGGGCGGCCTTAAGAACTTGCTGCCATTGCATCGAGTATTCCTGTATTTCTCAGGGTCATCGTAACAGCCATTTCTCAGGGCGTGACTGCAACTTGCCGGGCTCCCTGCATTTCGACGAGCGCCGTCGCCCGTGGCACCTCGACCAGGTGCCGCTCACAGCTGGACAAGCACCGCGGCGTGGCGGGGTTGTACTGAAGAAAATGCACGACGCCGGCGGACAACTCCAGCGTCACTGTGGGCCAAAACTTACCTGGCGACCATTGCCCCTGACAGGCTTTCTGGTCGTCGGTTGAAGAGTCAAAGGCATACTCGCCCGGCGGCAGACTCAGTTCGGCAAAAGCATGCTCGGCCAGGGTGAACTGCTGTTCCCCATTCACTAGCACGCCGGTGTTCATCTGCCCCAGGTCGATGCAGCCCGTCTCACCGGAATAGACATAGACGAGGGACTGGCCAGGTGGCGGAGTCCCGATAGCCGAAAAGCCTTCCCCGGTGTAACTCGCACAGGCCCCCAAAGATAAGGCCAGAGTCGCGATGAAGGCCCGGCTCAGGCCTCGGCCGCGACCCACTCACCACCTGAGAACTTGCAGCCCATATCCATGCCGGTGGTATCACCGTAGTAATGATCATTGCCGTCTTCCTTATTACAGGAAGCCGTCACGCCATCCGTCGGGCAACTGCCGGCGACAAAGGTACCGCCCGTGTAGTCGGCGAAGCCCATGGAAGCCTCACCCAGGCCCACGGCCAGGGTCTCACATGTCGCCGCATCCATAGGCTCTACGCACATGGCCGTGTTATCCGCGTCCTCATTAATCTTTTCGAGCATGCAGTGGCCCTCGCCCATGGCGGCGGTGGACGTCGGCGCGTCGGGCGCGCAGGCAGACAGCAGGGTCGCTGCGACGATCAGTATCAGATAGCTAAGTTTCATTGAATAAGACTCCTAGTCTTTTTGGCCGGGCTTGAGTTCGGTAATGCCCCATGATTCGAGCTTCGCCTCAAAGGTCCAGCGCGGATGAATTCTTTCCAGATCGGCCAGATCTTCGTTGCTGGCAAAGTCATAGGCGTTAGCGTCATGGCCGTACCACTGGGCATAGCGCAGGGGATAGACCACTTCAGACGTTATCAGGCTGAGGCCCTTCATGAGCCACATAGGAAACTGCCGATACTTGAAGGTGGTGCCGTGCTTGTTGGTGGATTCAGCAATCGCCACTGCCTCGGCGCCTGTCATGGCACAGGAGGCGATAGAGAAACTCTCGTTGGAGAACACTTCCGGGTACTGCAACACCGTGCCGCACCACTTGCCGACATCACGCACGTCCACCCAATTGATCATGATGTCCGGGTCATTGATGCCCGACAGGCTATTTTCCTTGATGCGGGTCTTGGACAGGGCCGTATCGCCGCGTTCCTGGGTCGTGTTGGTGTAGTCCACGCGGTGCATGGCGTAGTAATAAGCCGGGCGATGAATGCAGGTGACATTAATGCCCTGGCCGCGCAGAAAATCCGAGAACAGCAGGCGCTGGCCCATCCACCAGGGAATCTCAGGCGTATCTTCCGCCAGCCCCGTCACTTTGTCGGTGGGGAACACCAGGGTAATCACGTGCTTTACGCTTGGGTTGGCCTTCAGGGCGGCCAGTGAGGCCAGCACCTGGCGCATGAACGCCTTGCGGCCACCCACCGGGTCGTTGCCGTGATTGGTAATCTTGCCGGCCTTGGCTTCGTTGGCGGTGCAATACAAGACCACGCCCTCGCAATCCTTAAAGGCTGCGGTGAGCTTTTCTTCCGAGTTCATGTCCACGCCCGGATGCACGGTGAGCAAGCCGGGATGTTCCGCCTCGGTGATCTTGAGCAGGGTTTCCAGCCGCGCGGCGGCCTGGGTTCCCGGTGTTCGATACAGGGCCCGCACCCGGAACTGCCGCGTCTTGGTCAGCTCCTCGACAATGGCGTAACACTCCCAGCCCGTGGAACAGGTCACCGCGATCAGGGGCAATTCGCTAATGGGCTTCGGAGGCTGAGGATTCTGGTCACGCTCGGCCTTGATCTTGAGAACGGCTTCCACCAGCCGTTTGTTCTTGGCCTTGATGGCCGCCTGGGCCAGCTGCACTGAGGTATCTCTATCCATTGTTCTGGTTATCCGTCATAGAGTCGTCAGGCCATTGCCTGGCGAGGGGCAAAATCATCGCACAGAATAGCCCTGACCACTTATATATATAGTTGATAGTAGACAAGGACCCCCAGTTAAAGGGGTCGAACCGATTTTTCCCGCCGTGGCTTTTCAACAGTGCCACTGATATTCGGAGGAAAAATCGGTTCGACCCCTTTTCCCCTTTTCCCTGCCCGCTGTCGCCCTGCGAGCCTGTACCATTCGGCCATGCCTTCACGCCGTACCTTTATTCTCGCCGGCACCGCCATTGGCGGCGGCCTGCTGCTCGGCGTCGTGGTCCCCAGCCGCCTGGATGACGGGGACGCCGCCAGCAAGTTCGCCCGCCTGGGCCGGGCCGGCATCCCCCTTAATGCCTGGCTGAAGATCGCCCCCGACGGGACCGTGATCTGCGCCATCCACCGCGCCGAGATGGGCCAGGGGGTAAGCACCAGCCTGGCCATGCTGCTGGCTGAAGAACTGGATGCCGACTGGCGCCAGGTGCACTTCGAATTTGCGCCGGTGGATCGCGATTACTACAACTTCGGCATGTTGCTGGACGGTCAGCCCCTGGGGGACCCGGCAGCGAACTGGGGTGCGGCGACAGGCACCTGGGCCATGCGGCAACTGTTTCATGCCATTGGTTTGTCCATGACCATCTCCAGCACCAGCGTGGTGGATGCCTGGGACACCCTGCGGCCGGCCGGTGCGACAGCCCGGCAGATGTTGGTCGATGCGGCCGCCCGACAATGGCAGGTGCCGGCTGACTCCCTGATTACGCGTGATGGCTTCGTCATTGACCAGGCCAATGACCGGCAACTGGGTTACGGCGAACTGGCCGAAGCCGCGGCTGAGGAAAAGCCGCGCGATGACGTGGCGATTAAAGACCCGTCCACGTTCCGCATCGTGGGTCAGGATGTCGCCCGCCTGGCGACACCCCTGCAGGTGACGGGCACGGCGCAGTTCGGTGTCGACGTGGTGCGACCCGACATGCTCTACGCCACCGTGGTCCATAGTCCGGTGGCCGGTACCGCAGTCGCTGCCTTTGAAACCAATGGTGCCGAGAACATGCCCGGGGTTGAACATATCGGCCTGGCCGGCAAACCGGGTGCCGAATGGGCCGTTGTGGTCATCGCACAAAATACCTGGCAGGCGCAGCAGGCGGCGCAAAAAATCACCGTGACGTCGCAGACGGTGACGGGCGAGCTGATGAACACCGCGACCGTCAGCGCCGACTACCGTGCCCTGCTCGACCAGCCGGAGCTGATTGTGTTCCGTGACGACGGCACGACCGTGCTGGCCATGGAATCGGCGGAGCAAGTCGTGACCGCAACCTACGAAGTGCCCTTCCTCGCCCATGCTTGTATGGAGCCCATGAACTGCACCGCCCATTACACCGGTGACGCCCTGGAGGTCTGGGCGCCCAGCCAGGCCCACTCCATGGCCCGCGACATTGCCGCTGAGCTGGCCGGTCTGGAGAAAGAAGCGGTAACGCTGCACACACCCTTCATGGGCGGCGGTTTTGGCCGGCGCGCGGAGATGGACTTCGTGGAACAGGCAGTGACCGCCGCCGTGCAAGTGCCCGGCCGGCCGGTGAAACTGACCTGGTCACGCGAACAGGACATTCGCCACGATGCGTATCGGCCGGCGGCCGTGTGCAAAGTCAGCGGGGTCACGGATGCCGACGGCAAACTGGTGGCCCTGGACTACCGGGTGGCCACGCAGTCGGTGGTCGCCAGCTACGAAACCCGCACGCCCACGCCGCGCGGCGGTGAGGCTGAATCGGACAAGTCCGTCGTTACCGCCATCGATCCGCCCATCTATGACCTGCCCCACCTGAAGGTCAGCTACGCGCCGGTGCAAAGCCACATGCCCGCCGGCTTCTGGCGCAGCGTGAGTCATTCGTGGAATACCTTTTTTATCGAAAGCTTCGTGGATGAGCTGGCCCTGGCAGCGCAGATGACACCCCTGGCCTTCAGACGCCAGGCGCTGGCTGACAAACCCCGGCACCTGGCGGCCCTGGATGCCGTGGCGTCACGCGTGGGCAACCTGGCTGCGGACGGCATCGGTTACGCCGTGGCCGAAAGCCACGAAAGCGTGGTGGCCCATGCGGTGGAAGTGATCACGAAAGACGGCCGGTTTGACCACGTGAAGCGCGTGTTCTGCGCCATTGACTGCGGCCCGGTGATTCACCCCGACGGCGTGCGAGCGCAAATGGAAGGCTCGGTCGTCGATGGCCTGTCGGCGGCCCTTTACGGTCAGCTGGATATTACCGACGGCGTGGTTCAGCAGGGCAACTTTGACACGTACCCCCGCATGCGCCTGGCCGATGCACCAGAGATCGTAGTGATCATTCTGGAAAGCGCTGCCACGCGCCCGGCCGGCACCGGTGAGCCCGGTGTACCGGGCGTGGCCCCGGCGCTGGCAAATGCGATTTTTGCCGCCACCGGTCAGCGGCATCGGCAACTGCCCATCCAGACCTGAGCCCATTTGGCAAGATGGTGGCGGGCAGAGAAGGCACGAAAAACGCCTGCGACGAAACTATGCACCCTGCGCTATTGCTGCGCCCGGACTTTCCGCGGTACAACTAGCCCATGAAGCGTGAGGTTTATCAGCACCAGGGAGACAACCTCCCGCGACCGGGCGAACACAGTCAGGAGGTGCTGAGCGAAACAACGGTGCATCGCTACTGGCGCGCGAATCTGCGGCTCGTGGTGAGTTTGCTGCTCCTGTGGTTCACCGTGTCCTTCGGCTTCGGGATTTTGCTGGTCGAACCTCTGAACCGCATTGCCTTCTTCGGCTTCAAGCTCGGCTTCTGGTGGGCCCAGCAGGGTGCCATTTACGTGTTCGTGGCGATCATTTTTGCGTACGTGATTCTCGCCAGCCGGATTGACCGTAAATTCGGCGTCGATGACAAAGAGCCGCCGGCCCAGTGACCACCCAGACGCTGACTTATCTTTTCGTCGGCCTGAGCTTCGCACTCTATATTGCTATTGCAATCTGGTCGCGAGCGAAGTCGACCAAGGATTTTTACGTGGCCGGCGGGGGCGTGCATCCCATCGCCAACGGCATGGCCACCGCAGCCGACTGGATGAGCGCGGCATCTTTCATATCCATGGCCGGCATCATTGCCTTTATGGGCTACGACGGTTCGGTCTACCTGATGGGCTGGACCGGCGTCTATGTGGTACTGGCCCTGCTGCTGGCGCCCTACCTGCGCAAGTTCGGGCAATTCACCGTGCCCGACTTCATCGGCGAGCGCTATTACTCGCGCATCGCGCGGGTCGTGGCCGTGACCTGCCTGATTTTTGTGTCCTTTACCTACGTGGCAGGGCAAATGCGCGGCGTAGGGATCGTGTTTTCCCGCTTCCTGGAAGTCGACATCAACCTGGGTGTGATCATCGGCATGGCGGTGGTGTTCATCTACGCGGTACTCGGCGGCATGAAGGGCATTACCTACACCCAGGTTGCCCAGTATTGCGTGCTGATTTTTGCCTACCTGGTGCCGGCCATTTTCATTTCCTTCCTGGCAACCGGCGTGCCGGTGCCGCAGCTGGGTCTCGGTGCGGAAACCATTGACGGATCGGGCCTGGCGGTGCTGGAGAAACTGGACGTCACGCTTCAGGATCTGGGCTTTGGCCCCTACACCGAGGGCAGTAAATCCACCATTGATGTCTTCGCTATCACCCTGGCGCTGATGGTGGGCACCGCCGGCCTGCCCCACGTAATCGTGCGCTTCTTCACCGTACCCAAGGTGTCCGACGCGCGCCTGTCCGCCGGTTACGCCCTGGTATTTATCGCCCTGCTCTACACTACCGCCCCGGCCGTGGGCGCCTTCGCGCGCCTCAACTTCATCGAGACCATTCACCAGACCCGCTACGAAGCGGCGCCTGCGTGGTTCAAGAACTGGGAAGACATTGGCCTGATCGGCTGGCTGGACAAGAACCGGGACGGCGCCATCCAGTACGGACCCGGGGCACCCTTCGAGGGCCGGCCGACCTTCAACGGAGATGAAGGAGCGAATGGCGAACGCCTGGTCACCAGCGCACCGACCCAGGTCCGCAACGAAGTGTATGTGGACCGAGACATCATGGTGCTGGCGAACCCGGAAATCGCCAACCTGCCCGGCTGGGTAATCGCGCTGGTGGCGGCCGGCGGGCTGGCGGCCGCCCTGTCCACGGCGGCGGGCCTGCTACTGGTGATCTCCACCTCCATCAGTCATGACCTGCTGAAGAAAACCTTCTTGCCCGGCATCAGCGAGAAACAAGAGCTACTTTATGCTCGCCTGTCCGCGGCCACAGCCATTGGTGTTGCCGGTTACCTGGGGATCAATCCGCCGGGCTTTGTCGCCCAGGTGGTAGCCTTTGCCTTTGGGCTGGCGGCAGCATCGCTGTTCCCGGCCATTTTCATGGGCATTTTCTCCCGGCGCATGAACACGCTGGGTGCAGTAGCCGGCATGGTGGCCGGGCTGGGATTCACCAGCACCTACATTGTGTATTTCAAATTCATCCGACCGGCACTGAACAATGCCGAGCATTGGCTGCTCGGTATTTCACCGGAAGGGATCGGCGTGCTTGGCATGCTGATCAACTTCGGCGTGGCCTTAAGCTTGTGCCGCTTGCAGGCACCCCCGCCCTTTGAGATCCAGGAACTCATCGACGACATCCGGGTACCGGCGGGTGCCAAAGTGGCGCACGAGCACTAGCGGCTAACGCACAGACAAAAAGAAACCCGCCGAAGCGGGTTTCTCTCTAGTACACGTTGGCTTGGCGATTACTCGGTTGCCGATACCTACGGCTGCGGCGGCAGGATAACCGCATCGATCGCGTGAATCACGCCGTTGCTGGCAACCACATCGGCTGCGACCACAGTCGCACCGTTGACCGTAACGCCACCATCCGCGGCGATCACCGCAACCGTGCTTCCCTGCAGGGTTTCAGGATTGGCGGTGCCGCTGATATCAGAAGACATGATCTTGCCCGGCACCACGTGGTACAGCAGGACAGCCGTCAACTGATCCTTGTTCTCCGGCTTCAGCAGGCTTTCTAGCGTACCTTCCGGCAGCGCGGCAAAAGCTGCGTCCGTGGGCGCAAAGACCGTGAAGGGGCCTTCACCCTGCAGGGCACCAACCAGATCGGCTGCCTGCAATGCAGCAGCCAGGGTATTGAAGTCATCGGCAGCTACGGCGGTTGCGACGATGTCCTGGCTCTTGGGAGCAGCATGGCCACCGGCCAGTGCCAGGGGCGATGCCAGCAAAGCCAGGCAAGCAAAAATCACTGAGACACGAAATGTTGACTTGAGCATTAGATTCTTTCCCCGCCACAACCTTCAGGCCGCAGCATGATTTCGGTCTGGAAAACCACAGACCCGTTTTGTACGCACCGGTTTTGGCGATAGGCGAAACCCGGCAAGAGATCAAGGTTTCGAAGAATGTCCGTGACTGGATTCTCTATCACGACCGATTGCTCTACGGATTCGACAGATCCAGCCAAAGCAGCCGCGCCCGTTGCGCTCCGGCGCCGCGAAAATGCCGCCCGGCTTGTTGCCTTAGCGCGCTGGTGGCCGGGCTGGCAGGTCCACGCGAATTGCCCCGGAGAAATCGGCGGCGTCTCCAGCTCGACGAGCACGCGCGGTAATGTCACTGCGCTGTTTGAGCATGTCGAGGCTGATGTCGGTGTTCACTGCGCCGACTTCGTAACCCAGGTCGACCAGGTAGCCGTTGGCCATCAGGCGCCAGTCCAGGGGTACCCGTTCTGAGCCGATGGCCTTGCCATGCTTCCAGATAGTGGTAGTGCAGTTCTGGGTCAGGGCGTTGTACCACTCGGGCTTTTCCGCCAGGGCGTTAATCTCATCGATATAGTCCAGCAGCAGGACGACGGCACCGGGTGATTCGATGGTGCGGTAAAGCTCCACGCGTTCGCCGCGATGGTTGGTGCGAAGCGCCACGACATCGGCCTCGTCCGCCACCACGTAATAAACCTCGAACTGGCGAAAGAAACCCGTAAGGGCCGAGTAAGACTCACCCGTTTCCTTGCGCGTCTCGATGGAGATAGCCAGATGTTGCCCGTCGGCGAATTCCCAGCTGGCGATCGTGTGACCGTAAAGGGTCGGGCCCCAGTAGGAAATGAACATATCAAAACCCACCAGCGTATCCAGATCGTAGGTACGGGTGACCCACTCTTCGCTGAAGTCGTCCACACCACGATAGCGAAAGCTGCGCACGTTGCGAATGGTGAGGATTGAGCCGTCGAGGGTGGCCGATGGCAGTTGCGCGACGTCGGGCTGCCAGGCCCGATCGTTGCTGGGTGTCAGGCTCAGCCACCAAGCCAGCACCACCGCAAACACCCCCAGCACACTGCCGGCGGCCCGCCAGAACGGCCGGATTCGCACGACGATAAAACCGGCGATCAATACCAGCGCACCAACCAGCGCGCCCGCGAGGGCACGCGAGGCCGGACCATCGATCCATAGCGCGAGGGCGGCCCATACAATGACGAACAGCAACAGCACCGAAACCAGCCCGCGCAGAATCAGGCGGCCAACGGGCAGGCCGCTTCGCTCAGCCACAGATTTTGCCTGCGTCAACGCGCATCACTCCTCTCCCCTGACCGTCGCCGGCAACGCATAGGCGACTAAATAGTCATTGATGGTTTTTGCATTTATAAACATATGGCTGCCAGCTGCAACCACGACGAACTGATTGCCGTCGACCGCATAGGTCATAGGCGTGGCATGCGCCGCGGCCGGTGTCTGCACGGCCCAGAGTTCTTCGCCAGTCGATGTATCAAAAGCACGCAGGTAACTGTCGGCCGTGGAACCAACGAAGACCAGGCCGCCGGCGGTGGCAATGGGCCCGGCGGAAACCGGGCTGCCCCACTTCAGCGGAATGGGCATCGGCGAAAGTTGTTCGGTGGTGCCCAGGGGCACAGTCCACTTGATCTCCCCGGCAGCCATGTCCACCGCGACGAGGGTAGACCAAGGCGGCTTAGTGCAGGGCTGGAAAGCGGGACTCAAGAAAATCTTCTGCTGGATCGCATAGTCCGTGCCTTCGATCTTTGATGGCGGCCCCATGGGCGCACCCGCAGTGTAATCACCGCGTGGCGGCGGCGGCGCTGCTTCGTTCGGGATCAGCTGTAGCCACAAGCCCACTTGCGAGACATTGGTGATAAGCAGATGCTGCCCCGGGTCCCAGGCACCGCCCCCCCAGTTGGGGCCGCCCGCGGTACTCGGATACATCAGCCAGCCCTGCTGACTGGGCGGGGTGAAGATACTGCCGTGGCGACTGGCGAGGATCATATCGCGGCACGCGGTACGGTCGAGGAAGGTCACACCCCAGGCGTCTTCGGGGCCGATACTCGTTGGCATCAGCGGCGGCGGTTTGACCGGGAAGGGTTGCGTTGGCGACAGCACTTCACCGGGCACGCCGTCGGTGGGCACGGGGCGTTCTTCCACGTCGAACAACGGCTCGCCGGTATCCCGGTCCAGCACAAACACCAGGCTCTGCTTGGTGATCACCACGACTGCAGCTCTGGGCTCGCCGTCCACGGGCACATCCACCAGGAGGGGTGCGGCCGGAATGTCCCAGTCCCAGACGTCGTGGTGCACCGCCTGGAACCCCCAGGCCAGTTCGCCGGTCTGCGCGCGCAAGGCCACCACCGAGTTAGCCCAGCGATTGTCGCCGGGGCGCGTGCCGCCGTAGAAGTTGGGGCCGGGTCCGGCCGTGGGGATGAAGACGAGATCGCGCTCCGGATCGGCTGACAGCAGTGACCAGGCATTTGCGCCGCCGGTGAGCTGCATCGCTGCATCGGTCCAGTCCACTGCGTGGGGCTGACTGCGATCGCGCGGGATCGGATCGAACTCCCAGCGCAGTTCACCCGTGCGCGCATCGAAGGCGCGGATCACGCCGGCCGGGGAATCCGGGTACTGATTTTTCATGTTGTTGATGTGACCGATTACGATCACGCCATTCACGATCACCGGGGGCGCGGAAAACGTGGTGCCGGCTGGATCGGGCTGGGTCACGGCCGCGGCGGCAATCAGCGGGTTCACGTCCACACTGCCCGCCTCGCCAAACGCGGGGCAGGCTGCTCCGCTGCGTGCATCCACCGCCACGATGTGCCGGTCGTGGGTACCCCAGATAATCCGGTGCGCGCACAGCGCATCAGCATCGGCCTGCTCGTCCTGCCAGTAGGCGACACCGAGACACTTCAGCCGCGTGGGCACCTCGGATAATTCAATCTGCGGGTCGAAGGACCAGCGCTCTTCACCGGTGACCGGATCCAGGGCGAAGGCGCGACTGAAGGGCGTGCAGGCGACGAGGTGACCACCGGCTTCCGCGGGCAACAGGATCGGTGTGGCATGAAAGCCGGCATAGGACTTGCGGTCGGGGAAACGTTCCAGGTCACCGTGGCGGTAAGACCAGGCCAACTCCAGTTGATCGACGTTAGCGGTGTTGATCTGCGTCAGCGGCGAGAAGCGTTCCTGGCCCTGGTCACGACCGTAGTAGAGCCAGCCGTCATCGGCGGCGATTGCGGGCACGACAGCCAGCAGACAAGTCAGCAGACAAGCAGCTCGGTGGCGCATCAGACTTTTTAATTGAAGCAGCACCTGGACCCGCTGTAGGGCTTAAACCATCCGATCGCGGCGCGCCGCGATGGAAATATCCGCGTGCCAGGTCGATTCCTTCGCCAGGCCCTTGCGCAGGATGCTGGCATCAATCATGAAGGGCCCGCCTTCCCGGGTGACCGCCATCGCCCGCTGCAGCACTGGCTGAATATCGTCCAGTGTCCTGATGTGCCCGCCGTCCACGCCGAAGCCCTTGGCCAGGGTCACGTAATCCACATCGGGGTTGCCGAGGTAGCAGGAAATATCTTTCCAGTTATCCGGATCTGAACGGCGCAAGGCGGAGAAACTGGCCAGCCGGCCCCGTTCGCCGTCGTAACTGCGATTATTGAACACCACAATGATGACCGGAATGTTGTAACGCGCGGCGGTCCACAGAGATTCAGTCTGGCCGAACAGGAAGGCTCCGTCGCCCACCATGGCCACGACCTGGCGATTCGGCTGGGCGACCTTCGCACCGATGCCGGCACTCACACCCCAGCCGAGGGCAAAGCCCGTGGTCTGGCCGAGCAAGGTTTTCTTGCCCGGGCCAAAGTCGAACCAGCTCTGTGGCGTGCGCGCGCCGGTTTCCACCACCACGATGGCATCTTTCTCGAGCACCTGCTCCATTTCGTAGCACAGGCGGTCGCCAGAAATAGGGCCGTTTGAGTTCCAGGTTTTCTCGGCGCGCGAACGCAGGCGATTCTGCCAGCGAGTGTAGTCCGAATTCGCCTTCTCCATGCGCGGAGCCACCACCTTCTTGCGCTGACGTGCGGGCATGCGGTCATTCACCGCATCGATCAGCGCCCGGGTGGTTTCCTTACTGCCCGCCACAATCGCGACATCTGTCGGATTGAAGTTGGCAATGCGTTCAGCTTCCACCCGCGCGTTAATCAGCCTCGCCTTCTTCGGCACATTGCCGCTAATGATGGTGCGGTCGGGCACATGCCCGCCGAGATTCAGGAACACATCGGGCCGACCCGTGCGCGGAAAGCCCATGGCGTTGTAACCGGCAAACAGCGGGTGCTTCATCGGGAAATCGCTGTACACGCTCATGGACTGGGAGACCCGCATGCCCAGCAGCTCAGCCAGTTCGATTACGTCCTGGTTAGCCCCGCCGCGGGTCACTTCCGGACCCGTGTTCATGACCGGCGATTCGGCAGCCACCAGGGCATCGGCGGCGGCTTCAATCAGTTCGGCTTTGGGCTCCATGTTCATGGTGACCTGAAAGGTTTCTCCGGGGAATATGGTGGTCGTGACATCCTGCGCGCCCAGTATGTTCCCCGGAATCCGCACATAGACCGGACCGCCGGGCTGCGTCCCGGCCATCTTGATGGCGCGACGCGCCACTTCGTTGATGCGTTCCGGGTGATCCACCTGCCAGCGCCACTTGGTAAAGGGGCTGATGGGCGCAAGCCAGTCGTCAATCTGCTGAAAGCCGTCGCGCCCGGCCAGGTCCGTGTTGTCGCCATCGGAAAACACCGCGATGGACGAACGGTCTTTCCACGCGTTGTACATGTTGCTGCTGGAATTCGGTGTGCCGATGCTCGGCAGCATCAGGGCGGCCGTGCGACCGCTGGCCAGTTCATAACCCTGGGCCATGGCGGTGGCATGGCCTTCGTGCAGAGCGATAATCATACTCATGTCCGGATTCATGAGCATTGCGTCGTAAAAAGGATTCTGGCCGGTGGAGTTGCAATCGAACACATCCGTGATGCCAGCGGCCCGAATGCATTCCAGCAGGATCTCCCCGCCCGTGCCGGTCACCTCCACGCCCCGGGTATTGGCGGGTGGATTGGCGGCATCCGCCGTGCGAATGACTGAAGTCACCGCCGCGGCACTGTAACCAAGCGACGCCAGGGTCTGCGCGAACTGGCGCCGGGACATGCCCTGCTGCAGGTACTGCTGTAGTGCGTCTTTCATGCGTCCTTCCTCTGCGAGTTCCATCGGGCCAGATCACACCGCTGCCCGCAGGGATCTGTGCTCTGTAGTCTTAAGACTACGACTTATCGGCCGCTTTTTTACTCAGTTCTGCCACCGCTTTCGCCGTGTGGCCAAAGAGATTCTTGTTGCCGCGGTTAGCCTTCTCGTTACCCGCCTTGGGCGGACCGGAACCAAACCAGTCCATGCCCAGCGCAAAGCCCTGCTTGACGCCCGGGCGCTCGCCCACTTCCCGGAACCAGCGGATCACGTTCGGGAATTCCTCCAGGGGCTGCTCCATATACTCACCCGAGCGCACCCAGGGCCAGGTCGCCATATCGGCAATGGAGTAGTCGCCGGCGAGGTAATCGCGGCCTTCCAGGCCGCGGTTCAGCACGCCGAGCAGGCGGTTATATTCGTCGCCGTAGCGCTGCAGTGCGTACTCGATTCTTTCTTCGCTGTAGTTGCGAAAGTGTCCCAGCTGGCCGGCCATGGGGCCGAGATTTCCTACCTGCCAGTACAACCACTGCAACACGTCATATCGCTGGTGCAGATCCGCAGGCATAAAGCGGCCGGTTTTCTCGGCGAGATACATCAGAATTGCGCCGGACTCGAAAATACTGATGGGCCCGCCCTCTGCCTCCGGATCGACGAGTGCCGGGATGCGATTGTTCGGACTGATGGCCAGAAACTCCGGCGCAAACTGTTCCCCGGCACTGATGTTCACCGGAATGACTTCGTAAGGCAGCCCACACTCCTGGAGCATGATCGCCACCTTCCAGGTGTTGGGCGTGGGCCAGAAATAGAACTCAAGCATGGTCCGTGACCTTGGCAACCCTCAGCCCCGTTGCCGACGTGGGGTGCCGGATGGCGGGTTCCCACAAGCTACCACGCATCCACCGTTCGGTGGCGGGTGCCGAGAGTCCCGGGCGCGGCGCCGGAGCAGCCGGGTTTTGTGGAAAAATGGTCCGCAACCGATGGTGAGGCAAATCCATGTCCAAACTCCACAGCGATGCCGCGGCCCCGGGCCGCAACGAACTCTCCCGCCGAGAGCTGATGGCCTCGGGCCTCGGTCTGGCTGCTGCCGGCGCCGCGCTGGCAGGCGGCAAGGCGACAGCGGGCGTGCACGCAGACCCCGGGCTCGCCCCGCAAGCGCCCTTCGATTCCCTGCGCGACTATGTGGCGGCCCTGGAGTATCACGGGCTGCTGCAACGCTTCAGTGGCGTGGACCAGGACAAGTACGAGGCCACGGCCATCATGTATTCACTGGTCGACAACCACGGCGAGCACGGCGCGCCGGGGGTGCTGTTTGAAGACGTCACGGCCAACGGTAAAAAATTCCCGGGCCCGGTGGTCGCAAACCTGCAAGGGCACTGGGATGCGGAAGCGATTCTGTGGAACCTGCCGCGCGATCCCTATGATCCCACCGCCGCTTATCGGCAGGCCAAGCAGATGCACCTGGGGAAACTGAAGTTCTATGGCGGTGAGTATGAACTCATCGAACCCAGGGAAATCGCGAAGAAAGATGCGCCGGTAAAAGCCATAAAGAAAACCGGCGACAAGGTGGATGTCACCGAGTTTCCATTCTTCCGGGGTAATCCGGGCGACGGCGGCCCCTATATCAATACCGCGTCGGTATTCACCAAAGACCCGAAGATGGGCGTGAACCTGGGCACCTATCGCTGCCAGGTAAAGGGCCCGCGCAAGATCATGATCAACTTCGAAGGTGGCCAGACAGGCATCAAGATGGTTAACGCCGCGAAGAAACGCGGCGAAACCCGGATTCCTATCACCCTGGTGGTCGGCCAGGACCCGATCACCTGGATGGTCAGCTCATCCCGTATTCCTAACCGGCTGCGCAACCGCGACCCCATCGACGAGCTGGCCGTGTCCGGCGGCCTGCGCGGCAAGCCCGTGGACGTAGTGGCCACGGAGGACGGTGAGTTCATGGTGCCCGCCCAGGCCGAGATCGTCATTGAAGGCACCGTCGACATTATCAACCTGGAACCCGAAGGGCCGTATCACGAGATGTTCGGTTACATGGGCATCAAGAAGGACAAAAACTTCGTGATGACCGTGGACACCGTCACCCAGCGCGAGGACCCGTGGGTGATGAACAGTTTCACCGGCGTGGTGCAGGAATATATCGAGTCAGCCCAAACCGCCGCCACCCTGTATCAGCTGCAAAAGTCCAACCCAGCAGTGGTCGACTATGCCTCGCCTCACGACTCCCAGGGCCTGACTTACATTAGCATCAAGAAAACCGAACCCGGCCAGGCCCTGAAGATTGGCAAGCCCATTGCCATGTTTAATCCCCTTGCGCGGGTAGTAATCGTGGTGGATGACGATGTGGACGTCATGAGTTCCGCCGACGTGCGCTTCGCCGTAGGCTCACGCTGGCAGCCCTCTATAGCTACGGAGATTTTCGATAAACGCCGCGCCTTCCCCCTGGACCCGGCCGCGCCGGATCGAAAAACCACCAGCAAAGTGGTGATTGACGCCACCCGCCAGTGGCCCGAGGAAGGCGGCCCGCCCTACTACCAGGAACTCAACCGCGATGTCTTCGAGCGCGAAGCACCCGAGGCCATGGCTCGAGTCACAGAAAAATGGCCGTCTCAGTTAGCGCGCAGGAAACGCTTATGATCAGCGTCGACAAGGTGCGCTGTTCTAGAGCGTATCGAGCATTGCATCCTTGTACTTTTCGTAGAGCTCCAAAGTAATAAAGCCCATCTGGTCGGCTGAGGCCTGTGCCTCGATCGCCTTGACGATGCGCTGTTGTACCTGGGCGGGTGCCGCCGTTACGCGGTCCTGCGCACGACGCTCCCAGAGGATGTTGAGCTCCTTGTTCTCCCAGGCCTTGTGCTTGTGATGGTCGGAGTCGGGCAGGGGCAGTGCCGGCTCGTCGCGGGTTTCCACGTGGAAAAAGGCATCGGCCACCGGGCCACCCCATTCCTTGTGAAAGATACCGTAGGCCGGATCGTTGTCGTGCAGGACACGCTTGTACTTGACGATGGCATTGCTGGCAGCCTGGATAGCGTGAGCATCGGTCAGCTGCCCGCCCGGCAGGTAGTAATGCTCGATCCAGACAGCCAGGTAAGCCTGCATGGCTTCCAAAAATAGCGCGGTATCCAGTTCTTCGTACTGGGCGTGCAGCAGATAAGGCGAACAGATGCTGTGCACCCACTCGATGTTGCAGGCCCCGATGCCAAGCAGCTCGCGATATTTCTCATAGACGGGAATCAGCGGCGTGTAATCCGTGTCCGGCTGGGTCGGACTGATGTCCAGCAGCGCGATGGATTTCTTCGCGTTGCCGCCGAGCTGAAAGGTAAAAATGGGCACATTGGTATCAGGCCTGGGAAAGCCCATGATCACGAAACCTGCCAGCTTGCCCCGCACGGAATACTCTTCAAGGACGACGGTGGCCATCTTGTCCGCGGTGTACACGTCCGAGTACAGGAAGGTTTGTCTGCCGCCCTTATTGCGATTCGCAAAAAACTGAAAGTAATCGTCCGTCACCAGGTATTGCTCGAACTGTTCGTAGAACAGATTCAGAGGCCCGGCTCGATGGGGCTTGGGCTGGGACATCTGGGTCGTAGACATAGGCTCACCGGTTCAGGTTGGCCGGCCGGGCGTTTTTCTGCGGATCACCCGGCTCGTGTGGTGCTGGCAATGACCTATAGAGTATGGGCCGGCTCAGACGCGGCAATCGGGAGAAGTACCTAAGGGCGCGTGGTGCGAGCTGGCCGCGCGCTGACAACTCACCAGCCGCCCCCGCCACCGCCGCCGCCCCCGCCACCGGATGATCCCCCGCCGCCGCCACCGGAGGACGACCCGGGCGGTGTGGACGAAGAACTGATGGCCGAGGCCAGGGACGTGGACAGGGCGGTGGAAAAATTACCGAAGTTGTTGCCCGGCTTCAGGCCCGAACCGGTATACCAGCCAGGCCGATAGTCGCCGGCCTGGCCCGCCGCGATACTGCTAAACAGGCTTTCAAACTGATCAGCCCAGGGCTGCCCCACATCCAGGGCCACCGCAAAAGGCAGATAGCGCTCGTAAAGTTCCGGCGTCTGCCGTGGAGCCTGGCCGGCAATGCCTTCGATGCGCTTGAGATCTTCAGCCTCGGCCACGGTCAGGTACATTTTGAAGCCTTCCAGACGATCCATCAGCTTGCGACCCCGGGGGGTCGGCGCTTTCATCCAGGTGCCGAAACGAGCAATGAGTATCACGCCAACAAAGAAGACCACGGCAACCAGCGGCGAAAAGGTCGCGAAAACAGCGACCCCGAAAATCGTCGCGATACCGATCAGGACGGCCGGGATCATGAAACCCATGTTGGTTACGAAATTCACCCGCTGGTAGTACTTGCGCAGGGCCTTGTCGTGCGCACTGATCGCGGCACGAACAATTTCGTGCTGGCTGTTGGTCAGCACCAGGTACTGACCCTCAACAAACAGTTTGCTTAGCAGGGCTTGCTCGCCCGGACCCGTAGCCGGTAAATCCCGCACGGGGCTGACCTGCTCGAGCACAAAGGTGTCATCGTAGGCTGACTCCATGGCCATTTCGGCCAGTTCCAGCAACGGGCTCAGCCATTTTTTCGCCGTGGGCGACAGCTGATCAATGGCCTGGTCATACACCGACTCACCCGTCGCCGCTTCCAGGGCCGCGGTGCGGCCTTCGTGGATTTTCAGGTAGCCCTTCACGGCCAGGCTCAGCACCGCGGCCGAGAAGGCGTGGTTGTCGTGATCCATCTGCAGAATGTAGCGACACGCCCCCGGAGAGAGCTGGGGCGGCGGTTCGTAGTGCGGAAATACCGGGCCGGGTTCCGGATCGCGACCGAAGCGCGACCAGACCCAGGACAGGTAGACGAGCATCAGGCCGAAGCCGCCCAGGGCGATGAGCAGGCCGCGATTGTCGGCCATCAAATAGCCGACCTTGTCCGCCGGTGTCGGCTCATAAACCACGCCTTTGGGCCAGCTCAGGACCAGGGTCAGCCCCTCCCCCGGCGCCAGGGGCCCCGTGGTGCGGATGAAAGCCTCGCTGTCCATGGAAATCTGCCCGACGTAAGCCTGGCCCTGGGCGCCAACGGGACCGGTATAGCCTTCAATGGCCATATCCCGGCTGGGAACCCCGGGCGGCAGTTTGACGGTCGCGGTGGCACTGAGAATGGGAAAAGCCCAGCCATTGCCCGTCACGTTCCAGTACAGCTCGTCGAAGTCGTCGAAGAAACCCAGCTGGCGCGTGGTCAGGTAAGTGATGCTATAGCTGTACTCGCCCGGCGGCAGTATCCGGTCCGCCTTGCCGATGTAGACGCGTACCCCGTTGGCCTGCCGCTCGGTCCGGTAATTCTCTGCCTGCCCGTCACGCATGACCCTGGCCACTTCAAAGCCCACCTGGATCCGATTGTTCAGGCGATCACGATAGTCCGTGGGAAAGTCGCGGTAGATGCCCCGCTTAATCTGATCACCCTCGGCGCGCACGCGAATACGTTCGGTTAGCTGCATGGACCCGTCGCTACGTACCTGGATGTCGGCATCGAAGCTGAGGATCTCCTCGCGGGCATGGACGGCGGGCAGGACCAGCAGACAGGCCAGTAACAAAGCCAGGCGATGCAGCCAGCGACTCAAAGGCTAACCCGCGGGGCGTCGCGATGTTCGGCCACGAAATACTCGGCGGGCTCAAAGCCGAACAGATTGGCAATGATGTTATCGGGCACGGTCTCGATGCGAGTGCCGAGAATACGAACCGCACCGTTGTAGAAGCGCCGCGCGTATTGCAAAAAATCCTCGATATCCACCAGTTCGCGTTGCAAGTCGAGGAAATTCTGATTGGCCTTGAGATCCGGATAGGCCTCAGCCAGGGCAATCAGTTTTTGTACCCCGGCCGTCAGTTGTTCCTCGACTTCGGCCTTGTCAGCCAGATGCCGGGCGGCCTCGGATTGGCTGCGCAGCTCGGTGATGGCCGCCAAAGTAGCCTGCTCATGGCCGGCGTAGGCTTTCACGGCCTCCACCAGCCGCGGCACCAGCTCATGCCGGCGCGTGAGCTGCACGTCGATATCGCTCCAGGCCGCGCGCACGCGGTTGCGGTCCTTGACCAGGCGATTGAACAGGAACACACCCCAGAGCAAGAGGGGCATCACAATAATCAGGGCGCTTTCAGCCATGCAGCCGGACTCGTGACCTGCAAGCCGGTCAAATTAGCACTCTGGCCGGGGGAGTCAAAAACCGCCCTCACAAATAGCGCGTGTCGGGCAGTTCGATGGGGACCCCCCCCACTCAGGCGCCGCGCCCATTGGGCTGTCCAGTGCGCTAATGCCTTGCGGCTGCTCCTGCCAGTGACAGGCCCGCCGCTGCGGCCGCGTATTCGCCCCGCCCTGTGCCATAATTTCGGCCCGAAAAATCAGCGCCCAAGCTGCGAGGACTTCATCCATGCCTGTTTCCCCAGCCGACCCACAAGGTGCCGGCCGCAGCCCCTGGCTTCGGCCCCTGACTAGTTTCATGGTCCTTTTCGCACTGAGTTTTGCGGCGCCGGCTCTCGCCCAGGAAAGCGAGACGGCAAACCCGGGCGGCATACCCGCCGAGGCGGCACAAGCTATCGATGCAGAGCTGGCACGCACAACCAGCCTGTTCGCCGATGTCCAGCGCCTGGAGGCGCAAGCGGCAGGCGCCGAGGGCCTGGCTCTGCAGGTGCTCGAAGCACGTCTGGCCCGCTTCTGGGATGAACTGATTGCGACTTCCCAGGGGGTGGTCGAACGGGTTCTCGCACTCCAGGCAGCGGGGCAGGACATCGAACCCTATCGCGAGGCCGTGCAGACCTTATTGACCGCGACGCCCAAGGCTATCTTTAGCGAAATTGATCGGGCCCGGGCAAACATCACGCTGCCTAACTCGGATCAGTCTGCTGCTGAGCAGGGCGCCATAGACGCGTACGTCGGCATCGCCTTCCACCGCGTTGTCAGCCTGTATAAAGCAGTCAGCGAAAACCTGGCCCAGGCCGAGGCCTTCGGCCTGCCCACGCAGGCCATCACCGCCGAACTCCATACCCAACTCGAAGAACGGGCATCGTACGCTTCTGCGTTCCTGGACATTGCCATCCTGGAAGCCGACGCCGCGCGCGTTCAACTCTCGGCCCTGCCTGCCGACACTGAAATCGCGGGCAACCTGAACGTGGCCGAGGCCCGGGTCAAAATGTCGTCCAGGGCCCTGCAGGGCATTACGGCGATAATGTCAGAGCAAGGACTGGACAGCTCTGTCTACGATTCTCAGCTGATCGCCACCACGGGCGAGATCACCACGGATATTCTTGATGTATCCGTGCTCAGCAAGCTGACGGGCGACTGGTTCGCAGCGATCGGCGACTGGTTCGCGGAGAACGGCGCCGGCCTGTTTTTCAGTGCCCTGGTTTTTCTGGCTATTGTGCTGATTACTTTCAAGGTGGCGAAAATCGTGCAGGGGCTGGCAGACAAGGCCCTGGCCGCCTCCGGGGCGAAGCTGTCGAAACTCCTGCGCCGCATGATCGTGTCTTCGGTGCGCGGGGTGATTATCGTGCTGGGGCTACTGATTGCCCTGTCGCAACTGGGCATTAGCCTGGGCCCCCTGCTCGCCGGTTTGGGTATCGCCGGCTTCGTCATTGGCTTTGCCCTGCAGGACTCCCTGGCGAACTTCGCTTCGGGCATGTTGATCTTGCTGTACCGGCCTTTTGACGTGGGTGACCTGGTGGAAGTGGGTAGCGGCACCTTCGGCACCGTCAGCGAAATGAGCCTGGTGAACACCACTATCCTGACTTTGGATAACCAGACCCTGATCGTGCCCAATAACAGCATCTGGCAGAACGTAATCAAAAATGTCACCGCCCAGAAAATTCGTCGCGTGGATCTGACTTTTGGTATTGGCTACAGCGACGACATTCCGAAGGCAGAAAAAATTCTCACAGACATCATCGAAAGTCATGAAGCCGTACTGAAAGACCCTGAACCCTTTGTGCGGCTGCACGAACTGGGCGAATCCTCGGTGAACTTCATCGTGCGTCCCTGGGTCCGGACGGATGACTACTGGCCGCTGTACTGGGACATCACCCGCGAGGTGAAAATGCGCTTTGATGCGGAAGGTATTTCCATCCCCTTCCCCCAGCGCGATGTGCACCTGTTTGCCGAAGCGCCGATCATGGCGACCAACGTGCATACCGAAGGAACCAGACAAGATTCTGTCCCCGGCCATCGCAAGGCCTTTGACAGCGCCGGCGATGCCCCGGGCGATGACTAAGGAGCCCTGACAGAAGTTGCCCAGCGAACCGGGATCAAATCCGCCTGGCTCTGCCCCTGTTCTGCCTCAGATTTCCCTTCGGTACAGCAGGGCGATGCTGGCAGCCAGACCCGCGAACATCCACAAGGTCAGTACCAGCACCGGCACCAGCTGGCCCACACCGGCCTGGGCGGCCACATCCGCGAGCCCGACAATCTGGCTGACACCCTCTGCCGAGGTCAGGTTAAACAGCCGATAGGCATCCGTCGGATTACTTACCAGCAGGGTGGCGAGTACTTGCTGGCTCATGGCCTGGGCCTCGTCGGCCAGCAACACGCCCAGCAAGGCCAGGTCATACAGCACCACCAGTACCAGCCACAGCCCGACGGCGGCGCCGACAGCCGTGGCCCGCTCGCGCACGAAGGCGCTGATCGAGTAACCCAGCGCGATAAATACACCGCCCAGTAGCCAGGTGCTGGCCATCATCCAGCCGTAGGCGGCCCAGTTCTGCGGCGAGTTATCGCTGGTCAGAAAAATCAGCAGTGCCGTCAGGCCACAGCCCAGCAGAATGGCCAGCAGCAGGATCAGCATATGGCCCAGGAATTTGCCGACCACGATCTGCCAGCGGGTAATGGGATAAGTGGCCAGCAACAGCATGGTGCCCTGTTCGAATTCTCCGACGAGGGTGTCAAAGGACAGCATCAGGGCAATCAGTGGCAATAAATACACGGACAGGCTGACAAGATTGACCAGGGTCACGGCCAGGCTATCGGCCTTGGTCGTGCCCGTGGCGGCCGAACCGAGCAAATACACCACCAGTGACAGTGCCGCCAGTACAAGAATAGTCATAGCGACCCAGCGATTGCGCAAACCGTCGCGCACTTCCTTCAGGGCCAGTATCCACAGGGCTTTCATCAGGCTCTCACCTGGGCCGTGAAATGCGCGTATAGCTCGTCCAGTCCCGGCACCTTGATGTCCACATCCAGCACGGCATCACCCAGGCCGGCAATATCTCTGAGCAGGTTCATCTTGTCGGCATACGCACATTCAATTTCCACTTGCTGCGCGCCGACACAGCGCACGACGGCGCGGCTGTCGAACTGGTTCGCGATGCTCGCCGCCATCTGCGGGGTACAGGCCAGGCGCAGATACACGGGCAAAGCAGCCTGCTCACGCAGTGCCTGCACGGTCCCGCAGGCCAGCAAACGCCCCTGCTGCAGAATAGCGATCCGGTCGGCGTGGGCCTCCACTTCGCTCAAGGCATGAGATGAGATCAACACAGCAACGCCGTCGGCGCGCAGGCTCTCGACAATCTCGTACAAGGTGCTGCGCAGCACCGGATCCAGCCCGCTCGTGGGCTCGTCAAGCAGCAGGATGCGCGGCGACCCGAGCATCGCCTGCGCCAGGCCCAGGCGCTGTCGCATACCCTTGGACCAGGTACTGATGCGCCGATCCGCTGCCTCGGCAATGCCCACGCGCGCCAGTAACTGGCTACAGGCCGCGCCGCCGACTCCCTTCAGGCCGGCATAGAACTTCAGCAACTCATGCCCGGTCATCGCTTCATCAAAGGCAATACTCTCGGGCAGATAGCCCAGCGCCGCGCGCCGCGCCACGGCCGCAGCCGTACCTGGATCCTCGCCAAACACGCGCACCTGCCCGGCACTGGGACGAACCAGCCCGAGTAACAATTTGAACAAAGTCGTCTTGCCGGCACCGTTGTGCCCCAGCAGCACCAGGCTTTCGCCTTCTGCCAGCTCCAGATCGATCTGCTCGAGAACCGTCGTGTCACCGTAGGTCTTGGTGGCGCCCTGGAGTTCGACGGGTACGGCCGTATCAACTCTTTGCAACATGGTCAGACTAGTCGGCCAGCTGCGCGATGACGGGTGCGCGCATCAAGGGAGCGCTGTCAATCACGCCCCCTGGATACAGGGTGGGGAATTCGGCCTGGCTCCAGCGCAACAGCTGCATGGCCGGTGTATTGATCAGCAACTTGGCCAGCGGGTGCTTCCAGAGCAATTGGTCTACCAGGTCATTCGGACGGTAAGGCCGGTCTGACACCCCGTCATTATCCAGATCAAAGGCCGGATTGTCGCTCCAGTAATTGCCGCGCCCATCGACGGACCACTCCAGGTGTCGCGTACCGACGTATTTCACCTGGGTGCGATTAGCGATGAAAGTGTTGCCGCTGATCTGATTGTCGGCCGAACCACCAGTGAAATGTACACCGATGTCGCAATCCTTGAAAACATTGTTGCGAAAAATATTCACGTTGGAATTGTAGATAAACACGCACTTTTCAGCCCCACCGTTCACGACGTTGTCATGAAACTCAGAGCTGTTGGCGGCATTCAGGAACAGGCCACGCTCGCGGTCTGAATCAGACAAATTGTCGCGCACGATAACACGATCCGAATACATGACTGCATAGGCAGAGTTATTACGCGTGGAAATATTGCCGCTGACCTCACTGTCATGCGTATACATGTAGTGAACGGCATAGCGCATGTCGGCAAAGCGATTGTTGCTGAAACGGTTAGCTTTGCTGGCCATGACAAAGATCCCGTCACGGCCGTACTGAATGGTGTTGCCTTCGACAATCGAGCCCGGTGTATTCCACAGGTGCACGCCGTTGCCTCGATCATTCATGCGAGGATCGCGGCTGCCAATGATCACGTTGCCGCGCACCACGACATTTTCGGGCCCCTTCAGATTGATGCCAATCAGGTTACTTTCCAGGTGGTTCCCTTCAAGCAGCGCCCGGTCGCCGTTGAGGGTGACGAAGATGCCGCTGTCCTCAAGGTCCAGGCGCTCGCCCGAATTTCGAACGGAAATTCCCCGCACCACTGCATCGGGTGCATCAACGATCAGCACGCGCCCGGTGCCACCACCATCGATAACGCTGGCAGCGCTGCCCGTCAGTGTCAGGGGACGATCCAGGGTAACGGGCCCGGCGTAGACGCCGGCCTGCAGGCGCAACACATCGCCCGGCGAGGCGGCCGCTATGGCCTGGTTCAGCGCACCCGATCCGGGCGAGACATTGACATCAGCGGCCGGCAGACTGCCGACAATCAGATTACCAATAAGCAACAAGCCGACAGCCAGCGGCGCGCTGACTGTCGGCTGTTGCCTGATGCGCAGGCGCCTCAGGGTGCCGGGCCTAGGCGGGTTCGACCAGCATACGGCCGCGCATTTCCATGTGCAGCGCATGGCAGAACCACTGGCAGTAGAACCAGTGCACGCCTGGACGATTCGCGTTGAAGGTCATGGACGCCGTCGCCATCGGGCCGACTTCAAAGGCGACCCCGTGGTTAGCGACAGTAATACCGTGGGTCAGATCATCCACCTTGTCCATGTTTGAAATAATCAAGGTCACCTCATCGCCCTGCTTGACGGTGAACTTCTCCAT
Source organism: uncultured Gammaproteobacteria bacterium (assembly GCA_937921935.1). Taxonomy (GTDB): domain Bacteria; phylum Pseudomonadota; class Gammaproteobacteria; order Steroidobacterales; genus J054. The sequence goes on along the minus strand of CAKZWQ010000048.1, from coordinate 20,809 downwards.
GCTGAACGTCGGCGCCGCCGACCACATGTAAACGCGAACCTTGTTGCCATCACGTATGAGCTTGGAGTCTTTACCCAGCTCAACGCCATCCTTCTTGGCCTGGGCCGCGGTCTCGGCCCACATGGGATCATCTGCCGGCCAGACGGACCGAGGATTCACAATGTCTGCCCTTACGATAATGCAGTCGTGGGGCTCGGCAAACGTGGGCCCGTCGTGGACCACCTCCATCTTGTCCCCGGTGATATCGATTAGCTGTTCATTCTCCGGCTTCAGCGGCCCGACGTTAATAAACCGGTCCTTGGAGAACTTGTTGAGCGACACCAGCCACTTGCCATCGGCCTCCTTGGTTTCACCCATCGAGGAATGGTTATGACCGGGCTGGTATTGCACATCCACCTTATCGAGGATCGGATCAACATCTTTGCCTGCATAGGCATCGATGGCCTTCTGCATGTCCCACTTCACCACCTGGCTGTCGAGAAACAGCGTCGTATAGGCCATTCCTTTACCATCGTAGGCGGTATGCAGCGGTCCCAAGCCAAGTTCAGGCTCAGCCACAACAACATCGCGCGGGCCGATTTTGTCATTGAACAGATCCGGCAGGCGCCGCACATCGAGCACCGTTACCGTCGGTGAGAGCTTGCCGGCGATGACGATGTGAATACCGTCCGGTGCGGTATTACAGCCGTGCGGGCTGTTCGATACTGGGATATAACGCGTGTAAGGCGAGCCCTTTCGCCCGTCCAGCACCGGTACACCGTTGATGGTCTCGAAGTCGCCCTTCTCAACACCGGCCTCAATGCGCTTGATATCAAACACCACGGCCCAGTCCTGTTCCGAGGACATCATGCCGGCCAGGTTGACCGCTTCCTCGCTGTTGTAGCAGGTAGAAATCGCATACAGGCCCTGATAATCCGCATCACAGTTGTCGAGGTTGCCGTCCACCATGACCTGCCAGGCTACTTTCATCGTGTCGCCGTCGACAGCGGTGAAGATCGCGTGGTATTTCTCAGGCTCGTCCAGGATGCTGCCGTCGTTCGGAATCGGCACTCGATGCTCACCGTTAGCAAACACGTAGCCGGTGCGCGGATATTTCTGCGGGCGCAGACCATGGATATCCGATGCATTGGGAATCTCGACCATCTTGTCGCATTTCATGATGTCGACTCGCACCCGGGCCACGCGGGTATTCGCCTTGTCATTCATGAACAGGTAACGGCCGTCGTAAGTGCCGTCGGTAAATGACATGTGCGGATGATGCAGGTCGCCGTTGTGGTAGACGCCACCCTCAGATTCGAGAAACTTCTTGGTCTCCGGCAGCATGGCTTCAGTCATGATGTGCCGGCTTTCGTTGGTATGACCCCAACCGGTAGCACTACAGCGATTGAACACCGGGACGCGCATTAATTCACGCATGGAAGGCAAACCGATGATGCGCATCTCACCTGACTGACCGCTGCTCCAGAAGCCGTAGTATTCGTCGAGCTCACCGGGAGCAACCATGCCCATGCCCTGGGCAGCTGCCTGTGACTCCTCGGACATAAGCGTTGCACCGCCGATACCCGCCAGACTGCCTGCACCGGCCAGCGTTGCCAGCCTCGCTGATCCGGACAGCAAGTCCCGGCGTGTCGGGCCCTGGCCCTTGATGTCTTTCTTAATGTCTTTATTGCCCATGAAGTAGTCCCCTGTTCACAAGTTGTAAGGCAGCTATCGCTGGCATGCTAGCGCCCCCGAATACGGCACGATGTAGGTAATAACCGATAACGCGATCTGGCCGCGGCCAGAAACGAGGCTCACTCTGATGACGGCGCCTTGTCCGACGCCTCTCCCAGGGCCGCCTTCTTCGCCTTGAGCTCGGCCACAACGGCCGCAAGGTCGGCCGTGCTGCGCACTGAAGAACGCGCCTCGCGCCGCTCCCGCTTCAGGCGCTTCTGAATGACCACCGGGCATTTATGATCGTCGAAATAGACCATCTGGCAATGCAGGCAGTAGACGCATTCGTTGACGTTGATGTTGCCCTCGGGGTGAATTGCCTGGACCAGGCATTCATTGGCGCAGCGCTGACAAGGCGTGCCACATTCTTTATAGCGCTTCAGCCATTCGAACATGCGCATACGGCCAGGAATCGCCAGCGCGGCACCCAGCGCGCACAGGTAGCGACAATAGAAACGCTCGATGAACAAGCCGGGCGCCAGTAGGGCAATCGCGAACAACACAAACCACCAGTCCCGTGCAAACTGCAGAATGATGGCGGTCTTGAAGGGCTCGACCTCGGCCAGTCGCTCTGCCCAGGCCAGCGAGTGCAATGAGAAACCAAGCAGCCCCAGGAAAAGGACATACTTGATGGCCCAAAGTCGTTCGTGCAGCCCCCAGGGCAAGGTCAACTGGGGCACCTTCATCAGCTTGGCCAGTCGATTCGTCAGTTCCTGCAGGGCCCCGAAGGGGCAGAGCCAGCCGCAATAGGCGCCGCGCCCCCAGAAGAGCAAGGCAGTCAAGGTGGCTCCCCAGAGAATGAAGATCAGCGGCTCCATCAGGAAAAAGCTCCAGTCGAAACCGCTGGTTGCCGAATGAATCACCGCCAGAATGTTTACTACTGATAATTGCGCCTTGGCATACCAGCCCAAACCGAACAGAGCGAACAACAAGTAGCCGATGCGGATACGGTCCAGCAGCAAGGGCCTGCGCGCAAACCAGTTCTGGAAGAAGAAGATGCCGGTCAAACCAACCAGCGCCACAACCACAACCGCGATCTCCGGAATCCGATCCAGCCAGATCTTCTGCCACAGGGAGAGCTCTTCAAACTCAAACCACTCCCTGGGCGCAGCCTCGACCAGCCGCAGGTAGGGCTTGGGCGGTGTGTAGTCCAGGTCAAAGGTCAGAAATACCTTCTCCGTCGGTCCGGTGACACGTCCCACCAGCAATTCGAGCTTCCAGGGCGCGGCCGGATCGAACTCCAGGTCTGCTGCCGTCTTGAACAGGTCCACGTCTTTGGGCGCTGGTGAACCGTCCGCTTCCAGCCGGCGCAAGCGCTTGTGACCGTAGTCCTGAAAGCGGAAAGACTTGCCATCCTGCATAACCTGGAAGCGATCGAAAATGCCACCGCGCACATAGCCTGAGCCCTTGAAGGAGTAGCGCCCGTCGCCGGCGAGCAAGATAGCCTGCTCGCCGGGCTCAAGCCGTTCCATCAGGTTCCGGTATTCACTCTCTCCCAGCAGGCTGCGCCCCACGGACGGGATAGAAGCGACGGCGGCATACAACTCAATAAAGAGTTCATTGGGATCGCCCTGCTCGGCATTGGCAGCTGCCAGCGGGTCCTCAGACGCCTCAAAGGCCGCATTGACCTCGGCCAGGGTCAGCACCAGTTTCTGGACTGCCCCCGCATCCACCAGCGACTGCCAGTCCTCGATGCTGCTGATATCAGGGTCGACAGCGTAGATCGCGCCCCGCCGCCGCTTTTCAGGCAGCAAGCCGCCGAGTCCAAGCTGGCGGGCGACGACGATTGCGCTACTTAAAATCGTGTCATCGATCACGATCACGGTCACCGTCGCGCCACTGACTGCATCAACCTTGTGTTCGGTATCCTCGCCTCGCGCGAAAGCGGCGATATCCTTATTGATGTAGTTAGCTAATAAAGCGGTGATTCGCGACTCGGGAATTCCCACCAGCACAATAGGCTCCGAGTGTTCCAGCAGGGTGGCTGACTGAATCACCCCCTGCAGATCAATCGTAACCAGAATATGTATCGGCTTGCCCGAGTAGCCGTTGGTGCTGACGAAGTCAGATGTCACATAGGCGTAACCCAGCTGCTCGGCACCGGCAAAGACCGCCACCGTATTCGTAGCGACATCAAGGTCGCCGAAGCGGTCAGCGTCAGGGAAGACCGCGGCCGGTTCGAGGGTATCGATGAAATCCTGCAGTACCGGGCCCTGCTGGGCCAGCGCCGCAGGCAGCGGGCAACACAAAATCATCAACAAGGTCAGCCGGCGGGCGAAACTGGCACCGGCACGCAGGCTCATGCACAGGGCGCGCAACAATCCCCCGGGAACTCGTGCAGGCACGAATTCCCCGCTGTTTTTTGTCGTGTATGAGCGGATGGGGCAGTATCAGAGGCGTTCTCCGGGCCTGTCAAGATGGGGAATACACCACTGGTGCGTAGCGGTCGAAATTGCTAGTTTTGTTGGACTCTGGCATCAGAGCATTACTGGTGTTCCAGCCCTTGCACGGGGTTTGCCATGCTACCGACAGACATCCAGTCGCCCGGTCAGCTACTCGGTGCCGCCTTGGCGGTGGAACGAGAGGCCATCAAGCACTACACCGATATGGCCGAGCGTATGCGGCATTACGGCAATCTTGATGCCGTTGACTTGTTCCACAGGCTCGCGGGTGAAGGCTGCGAGCGCGAAAAACAAATCAGGGACTGGACGAAGCTGGAAGGCATTGAACTGGTCGAGTTCACCGAGCCGGTGACCTGGGAAGATCCGTTGATGCCCAATACCTATGATGCGGAGGCCCGCGACCCCTATCGCAGCACACCGTATAAGGCGCTGGCCTACGCAGCGCACAACGCCGAACGAATATTTCACCTGTACACGCACATCGCGGGGACCACCAATGATTCGCAAACGGAAAGCTACGCGACGATCCTGGCCCAGGATGCGCTGGCTCAGTCGCGCCTGCTGCAATCACGCCGGCGGCGTGCCTTCCACAGCGAACATCGCGGTGAGCGCCAACGTCAGCTTGACACGGCCCTCGGTGTAACCAGCCTGACGGAGCTGCACGCGCTGGCGGCAGGCATCGAAGAAAGCCTGACCGATCTGCTCACGACAATGGCCGAACAATATTCGCAACTGGCCCAGGTCGCCGCGCGATCGCGAGAGACCGCAGCCCGCAGCCACGCCCACCTGATTGGCGCCGGGGTGCCGGCCATTGAGCCCGATGACCCCTGCGACACAAAAGATTTGGGCCAGGATCTGCATCGCGACATGCTGGTGATTTTCACCGTGAGCGAGCGGGCGTTTAACGTCTACGATACCGTCCTCACCCATGCCTACGACGAGGACATCATGCTCGAGGCCCAGCGCCTGACCGAAGCTGCACTGGCACGCCTGGAGGCAATCCGCGCCGTGCAAGAAACTAACGAGATCGAGCCGGCTCCCTAGGCTGCCTGATCCAAGCCCGGAGTCACCCTTTCGCCGGACAGGCGGCCAGCATCGGCCGGACCAGCCGGGCACGCCGGAACCAGCTCCGGGAGTCCGGCGTCTGCACAGCCTTTGAAACGCTCAATGCGTCCATTGATGTCATGTATATCGAAGGAGCCGATCAGTAATTGCTCCACTGCATCGCTGCTACGGAATGGAACGCCCCTTCAGACAATAATCTGTGAGACGGATCACCGCGCCGGGACCGCCCGGCTGCTATTCACGGCCCTCGCCTTGCACTTATATAAGGAGGTGCGGCATGTGGCACTGGCAGCTGACCAGCCTGGGACTGATCCTATTGGCCCTAACGGGCTGTGGTGGCATGAGCGCCAGCGAATGTGAACTGGCGGACTGGGAGTCCGTGGGTTATGCCGACGGTGCCCGCGGCCGAACGGTGCAGGCCTTTGATCAACGCCGCCAGAGTTGCGCCAGACACGCAGTAGCGCCCGACTTTAAGGCTTACCAGACGGGCCGAAATGCCGGCCTGATCGCGTACTGCCAGCCTGCCAAGGGCTACCGGCTGGGCGCACAGGGGGGCGAGTATTACGGCGTCTGTCCGGGCGCCCTGGGCGCGAAGTTCTACGACAGCTACCTGGAAGGTCGGCTGCTGTTTGACCTGGAGTCCGCCGTCTACCGGACCAACAGTCAGATAGCCGCCAACCAGGCACGCATGGATGCGATCGAAATTCAGCTGGCAGAAAACATTGCCGCCCAGTTCAGTGATGTAGTGACTGCAGAACGCCGCGCCATCCTGCTGATCCAGACCCAGCAACTGGCAGAAGAGCGTGTGACCCTGGCCGGCGAGGTCGACAGGCTGGAAGTGCAGCTCGAAGTCCAACGCCAGGAGCTGGAAGACTACCGCCAGGAAATGGTGGCCAGGCGCTGAGTCGGCCTGGTTCTGCGATACGCCTGCGGCCATGGAAAGATTACGCCACGTTAATGTTCCGGCAAGGCAGTGGCAGGGTCAGACTCGCTAAAGTACACGCACTCCATCGGGTTTCCCCTGACCCGATCTTCCCCAGAAAAACCCCGTCCCTCCAGCGGGGTTTTTCTTATTCCGGGCCCGAAAACCGGCCCGTGCCGGCCTGAAAGCCCCGGCCTGCGTCATTCTCCAAGCCACCGCTCAACATTAAATCAATGTAATACTCCGGTAAGGCTCCAGCAGGGCGAGGCTGCCTATAGTGTCTCCTATCGGGTCTATCCCCCCCAACGGCCCGATACCCCAACCAGCCCCGCCTTCCCCGGCGGGGCTTTCTTTTGGCTGCATGCTCTACCGCTTGGCTGGCCGGGCAGCAGTTCAGAGCAGCCCTGGCGCCCCTGGTGCGTGAGGCAGACTGACCGTTAACCGACCCCTTAGGACCCGACACACACCGGCCCGCTGGTTAACGTAGTCAGTGTCGAATCGGTGCTCGCAGAGCCGGAGGAGTCATGCCACAAGTCTTAACCATCATTGCCTGTTGCCTGTTTTTGATCGCCGTCGCCAAAGCCAGGCAAACAGCCCGACAACGTCCGCAGGAAAGCCGCCGCATCGAAGCAGGCCGCACGACGCGGCAGCAGGCCCAGTCCCTGCTGGGCAGGCCCGCGTCTCAGATCCTGGACGCAAACGGCTGCGTCACGATGCAGTGGTCTCGCAGTTCCGGCTATAGCCCCCGCAATACACTGGTCACTCGTTACACTAAGATCGTTTTTGATCGCCAGGGCATTGCTCGACAGGTCAACGCCGTCTAAACCAGCCGGCGGCGCTCAGCTTCAGTCCTCGCGCCTTTTTACAACAGACTTTGCTGTCGCGGCCCCAGCTCGCCGCGCGCTTCGAAATAAGCACAGTAATCACACTCCGGCCCGGCGGCAGGTATGTCATCGTGCTGCAGGCAATCCTTGATCAGGGTGAGCGTCGGTTCTATCCAGTCATCCTTACCTGTATAGGCGATCAGGGTGACTTCGAACTCCAGCTTGGCGTCAAAGGCCTGCAGGTCGGCCTTGCCATTGCAGTACACGAAGTAGCCGGTATCCGACACCGCGTAGCCGTTCTGCCGCAGCAGCCACTGGTAGACCTCCATCTGGCGCTTGTAGCCCGAGTGCCAGTCCTGGTCCAGCGCCGTAATGGGCTCACCCTTGGACGTCGCCTTGTAGTCCACCACCACGAACTCTTCCTGATCATTCAGCCATAAATCGTCAATGGCGCCGCTGACGCGGAAATTGGTGGCCCGGTGCAGGAACTGCACACCCTTGAAGTTTTCCCGCCACTCGTCGAGCTGTTCATGGGCAATGGGCCGGGCGTCGATGCCGTACTGCTTTTGCAGGGGGTGCTGCTCGCCCCTGGCGCGATGCACGTCGAACTCGGCCTTGAGCAAGCGGTCCACGGCGCTGTTCAGATTGAAGGGAAAGCCTGGCGGCCGGCCGGTCCCCAGGCGCCGGTCGATGTAGAAGCAGCGCGGACACTCGATAAACAGATCAATTTTCGAACGGCTGAGATTGAAGGGCTTGGGGTTGCCGGGCTGGTACTTGTTGCGGCTGCGCTTGGGGTTATAGAAACGTGACATGGGCAATTCCGGTGACCGGGGCAGCCACTAATTTACCCTAGCGCGGGGCGGCACCGACTATCTTCATCAGGCCCGGGCGCGGCGCCAGGTGTCCAGGGACAGGGCGCCGAGACCCAGGAGCATGATAATGAAGGCCACGATACTGCCCAGGGGGCGCCAGACATAGAGCAGGGCCATTACCAGGGCGACGAGGGCAATGGACAGCCACATGACGCCAAGCTCCGGCTTCGGCTCACTGCGAAAGCGCAGGTTAGCCAGTCGTGCCATCAGGATCACGCCGGACAGGCCACCGAGCATCAACAGCAGCAGGTAGGCAAGTGCCAGCAGCAAGCCAATCACGGTGCCGATGCCGGAGGCGAACAACAGCACAATGATCACGGGCGTGGCCGCAAACACGGCCAGACCCGTTGCCAGGCTGGCACCCGGTCGGGTTTCCACCAGCGATCCATAGGCCTGATAGTTGGCCCGTAACAGCGTGTACAGCAGCCCGGCTGTAACCACCACACTGAGGGCAAATAGCAGGCGGGAGCCAAAACTGCGTCGGGGACGACGGAACTCGCGCAAGGCTTCGCCTTCCACGATCTCGCCGGTGATCACCGCCTGGTCACTGATCGTCGGCGCGCGCCGGCCACGCCAGGTCAGCTTGCCATTGATTACTGCCTTATCGCCCACTCGCAAGCGGCTACCGGCCAGTTCCACGTCGCCGTTCACCTGGCCGTTGAGTTCCACGCGACGGCCGCGAACTTTCAGATCACCGTCGATAGTGCCGGCGATATACACACGGCGGGCCGCGATCCGGGCCCAGTCCCCGATGCGACTGCCGGCCTGAAGGCGGACCTCGCGACCGGCCATCGCTGCATGCCCGGCCACCGTGCCGGATAAAGTTAGCTGCCGGCCGGCCAGCCGCACATCATCGGCCACGGCACCGCTGACGGTGATAGTCCGACCGGCGGCAATCAGGTCTTCAGTCACCGCCCCGGCAACCACCACATTGCGACCCGCCACCACCAAATCACCGGTGACGTCGGCCTGCACATCGACCTCGCCACCGGCGGCATACAGATCCTGGTTCTGTGCTTCCGTCAGCACAACGGAGCGCCCGACCGCCTGCGCGTGGCCGGTGGCTGAAAATCCCAGGACCGACAAGCCCAGGAAAAGAATCAATAAACGATGTGTTGGATGTGTCATGGCAGCGGGAAGGCGGATCGCAATGTCCGCCCTGAGAAATTCAGTCATCAAAAGCTACGCGCGGCCGCGTGGCTCCGGTTATAGGTATTTGTACCTAAGCGGCTCGGACTGGCTGAACGGAGGCCACGAGGCTTCACCAAAGCCAACCGCTCTGCTCAGGTCTGGCGCCGACTAGACCTCGTGGCGGTATTTCCTGACCAGCTTCTCGTCGTAAATGAAGCCAAAACCCGCGCCTTCCGGCAATGTGTAGATGCCATCGACGATAGCGCCCTGATTCTCGATCATCTCGTAGAAGAAGGGGTCCATGTCTTTCATGTAGACCTCGATACCGTGCTTCACACCATCGGGCGTGGCCGCCATCAGGTGCCCGGCTACCTGGGGTTGCTGGTGCACGGACATCTCCACGCCGAAGGACTGCGCCATGCCGTAGACCTTGCGCCAGGCCGTTGGCCCGCAGGCGTAGCCGGGGTCGTAGTTGCAGATATCAATGGCGCGATCCGTCATCAGGTAACGGGCGCCCTCAGGCTCCAGCTCCGACTGGCCGGCGCAGATGGGCAAACCCGTGGCCGCGCGCACGGCGGCGATATCACGGCGGGTGCGACAGGGCTCTTCCAGCCAGCGCAGGTCGATGTCCTGCACACCCCGGCCGAACTCTACCGCTTCAGCCACCGTCCAGCGGGTATTGGCATCGGCCTGGATCATGAAATCGGGGCCCACGGCCTCGCGGGCACCGCGTACCCATTCAGCATCCTGCCTGGGCGTAAACGGCGGGCGACCGGGCTTGAGCTTCACGCCGGCAAAACCCATCTCCCGGACTTTTTCCATGCGCTTGCCGAAGCGCACCGGATCATATTTCGGCCCCGGGTGCCGGTAACGCTGGTCAAAACTCACCACGGGCAACTTGTCACTGAAAGCGCCCCACATCTTGTAGCAAGGCGCATCCAGCGCTTTACCCACCGCATCCCAGATAGCGGCATCCACCGCGGCCAGGGCCCGGGCGAATTGCGGCATCACGGAACTGCCGACACCGCCGGCGAACTCGCGGTCGAGTACCAGCCAGGCGCGCTGCCAGCAACGCTCCACCTGCATGGCATCCATACCCTTCATCAACGGCGTGATGCCGTTGTTGATCAGTGCCGGCACTTTGTCCCAGCTATGCCAGAAAAACGTGTAGGCCTCGCCCACTACACCTTGTTCGGTGTACACACGCACGAACAGGCGCGGAAAGGCCGCGCCCATTTTTGTGCCGTCGTGCAGCCAGAAGATCTCAATGTCTTCGATGATCAGTGGATTGGGCCCGGGGGGTGGCACGGGGGGTGCCTTGCCGGGCCGGACATGGGCGCCGGCTATGGCCCCGGCAGACCCGCCGGCAAGGGCAAGGGAGATGCCGGCGCGTATCAGGTCACGACGATTCATGATGGCGGGAATCTCCTGTTAGCGGACACAGTGCCCCCCGATTCTAGGGGGTTTCTGTATCGCCGGCCCCTGCCGGGGGGGCCTCTGGCGGCCAGGCACAAGAATATCCCCGGCTTAAGTCACATCTGGCTTGAACCCGGGCCGTCGGACCGGCAACGTAAGCGCTAACAAGAGCTTGTCATGAAGAGCCGTTCCTCCTCAGTCCTGATCCTGATCGCTGTGCTGTGCCTGGGTGCAGGCGCCGTCTTATACCTGGGCGCCCGCCCCGCCGGCAGCGCCTACCTGCTGCCTGACAACTGGCTGGGCCTGTTCGCCCTGCCCGGCCTGTCCGGTGCCCCTGGCCAGAGCCTGCCGTCCCTGCTGCATGCCCTGGCCTTCAGCCTGCTGCTGGGCGTCTGTCTGCGGCCGTGGCGCTTTGCGGCCGCCGCAGCCTGTGGCTTCTGGCTGCTGGTAGACAGCCTGTTTGAGCTTGCCCAGCTGCCGCAGTTTTCAGCGCCCCTCAGGGAGCAGCTGCCGGCTTTCTTTAGCCACTGGCCGGTGCTTGATCATGTTGGCAGCTACCTGGCAAACGGTCGCTTTGACAGTCTGGATTTGCTGCTGACTGCCGGCGGCTGCGGACTCGCCTATCTGTTACTGCAAGGTGGCCCGAAAGGTTTCGCCTGGATCACGGCCTGGCGCACCCTGGCCATCGGTACCGCCGTGACCGTGGGCCTGGTCGCCATCGTGGGCTCCACCGTGGTTGCCACTAATGGCGATCTCAACAGACCTCGGCCACCGGAACCCGAGCCTGAGGATCAACCACCGACCAGCACCAGTGCGGGCCCGGACCAGGTCGTGTTCCCGGGAGCCCTGGTGCAACTGCAGGGCAGCGGTGAGGATGCAGAGGGCCCCATTGCCACCTACCAGTGGACCCAGGCCGCCGGCCCGACGGTGCAATTGCAAACCGCCGCGGACCCCGACCCCGTGCTGATCGCCCCGCTGGTCGGGACAACGACGGAACTGCAGTTTGAGCTGCTGGTGCGTGACAGCCTGGGCCAGACGGGGCCGGCAGGCACGGATACGGTCTCGGTGTTTGTCTCTCCCATCGCCGCGGGGTTGGTACCACTGGACTTTGAAACCCGGGCCGACGGCTCGCTCCCGGAGGCACTGGCGCCGGTCGCTGACGATTACGCCAGCGAATGCCTGCGCTTTGAAAATTTTGCGGCCGGGGATTCATCCCAGGGACCCGTCTACCGGCGCGACACACCAACCAACACCGTTGTCAGTGACCAGGACCGGTTGTTCAATCCACCGCCCGGTGCACCCTTCAATGTCACAGTGGAGTTCCTCGTACCCGTGACCAGGCTAAGCGCCGATGTGTTTTCGCCACCGGGCACCCGGGTGACGCTGACAGCCTTCGCGCAGAACGGGACAGCTCTGGCGGAAGTCACTTCCTTGCCGGCCGTGGCGTGCTGCTCGGAAAAAACTCAGACGCTGGCCGTCGCGGACGCCGGCGACATTTATCGGGCGCGGTTCCAGACCTCAGCCCCGGATGAAGCAGCACCCGCCATTGACAATCTGCGTTTCGAGCGCAGCCTTGCCTGCTTGCCCTGACCGCCAACGCGTCATTCGCTGACGGATCAATCCCGGGACAGCCGGGCAGCCCGTGAGATCACATAGGCCCGAATCGCCTGGGCGTCGTCGGCGCTGAGGACCTCGGCAAAGGAACGCATGCCCTGCCCGGCGCGACTGCCACCGATCACAATGCCGTCCCACTCAGCAAAGGTCTGTGCGCTGGCGTAGCGCAGATCGGGAATCACGCCACCGGCCATGGTGTCCAGTCCGTGGCACATATAACAGTATTGCTCGTAAGACTTTTTACCCCGCGCAACGCGGGCTTTGTCCGCCGCAAGCACGCGCAACTCATCGCTAAGGGTGATGCTCCGCTCGAGCTTGCGGGGTGCGGGCAGCCTTGCATCACCGCCCAGCCTGAATGCCAGCACGCGATTTTCATTCACGATCCCCTGCCAGGCTCGGGCCATGGGGCCACCCACCAGTCCGGCACCGCCGCCACGACCGGCGAGCACCGCCACATATTGCTCACCATCCACCGCGAAACTCACGGGGCCGGCCATCACGGAAGTGCCGCTTTGAAAACGCCAAAGCTTGTCACCGGTGTCAGCGGCATAAGCCACAAACTCACCGGTGCCCAAACCCTGGAAAATCAGGTTCCCGGCCGTCGCCAGGATGCCGCCGCCGAGGTCTTCATGTTCCACCTGCCAGCGCTGGGTCTGTGTTTGTGGGTCCCAAGCCACTAACTGCACACCAAAACGGATTTGCTCGCGTTCCCCTTTGGGATTCAGGGCACGAAAATCGCTGACACCTTCCTCAATACCCGTGTTCTGAAAACCCGGCTTATACGCATAGCCACCGTCATGGTTGTAATAGCCCGGCACGTTCAGGGCCGGAATATAGGCCAGCCCCGTTAGCGGGCTGTAAGCCATGGGGTGCCAGCTATGACCGCCGGACGGGCCGGGAATAATCAGCCGGCCCTGGTCCTGATAATGGGCGAAGGGATATTCCACCGGGCGGCCGGTGGCCAGATCCACGTGACTGGCCCAGTTCAGCGGAATGTATTTCTCGGCGGAAATCAACTCACCGCTGGCGCGATCCAGCACGTAAAAGAAACCGTTTTTCGGCGCCTGAATCAGGACCCGGCGGGTTTCGTCGTCGATCCTAAGTTCCGTGAGCACCATGGACTCGACAGCTGAGTAGTTCCAGGATTCACCCGGCGTCGTCTGGTAGTGCCACACGTATTCGCCCGTATCGGGTTTCACCGCGACCACGGACGACAGGAACAAATTGTCACCGCCGCCGGGGCTGCGCAGCTCTCGGCTCCAAGGCGTCCCGTTGCCGACACCGAAATACAGCAGATCCAGCTCAGGATCGAAGGCGATGGAATTCCAGACCGTGCCGCCACCACCAGTTTTATGCCATTCGTCACCACTCCAGGTCTTCAGGGCCATTTCCAGCGCGGCGCTCTCCTGCGGGCGGGCAGGATCACCGGGCACGGTGTAGAAACGCCAGACCAGTGCACCGGTATCAACATTGAAGGCCGACACATAACCGCGCACGCCGTAATCTGCACCGGAATTTCCGATAATGACTTTGTCTTTTACAACGCGCGGCGCGCCGGTGATGGTGTAAGGCTGGCCCGTATCAATAGTCAGCACCGACCACAGCAGTTCGCCAGTCTGTGCATCCAGGGCCAGCAGACGTCCATCGAGAGTCGCGGCAATGACCTTGCCCTGCCAGACAGCGACGCCACGGCTGACCGCATCACAACAGGCATGGGCCGCCACCCACTCGCGCGAGACCCGCGGATCGTGACGCCACAACAGCTTGCCGCTGGCCGCATCGATCGCGTGGATCAGGTTCCACGCGCCGCTCACATACATCACCCCATCCGCCACGATGGGTGTGGCTTCCAGGCCCCGGTGGGTGCCCAGGTCCAGGTACCAGGCCAACCCCAGCCCGCCCACCGTCTGATCATTAACCGCGCTTAAGGGGCTGAAGCGCTGTTCCGCGTAGGTGCGGCCATGGGATAACCAGTTTCCCGCTTCGGCCACGCTGTCCTGAATCCGCGAACCATCAACGGCGGCCACACGGGCGGGCTGGTCTGCTGGTGCGCACGCGGTTAACAGACTCAACAGGAGCAGTAAAAAAATGACGAGGCGTGAATTGAGCATGCGAATCATTCTGACAGAACAGCCGAGTGCCGAGATTTGAATTTTTAAAGCCTGCCTCAACCAGAACTTAAGAGCACGGTGCCGGCTCCGGCCGCAACAACTCGGCGGAGAGGGCCTCAGCGGCAGGAAGGCCTCACTGCCAGCCCATCAGCCAGTGCTCAGTATTCTTTAGCTCTTGCCAGTCCAGCTCCGTCTCGCGGTGACTGTGGACGGCCTCCAGGATGCAGGTCCGCGGCACCCCGGCCTCATCAAACATTAGCTCGGTAACCAGGAAGTGTTTTTCCTTGTTACGCGGCGTCACGGCCGTCCACTTGCTCTGGGGCAATTTCTTCGGGTTGATGCGATTCATTTGTTAAGCCTAGCAGGGGAAAGAAAGTTGCGGCCTGACGGGTACGGGCTGCTATCCTCGCTTCGGTGACCTCCCCCGCCCGCCAAACCCTCCAGGAAGTCTTCGGCTACGACGAATTCCGGGGACAGCAGCAGACTGCCATTGAGCGGGCCCTGGCCGGCCGGGATTCACTGGTGCTGATGCCTACCGGCGGCGGTAAATCCGTGTGTTACCAGGTACCGGCCCTGCTGCGGGATGGCACCGCGTTGGTGGTCTCACCCCTGATTGCCCTGATGCAGGACCAGGTCAGCGCCCTGCATGAACTGGGCGTGCCGGCGGCCTTTCTCAATTCCTCCCTGTCCCGGGAAGACCAGGATGCCGTGATTGGCGACCTGCGGCGCGGCGAGCTGAAGCTGCTGTACGTCGCGCCCGAGCGACTGGTGCAGCCCGGCACGCGCGCCTTGCTCAGCCAGGTACCCATTTCCCTGGTCGCCATCGACGAGGCCCATTGCGTGTCCCAGTGGGGCCACGATTTCCGCCAGGACTACCTGGGCCTTGCCGGGCTGGCGGAATGGTTCCCCGGGGTGCCGCGTATGGCCCTGACGGCCACGGCAACGGCCCTGACCCGCGCAGAAATCATCGAGCGGCTGGCCCTGACCGATGCCCGGACCCTGGTCAGCGGCTTCGATCGGCCGAACATCCGCTACCAGGTGCAGGCCAAGACTGACGGGCGCAGCCAGCTGGGGCGCTTTTTGAACCAGCATCGCGACGAGGCCGGCATTGTGTACTGCCTGTCGCGCAAGAAGACGGAAAGCACGGCGCAGTGGCTGGAAGCTGAGGGTTATACGGCCCTGCCCTACCATGCAGGCCTGAGTGCGGAAAAACGTGCGGAGCATCAGCGGCGCTTCCTGAATGAGGACGGCGTGATCATTGTCGCCACCATTGCTTTCGGCATGGGCATCGACAAACCGGACGTGCGCTTTGTTGCCCACCTGGATCTGCCCAAGAGTCTGGAGGCCTATTACCAGGAAACCGGGCGGGCCGGCCGCGACGGCCTGCCGGCCGAGGCCTGGATGGTCTATGGCCTGCAGGACGTGGTACGTCTGCGGCAAATGGCCGATGAATCTACCGCCGGCGAAGAATACAAACGGCACGAGCGGCAGAAGCTGGACACCCTGCTGGGCTGGTGCGAGGTGACCCACTGCCGGCGCCGACCGCTGCTGGCCTATTTTGGTGAAGAACTCGCGGCGGATTGCGGCAACTGTGACAACTGCCTGCAACCGCCGGCCACACGCGACGGCACGGAAGACGCGCAAAAGCTGCTGTCCGCGGTGTATCGCACCGGACAAATGTTCGGCGCCGCCCATGTCGTCGACGTGCTGCTGGGCAAGGACACGGACAAGGTGCAGCAGCACAGCCATGGGCAACTGACTGTGTTCGGCATCGGTGCGGACCGGGCGGCGCAGGCCTGGCGTTCGGCCATTCGGCAGCTGGTGGTGCAGGGCTGCCTGCGCGTCGACGCCGAACGCTTTGGCGCCCTGGTACTGACCGAGGCCAGTCGCAGCGTGTTACGGGGCGAACAAAAGCTGGAGCTGCGGGAAGATCCGGTGGTGACCAGAACGCGGCGCCGCAAAGGCAAAAGCAGCGCGGGTGAGGAAGTCGCCATCACGGATATCAAGCTGTGGAACGCCCTGCGCGACTGTCGCCAGCGTCTGGCTGCAGAACACAGCGTGCCGCCTTACGTGATTTTCCATGACAGCACCCTGCGGCAGATGCTCAGTGACCGGCCGGATTCAGCAGATGCCCTGCTGGAAATCAGCGGTGTGGGGCAGGCCAAGCTGCAACGCTATGGGGACGAGTTCCTGACTGTCATCCGCCAGGCAGGCTAAGCATCTAGCCCTGGCGGGTGGCGCGAAACTCTGCCAGCTGTTCGCTCAGCCACTGGCTGGTTGGCTCAGCAGCGCTACCCTCACACTGAATCGTATAGGGCCTGCCACTCAGGAAACTCTTGCTGGCGATGCGCTTGATAAAGTCTTCGGCATCACTGATACGCTTGCCTGCGCGTTGGTATTTCATGCGCAGATGATCGGCGGCCTCGTCGGGCGGGTGGTCATCACCATTGCGAATGAAGGTGCAGTCACTACTGGCTACCGCCGTAAGCAGGTAGTCAATCTCCGGATCAGTGTCGGCATGCACCACGGACACCAGCAGGATCAGACTTAAGGCCAGCAACATTCTCATCAGAAAAATTCCGCCGACAGGGGATTATGGTCGGAGCTATTGACCAGCTCGGTACTGGCATCGACCAGCTGCAAACCCCGCACGAATATATGATCCAGGGCATGATTGAAGGGCCGCTTGCGCGCATCTTCTTCGAAGCCCACGTCGATCAGTTCCAGGTCCGCGGCCAGTTCACGCAAAACATCCAGACGCCGGTAACTCCAGGTATTGAAGTCCCCCGAAAGAATAATCGGCCCATCATGCGCTGATAGCACGGCATGCATTTCTTCCAGTTGCTGCTGAAAGGTTTTCAGGCCCAGGGAAAAATTGACCACATGGAGATTGGCTACCACCAGGGTCTGATCTGTGCCGGCCAGGGCGTACTGCGTGATGGAGGTGGCCTTCGGTGTACCCAGCAGCGGCTCACGCGTGACCAGGCTGCACTGGGTCAGGGGGGGCGCTGCGCTGAGGGTCATGACCCCCGTAGGCCCGCGGCGGTTGCTGTAACCGGGGGCGAACGCCCAGTGGCCCAGACCCGGCAAGCTTTGGGGAATGTCGGCCGTCAGGCTGGCCTCCTGGATTAGCACCAGGTCCTTCCCGTCGCCGAGCCGGGCCAGTTCCAGGGCCCAGTCCTGGGTGCCGTTCTTGTGGATGTTCCAGCTGAGGATCTGCAGGCCTGTTGCTGACAAACCCAGCCCGTTGATGGCCCTGACCACCGTGAGCTGCAGACGACAATCTTCCACCGTGGTTGCCACCGCCACCGCGTGATTCCCATGGGGCACGCCGGCGGCCTGCTCCTGGCCACGCCAGGTGCTGCAACCGCTGGAGGCAAAGAGCGCCGTCATCAACAGGCACAGGGTGAGTCGATTCATGAAGTCATCAAGCAGAAGGTGTTAGCAAATACTGACGCATTCCCCCGGGAAAATCAGGTCCCCAGGCCTCAAAACCGGTCCGGGGGGGTCAATCCGGGCCGGGCGGCCCCTGCCTAGAGCTGGTTCTTGATGGGCAGCAAACTCCAGAGCCTGACTTTGAAGCGTGCCCACGCCGAGGTTTCCGGATCCCTGGTGTACACGACCTCTTCGCCATCCTTGAGGGTATGCCAGCGCAGCTGGTAACGATCGGTCAGCTTGAGTTCGTAGGCGCGCTCGGCCAGCACTTCCTCCACCGCATCCACGGCCCAGCTACCCAGTTCCGGCGAATCGATAATCACGCCCGACTCGGTGTTGATATAAGCCGAACGTGGATCAAAGTTAAAGGAGCCGAGAAAGAAGCTCTGGCGGTCCACGACGAATGCCTTGATATGCATGGTGCCCTCGGAACCGGCCTCATCCTCAACCCGATCGACACCCGCCGGCTGCGCATCGGGCCGAACCTCGTAAAGCTTGACCCCCATTTCCAACAACCGTTTGCGCACGGGTGCGTAACCGGAATGCACCAGGGTTTGATTCGTCGAGGCCAGGGAATTGGTAATTACCCGAACCTCCACGCCGCGCTCCACCAGTTCGCGCATCAGTGCCAGGCCGGGTTTCCTGAGCACAAAATAAGGCGTCAGGATCATCACGTCGTCCTGCGCTTTCAGCAAGGCTTCGCGCAAGGGACTGACGATACCCTCATTGGCTGCCGACGATTTGTTCCGGCTTTTTTCGGGCGGGTCATAAACCAGTTCATAAGGGGCCCAGTCGAATGTCTCTGAATCTGATGCATCGAGCTTCCAGACGGAACCCAGCAAGGCTTCCGCGTAGGGCGTGCTGTCCAGGGCCATCCGCGAATCGAGAAACTTCTGACGCAGCCGCGTCAGAATTTCATCCCGATTATCCGGCGGGTCGATGAGGGCGTCGATGGGCACAGCGAGCCGGTCATTCCAGTAAAGGTCGAACATCTGCGACAACTCAGGAACCACGGGACCAAAACAAACCGTATCCAGGTCACCGAAGTTGCGATCCTTGCGGCCCGCAAAGTACTCGGCGGCGACATTGCGCCCGCCGATAATGGCGGCCTTGTTGTCGACGATGAAAGTTTTGTTATGCATACGCCGATTGACCCGACCGGCCTCCGACAAACCATTTAGCAGGCGCGAACCACCCCGGGCCACGGGGTTGAAAATTCGGATCTCGATATTCGGGTGATCATCCAGGGCCGCCATGCCCTCGTCATAGCCCACCGTGAATACGTCATCGAGCAGTACGCGCACCCGCACACCGCGATCGGCTGCAGCCAGCAAGGCCTCAATAAACACCAGCCCGATGGGGTCGGCCTTGATCAGGTAATACTGCACATCGATGCTGCGCTCGGCATGGAAGGCCCCCAGGACCCGGGCCGCCAATGCATCCACGCCATCGGACTGCATCAGAAAAGCGGACTCACCCGGGTGTTGGTCGACAATGTCGGCAATACGCTTGCCCAGGTAGGTGTCGTCCGTATCGGCGATATAGGTGGATTCGGTCTTGGGGTAGTCGAAATTGACGGAAGCGCAGCCGCCCAGTACGAAGACCAGGCCGATGGTCCAGAGCACTTTCAATCGCGTTGCAGTCGTGGCTGGAATAGTCATTCGTCTTTTTGCCGAACAAGCCTGAAAATATTAACCCAATGGCGCCTTTGCCGCAGGAGGACTCATGGGAATTCTGAATCTGAACTGGGTCGCGATTTTTGCGGCCGCGATCGCCGGCATGCTGATCGGCGTCGCCTGGTACTCGCCCCTGTTGTTCGGAAAGGCCTGGCTGAAGGCCCTGGGCAAAACCAGCGAGGACCTGGGTTCCCGCGGCCTGGCCATAGCCGGGGCCGCCGTCAGCAGCTGCGTGTCCGCCATGGGGTTGGCCGTCGTGCTGCGGATCGTGGGCATCGAGATCCTGCACAGCGGGCCCGGTGGCGCCTTCATGGGGGCGTTCCTCGGCCTGACCCTGGTGGCCACGGCCATGCTGTCCGACAACCTGTTCTGCGGCTGGGGCCAGCGTCTGTTCTGGATCCAGGCCGGCTACCGGGTGACTTACCTGGTGGCCATGGGCGCCATCATCGGCGGCTGGCCCGACGGCTGAGCCGGGCAAAAAAAAGCCCGGCACCTGGGCCGGGCTTGGAGTTTTTTAGGTACTTCCTTCAGCTCTGGCGGCGACGCATCCAGGCGAGCAAGCCCAGGGCCCCGCCTGATGCTTTACGCGGGCTTTCTAAGCTTCCAGACAAAGCGGTCGGTCTTGCCGCGAATGTCCTTGCCGAAAACCATGGCGGACATGTCATCGTCAGGATTACGCAGCATGCCGCCCTCGGCTTCCATGATGAAATCCGTCTGCTCCACCAAGGCCTTGACGTCTGATTCCTCAATGCGGTGCAGTTTTTTGTTGTCGTTGTCAGGCGAACCCGAATGATCGATCAGGATCAGCACGCCGCCGGGTTTCAGGGCCGCGTAAACCTGCTTGAGCTGACGGACACCCGCTTCTTCGCCGGACCGGTCTACCGTGTCGTGGAAGTTCAGGGCCGTCAGGGCCACGTCGACGCTATCGGCCGGCACCGTACCTTCTTCCAGGCCGGCGTCCTTGCGCTCTACGTTAGGCAGCCGGTCGCCTTCCAGGCGCTTGGTCAGCGCCTTGTCCGGCGCTCCGTTCATCGCCTCAAGCAGCCAGCGCGGATTTTCTGCGTAGACCGTGCCCTCGGGACCCACCGCGACAGACAGCACTTCCGTATACCAGCCACTGGCAGCCATCACGTCCATGACCGTCATGCCCGGTGCAACTTCGGCGAAGGCCAGCACTTCGGCAGGCTTGCGGTCCGCATCACGGGCGATTTCAGCTTCGGAGCGATCGGCAGCGGCCAGAGCAGCGGCCAGTTCGGCTGCGTCCCAGGCTGCCGGGGCGGGAGCGGCTGCCATCTCTGCGGGCGCCGCGGGGGCCGGGGCCGGCGCAGCTGCCGATTCCGGCGGCGCCGGGTTATCCGACCCGCAGGCGGTGAGGGCCAGCAGGGCAAAGCCAGACAAGGTCATCTTGATCGGGTTCATCAGTTGTCTCCGTCGAACGGTACTTAAGGGGCTGAGTGAATGGGCCAGAGTTTAGCGCACTCCTTCGGTGCGGGATTTCGCGTTGGGCAATAGGCAATCGTTCGGTAAGCAACAGGCCCCGGGGTTGAGAGCCAGGCAAAAAAAAAGCCCGGCCATCGCTGGCCGGGCTCATTACCGCAGGGGTAATTCTTTGCGTTGCAATCAGGCCT
>CAKZWQ010000047.1 GCA_937921935.1 uncultured Gammaproteobacteria bacterium | reverse complement strand
CGCAGTTAGGGCAGTAGTTTTGGTGGGCGAGTTGTTCGCGTTGCACGCGAACCAGTCGCAGCAGGTCTTCCTCGCTAAGTCCCAGTTCTTCGCGCAGTGCTTCCAGACCGGATTCCTCACAGGCATCCAGAACACCGTCTTTCAGCGCGTCGCGCACCCGCCCGCGCAGTGTTTCGCGCCGGTTTTGCAATTCTTCAGAAAAGCGCTCTGCCATGATGCCTGCTGGCAGCGCCATGGTGCCGACACCCAATAGCGCACGCGGGCCCTGAGGGGTGAGAGCCCGGCGAAGGCCGGCTTCTCCGCAACGATCCACAGGCGCGCGAGGTATTCGGCGCTGAATACCAGCACGGAGAAAAATTCGAAAGCCGCAAAAAACTCCCGGTATCGATCCCGCAGTACCGGGTTCGATTCCAGCACAACGGCGATGCCGTTGGTAACGATCAGCAGCACCAGGAAGCGGCTGAACAGGCGACTGCACGGACAGTTTTCCGTGCGCCCTTCGAGCACTCCATGGGCCACATTCCGCCAGCTTTGCAGGGCAGTGGTCATGCTGATTCATTGTCACCAACAGCGCGCGCGGGGCGCCTCAGTCTGTATGTCGGCCGGTGGCCGCCGGGCTTGAGGCTTCAGCCCAGGGGGCTGGCGTACTGGAGGCTTTGGGTCACGCGCTGCACCAGGGCGGCCTGGGAGTGCACACCGACCTTCTGAAATACGCTGCGCAGGTGGGTGCGGGCCGTATTGACGCTGATGGAGAGTTCACTGGCGGCCGACGGCAGGCTGCGGCCGGCGCAGAGCGCCTGGGTCACATGGGCTTCGGCAGGCGTCAGGCCAAAGTAGGTAGCCAGCAGGGCATCATTGGGCGCGGCCGCGACCAGCGGGTCATGGAGCAGGGCAATCGCCATGGCTTCCTGCTGGTCCAGGGATGCCTGGCGGGGGTCAAACTTCAATGGGTAGGCCAGCAGCTGGTAGGCAGCATGTTCAGGCAGGGTCCGGGGTACCCGGATGCCTGCGGAGCTTTGGCTGTCGCTGGCGTTCCCGCTGCGGGCACCGTGGAGAAAGCCATTAAAAGCTTGCATGGCGTCGGGATCGGAGAGCACGAGCTGATTGTCGTGAAGGCTGATGCCATCGTCGTTACCGAAAATACGCTCGGCCTCTTGATTGGTATAGGTAGCGCGGCCGAGTTGGTCAAGGATCAGGATGCCGCGGGGTGCCGCATCAAGGATAAGTCGGCCGGCCCGATGGTCGGCAAAGATGCGGATAAAGCGTCGGTTCAGCCTCACTGCCCGCCGCAGGTACCCGGCTACCTGGGTCAGGGTGTCCTGATCGGCCTGACTGAAGCCGGCAGCGACGTCGCGGATCAGGATCAGGCCACAGCAATTGGGGCCGTCGGCATCCACCACGCTGGCCAGTACCGTGCCGGCCGGCCAGCCGGCCTCTTCAGCCTCAGCCGCCTGAAAGGTAGACAGGGGACCCCGGGCCTCCAATTGGCCAAAAAGGCTAGTCGACAGACTGCGTTCGGCAAACCACTCTGTGACCTCAGCTTCCTCCAGGGCATGACGAAATTGCAGCAAATGCGCCGGTGTCGAGCGGGGCCAGATCACCAGGGCGGCCCGGTCCGCCCCAAAATAGCTGGTGGCTGCCGCCACGAATTCACTGAGCCCGCCCGGATCACAAGCGGACTCATACGCTAATGCAATCAGGTCAGGCAGGCCGCTGCCTTGCATGAATCAGGTCCTCCGGCTTGTTATTTTCCATGTATATGGATTATTTAGACCATATATGGTTTAAGTTATTTTTGCTCGCAGGCGTCTATCACCCAAATGGATTAGGCCATATGTATAGCATAATCATACTGTTAACACACTGCGGTCCAAAAGGCCCAATTTGGAACAAATATTTTGCTGCATTATGACAAAAAATTCACCCGTTTGTGGGATTGTACAGCTAAAGGGTTTCGCTAATTATCGATATCGAGCACGAGGGTGCTTAGATCCTCCAGATCTTCCCACTGCGCCGGTCGGTATCCCGGATCCCCTTTACCGGGACTTAACAGCCGACTCGGCGCTTTTTTTTGCCTGGCACCTTTAGGTCGCCGCGCGCTGAGACCGGAGCGCAGTGGACAGGAAGATGGCCAATGCAGCGACGCAGCCGGCTACGCCCACATAGTTGGCCGCCAGCAGACTTTCGCCTGTCATAAGCTGTCCGGCAATGAATGGGCCCAAGGCAAACCCCCCGGTTTGTGCTGCCGGAATCAATACGCTGATGCGCCCGGTGGCATCATTGCCAGCGATGGCGCCCATCAGGTAGGGACCCGTGAAATTCCAGAAGGTCTGAAAAAGCGCAGCGGTAGCGGCAAAGCGAAGGAAACTGAATTCACCTTGCAAGAACATGATCGCGACGATCTGTACGAGCAGGGCGAGGCTGACAGGCACGAGGCGTCCGCCCTTGCCCGCGAGCCAGGATGCGAACAGTGCCCCGCTGACACCAATGGCCGTGCTCGTCGCAACGGCTTGTCCGGCCGTCGTGGCTGCAAGTCCGCCGGCTTCGCCGATAGTCAGTAGAAAGGCCCAGACCCCGCCGAGTCCTGTGCACCAGACCAGCAGACAGATCAGCGCGACGATTGCCGGCGCATTGGACTGCCGGGGCGCATCGCTGGACGCGCTCTGCAATTCTTTCGTTGAGCCAGCAGGGACCCAGAGGACCAGTGGCAGGCAGGCTCCAGCCAGGACCGCCAGGGGCACGAGTACACCTGCCACGCCGTAATCCTGAGCAAGCGGTGGCAGTACGAGCAGCGTCAGAACGCCGGTTGAGACTTGTGCTGCGATCGAGAATGCGAAGTTGCGGTCATGGTTGCTGCTGTCGTTAATTATGCCGATTGCAACGGCGAAGGCTGTGCCCTGTCCGAAGAAGCCGGCT
The DNA here is from genome assembly GCA_937921935.1 of uncultured Gammaproteobacteria bacterium. Classification (GTDB taxonomy): domain Bacteria; phylum Pseudomonadota; class Gammaproteobacteria; order Steroidobacterales; genus J054. Next base: position 36,100 of record CAKZWQ010000047.1, on the reverse strand, counting down.
ACGAAGCGCAGCGCCGTCAGGGCCGTCGTATCTGTCTGGAAGCCCGACAGAACATTGATAACGACAACGACGAGAATTGCGATCACGGCCGCAAGGCGCCAGTTCAGGCTGCGTATCCAGATTGTTGCTGCGATAGATGCAAAGGCGCCACCGAATATTTCCGCGGAGACGATCTGACCGATTGCATCGGGTCCAAGTCCCAAGCCGCCGGCCAGTGCCTGGACGAGAATGGGGGCGGCAAGGATGCCAAATACGCCGATGCAGCTCAGTGCAACTGCCGCGGCAATGGTGGTGGGTTTATCAGTCGCCATGTGTTATTCGCTCTGGTGATTTAAGTTATTTTGAATCTGCTAATTGCGCCAATGGAAAATCCTGGCGCGGTATGGAGATGGTCTTAGATTCAGTAAACAGGCTACGACTCCAGTCGCCGCCGTCGCGGCCGACGCCCGAGTGCTTGAAGCCCCCAAAGGGCGCTCGCAGTTCCCGGTAGACGGGCGTATTGATCCAGACGACGCCGGTGCGCAATTCGTCCGCTGCCTTCATTGCCTGGCCGAGGTTATTGGTCCAGACATAAGCGACAAGCCCATATTCGCTGTCATTGGCGATGGACAGGGCCTCATCGAAATCGTCGAACTCCAGAACAGTCACGAAAGGCCCGAAAATTTCCTCGCAACAAACCCTTTGGCTGTTGCTCTGGGCATGGACAACCGTGGGCTCAAAGAAATATCCGGGCTTCAGATCCGCGGGCTTGCCTCCAGCCAGAATCTCAACGCCGTCATTGCGTGCATCATTGCCGAAGCTCTGTATACGTTCCAGCTGTGCAGACGAGATCAACGGGCCGATTTCTGTGGTCGCGTCACTTGGTAACCCAATGCGAAGACTGCGAACCCGGGTGAGAAATAAGTCCAGAAATTCCGCTGCAATAGATCGTTGCAGCAACAGTCGCGTGCCCGCCAGGCATTGCTGGCCATTATTCCCAAAGCCGGCCAGCACGGCAGATTCAACCGCTCGTTCGATATCAGCGTCTGCGCAGACGATATTTGCGGACTTGCCGCCCAGTTCAGTTACAACACGCTTCAGGCCACGGCCTGCCAACTCTCCGATCGCGCGGCCAGTGGCAGTGCCGCCCGTGAAAGCGATTATGTCGACATCCGCATTAGCTACCAGCGCTTGACCTGTGACAGGGCCTCGGCCGTTGACTAGATTTACGACGCCGTCCGGTACACCGGCTATCTTGAGAATCTCCATCAACCGCACGAAGGGCAGGGGCGTCATTTCCGAAGGTTTCAGAACACAACTGTTACCAAATGCGATGGCGCCGGCTAGCTTCATGGTCGCCAAGGCCAGAGGTGCATTCCATGGCGCAATGAGACCAGCTACTCCTACAGGTTCGTGGCGCACTAAAGTCAGGTAATCGGGGTTCTGATCATAAAGACGATCGGCCGTCTGGCTGATGAATTCAGCAAAGAACTCAAAGTTCATCGCTGCGCGAGGCAAATGCCGGCGGCGCGCCTGACTAATGGGGATACCAGTGCTCAGGATTTCCAGTTGCGCCAGTTCCTCAGCCTGCTCGACGACCAGATCGCGGATTTTCAGCAGCACGCCTTTGCGCTCGCTGACGGCAGCTCTGGACCAGATCCCGGACTGAAAAGTCGCTTTGGCAATCGCTACTGCTGAATCAACGGATGCCGAATCATCCTCCGCCAGCAGGCAAATGACAGCCTCACTGGCCGGGTTAATGACGGGCAAATCCTGGGCGCCGGCGGCGGGGGTTACCCAGCGTCCGTTCTGCCAGGAGCCGATGCGTTCCGGAATCCGGTTTTTCAGGTTCTTAGCTTGCATAGATTGTTTACTGGATCTCGGCGGCGCGACGCAGCCCGGTGATCATGGCGGAGCGTAGCAGGAACTCACGGGATTCCGCAGGCTGGCTCGAAATAGCCTGCAGTCGCTCCAGCTCGGCGCGCCGCCAGGCCGGATCTTTTTGCTGCATCCGTCGGCGATTGGCATCGGCCTGCCCCAGAATCTCATCGCGGGCAATGGGCCGGCGCTGGCGATCGTACTGGTCCAGCAGCGAATCCGGGGCGCCGGCGAGCACGCGACTGAGTTTCTCCGCCAGATTCATCGCATCATGGATTCCGCAGTTCATCCCCATGCCGCCACTGGGGCTGTTCAGATGGGCTGCGTCGCCGGCGAACAGAATCCTGCCGTGGCGGTAGCTGTCGAGAATGCGCTGATGAATGCGATAGGGGCGGCACTCCAGCACGTCATAGCTGGCTTTATTCGGCACGATAGCCTGCAGCCGGGTTTCGATACGCGCCGGGCGCAGGGCCTCATCGATGCTCTCGCCAGCCTCGGGATACAAACTGACTCGCCAGCGATCCGGGACCCGCAGCAGGGAGAAGGTGCCCGTGTCCGTCCAGACGTAGTTGACCCAGGACAGGCCGGGCAGATGCGCCTCGAAAGGAAAGCGCGTGGTGGCCAGCACGGTGGTTTCCGGGTAGGTGAGGCCCTCGAATGTCAGCTTAAGGGCCCCCCGCAGAGTGCTGGCCGCGCCGTCGGTGGCAATAACCCATGGGCTCGTGATGACCTGGCCGTCGGCTGTCTGCAGTCTTACCGCCGCTGAATCCTGGTCCAGGCCGGTAATCTCAGTGGCGGTGCGCAACTCGACCAGGGGTGAGTTCATCAGTTGCGCCCAGCCCAATGCGCAGAAACTGGCTTGTTCGTATTGCAGGCGGAAGGGGTACCGGGTGTCCTGCGCCAGCACGGCCAGATCAAATACTGCCCGCTCGTGGCTGGCGTGCATGCGGATCTGCCATTCAGGCACTTCCAGCCCCTCGGCCAGCATGGCTGCCGTGAGGCCGAGGGGCTCCAGCATTTCCAGGGTTGGCGGGTGAAAGGTGCTGGCTCGCAGGTCCGTGGGCGGTGATGGGTTTTTATCCACCACCACACTGGGTATTTGTCGCCGCGCAAGTTCCAGCGCCGCGCAGATGCCCACGGGGCCCGCGCCGCAGATGACAACGGGCGCCGACGATGTGGATGCGTCCGACAATTACAGGCCCCCTCGTTAACAGCTCGTAGCCTATGCTTCCACTTTGCCGGTTTGCGTGAAACCATGATTATCTGCTTTGCCCGGAGTCCGGTTCAGACGCTCGCATCAGCACGCGACTTCTACGCCGTGATCCTGTCCCGGTCAGGCTGTGCGCAGACGTGGGCAAAGCGCTGCTAAAGCCATGTTTTTGTTTAACAAATAAAGGTTGTGGGTGCTGTTTCTCCCCAGCGGCTTCGTTTAGACTCCGCGACGGTCCTGGCGCGACAGGTCGCCGGCCATCGCGGTATTGCTAAGACTTTTTAACTACCGGGGAATGAATCATGCGCAACTCGAACTGGATCATGCTTGTTCTGGGCCTCGGCCTGGCGGCGACGGCTGTGGCTCAAGAGCCTAAATGGACCTTCATTGAAGGTGGCTACACGCGCTTCGACTCTGACGACAATGACGCGACCGGTAACAATACCGAGCAGTATGCCTATAGCCTGATGGGTAGCATCGGCTTCCAGAGCCTTGGCCACTTCATGCTCAATTACAAGAGCGGGAAAGTGGAAGAATTCGACGGGGCAGATGGCGATGACGTGGACTATGACGGTATCGAGCTTTATCTCGGCGCTCATCCGGAACTGAATTCGACCACGGATCTGGTGTTTGATTTCTTTTATTTTGATGAGACCTTTGACGACTTTGACGCCAGTAACGATCGGGATTGTGATGGTTATGGTGTGCGCTCGGGGATTCGTTCCCTGGCCCTGAACGAAAAGTTAGAACTTAACGCCTACGGACGCTGGACGGACGGTAATTGTCAACTGGACGGGGGTGGCAGGGACGAAGACTTCACTGATTTCACTCTGGAAGTCGGCGGCCAGTATTTTTGGAACCCTGATCTGTCCACGGGTATCACTTTTACGCCCAATGATCCGAACGCCCTTGATGGCGATGACTCGGTAAATTTCTTCGTGCGCTATAGCCTGGCTGCTGACTGGTTCTGATCGCCTGCGCGCAGGGGTGGGGGACGACTGGCGGTCGCTTTACTCTCGGCCAAGCTCCTTAGGCTTAGTTGAGCTCCGGTCCGATGGCTTCGGCAATCAGGCGAATGGATGCGGCCGGGTCATCGTAAAGGCGCAGGCCCATTTCCGTGACGCCGGCGGCGGCGAACACGCGCATGCGCTCAGCAAGCTGGTCCACCTGGGCATGGCTGCCGCAGAAAGTGAGTTCATCCACTAGCTTGTCGACCAGTGCGGCCGGCAGATCATCGATATCCGGCGAATTGGTGCGGTAAGCCTGGATGATACCGCCCATGTTGTTTTCGACCAGGTCGACTTCCGCCGCTTCCAGGAAAGGCTCGATGTACCAGCGTTCAACCATCCCGCGCACCCAGAGTTTTCGCCGGGCTTCGGCTGCTGCAGTTGCTCGATCCTTTTTGACATGCCAGGCATAGAGGTTGTTTACTCGAAACCCGTCGCTCCGCCCGTGGCTGGCCAGGGCCGTGTTGAGAATGTTGAAGGTTTCCGCCAGCCGACCTTCCGTCAGGTCACTGAACATCACACCATCGGCCTGGCGAGCTGCCAGGCGCAGCATTTGCGGTTTGGTGGCGCCAACATAGATGCGGGGCGGCGTGGTCTCGGCCCAGGCTGCGTGGTAGCCACTGACACTGAAGACCTCCCCGGCATAGTCAACGGGCTGACCCGTGCCAGCGGCGCGCAGGAAGTCGATGCATTCGCTGACCCCGCGCACCATCCGCGGATGCATCACGTAACGCCCGGATTTGAGCGCCATGGCGATCAGCGTGCCGCCGCCGCCGCCAACCACGATATTGGCGCGGCCCCCGGCGAACTCATTCAGGGTCAGCAGCTGGTTAGCCATCTTCAGGGGATGCAGTTCGAAGGGGCTGACCGCCACCGGCCCGACCCGAATGCGTGAACTTTCTCGCGCCAGCACGGAAAAGCTCATGAAGGGGTCGCGCGCGGATGCATGATTCGCCGTCCACAGCGCGTCGAAGCCCAGTTCCTCAGCCAGTTGCCCCAGGGCCAGGAATTCCTCGGCGGATGCGGGCTCCAGGATGAAGTGTATGCGCACCGCGCTTCCGGCTAGCCGGTCTTCTTGGTGCGGAAGCGATCAAAAAACTCATCGCTCATGCCGGCTTCCTCGGCCAGTTCCTGCATGCTGACCAGGGTCACCTTGTTGTCGCCTTTTTCGCGCGCGTGTTTCTCTGTCTGTTCCGTCACCATCTTGCGCACGCCCGGCGGTATGGTCATCAGGGATTGCAGGGCATCGTCATCCCAGGTCATACCCAGCTGAACCTCGCCTCCTTTGAAGGCATCGGGTGGCTCGCCCAATTCGTGTTTGGTGACTTTGTAGTCCACGGCATGAAAGTAGTCTCGACGGCTTTCGTCGCCCAGACCGATAGGCAGGTTCATGGCGTGAATTCTTTGTTCCCTGGGCATTTCCAGAAGTTCTTCATCAAATACCAGGGCTTTGATGTTGGCGATAACAATGCCGCTGCTTTTTTCCAGGCGAATAATCTCGTCGACGGTGCACTCGGCAATTTGCGGGCACTCCGCGATGGTCGGCGGCTTGACATGCAGGGATGGAACAGTTGTGAGGCTGGTGTGCTCCAGTTCGTTGACTCCCTCCGGATAAAAGCGTGCTGTGTCCATCATGTCATCCAGGTGATCAGCCGAGGGACAGTTCACAACAAACTCGCCGGTATCGCAGATATTAACGAAGGTGTGTGAGTCCTGTCGGAAGCCCACAATCATTCGCGGGCGTTTCGCCATGACATCGTATTGCATGATGTGAGAATAGGGCGCCGCATTAATGCGGCCCTGTTTGTCCAGGGTCGTGATAATGGTGATGAGTTTCGGGAACAGCCACATGTCCGAGTACCAGAAAGGCCGGATTTTCACTTCCTTTTTCATGGGTTCTCTCCTAGCGTTTTATTCAAGCTAGCATGGCGCGGCGTTGCTGCCGCCTTCGAATGTCCAGATGCCCGCGGCGTGGCGCGCGGTTCTAGGGCAGATGTTTGCGGGGGCTTCGATGCTGCGCCGGTGTGCCCGGTTCCACCTCAGTTTTCAGGCGCCGATCTTCGCCAAAGTCCTCCAGACGATGAAAGAACAGCGGCTGTTCCGACTCGAGTCCGCGCAGCCGATCGGCCCAGTCATCCAGGGCCTGTTGCCGCCCCTCGTGGCCGATCCAGGGGACTGCCCAGGCCGTGTGGGGCGCCAGGACTTCAAAGCCGCACAGGGCCAGGACACCACCATGCAGGGGCCAGAGCACTCGCTCCAGGTCGCCGCTGCGGCCATCCGGTTCGAAGACCGCAGAGGGCGCGCCCGTGGTGAAAGCCAGCATGGCCCGTTTGCCGCGATAGACGCCGCGGTTCCAGGTGCGTTCGAAATCATAGGCCACGCCGTAAGCGAGCACGCTGTCGATCCAGGCCTTGAGAATGCCGGGCACCGAAAACCACCACATGGGAAACAGCAGGATGACCAGGTCAGCGTCGGCCAGCCGATCCATGTCCCTTTTTATTAGCGGTGCGAACCCATCATGTTCGGCGGCATGGGCCTGCTCGGCGCCGACGTTGAGGTAGTCCGGGTTCTCACGGGCAGTGAAATCCGCGGCCCCCGTCGCCGTGCCGAAGCCTTCCGCATACAGGTCCGATACGACGACCTGATGGCCGGCTTCACGCAGCGTTTTCTCGGCCACATCCCGCAGCGCGCCGACAAAAGACGCGCGCTCGGGGTGGGCGAACACCAGGAAGACGTTCACGCCACCCGTCGCGCAGTCATTGGCTCAGGCAGACTCAGTCTGCCTTGGGCGGAGCCGGCGTCTGCTCTTTGGCGTAGTACTCGAGGCTGGAAATGCTCGGTCCGTAATCTTCCGTCGGGGCGGACAGCATGTGCGGATAGCGCTCCTGGGCGAAGTCCCTGACATGCTGGGGCACGATGTCCCAGGAATTGGAGCCCGTCATCAGGCCCACGTACATGCAGTGGCCCTGTGCCTGGCCCATCAGCATCCAGGGCAGCCAGGGCGTGATGCGCGTCCAGGTGCCGACGTAGGGTACGGCGGTGAGGGAAGGATCTTCTGCGTCTTTGATGTCAACCCAGTAGCGGAAGATTTCCGAAACGCGGGCCATCTTGCCCGATGACTCCCGCGGCCACTTGTCCGGCTGCAGGGCATTGGGATAGTTCAGGTGCATGTCGGTTTCCAGCACCAGCTTGTCGCCGACCTGCTTCCAGGGAAACAACAGCGGGATCTTGCGAGGTTCCGGAGCCGAACCGTCTTTCGGGAAATCTTCCGGCGCCAGGATCAGCCACTCGCTGATGGTGTAGTTGAAGGGATCATTGGCCACATGCACGACCTTGACCTCTTCGCCGGTCCAGGGATTGGTCCAGCTGTCGATCATGCGACGCTTGGACGGGTCCCGGTTCAGGTCGGTGTAAAAAATGACTTCCTTGTTCAGGCGCCGAATGGAGCCGTCTTCCTGGGGGATCAGTCGCGTCGCCAGGAAGGTTTCAAAACCGCACAGGGGCTTGATGGCTTCGCCGTCGACGACGGAGTGCACTTCGCCGGCGGCGTAACCAATGCGCTCGTTTTCCGGATTCAGGTCGCCCTGAATACGGGCCCAGGTATCCCGATTCCAGATGGGATTCTGAAAATCGATGGTCGTTTCAAACTTCGTGCTCATGTTGTTTCCTTATTGTTTATGAGGGGCCTGAGACCGCCATCCTGGTGGGGCCTGACCAGCATCCCCATGCCGGCTCAAGGCCCGGGAGTGTAGCGAAACTCGGCGGCTGCTGCAGGCTGCCTTGAGACCTGGCCCTTCGATAGGTGCATCGTTTGCCCGCGAGGCCAGGCGGGCTCTCAAGCCAGGAGACAGGCCAGCGGCCAGTCGCCGGCCGGTTCTCCCCGGACCAGTAAATGGCAGGGCTAGAACCGGGCCGTCCTGCAGCTTGCTGAGCCAATCAAGATGGCCGTACTCGCGGTTTTCAATGGCAGGTTGAACTCAGGAAAATGCCGCACTTCGGCGACGGTCCGGGCCTTAGGCCTCGGACCGGGGGCGATCAACCAGGCAATAAAAAACCGGGCGAGCGTGACCGCTGCGCCCGGTTTGCAGACTGCTATCGGGTTACTTGTCTTTACGCCCGAACTGGTACTCGATGCCAATAATTGCCGTCCAGAAATCCGCGTCATCTACATCAAAGATCTGAGCCTCGGCACGAATGCCGAAGTTTTCAGCAATGTTGATGACCGCGCCTGCGCCGGCCATAGCGCCATCCTGGTGACCACTATCGGTGATCCCGCCGTCCTGGGACAGATCTGTATCAAAGTCAAAGAAGCCGATTTTACCAAACAGCGAAATATCATCGCCGCCCAAGGGGGCATAGCCAACTGCTGCGATGTTGAAGCCCTTGTAGGACAGCTCAACTTTCTGCCGGCTCGCGCCCGTGCCTATATCGCCCTCGAAGTCACCTGTGTTCAGGTAGCCGCCTTCGACACCGAACCACTTGTTAAACTGGTACTGGCTGAACAGCGCGAAGCCGACTTGACTGTCATCGATGATGCCGTCGTCATCTTCAAAGTCGCCGAATGCGGCACCGCCGCCCACGCGCCATTTCGTCGCGTCATCTGCCTCGAACAGCCCTTGCGCTTGTGCGCCGGAGGCTGCCAGTAGCAGGGCAGCAAACAGGATACGTTTCATTATTAAGAGCCTCCCTCAAGGATCGAAATGGCCGAAATGCCGGCTTTATTCCGGTCAGGCTGCAATTCAGCTGTCAGCAGTTGCTTGATCACTGAGCCCCCCCGGCTGATGGTGTTTTCTGGAGACCCACGCTGGTCTTTACGCATTGGGCTGATTCTCCCCAGATCGTTAGCCAGTATACGGTGGACCGCAGGCAGGTCAACTTGACCCTGCGGCGGCCACGGCCTCCTGAAATGCCTTCGCTGTCGCCGCTTCCCTCGAGTCCAGGGATACGAATTCGCCTTGGAGCGCGTGGTCGGCAAGGCTTTTTATCGGATCATGCAGCGGGTGGCTGCGATCGGCAGCCAGCACCACGGGTACCGGGCATGCCGCCAACAGGCGGACCGGATCGCAATCCAGTTGCTCGAGCCGGAGTTTTTGCCAGGCGCCGTCTGCCGTCAGGTGCTCCCTGACTACCAGCTGTACAGCCGCTGGATCCAGATCGGCTTCGGTCCAGATAATGCCGTCCGGGTGGCGTCGAAACCAGGGAAAGAACAGCCGACCGTCCCGCACCATGTGCCAGGCCCGACTCAGGTGGCCGCCGTGCCAGTCTGCATTCAGGCTGGGTGCTCCCTGCGCACGCCATTCACTGGCCATAGCTTCGTCGATGGCCGGGTAGTTGGTCAGTACCACCGCGCGGAACTGCTTGGGGGCCTGCGCCGCAGCCATCAGTGCGACGAGTGCGCCGGTTCCATCGCCGGCAAGCACGGGTCGCAAGTCGAGGCTGGCAGAGACTTCCAGCACTGCCGCCGCGCAGTCTGCCAGGCTCACGGACGGCGGATCTGAGGCCAGGCGCGGTGCGGACTCGCCGTGCCCAGGCAGGTCCATGGCGGCAACCTGGCCGAGCCCGCTGATAATTCCCGGCGTCGTCAGGGCTGAGCCCCCGGCATCATGAAGACTAATTACCTCGATCTTCTCGCCCTGCCTGACGAGTCGACAAGGGCCGGTCTGGGTCGCCACAATTTCCTGCCATGGCCGCTTGCTTACCGGTTGGGTGGCGGGTGCGGGGGGTGGCGCGTCGCCCGGACAGGCCAACAACTGACTTAGTGCTCCGTCCAGGACCGCTTCCGGATCGGGTGAGACTTCGATCTTGACGCAATCAGCCCGATCGCCAATCCGGTCCAGATGCGAGGCCAGCGGGTCCATGGCGGCTGCCGTGATATAGGTGGGTACACGCAGCTGGGGCAGAACGGGACCGGCTGCGTAGGCAAAGGCGGCACGGTAGGCCACCGTATAGTGCTCGGCCGCGAGCAGAAACTCCCGGACGTTTCTTTGCAGGCCGTCAGCATCCGGGACAGCGAATTTCATGCGCGCCTGCAAGCGGCGGTCATGCCAGGGGAAAAAGATGGTCTGCTCACGCAGCCTGGCCCACAGCCAGCTCAGGTGCGAGCCATCCCAGGTGGGCTTAAAGGGCGGCAGATAGTTGGCCAAAATGGCCGCAAGCTCCTCGGGCGTGGGCATCACCAGGCCATTGGCAACCGCTGTCGTCACTCGCTCGGGAAAGTCATGGGCCAGCGCCACAGCCATGCCTCCGCCCGTGTGGTAACCGAACACGCCGAATCGTCGCAGGCCTATGGCATCAGCAAAGTCCATGACAGCCTGCGCGATGTCTTCCATGCTGGCCTCAGTATCCGCCAACGGGTCGGACAGGCCATAGCCCGGCGTATCAGGGGCTAAGACCGTAAAGTCAGTTGCCCATTCGGCCATGAGGGGTTCGAATTCGCGCGAGGACTGGGGCGATTGATGCAGCATCAGTACTGCGGGTCCCCGGCCCTGCCTTCGATAGTGAACCTGGCGAACCCCCTTGCCACTGGCAATAGTCACCATATGCCTTGTCAGTTCCACGCCCTGCGTCTCCTGCTGATACCTGTTGACAGAGTCTGAGTATAGGCTGGCCAGCAAAGCCGTCTGTTATAGTCCGCAGCCCCTGATCCGCGGATCGCACCCATTGAATGAACCGGCCTCCAGGCTAATGGCAGCGGCCTTTGATCCCACCGCCCGGGTCTTTGTTGCTATGGACTCGCGCCCGACGGGGCTGACGGATGTGGACCCGGGCGGGCTTAGTCCGCTGTTGCGCGCGCTGCTCACTATTGACGGCACCGTGACGCAATTTCTGGAGTCATACCAGGCCGAGCCTGTGCGGGTGGAACTGATAGACCAGCAGGCATGCACGGCCGGCGTTTCGGCACCCTGGCTTGCCTGCAATGAAGCAGAAGCCGCCTTGCGCCGACGCTCGATCCTGGTGGGCGCAGAGTCCAATCGGCTGTATGCCTTTGCCGAGTCGGTCATTGTGACTTCGCGATTGGCCCACGGGATGCGCGAAGGGCTAGAGGCCGAGCCAGGCGGACTGGGCAAGATTATCCTGGACAGCGCCCTGGAGACCCGCCGGGAAGCCTTGTGGTTCGGCAGCGAGCCGGCGCGAGAATTGCCACCCCAGGTGCAGATCTATGGGCCCCCGGCATTTTTGACGCGCAGTTATCGCATCTTCGCGGGCGGCCTCCCCATGATGCAGATTACCGAGCGCTTCCCCTGGTCTGAGTCAGGGCATAGCTGACGATCAGCCGACCGCTGCGAGGACCCGCCGAGGGATCTCGAGTGGCAGCCGGCGTGACGGCGATGAATAATCTCTCACTGAATATTTTCGGAAGTTGTTAATGATGAAATCTGCGCGGCTGCCCGTTTCCCTGGTGACCCTCTGGGTTCTGTCGCTGGCCGTTGCCCATGCGCAGGGTTGGCCGGCTTACGGCGGCGATCCCGGGGGCAGCCGGTTTTCGGCCCTCGACCAGATCAACCGGACCAATGTCAGTGAGCTGGAACTGGCCTGGACTTATCGCACCGGCGCAGTCAAGGCGAATCCCGCCCTGCGCTGGGCCATTGATTTTCAGGCGACGCCGATTCTGTTGCCCCAGGATGCCGGCGGACACCTGGTGGTCTGCGACCCTTTTACCCGGGTGATCGCGCTGGATCCCGTTTCCGGCGAAGAACGCTGGAGCTTTGATCCGGAGATCGACAAGCGTCCCCTGGCTGGGCGCTTCAAGTGCAAAGGTGTGGCCTTGTGGCAGTCACCTGAGCCTGATCCGGAGAAAATTTGCAGCTCCCGTCTGTTTATCGCGACGGCCGACAAAAGATTGCTTGCTATTGATGCCAGCAGCGGAGCCGCGTGCGAAGATTTTGGCGACGCAGGTACGGTCGATGTGGACGTATTGATTCGGAGCACATTGCCCGCTGAAGGCGTCGATGCAACCCAGCTACTGTCACCGCCGGCTGTTGTCCAGGATGTGGTGGCTGTGAGTTCCACATCGAACAAATTCGAGAGTGCAAGTTCGGTTAATGGTGCGATCCGCGGCTTTGATGCGCGGACGGGCAAATTGCGCTGGACATTTGATCCCCTGGTTCGCGACGCCGGCGCAGGCCTTGAGCCGACGCCTGCTGAAGTCGGTGGCGGCAACAACTGGACGCCCATGTCTGTCGATAATGAGCGCGACCTGCTGTTTATTCCCACCGCAAGTCCGGCACCGAACTATTGGGGTGTGCACCGGCCTGGCGATAATCGCTACGCCAATTCCATTATCGCCATCCGTGGCAACACCGGCGAGGTTGTATGGCATTTCCAGACTTTGCACCATGATGTCTGGGATCGTGATGTGGGCTCGCCGCCCATCGTCGTGGATATCCGGCGCGACGAAGAAACCGTCCCCGCGGTTATCCAGCTGGTTAAGACGGGTATGGTATTTGTCTTCAATCGGGAAACCGGTGAGCCTTTGTTCCCCATCGAGGAACGGCCGGTACCCACAGATACGGATATTCCGGGGGAAGTTCTTTCGCCCACGCAACCTTTCCCGGTCAAGCCGCCGGTGCTGGTGCGCAATTCAATTTCCGTCGATGACGCCTGGGGCTTTACCGTTTTCGATCGCAATGCCTGCCGCAAGAAGATCGCCTCCATGCGCCATGGCAGCCACTACGAGCCTATGAGTACCCAGGGCACCATCATGTACCCGCAACCTGGCGGAGGCAGTAACTGGGGTGGCGGCGCTTTTGACCCGAAGCGAAATTTGCTGGTGACCCCGGTGTCCCAGATTCCTTACTACGTGAAGCTGATTCCCCGCGAGGAGGTCGATCCCGAGCAGGCCAGCAAGCCCGGTGCCGGTGCGCCCATGCAGGGGCCGGGCTACATCGGCGGCACGCCCTATGCGGTGGAGCAAGGCCCGCTGTTTTCGCCTTCCTTCTCACCGTGCACCGCGCCGCCATGGAACATGCTGGTGGCCGTGGACATGGTGGAGGGTGATATCAAGTGGAAAATTCCCTTCGGTACTCTCGACAAGCTGATGCCCGTGCCCATCCCCCTGAACTTCGGCACACCGTCAGCCGGCGGACCCATTATCACGGGTGGCGGCCTGATTTTTATCGGGGCGACTTCGGACTCGCAGGTTCATGCCTACGATATTGATACCGGTGAGGTGCTCTGGCAGGTGACGGCACCCACCTCTGCCCAGGCTACGCCCATGACCTACGAGGCTGACGGCCGGCAATTCGTGGTTTTTGCAGCCGGCGGTCACAGTTGGTACTACGCGCAGGGCATCGATGACTATTTGCTGGCCTACGCCTTGCCTAAATGAGGGAACCTATATTGTTTGGAGTTAAACCCACGCGCCGGCAGCTGCTCGGTGCCGCAGCGGCCTCAGCCGCCACCACCCTGTTGCCAGGCTGCGGCCCGGCTGCCGTCAGGCAAAGTCTTGATCTGACGGATCCTGATGATGCCCTGACGGCCATGGTCAAGATGCGTGGCAGCCTGATCGCAGAGGACGTACCGCAGTGGTACTACGGGACCCTTTACGCGGTCCTGCCAGGCCAGGGTCCGCGCCCGCTGGTGGATTACGAAGGTTCTGAGATCGATTACTACGAGCGTCAGCCGGACGGCAGTTACCACGCCTACGCAGCCACTGCGAGTTTTTTCCGCGATCGAGAAACGGGCAAGCGTATTGAAGTTTTTACCAATCCCTACAACGGGGAGCGCCGGGAAGTCATCGGCAATACGATTTCCATCAAGGCGCACTACATTTTCTCGAAGTACGGCTTCAAACGCTCCGATGATCCCCGGCCACTGCCGACGGAACCCCAGATCCAGAACCTGCTGGAGTGGGGCGAATCCGGCCCCCATGTCTGGCTGACCATGCGGCGGGCCTATCCGCCCGGCCTGCCTCAGGGGGAGCATCAATTGATTCGGGGCCTGGTCAGCGAGCTGCAGGACCCGAACCTGCCCAAGGTATATACGACCGCAACACCCACCTACATCTCGCCTTATCTGCCCTGGATGGCGATGGAAGAGATGGGGGGGCATGCACTGTGGGTCGGCCCGGCGCGGAAACTGGATAGCATCGCGGAGTATCCTCGCGAGCTGCTGGATTTCCTTGAGCGGTATTACCCGGAGAAAATGACCGCCAAACCTGCCGCCTGACGGCTGACGGCTGCCGGCCGAGGGCAGGAACTGAGAACTGCAGCGCAGCCCGTAACCGGGCGCATTGGCTAATGTGATCGGGTGCGAAAGCACTTGGACATTGGTTTATGTTAAATATTCTTGAAATACCCGCGGTTCTCGCCGCCCTGGCGTTCACAGGCGGCTACGTGCTCGCGAAGCTTGGCTCCCTGCTGGGCCGACGCTCGGCCGCTGACGCGAAGAAGAACGACGCGGCACACGACAAGCAAATGCGCGGAGTGGAAGCTGACCTTCGGGTCACCCGCAAGACACTCGAACAGGCGGAGACAGAACTGGAAGCGCTGCGCGAGGAGCGCAATGTCTTGCGAGAAGAACTCGACGAATGTCGTGGTCAACTCAAGAAGATTACCGCCAAGGCCTCACAACTCGGCGCGCATTTGCAGGAAGAGTGTGAGAAGACCCAAAGCCTGCGTACGGAACTAAAGGAGCGGGCCGAACATAGCATCCGGGCCCAGATCCAGATTCGCGACATGGAAACCGAGCTCAATCTCGGTAATACCAGCACTGGCAACGTGCAGGTAGAGATCGATCAACTTATTGCCGAACGTGATGAGCCCAATGAACGCCTCGACATGCTGAAGGAAGGGGCGGGCGGCGGCTCCACGGACGACCAGCAGGGCAAAGCCAAGCGCCAGGGCGATGCCGTCCTCGACGGCTAAGGGGTCCAATCAGCTAAACTAAGGCGGTCGCGTTCAAGCAGGCCGCTGTCCCGTGAAACTTGGATTCATGGCCGGTTATTCGCCGGCCCAGGTCAACTTGCCCATGGATACGGTGCTCGAAGCCGAGCGCCTGGGCTTCGATTCCGTTTGGACAGCCGAGGCTTATGGCACCGATGCGGTATCGCCCGCCGCGTGGATTCTGGCGCAGACGCAGCGAATCAAGGTGGGCACGGCGATCATGCAGATGCCGGCCCGCACCCCCACCTGCGCCGCCATGACTGCCATGACCCTGGATGCCCTGTCAGGGGGCCGCTTTATGCTGGGCCTCGGGCCGTCGGGCCCCCGCGTCGTCGAGGGCTGGTATGGCGTCCCCTATGGCAAGCCTATGACGCGCACGCGCGAGTACATCAGCATCATTCGTCAGGTGCTGGCGCGCAAGGCGCCCCTGGAGCACGAGGGCGTTCATTACCAGATTCCCTATCACGGTGAGGGAGCCACGGGTCTGGGTTCACCCATGAAGGGTATTTTGCGCGGCAACCCGGCTTTGCCCATCTATACCGCCGCGATTACACCCAATGGTTTACGTACCGCGGGTGAAGTGGCTGACGGGGTATTTCCCATCTGGATGAATCCCGATCGCTTCGAATTAATCGGTGACTTTCTTGAGGAAGGTTTTGCCCAGGCTGCGCGCGAAAAAAGCCTGGCGGATTTTGACGTTGCCCCCCTGGTCTACGTGGTCCTCGGTGATGATCTGGAGGCTTGTCGCTTGCCCGTCAGGCAGCACCTGGCGCTTTATATAGGCGGCATGGGGCCACGTGAAAAGAATTTCTACGCCATGTATGCGTCGCGTATGGGGTATGCAGCAGAAGCTGCTGCCATTCAGGACCTTTACCTGTCTGGCCGCAAAGTCGAGGCGGCCGCCGCCGTGCCGGAACAACTCATCGATGACTGCGCTCTGGTAGGGTCTGCAGACCGGATTCGCGATCACCTGCAGCGCTGGCAGGCTGCCGGGGCTCGTGGTGAGATAGGGTCTTTACTGGTCGGTGGCGCCTCCGTTCAAGCCATGCGATTACTTGCCGAGGAATTGCTATGAGTGCAGGGCCGACTTTCGGTATTCCCGTCCCCCAGGTTTTTTTGGACGGGCGCGCCGATATGGAACTAGTCAAGCGTTCGTTGCAGCGCGCCGAAGAACTGGGCTACGAGAGCGCCTGGGTGCAGGATCAGGTGGCAGGTGATGTGCCGCTGCACGAGTCGGTCAGTCTGCTTTGCTATGCAGCAGCGGTAACGGATCGGATGAAACTGGGTGTTTCCGTGATCGTGTTTCCCATTCGTAACGCGGTGCAGCTGGCCAAGAGTTTCAGCACACTGGACAACATGAGTAACGGCAGGGCGATTCTTGGAATCGGACTGGGGCCGGTATTCGCCGGCGATAATTATTTTTCTTACTTTGGCACCCGCGCTAACCAGGCACTGCGACGTTTCAATGAGGGGCTGGAGATCATGCGTGCCCTGTGGAGCCAGGAGCGCGTCAATATTGACGGCGAGTTCTACACCCTCAAAAACACGGCCATGGAGCCCAAGCCGGTGCAGCGGCCGTTGCCCGTCTGGTTCGGTGGCCAGCATCCCAATGCCCTGCATCGGGCCGCTCGAGTGGCTGACGGCTACATGGGCGCCGGCCCGACGACTACCCCGGATTTCGCCCTGCAGGTTCACCAGTTGCGACAATTCCTTGAGCAGGAACAGCGCGACCCGGCCACTTTCCCTATTTCCAAGCGGGTTTACCTGGGCGTCGACAAGGACGCGAAGCGGGCCAAGCGTCGCCTGGATGAATTTTTCGGTGCCCGCTATCCCTGGATGGTCGACGCCAACCCCAATTTCGTCGCCGATATCTGTGCCTGGGGTTCACCTGAGCAGGTGGCTGATGGTTTGCGGCCCGTGCTGGATGCCGGGGCAGAAATGATCGTATTGAATCCGCTGTCGGACTATGTTGAGCAAATGGAAGTGCTAGCTGCTGAAGTCATTCCTTTGTTGCGCTGATTCTCTGTGGATATCGATCTAATTCTGGATACGCGCGCCAGCGCGGACGAAATTTCCGAGTTGGGTCAGCTGGCTGAAGCAGCCGGTATTCGAGGTGTCTGGGTATCCAGCCTGCTCGATTCCCGTGATCCCTTTGCCAACCTGTCGGTCCTTGCGCGCGCCACCAGCCGACTTTATCTGGGGCCCGTTGCGGTGAATCCCTTCGATATGCACCCCGTGCGAATCGCAACGGCATACCTGACGCTCAATGAGCTGGCCGGCGGACGGGCGCGGCTGGTCGTCGGTGGCGGGGGCGAGGCGCTGGAGGCCCTGGATATCCAGCCCCGGCGACGGGTCCGCGCCGTGGCGGAATGCGTGGATATCCTGCACGGCGCTGCCAGCGGCGAGGAAGTTAACTACGACGGCGAGTTGTATTGCGTTCGTCACCTCCGGCTTGGCTGGCTTGATGCACCTGTCCCGCCGGTCTATGTAGGCGCAAGCCAGTCCCAGATGCTGCGCATGGCTGCCCGCGTCGCCGACGGCATCATGATGAGCGATATGCCTCCCGCCGTGTCGGCCCGGGCCATTGCTGCTCTCGACGAGGGGCTTGAAACTTATGGTCGCGCCCGGCCCGGTTTTGCCACGAACGCCTTCACCGCCTGGCATGTTTATGCCGACGGTGCCCAGGCCCGTCAGGAAGCGAAGCGCTGGTTGCTTTTGCGCGGTATCTTCCGGCCCTGGCTACTGGCTGAATTTCTCAGTCCTGATGAGGTCGAGTTGGTCATGACCAGTCGTGCCGCATTTATCACTGCATTTCGCAAGGGTGACTCAGAAGTTGCCGGTGTGCCTGACCCCGTGCTCGACGCTCTCGTCGATAACGTGACGATTTGTGGTTCCCTGGCGGATCTCGAGAAAATGATCGACAAGCTGCGCCGCTATAGTCAGGCGGGACTCGGGGCTATCTCCCTGCGGCTGTATGCTGACCCGGCAGAATCTATCCGGATTCTTGGCGAGCGGGTGCTGCCCGCTATTCGCGATCTTTAACCGCCTTGTTCTTCGATGGACCGACGTTGTGCGTCGGCCGAATCTTTTAGCTGCTGCTCAACGGATTTTGCTTTGTCCAGGGTATCAATCTGATCGTCAAACACCCCTTCACGCGGGGTCTCACTGGCCGGCTCCTCGTCAGGTGGCGAGCAAGCCTGCAGCAGGCCCAGCAAGAGCAAACTCGAAAGCACGGACCAGGCGCCCAAAAGGACTGTGCGCCGGCGACGGGATTGCGTATTTGCCTTCATGAGGCGGCCCGGTAGTGACGAGCGGGTTGAAACTGCAGAGTCTGCAAGGGTTCGGCATTGCGTCCTGCGACGATGCGCTCGCTGCTCGGTGTGCCATACAAGGTGGTTCTTTGGGCCGGCACTCGCCCGGCCGCCCGGATCACCGCGGCCATTTTTTCCGGACCCAGTTCCTGTCCGTGACTGGCACCGGCAGCGCGGGAGATGGATTCGTTCATCAGCGTTCCGCCAAAATCATTCACGCCCATGGCCAGCAGGGCTGCCGCTCCCGCGTGACCGAGCTTGACCCAGGACGCCTGGATATTGGGAATCAGCGGGTGCAGGGCCAGTCGGGCGACGGCATGCATGAGCACAGCCTCCCGCCAGGTGGGTCCTGGCCGTGATTCGCCGCGGCGGAACATGGGCGCTTCCTGGTGCACGAAGGGCAGGGGCACGAACTCGGTAATACCGCCCGTTCTGGCTTGCAGATCCCGCAAGGCCAGCAGATGTCGCGCCCAGTGCACGGGTGTTTCCAGGTGGCCGAACATGATGGTGCTGGTCGTTCGCAGCCCCAGGTCATGGGCAGACCCGATGACGTTCAGCCACTCGTCGGTGCCGAGTTTGTCCGGACAGATTTGCTGCCTTACGCCGTCATCGAGAATTTCTGCGGCGGTACCCGGCAGGCTCGACAGACCGGCACGCTGCAGTTCTGCGAGGAACTCGGCGACGCTGATGCCCAGTGTTTCGGCACCATGGCTAACTTCCAGGGCGGAGAAAGCATGCACATGAATCTCCGGCGCTGCCTGTTTGACGGCCCGGCAGATGTCCAGGTAGGTCTGGCCACTAAACTCGGGATGGATGCCGCCCTGCAGGCAGACTTCCGTTGCGCCACGCGACCAGGCTTCGGCTGTTCTGCGGCCGATTTCCTCAAGGTTGAGCACATAAGGCGCGCCGCGCAGGTCTTCGCTGGTCTTGCCTTTTGAAAAGGCGCAGAAGCGACATTTGTAGGTGCACAGGTTGGTGTAATTAATGTTGCGGTTGACAACGAAATGTACCGTGTCACCGCAAACTTCTGCGCGAAGTTCATCAGCTGCCCGGGTTAGAAGGTCCACGTCATCATGGCGGGCGGTAAACAGCCGGGTAATTTCGCCTTCGTTCAGGCGTTCGCCGGTGCGGGCCTTGTCAATGAGTCCGGCAATGGTTTCCTTGCGTCTGGTTGTGGCTTTGCCGTGGCTCTCGGCGATCGGGGGTTCGGTGCTCAGGCCCGCAAACCACTCGCTGTCCCGGGCCAGGCCATCGGCATCGGCGTGCTTGAGCACCGGGCCTTGCAGTGTCGGGTCCAGCCAGACTTTGCGTGCCTGAATGTACTCGGGATAAAGCGTCAGGCGCTGGACCAGTTCTTTGCCGGCAGCGCGGGTCTGGTCGGCCAGGGCATCCAGTTGCGGCCACGGCGATTCCGGATTGACGTGATCCGGGGTTACCGGAGATACGCCGCCCCAGTCATTGATGCCGGCGGCCACCAGTTCCGACAGGCGACCGGCGTTCAGATTGGGCGGCGCCTGAATGTTCATGTCTGGCCCGAAAATCTGGCGCGCCATCGCGATGGTCCACAGCATTTCTGCGAAATCCGGGGCGGGTGTCTGGGCCATCTTCGTCACCGCTTTAGGCACGAAATTCTGGATGATGATTTCCTGGATATGGCCGTGTTGTGCATGCAGGCTTCGCAAGGCGAGCAGGCTGTCGACGCGTTCTTCGCGGGTTTCACCAATGCCAATCAGGATCCCCGAGGTCAGGGCAACGCGAGCATGGCCCGCCGCAGCAATAGCGGCCAGGCGGACTTCAGGATCTTTGTCGGGCGAGCCGAAGTGGGGACTGCCACGCTGGCTTAGCCGGGTCGAGCTGGACTCCAGCATGATGCCCATGGACGGTGACAGGGGCCGCAGCCGCGCATAGTCATCGGCTGTCATCACGCCAGGATTCAGGTGCGGCAACAGACCGGTTTCATCGAGCACCAGCCGGGCCATAGCGGCCAGATAGTCCAGGGTCGTGGCGTAGCCCATATCATCCAGGGCCTCGCGGGCGGCGCGGTAGCGCAGCTCGGGTTTGTCCCCCAGGGTAAACAGGGCCTCACGACAACCGGCGGCCTGGCCTGCACGGGCAATGCTCAGTACCTGCTCGGGTGAAAGATAAGCCTGTTTCAACCGGCGCGGTGTTTTGGCGTAAGTGCAGTAGTGGCAAACATCGCGGCAGAGTTCCGTTAAGGGGATGAAGACTTTGCGTGAATAGCTGACCCGGTTGCCCTTGCCCGCATCGCGCAGCTCTGCCGACTTTGTCATCAAGGCATCCAGCGACAGATCCTCGGGCAGCTCGCCGCGCTCGGGGGGTGTCCAGACAGGGCTCATCCCTGCACCGCCGCGGCGCTGGCCACACTGCCTCTGTCAATGGCTGCCAACACATCTGCTGTATGTTGTCCGGGCCGCTGTGTTTGCAGCCACTGCAGGTCTTCAGGCTGATCGATATCCCGCTGGAAAGCCGACAGGCAAACTTTGCCAGCCGATAGTCCGGCTGCCAGGCCGGCTTGAAGGTGTCGGCGGGCGCTGTCCCGCCCGTACTGGAATTCAATCGCATTGGGTGGGCTGATCACCAGTGCGTTAGTACCGCCGTCTTTGGCCGCCGGGCTGACGCTGAGTCCGCCTGTGTGTTGGTCGAGCAATGCGGTGATATCGATGCCGGTGAGTGTTGGCAGGTCGTCAGGCAGAATCAGCGCACTGCTCACACCGTGCTGCTGCAGTTCATCAGCACCCAGGGTCAGGGCGGCATTCAGGCCACGCGAGCCAGTTTCCGCCAGCCAGTGCAGATCGCATTCCTGCGCAATTCGCCGCGCATCAGCACCGCCTACCAGGGTGATGCCGCTGATGCCCCTGGCCGCGCCGAGCGCAGCAATGACATCACGCAACATGGCCTCGGCCAGGGCGCTGCGATCAGCCGGGGCCAGCACAGTGGCGAGCCTGCCCTTGGCAGCGGCGAAATCCTTAACGGGGATCAATGCCCAGGTATGGCCGTGTATTTCTGTCATTAGGCCGCGCGCTGCGGGCAGCTCCTGGCAAAGGCCAGGGCGGACTGAGCCAAATCGACCCGGTCTGCCAGGCTGCGCATGATGGTGTTGCAGCAATAGGTGCTGAGCCCGAGAGCTTCGACTTCGTTGTGCAGTGCTTCATCCATGTGGTCGAGTATGAAGCCATCAATCCATGGCTGGTAGTGGCGTGCGACCTCCACGGCGGAGGCCTCCCGCCCCAGTTCCTGCATTATTTTCGCCGTCGGACCCTTCAGGGCCCGTCCCCCCACGATGGGCGAGATGGCAACGACGGGTGCGGCAGATGCCTGCAGCGCTGACTGCATGCCGGGAATCGCCAGAATCGGGTCGATGCTTAAATAAGGGTTGGACGGGGCAATGATGATGGCCCGCAGATCCTTGTCCTGCAGCGCCTGCAGGACCTCGGGGCTGGGCTTTGCCTGCGCAGCACCGGCAAACTCAATGGCCTGGACCACGGGCTCGGCCCGCTGTCGCACGAAGTATTCCTGAAAGGCGAGCATTCCCTGGGTCGTCCGGACCTGGGTGGCGACGGATTGATCGGTGGCCGGCAGGACTCGCGTGGATAGGCCCAACCGGGCACAAAGGGCGGCGGTCACTTGGGTCAGTCGCTGGCCCTGGGCAAGTGCCTGGGTGCGCAACAGGTGGACAGCCAGGTCGCGATCACCGAGGCGAAACCAGTCTTCGCCGCCCAGTTCAGCCAGGTTTTGCAGGCACTGCCAGGTTTCATCGGCGCGTCCCCACCCGGTTTCTGTGTTCACGCGGCCGGCCAGCGTGTACATGAGTGTGTCCAGATCCGGTGAAATGCACAGACCCAGATGGCGAAAATCATCCCCGGTATTGACCACCATCGCGGTGTCAGCAGCGAGTCCCGCCTGTTGCATCCCCAGGGCGAGTTTGGCGCCGCCGATGCCTCCTGTGAGCAGGACATAGCGCAGACTCATTTGAATAAGTCCTCGTGACCGGGTCGCAGCACAGTAGCAGCGGGTTGCCGCGAGTCCGATGGCGGCAGCCCCCGCACCAGCACCGCGGGAATAGCTTCCGCGCCTTCGCCCATCAGCAGGGCGGCGGCCGCGGCCAGGGAATCGGCGGGAGCGATTTCTGCCACTTGCAGTTCGCGTGCAAACATATCCTGCTCCCCGCGCAGATCCGTCAGCACGGGTACCCCGACCGCACCAATGGCAACACCCGTGGTCCCCAACCGCCACGGTCGGCCAATACTGTCGATAATCAGAACCCCGGGTGCGACACCGGTGACAGCGGCCAGTTCGGTGCGTAGTTGCGTGGCTGATCGATCCGGATCTTCGGGCAGCAACAGCACTGTGTCCTCATCGCCACCCACATTTGATCGATCTATGCCGGCGTTGGCGAGAATCAGGCCCAGTCGATGTTCAACGATTATCAGCCCCGGCCGGGTGCGTAGCACGCGGCTGGACTCACGCAAGATCAGTTCTACCAGGCGCGGATCTTTGTCCGTTTCTTTGGCCAGGGATTGTGCTTGTTCCGACGGCTTTATGTCCTTCAGGTTGACGATCCGGCCCTCGGCTTTGGAAACAATTTTTTGCGCGATAATCAGCAGATCACCGGGCTGCAGGTGCAAGCCCTGTTCGCGCATGGCTGTCTGCAGCAGCGTCGGCAAATTATCGCCGGGCTCGACCAGCGGGATGCCGCCAAGCCGGTGCAGCGCGAGATCGGGTTCGCCCATCGTCGCCGCCGTGCTCGACTCAGGCTTCCTGGATGCCGGTAATTCTCAGGCCTGCGTGCTGATCCGGATGCTTGCGATTAATGAAAATCAACACCGAGGTCAGGGCTTCGGCGGCCGCTGAATTGGCCAGGGGGCCGGCATGCCAGGCTCGCATGCCGGCTTTGGTGGCGAGTTCCACAACCACTTCTCGCGCCGCCAGCTTGTCCCCGGTTACCAGTACATCACAGTCCAGGACGGCGTCGGTAGCCACCAGGTCTGCCGCCACATTCTGAAAAGCGGAGACCACCTGTACGGTTTCACCAAGGATTTCCTGGGCGCGGAGGGCGGCGCAGCCGGGCTCCGGTAACTGGACGCGTGCCACCTTGGGTGGCACCAGGGGTACCGTGGCATCTACCAGGATCTTGCCGGCCAGGGCGGGCGCAATGTCCTCGAGAGTCGGTGCCTGGTGCGCGAAAGGCACAGTCAGCACCGCAATATCAGCCGCCGCCGCAGCTTCCTGATTAGCCAGCCCACTGATGGTTTCAAGGCCCAGTTCAGCCGCCACGGCGGCGGCCGACTCCCTGGCCTTGTCAGCCTTGCGCGAGCCAATAATCACGCGGTAGCCGGCGCGGGCCCAGCGTTTCGCCAGACCACTGCCCAGGGCGCCGGTGCCGCCGATTATGCTGATTGTGTTGATGCTGTTAGCTGAAGACATGGAGCGATCCGTCGCGAAGGAAAGCCCGCCATCCTAACGGGGCGGCCTTGCCGGGTCCACGCCCGCTGGCGATGCGCGCGGCGAGTATTGCAAAATAGCCGACCCGGGGTTGAGGCCGCACCATGGATATATATAAGGAGTTCGTCTTTGAGGCGGCGCATCGGCTGCCGAATGTCCCGGCGGGCCATAAATGCGCCCGGCTGCACGGCCATTCCTGGAAGGGCACCATTTATGTGAGCGGGGCGCTGGATCCCGAGCTTGGCTGGGTCATGGATTACGCGGACATCAAGCGGGTCTTTGCGCCTATCTATGAGCAACTCGATCACAATTATTTGAACGATATTGCCGGCCTGGAGAATCCTACCAGCGAGGTCCTGGCCCAGTGGATCTGGCGGCAACTCAAGCCGGATCTGCCGGCGCTGTCCAGGGTGGTCATTAACGAGACCTGCACCTCCGGTTGCATCTATCAGGGCGAGGATGAGAGCGGCTGACCCCGAGGCCATGGGGATGGCCCTGGCTTCGGCCCGGCGTGCACTGTTGGCGGGCGAGGTGCCCGTGGGTGCCTGCCTGGTGTGGGGGGAGCGGAGCCTGACGGCGCACAACCATGTGATTGCCCACACCGATCCCACTGCCCACGCGGAAATGGAAATTATCCGCGCGGCTGCTAGCCAGTGGCCGGCCTGGTCTGCTGCAGAAAGCCGTTTGTATGTGACCGTTGAACCCTGTCCCATGTGCCTGGGCGCCTGTCACTACGCCGGCATTCACGACATTGTCTATGCCGTCAGTCTGGCTGACTTTCATCAACTGACGGGCGGTGAACTGATGGCCCCCTTGCAGGGCGACGCCACCCTGACGGGAGCCTGCTGTCGGGACGAAAGCTGGGAGCTGCTGCAAACATGGGCCGCACGGCAGGCGGCCTCGGCGTGAGGGCCCAGTACGACGGTATTGCTGCACAATATGTGCAGACCAAGCAGTCGCCTCTGAGAGTGCATGTTGAAGGACCCACCTTGATGGGTCTGGTGGGTGAGGTTAAGGGTCTGCGGGTTCTTGATCTGGCCTGTGGCGACGGCCATTACACGCGGGCATTAAGAGCGGCTGGTGCGGCGGAGATCGTCGGTGTGGATATTTCTGCCGACATGCTTGCCCTGGCTCACGAAGCCGAGCAACGCGAACCGATGGGTATCCGTTACGTCTGTGCGGATGTCGCCAATCTGCCTGACCTGGGTGAGTTTGACTGCGTCGTGGCCGCTTACCTGCTGCACTACGCACCCGATCGAGCTGCCCTGGCTTCCATGTGTCGGGGCATTGCCGGGGCCCTGCGACCCGGTGCGCGTTTCATCGCGATCAATGAAAACCCGGACTATCCGATGGAGCCGGATGGTGCCTATGTGCAATACGGTTTTTCGAAAACGGCAGATAGCCCGCTGCAGGAGGGTTCAGTCATTCGTTACCTGATGCTTGCCGGTCGCAACAGTTTTTCTTTCCAGGCTCACTATTTTTCCCATGAAAGCTATGCAGCCAGTTTGCAAGCGGCTGGAATGGAAAATATTCAATGGCATGACCTGAAGCTTGGCCCGGACGCAGCCACAGTGGGTGAAGATTATTTTGCAGCCTACCTGGCCGCGCCGCCTGTTGTCGGCCTGAGTTGCCAGCGGTCCGCGTGAAGCTTCTTTACAGAGCGTTCGAAGCGCATGCCCGGCGGCAGCCGGAGCGCGCCGCCTTGGCAGGACCCGGCGGCGCCCTGACTTACGGCGCGCTGGATGCCCAGGCAAATCGGATTGCCCGCGGGCTGCAGGCCCGGGGAATAGGTCCCGGTGATCTGGTCGGGCTTTGCCTGGACTGGACCCCTGATTTTCTGGCCGCCCTGCTGGGGGTCTGGAAAGCGGGGGCAGCTTACCTCCCGCTGGACCCCGTTCTGCCGGCTGCGCGGTTGGCGGCCATTAGCTCGCAGGCCATGCCGCAGTTGATTGTGCTCGCGCCCCACTGGCAGGGCGCCTTCGATGTTACCGGCACGCGCACGATCACCCTTGCCGAGCTCGCCCGGGAGCAGACGACAAAGCCGCTGGATCTGGACTGCCAACCCGAGCAACTCGCCTATGTGATGTACACCTCGGGCACGACGGGCCAACCCAAGGGCGTGATGGTCAGTCACGGGAACATCGCCGGACTCTTTGCTGCCTTTGAGCATCGTTGTGCCTTTAGCGCCAGCGATGTGTGGACCCTGTCCCACAGTTATAGCTTTGGCTACTCCGTGTGGGAAACCTGGGGTGCCTTGGCCCACGGCGCCTGCCTGGTGCCGGTGCCTGCTGCCCTGCGAGGGGATGCTGCCCGCTTGCAGGAGCTGTTGGCCGGTGAAGGCGTTACGGTGCTTAGCCAGACGCCGTCCGCGTTTCAGCAGACGGTTCTGTCGGCAGCCCTGGATCTGACTCAGTTGCCTGCCTTGCGGTTGATTGCCCTGAGTGGCGAGGTATTGCCGCCAACAGCCGTGCAGCGATGGTTTGATCGAGATGATCGAGGCACTCGTTTGTTGCTGAATACCTACGCTGTGACGGAAACCGCCGGCCAGGTAACAGCAATGTTCTATGAGTCCGGTCAGTTTGTTGAGACTGAACCAGGCAGCGTAGGCATACCTCTGCCCCAGGTGCAGTTACAGATACTCGATGACGCTGGCTTGCCGGTGCCTGACGGTGAGATCGGCGAGCTTTATGTGGGTGGTCCCGGTGTCGCTCAAGGCTACTTGCATGAGGCTGCACTGACGGCTGAAAAATTTGTTCAGCTTTCGGGGGTTGAAGAATGCCAGCGCTTTTATCGCACGGGTGATCGTGCCCGGAGGGTCGCGGATGGATCGATCATTTTCGCCGGTCGTGAAGATAACCAGCTGAAGTGGCGTGGCCATCGGCTGGAGGCGGGTGAGGTGGAGCAGGCCCTGCTCAGTCATCCTGGCGTGGCTGAGGCAGCCGTCGCCATCAGTGGCGAGGGTGATGCAGCTCGCTTGGTGGCCTATTACACCCTGACGGAATCATCGTCCGATACAGCGACGGAATTCTGGCCATCTATCGGCCCCTATCAGGTGTACGACGAGTTTCTCTACGACCTGATGGGCACGGATGCCCAACGCCTGGACAAGTTTCGGCAGGCTTATGCGCGTAGCGCCCCCGGCCAGATCGCGCTGGACCTGGGCACAGGCGAGCATGCGTTGCTGGCGAGGCTGTGTGTGGAAGCCGGTGCCCGGCATGTCTATGCCGTGGAAGTCCTGCCTGAGGTTGCGGCAAAGGCGCGCGAAACTGTGGCCCGACTCGGGCTTAGCGATCGCATTACCGTCATCGCCGGGGATGTCAGCCAGATAGAATTGCCGGAGCCCGTAGAGCTATCGACACAAGGCATCATCGGTAACATCGGCAGCGCCGACGGGATCATCCCTATCTGGAACGCCGCGCGCGCGCAGTTCGCACCCGGCTGTATTCCTGTGCCGTCGCGTTGCCGGACCATGATTGCACCCGCCGAGTTGCCAGAGGCACTGGCCAGGCGGCCGGTTTTTTCCCGACTTGCGCGTGACTATGCAGATCGCGTGTTTGCACAACAGGGCGGTGAGTTCGATATTCGCCTGTGCGTCAGAAATTTTCCGGTTGACGGCGTGTTGGCTGACCCGGCCGAGTTTGAGGATCTTGATTTCTCCGCGGCCCTGACGCCAGCAAGCACCGGGGAAGCCAGTTTTACGGCTACTCGTGGTGGCCGTCTGGATGGTTTTTTGCTGTGGACGGTCATTGAGACGGATGACGAACAGGCAGTGGACTATCTGCAGCAGCAACAGGCCTGGTTGCCGGCATTTTTCCCCTTGCCGGATGGCCCGGCCGATTTGGTGGCGGGTGAGCAGCTCAGAGTGCAGTGGGAACGAAGGCTTGCAGACCTTTGTCCGGATTACCGCCTGGAAATCGAAGTGCACGGTGCCGTGCAGGTTTATACCAGTCGCTATCGGGAAACCGCGCTGAACGGAACGCACCTGCACCGTCGGCTCTTATCAGCGCCTGCCCAGCCGGGCAATTCACCGGACGCGCTGCGTGCCTGGCTGGCTGAAGGCCTGCCCCCTTACATGCTGCCCACATCCTGGGTGCGCCTGCCGGCCATGCCGTTGACCGTGAATGGCAAGCTCGACCGAGGGGCCTTGCCGGCACCCGGGCGGGCAAGGCCGCAACTGGCTGCACCTGCGGTGGCGCCGCGTGATGAATTGGAAGCCGAGCTGGTAGAAATCTGGTCTGCAGCGCTTGATCTGGAGTCCGTCGGCATTGCCGACAATTTCTTTGAGCTGGGCGGTGATTCAATTGCCGCTGTGCGCTTGACCAGTGCTGTGCAGACTGCCCTGGATGCGTCCATCAGTCTGGCTGCCTTGTTTGACGCACCGACTATCGGGGAACTGGCAGGCTGGTTGCGTCAGCAAGGGAATCTTAGGGCGAAGCCAGCCTTAACTATGGAAGAAGGTAGCTTGTGAACGCGTCGGTCTTGCTGGAAAGGCTTCGTGCAGCCGGCGCACAGTTCTGGCTTGAGGGTGAGAGCTTGCATTTCCGTGCGCCGCCCGGAGTGCTGGATCCGGCCGCCCGCGCAGCACTGCAAAAAGACCGTGTCGCCGTCATGGACTTGCTGCGGCAGGAATCAGCCCGCGCACCTTTGTCGGCGCCCCAGCGTAGTTTCTGGTTACTGGAACAGCTGAATCCTGGTCATCGGGGTGCCGTCGAGCAGTTCATCATCATCCTGCGGGGTGCTCTGGATGCGCCTGCCCTCAGCTCAGCGTGGCAGGAATTGCTGGTGCGCCATGCCGTGCTGCGCACCCGGCTGGAAATGGTGGACGGTGCAGTCTGGCAGCTTGCCGAGCCTGCTTTGCCGGCAGCCTGGATACCTGACTCGATACTGGAATTGTCGGGTCCCGATGCCCTGGCTCAAATTGCCCAGTCACAACTGGCGCAGCCTTTTGATCTGCAGCGCGGGCCCCTGTTACGCCCACTACTGCTATGCCTGGGACGCAATGATTATCGCTTGCTGGTGACCGCCCATCACATCGTGGCGGATGGGCCTTCCGTCGGCATTATTCGGGATGAGTTGGCGCAGCTGTATGGGCACTATCGAGGTGCCGCGTCCGCACCGCCACCCATGCCCCGGGCTTATGCAGATTTCGCGCGTGCGGACAGTGATCAGATGGCGCAACCGCCGGTCAAAACACTGACCTGGTGGCAACAACAGCTGGCTGAATTGCCCCCGGCCGTCAGTCTCCCACGCAGGGCGCCGGCCGGGGCGGGTAAGCAGCGGCGGCTGGCCCTGCATGTGCCCGCTGGCCTGGCCGACAGCTTGCGCCAACTGGCTCGCGACGAGCAGACCACTACCTTCACAGTGCTGCTGGCTGCCCTGCGGGCCCTGCTGATCCGCCTGTCCGGTCAGACCGATGTTCCCATTGGTTCGCCCATGACCGGGCGCAACGAAGACTTCGCCCGCAGTGTAGGTTGCTTCGCCAATAACCTGGTGTATCGAACCCGTGCCGATCAAGACCTGGCCTTTGAAGAACTGCTTCGGCAGGAACGTGAAACGGTGCTGCGGGTTTTTGCTCATCGCCAGGTGTCTTTCGAACAAGTCGTGGCTGCTTGCAGCCCGAGTCGCGCGCCGGGGGTGCACCCCCTTTTTCAGATACTGTTTTTGTACGAGTCGACGCCAGCCGCGATAGTCACGGCGGGTGATGTGGAATTCGGCATTGAAACCCTCAACCTGAACCGAGAAAGTTTTTGGGAACTGGAATGTTCGGTGAACGATGCCGGGCCCGGCGCGCCTTTGCGGGGCTACATGGGCTGGGATGACGCGAGTTTTGATCCGGTGGTTGCCGAGGCTTTGCCGGCGCGCTGGCTGGCATTGCTTGAGTCCATCATTGCCGACCAAAGCACGCGACTGTCAGCACTGAATATTCGATTGGCGGGTGAGCGGGCCCAGCTAATCGCGTTGGGTCAGGGCCCGGAACAGACCCTGCCCGAGGCTCAAAGCCTCTACGAATTGTTCGCCGCCCAGGCGCAGCGTTCTCCCCAGCGCCCGGCCTTATTGTTTGCCGGACAGGCTTTCAGCTACGAGTGGCTGGCGATGCGAAGCGATGCAATTGCCGGCCAGTTGCTGCAGGCGGGCATTCAGAAGGCAGACGTGGTCGGCGTGGCTTGCGAGCGCAGCCCCGATCTTATTGCGACTGTACTGGCGGTGTTGCGATGCGGTGCGGCCTATCTGCCGCTGGATCCCGAGTATCCGCCGGCGCGCCTGCAGTTGATGATCGAAGATGCGGGCGTTCAGCATGTTGTCGCAGATGCAGCGGGGCGTTGTTGTTTGCCAGCAGTCTTAGCAAGCATTGATCCGGCTACCGCAATGCCCGGCGGGCAATTGCCGCCGCCTGCCGGGACTCCTGATGATCCGGCTTATGTGCTTTACACCTCGGGCTCGACCGGCCAGCCGAAAGGTGCTGTGGGTTTACATAGGTCGGCGCTCAATCGCTGTGCATGGATGTGGCGCAGCTACCCATTCGGTGCCGATGATGTATTCGCGCTGCGCACGAGTCTGAACTTTATCGATTCAGTCTGGGAGATTTTTGGCGCCCTTGGGGTCGGGGCCAGGCTGCTTTTACTGCCCGAGGATCGCGCGCGCGATCCTCGACAACTGTTAGAGGCCTGCGCCGCTGCTGATGTCAGTCATCTGGTTTTCGTACCCGCGTTGCTGCGTGAAGTACTGGTTCAGTGTCCTGAGTTGGGCCAACGTTTGCCGCGACTGCATAGCTGTATTACCAGCGGTGAGCCTTTGCCGCCTGATCTGCCCGGTATTTTTCGTCGTGCCGCCCCCGGCGTGCGTCTGCTCAATACCTATGGGACCTCGGAAGTCTGGGATATCACCTGCGCGGAAGTGCAGGATCATCAAAGCCTGCTGGCCGTCCCCGTTGGCCGGCCCATCGATAACGTGCGTGCCTGGGTGCTTGACGGAGCCGGCCAGCCGGCCCCCGTTGGGGTTGCCGGTGAGTTGTGCGTATCCGGGCTGGGTGTGGGCCCAGGCTACTGGCGCGATACGCAACTCACGGCGCGCAAATATGTGCCGGATTTTCTCAACACTGATCAACGGATGTATCGCAGCGGTGACCTGGCGCGCTGGCGCCCCGACGGACAACTCGAATGCCTTGGGCGAATGGATCAGCAGGTGAAGTTACGCGGCCATCGCATTGAACTGGGCGATGTTGAAGCTGCCCTGCTGAATCTGCCGCAAGTTCGCCAGGCAGCGGCCGGATTGCGTGGCGAGCCGGCTCAATTGTGCGCCTGGGTGGAGCCCGCAACGGGAACCTCTGTGGATGTCCCTGCGGTGCGCCGCACCTTGCGCAACCGCCTGCCTGCTGCCTGGGTGCCAGCAATCATTCAGTGCCTGCCGGCTATTCCCCTGACACCGAACGGTAAAGTGGACCGCGGTGCTTTGCGCATAGCGAATGCTGAGCCCGAGCTTGCTTCGCGGCCACCTGAGGGTCCTGAGGAGCAGGCTCTCGAATTAATGTGGGAGGAGTTGCTGGGCGCAGCGGATATCGGTCGCCATGATGATTTCTTTGCCCTGGGTGGCGACTCCATGCGGGCAACCCGTTTGCTCGCGCAGATCAATGCGCATTTTGATACGCAATTATCGCTGCGCGACTTTTTTCTTGATCCCAGTATTGCCGGCCTGGCCAACGCTTTACAGGCAAGCCAGGCAAGCACGATTGCGGTGCCCGTCGCACGCGCGCGACCAAAGGAAATACCCTTATCACCCGGTCAGCGCAGACTTTGGTTTCTGGAGCAACTTGACCCTGGCAGCCCGGCTTATCACATCGCTTTTAGCCTTGAACTAACAGGGTCTTTGGATAGCGAGATTCTGCGGCAGGCCGCCGCTGCTCTTGTCGCGCGTCATGAGGTGTTGCGCAGTTGTTTTCCGGACAGTAACGGGATTCCTCGACAGCAGGTGCTGGCTGATATGGCCATTGATTATCGTCAGTTGGAGCGGCCCTGCGATGCCGGGGAACTGGCGGCCGAAGCCGCGGCACCCTTTGATATCCGCCGCGGCCCGTTGTGGCGTTTGCGCCTGTATCGCGATGGGCCGGATCGAGCCTGCCTGCTCATCGTGATTCATCACCTGGTGTCTGACGGACATTCCAATGGTTTGCTCCTGCGGGAGCTCGCGGCTGCCTACCAGGCGCGGCAGGCCGGCAGCCCCTGGCAGCCAGAGGCTTTAGCCCTGCAGTATGCGGACTACAGTCTCTGGCAGTGCGCGCGGCAAGCATCCGGGGAACTGGCAGCCGAGCGCGAGTATTGGGTCGAGGCCTTGCAGGATGCGCCTGCATTACTGGAATTGCCGACGGATCGACCCAGGCCGCCAGAGCAGCGCTTTCGCGGCGCGTGGCTGCGACGTCAATTGTCTGCCGATCAGTTGACTGCCCTGCGTGCCCTCGGCCAGACGCAGGGATGCACTCTGTTTATGGTTTTGCTGGCGGCATTTCAGTTGCTGCTCTATCGCTGGTCGGGCCAAAGAGATCTGCTGGTGGGCACTCCCGTTGCCGGGCGCACTCATCCTCAGCTGAATTCATTGCTTGGCCTGTTCATTAATACCCTGGTAATTCGAGCGCCCGTTACGCCGGATCAGTCTGCTGCCCAGTTTCTGAAGACGGTTCGCTCAGCAACCCTGGCGGCGTTTGCGCACCAGGATTTCCCCTTCGAGATGCTGGTCGAAGCCTTGCAGCCGGGCCGCAGTCTGAGTCGCGCCCCTGTGTTCCAGGCCATGTTTAATCTGACGCCCATCCCTGACCTTGAACAAAAGGCCGGCCCGGTGAATTTCCGACTGGGGGAACTGGTCGAGCATGGCGTCGCCAACTTTGACCTCAGTCTGAACATCGGCGAACACGCCGAGGGCGCCAATCTGATATTCGAGTACGACACGGATCTCTTTGACGCGAGCACCATAGAACGCTTCGCTGATCACTATGAGAATTTGCTCGCCGGCCTGCTCGCGAATGTCGAACAAAGCCTCGGCAGTTTGCCCCTGCCGGGTTCACGAGAGCGCGAAATGCTGGCGCAGTGGCAGGCGCCGGCACAGTTGGACCGGAACGAAGACCTGGTCCACCAGCGGTTCGCCAACTGGGCCGCGCATCAGCCGGATGCTGTTGCGATAGTAGGTGATTTCGGTCAGACAACTTACGCATCGCTACACCGGCGGGCTAATGGAATTGCCGGCGCCTTGCGCGCGGCCGGGCTAGGCCAGGGCCGGGTGGTGGCTATTGCGATGCCGCGATCCGTTGATCTCATCGCCAGTGTATTGGGCAGCTTGCAGGCCGGTTGTGCTTATCTGCTGCTGGATCCGGAGTTACCGGAGGCGCGGGTGGCGGGCATGGTCGACGATGCCGAGCCCGCCGCGATTCTGTGCGTGGATGCCTTGCCGGCCTGGGCCGAAGACTGCCTTAGTGTGCGCGTGGACAAGCTGCTGGGCGCGCCTTTGGAAGTAAACGAGCCTGGCTGCGCGGATGCTCCGGCCTACCTTGTCTATACCTCGGGTTCGACGGGCGCGCCTAAGGGTGTCGCTATCAGTCATGGCAGTCTTGCCAGTGCCGCCTCAGCCTGGGCACGGGTTTATGAGCTCAGTCCCGCTGATCGCCATCTGCAGATGGCGGCCATGTCCTTTGATGTGTTTACGGGTGACTGGGTCCGGGCCCTGACCACTGGTGGTTGCCTGGTGTTGTGTACGCGTGAACAACTGCTCAATCCAGCTGAACTGCTAAGCCTCATCAGGCAGCAATACATCAGCTGCGGGGAATTCGTACCGGCCGTCATGCGCTTGTTGCTGCAGCATCTGCAACCCGGGTCGACGGATTTGCGCGGCCTGCGGCTGGCTATCGTCGGCTCCGAGTCGTGGACGGGCGGGGAGTACAACCAGTTGCGTGCCCTGGTGGGGCCCAAAGGTCGCGTGGTGAATTCCTATGGCGTGGCAGAGGCGACGATTGATTCAAGCTGGTTCGAAACTCACCACAGACTTCCAGATGGCTTGGCGGTGCCCATCGGCAAGGCTTTTCCCAATACACAATTGTTAGTACTCGACCAGAATTTGCAGCCCTTAGCCGTGGGTATTGCCGGTGAACTTTGTCTGAGTGGTCCGGCCCTGGCATCGGGTTACTGGCGTGACCCGGAACTCACGGCGGCGAAGTTTGTTCGCATGCCGGCGACGGGCGAGCGCGTTTACCGGACGGGAGACCGGGCGCGCTGGCGCAGTGACGGTGAACTGGAGTTGCTGGGTCGGCTGGACACGCAGGTGAAGCTGCGCGGCTTTCGGATCGAACTGGGCGAGGTGGAAGCGGCCCTGCTGGCGCAGCCGGAGGTGGCGGCGGCAGCCGCCGGCGTACGCACGGCGCCGGGCGGCGATGTGCGGCTGGTGGCCTGGATAGTGCCGGTGACGGATGACGTGGATGTGGCCAGCCTGCGCAGCGAACTGGCCCGGGGCTTGCCGGACTACATGGTGCCGGGCTTATGGATGTCGGTGGCGAGCCTGCCCCTGACACCGAACGGCAAGCTGGACCGGCAGGCGTTGCCGGCGCCGGCCTGGTCAGATCAGCCGGCCGACGACACGGCGGCACGCACGCCGCTGGAAGGAGCCGTGTGCGAGTTGTTTGCCGGGCTACTGGGGCGCGGCCAGGTAGGCGTGCACGCGGACTTTTTTGCCCTGGGCGGACATTCGCTGCTGGCCACGCAACTGGTGTCGCGTGTGCGCGATACCCTGGGCGTCGAGCTGGCCCTGCGCAGCATCTTTGAATCGCCCACGCCGGCCGGCATCGCTGCGGCGGTTCAGAAACTGCCACCGACCGAAGCGATTCCGTGCGCGGTACCGTCCCAACAGACGGGGGTGCTGCCGGTGTCCCCGGGCCAGCGGCGCTTATGGTTTCTGGCGCAACTTGAACCGGCTTCGTCGGCCTACAACGTGCATGCCTTGTTACAGCTTGCCGGTGTTCTTGACGAGTCTGCGCTGGCAGCGGCGGTGGCGGCCGTCACGGCGCGTCACGGCAGTCTGCGCACGCATTTTGTCGATCGGGACGGCGAGCCCTGGCAGGTGGTCAGTCCGGCGGTTCCGGTCAGTGTGCAGTGGGAGAGCTGTGCCGCGGCTGCGCTGGCTGCGCGCGGTGCCGAGCTGGTAGCCGATCCCTTTGATCTGGGTGCTGGTCCCCTGTGGCGGGTGCATTGTTTATCGGCTGGTGCCACAGAGC
Organism: uncultured Gammaproteobacteria bacterium; assembly: GCA_937921935.1. GTDB lineage: Bacteria > Pseudomonadota > Gammaproteobacteria > Steroidobacterales > J054. The sequence goes on along the minus strand of CAKZWQ010000047.1, from coordinate 1,124 downwards.
ACCGCTTGCTGGTGGTGGTGCATCACATTGTGGCGGACGGCTGGTCCCTGGGGGTGCTGTTCCGGGAACTGGCGCAGGCTTACAACGCGGCCTGCCAGGGCGAAGCGCTCGCCTGGTCAGCCTTGCCGCTGCAGTACACGGACTACGCGCGCTGGCAGCAGGAGCGGCTGGCGGCGGGCGAGCTGAGCCGGCAACTGGCTTACTGGCGCGAGCAGCTGGCCGGCGCGCCCCTGAGCCTGGCTTTGCCCACCGATCGCCCACGGCCGCCGGTGCAGGGGCATCACGGCGCCTGGTATGAGCTTCGCCTGGAGCCGGCCTTGCTGGCCGGTTGCCACGCGGTGGCCCGGGAGACGGGCTGCACCTTGTTCATGGTGCTGGCGGCGGGTCTGTCCGTGGTGCTGGGCCGGCTGGCGGGGAGCGAGCAGGTCTTGCTGGGTACACCCATTGCCGGACGCGGCCGCACGGAACTGGAAGGCCTGGTGGGTTTTTTCGTGAACACGCTGGTGTTGCGGGCCGACCTTGGGGGCAACCCGAGTTTTCGCGAGTTGCTGGGGCGGGTGCGGCAGGCCGCCCTGGACGCCTATGCCCACCCCGATCTGCCCTTTGAAAAACTGGTGGAAGAGTTGGCGCCGCCACGGGACGCGTCCCGAAATCCTGTCGTGCAGGTGATGTTGGCTTTGCACAATCAGCCGCGAACTGAAATCAACATGGACGCATTAGATGTGTCTGTGCAAGGACTGGATAGTGAAGCGGCAAAGTTTGATCTGAGTGTGCACGCTGCCGAAGACGAAAAGGGTCTGACCATCGCCTGCAACTACGATGCAGATCTGTTCGATGCCCACAGTCTGTCGTTGTTGTGCAGTGAGTTGCGTTCGGTGCTGTTGAGATTGAGTGAGGGTGTTGAGGGTCGTGTGGGTGACTGGTCCGGGGCAGTGAGTTCACCGTCGTTGGCCTTAGCGGCCTGGTCGTTTGCGCCTGATGTCTGGACGGCGTTTGCGACTGTGGCGGCGGCGTCGCCGAAGCAGCTGGCGCTGAGCAGCGCGACGACGCGCTGGAGTTACGGCGCGCTGGCCGAGTACGCGAGCCGGGTGGCCGTGGACTGCGAGGCAGCGGGCGTGACCGCG
>CAKZWQ010000046.1 GCA_937921935.1 uncultured Gammaproteobacteria bacterium | reverse complement strand
TCCTCGATGTAGCTGAAGAAAGGGTTGTAACGCAGTCGCATCAACTGATGCATGGGGGCGGAGAGTATATTGACCTCGCCCCGGGGCTCCAGCGCGCCGAGCTCAATGCCCTGGTAGACGTCGCTGCGAGCCTCCCGGGTGCCGTAGACAGGATCATCGGGTGCGAATGGCACGGAAACATGTGCCAGGGAATAAATATGTTCGGGCCAGCTGAAGTTCAGTAACTTCATTGCCGTGGTTTGGGATCTCGGCAGCTTGCTTCGTTCGGCCAGACGTTCCGTCAGTTCGCTCTCGTTACCGATCACCGTCAGTCGGTAGGGCAGGTCAGTTCGCGCCTGCAGTTCCTTCAGGGCCTTTTCCTGTGATGAGGGAATGAAGGCCTCCAGCTCGCTGAAGCGATTGATGTCGAACACGACCAGTTCGTTGCCGTCATCCACCAAGCGGAAGTAGAGCCGTCGAATTGTCGCCTCTGTGCTGACTGTTGCATCGCTCCAGGAAAGAAAGCTCAGGACCGGAGGAAAATCTTTCATGCGACCCTCCTTGAAGCGCACAGTGATTTCCTTATTGATGGCATCGGTGACCTGCCAGGCTTCCTGGGCCGCATTCTTCGGGAAGGAGTTGTACTTGAAGGGATCGTATTCCGGCTGCACGGACAGCCATTTGAACTTTTCGAAATAGGGCAGGAAACTCAGTAGCTTGTGGGAGTTGGAGATAGCTGCCAGCGGCGCGATGGCAATCTCCGGCGAGAACAACAGCAGTTGATCGGGCGGCGGCAAAGACTCATCAGCCAGGGCATCAAGAGCGTATTTGACGGCCAGGCCGCCCCCGTTGGAGTAACCGGCCATCAGGAAAGGTTGGTCCGGGCCGATGGTCTTGCGTACATGACGCGCGCCGATACGGCTGGCCTCCACCCAGTCTTCCCAATGCACCCGGGTCAGTGCGGCCGGTGCGGTGCCGTGGCCGGGTAAGCGCAAGCCAAGCACGTAGTAGCCCTGTGCATAGAGAATCTGGCCGATACGGCGCAGGCTGTAGGGTGAGTCCGTCAGGCCGTGCAGCAGCAGGGCGCCGCCGCGGGGAGTCTCGGGTATCAATTCAAAGCTGCGATTCCAGTTGCGTTTGACCTGGGCGGGATCCTGGGGGCCATTCGCAAGGTAGCGGCTGTAGGTGGTAGCGCCCGTGGTAACAATTGTCTGGTAAACCTCGGCGCGGAGTTCCTCGAACAAGCGGTCTTCCCGGGCCAGGTAGTCGGCGAGCGTGCTTCCAGGTCCGCCGTCGGCAGCAGTGAACTCGCTATCCAGGCTTGCCTTATGCCACGCCTGCAAGGCTGGCAGGGTTCTCGATTGAAAAGCCCAGGCCAGCAGAAGGGTGCAGACCAGCAGGAAAATTATTCCCAGGGTTTTTGCAAAAAAAGTCAGCAGCCGTTTCATTGTGGTCTGGATCTCTCGCGCTATTGCCGGGCTCAGTGAAACGGAAAATGCTGCCCATCGCAAGTAAAATACTGAGTAAAATCAACCGACATCTTTCGTTTTCAGGTTGTCGGCAGTTGCAGCTTCGCAGGCCCTTGGTTTCAGTTCCCTCACAAGCTTTGCTTGGCGGCGTGGTGTTACTTCTATCAGCCGGACTGGCATCAGCCCAGGTGCTGGAGCCGCGACGCTGGTCACATCTGCCGGTAGGTTCCAGCTTTACCGGCTTTGGGTACTCTTATACAGACTTTGACATCGCCTTCGACCCGTCACTGGAAATCGAAGATGCGACGGCCGAAGTGCATACCCTGACATTCAATTACCTGCATGTCATCGATGTGTTCGGCAAGTCGGGCCGAATTGATCTGCTGGTGCAGCATTCCAATGGGCGCTGGGAAGGTTTGCTTCAGGGCGAGCCGGCATCCACGGAGCGTAATGGTTTTAATGACCCGCGCTTGCGCGTCGCGGTGAACCTGCTGGGGTCACCGGCCCAACGAGGCTCGGAGTTTCAGCCTATCGCCAATAACACAATCCTCGGCATGGCCCTGGATGTGACCGCGCCACTGGGCGAATACAAGGACGACAAACTGATTAACCTGGGTGCCAATCGCTGGTCGTTCAGGCCCCAGGTGGGGGTGGTGCATAACCGCGGCAAGTGGGCCGGGGAGCTGACGGCTTCAGCCTTTATCTATACGGATAATGATGATTTTTCTGAAGAGCTGAAACGTGAGCAGGACACCCTGTACGCTCTCCAGGGACACATTATATATACCCATCGCCCCGGTTTATGGGCGTCCCTGAGCGGCGCTTACGGGGGTGGTGCCAAATCGACAATTGATGGCGTGAATAAGGACGACGACACCGAAAAGTCCATTATCGCCCTGAGCATCGGCTTGCCTATCACTCGCAAGCAGGGTCTGAAGCTGGCCTATTTGCGGGGTAAGAGTTACGAAGACACGGGCGATGACTTCGACCGCTACATCATTGCGTACTCAAAAATGTGGGGCGGTCCCTGAAGCGGCCGATGGCCTGGTGCCTGACCTAGGCGTTCACCAGGAAATTGGCCATGCGCTCGATGGGCTCCCGGGTCATGGCCCGGAACTGCTCCGGCGCGTCGACTTTTTCCAGCGCACGGTCCCAGCAGGCAATCCACTGGTCCCTCTGCTCAGCGCCGATAGGATAGGGCTGATGGGGCTCGGTGAGGCAGATGGTCCCGTACTTGTCCTTGTAGTGATGTGGTCCACCCAGCCAGCCGTTGAGATACTCAAAGAGTTTCTGCTTGATGAGGTCCAGGTTCTCGGCATGCATCTTGCGCACGCTCTCAGCCTCTTCGAGTTCGTCCATGGCTTCATAGAAAGCGCCGGCCAGGGCTTTGACGCCCTCGTCCCTGCCGATAATTTCGTAGGGTGTGTTGTTATTCATCCGCCGGTTCCCTGCATGGCCGAATATCAGGGCCACAGGGTATGAGACTGGAGCGCATCGGCAATCGGTAAAAGTACTTAATCGCAGGCTGGCACAGGCTTTGCGCCCGCCGGGCTGGTGGTTTGGAGGCCGGCCGATCGCTTCGAACAGACAAAAAACCAGGTGGGGTGCTGGTTCTGCCGTTAAGATGAAAGCAGTAGAACACTATTGGGCGGACCGAATGTTGATAAGAAAAATGTTTGTGGTTTTGTGGCTCTGCTTCGCCGGCGCCGCCACGGCAGCTTATGCCGCTGAGGATTCACTGCCACCCTTGCCGGCCCTGACTGATCCGGCCACGGACGAAAACATCCCGGGGAAAATTATCTGGGCCGATTACTTCACCAGTGATCTGGATCTTGCCCGACGCTTTTATGGCGAGCTGTTTGATTGGGAGTGGCGCTGGGTCGTCAACCAGCCGGGCAGTCGCTATGGCATGTTCTACGCAGACGGTTTGCCCATGGCCGGTGTTGCTGAAAAAGCCGCGCCTGATCCTGATCGTGCTTATGGTCGCTGGATCTATTACATCTCGGTGGAGGATGTCGCGACAACACTGGCGGCTCTGGATGAACAGGGTGGCAGTACGGCCCTGGATCGGCGTGATTATGCGGAGCGCGGTTCCTTTGCCGTCGTCGCTGATGCTGACGGCGTGCTGTTTGGAGTGCTGGATTCCAGCAGCGGCGATCCCGCGGACTACCGGGCTGAGCCGCGAGAGTGGATCTGGTTCAATCTGTATACCCGCAATGTCAAAGAGTCCGCAGATTTTTATGCTTCTTTGTTCGGCTATGACACCTATGCGCCGGAGGCCGGTGGCGATGAAAGCGAGGTTCTGGATATCTTCCTGGCTAGAAAGGGTTATTCACGAGCAGGCGTTCGTCAGCTAAGCCAGGGATCTGAATCAAAGCCCACGTGGCTGGGCTACATTCGCGTTGAAGATGTGAATGCCATGCTTGCCCGCGCGACGGAACTTGGCGGGGAGGCGATTTTCAAGCCTGATGAGGCCATCGTGGGTGGCGATCTGGCCGTGGTGTCTGATCCGGTGGGTGCACCCATCGGCTTGCTTCGCTGGACCTTCGATGATGAAGCACAGGAGGCGGAGTGATGTTAAAGCGGCGTTTACTGATTCTGGCTGCTGTGTTCACGGCGGTGCTTGTCTGGCTGCCGGGTTGTGGTTCCTCCAGCGGCGGTGGCAGCAGCTATCGCGTGAGTAGCGGCTACTACGGTGGTGGCTGGAACGATCCTTACTACTATCGCCCTTGTTGTTATTACGACAATGACCGCCCCGGCAACGGCCATCGCCCGCCGGGTTCACGGCCCCCAGGCTCTCGACCTCCCACTGGTCGACCGGTGCCGCCCATTGCACGGCCGCCGGGCGGTGGCCGTCCGCCGGGTTCTCGCCCTCCGGGCAGTCGTCCGCCCGGGATGCCATCGCGCCCCAGGCCCATGCCACGCGGCGGTGGACGGCGTCGCTAGCCGGAGCGTGTTTTAGAGGAGGGCGCCGGAATGGCCCGGCCTAAGACGCTTTGCGTCCCAGCAATGCCAGGACGGCGGTGAACAGGGCGGGGTCTTTCAGCAGGCCCATGTGATTACTCTTCAGCGTATTGATACTGCGCCAGGGAATGGGTGATTCACCGTCGGCTTCCGACAGTTTGGCGCTACTGGCCAGCACCGTGCCGTCGCCGGGGCCGTAGTCCGTCCAGCGAACCGTGCGATCACCCCGGGTGCCGCTAAAGCAGCGGGCCGTCTTCTGTGCCTCACCCAGGAACAGGTGGAACTGGAGGTGCTCCGGGGCGCCAGGCGCAGGTTGATCCATGGCGGCCTGGAAACGACGGGCACTGAACAGGCATTTACGCAGGTGATCTTCCGCCGCTTCGATTCGGTCGGCCTGGTTGTCGATGTCGGGGAACTGGCGGGCGCGTTCTTCTTTCAGCCACGAAGCGGTGATGCCCCAGTCTCGCGACAACCAGAAGTCGGGGTTGAGTAAGTCATCCTCAGCCTGGGTGGATGCACCGGCGCAGGGTTGGTGTCGATTCCGGGGCAGCATTTGATAACCTGACGGAAAGGTGCCCAGCAGCACTGGTCCATAGGTGGGATGCAGTGGATTACTGGGAATTCCCTGCACCAGCCGTTCAATCATGGTCAGTGAACCGGCGTTGGGCGTGCCGACGATCACCGCCTTTTCAATGTGCGCCGCCCCGGCCCAGGTCAGGCGGGGTGTCGCGTCATCATAAGGCAGCAACTGGCGGCCGTATTGCAGAAAGTATCGCAGCACCAGGCCGCCCATGGAGTGCGCAACCACATCGAAGCGGATAGGTTCGCTGCTGCGACGTTGAATTTGCAGAAAGCGCGAAGTCCTGGCAACAAACTCGGCGAAGTCTGCGGCACATTCATCCAGGCTGCGTCGCCAGTCATAACTGAATTCGAAGGCTGCCGCCTCGGAGGCGGAGTCTTTCTCACGATCGCGCCGAAACGTATCGGAGTAGCTCTCAACCCCCATGGCGCTCATCACATCGCCGTAAGCGGTAATTTTCACCGGCATGCCAGCGATGTAGCCGCGCACTTTGCCCAGCGTGCCGTCGACGCGACTCTGGCCGCGCAGTTCATCCAGGGGGGTGCCGTATTCGATGGGCAGACCGAGGAGCTGGGCGCCCTCACCGGACGCCGGGTCGGAGAAACCGGTGCGCCATTCGCCCCAGACCGAGCGCGAATCTGCCTCGGCAACCAGCTTGGAGCCGAGCACACCCGGTATCACAATAACGGGGTTGCGCGTCGTTGGGTCCCGGACAGGGAGGCGCGTGGCGGGCCGCGATGCTGTTTGCGCGCCTTCATCAGCTGCTGTGGGCTGTCGCCACTGCCGCATGTCAAACCTCCTGAGCCATGGACTATATTAGCGACTCCCGACCTGGTGTCGGGGTTGTGTCTTGGCTGGCGAGTATTCATGGCCCGGAAGTCCGTTCGATTCAAGAGCAACCTGCTGCTCAACCTGACCGGTGTTGTCCTGCTGCTGGGGCTCTGCCTGCTGGCCGTGTCCCTGCTGGTTACCGACCGGGCGGTCCAGGTGCTGTCCGGATCCCTCACCAAGCGAGTGATCGCGACGACCGATGCGCAGCTACTGGGTTTTTTCGAGCCGGTGCAGACAGCCCTGGAGGTCGCCGCCGCCCGCGCTGCCGAAGGTGACTTTGAGTCCTTTCCCCTTGACGACCTGGACCGCTATTTCCAGCCCCTGGTAGACCGAGTGCCGCAATTGTCGTCCCTGAGTTACGCCAGTGAGTCGGGTGACGGTTACTGGTTGATCAAGATCGACGGGGTCTGGCGCAGTCGCCTGTCCCGGCCCGATAGCTGGGGCGAGTGGGCAGAAGTGCGTGAATGGGCGCCTGGGGCAACGGCAAAGCCCATGCAAAGACAGGCCGTGGGCTTCGACGCGCGGACGCGACCCTGGCATGCCGGTGCCCTGGCGCTATTACAGGAGCTGGGTGACGAGGCCGGCCTGCGCGAGCGCATTCACTGGACGTCCCCGTATGAGTTTTTCACCCTGAAGCAGCCGGGTATGACAGCCAGCCTGGCCGAGCGTGTGGCGACCGGTGACGTTGCGGTACTGGGTTTCGACATCCTGCTGGCCGACATCAGCGAGTTCACCTCTCAGCTGGAAGTCGGTAAGCGGGGCAAGGTTTTCGTGCTGCGGGGTGAACCCTCTGACCCGGCGGGCCTGATGGTGGTTGGCCTGCCCGCCGACCAGCGCTTCGAATCCGCTGAGGTCATGACCCAGTTCATGCTGCTGCATCCGGATGCCCTGGGCGGTCCCATGGCCAGCTTTTCCGAGCAGGCCCTGAATGCAACGGGTATGGCGTTGACCGAGGCGCAACCTTTTGAGCATGAGGGCGAGCGCTGGTGGGGTGCCATTGCCCGTTCCCAGCTGCGCATTTCCGATGATCTGTGGGTGGGCTCCCTGGTACCCGAGTCGGAGTTGCTGGCGGGTCTGCCCCGCACCAATCTGATTGTGATGATCGTGACGGCGGTTTTTCTGATACTTGCGGTCTGGCGTGCCTTCTATCTTGCCAATCGCTATGCAACCCCATTGCGCGAACTCATCGATCACAGCAACCGCATGCAGCGGCTGAATTTTGAACCCACGGAACGCGTGGATTCAGATATTTCCGAAATCCGGCACCTGGGCAACACCCTGGAGCGAATGCGCCAGGCCTTGCAGGCCTTCTTATCCGAGCGCGAAGATTTGCGCATTGCGCGCTCCGTCCGGGCCATGACCCTGCCAACCCGGCTGCCCACGCATCCAGGGCTGGAGTTACAAGCCTGGCATGAGCCTGCCGCAGAAGTCGGCGGTGAAATTTACGACGCTGTGGCTTTAGCTGACGGGATGGCAGTGGCACATTTTGATTTTCCGGGTCTGGGCGTGGGGGCTGCTGTTCAGGGCAGCCAGTTGCGGGCTGCTTTCCGGGCTGCCCTTGGCGACGGAGCGCCGCTGTCAGACATTGCGGCTCAACTTGGCCGCTTTGTGCGCGCCGACTTAGCCAACGCCGCCCCGGTGCGGGGCTGGCTCATCAGGATTGATCGCGATGCTCGCCGCCTGCAGGCCCTGGGTCTGGGACAGGAAGGCTTGCTGTGTCGCCGGGGTGGCAAGGTCGAGGTGATTGCTGCGCAGGCTGGCCCCCTTGGCACGGAAGCGGTCGCAGATGCTGGTGAGATTGTTGAGCTGACACTGGCCGCCGGAGACCTGATTGTATTGGCTTCTGATGGCGTACTGGATGCCCTGAATGTGGAGCGCAGCCAATTTGGCAGCAAGGGCGTGGCGCGCGCCATGGAGCAGTTGGGCGAGGCCAGCCCCGCCGAGGTCATTACGGGTCTGCGTCGGGACCTGGAGATCTACACCAAAGGCGCCGCCGGTGATCGGACCCTCGTGGTTGTCCGGCTGACAGACTGACAGCCGGGGCAGCTGACGGGGCATGGTTGACGGTGCCTGACTCCGAATTTAGCGATCGTCCGGGTCAAAAAGTTCCGCGCAAAGTCCGCTGCTGCCTTTGACAAAAGACCCCTGGGTCTGCGCCAGGAAGGCGGCTAAGCACCCGGTGATGCAGGCAATTTGCTAGCGGCTGCGGGGCAATTATCCGGTGCGCCCCCTTATTGCCTCTCAAAGCGGGCATAATTTGGCTATCAGGCTCAGGTTTCCATTGCCTGGCCCCAAACCGAATGAGGTAATACTGCACCATGGCAAGACGAAGCCCACAGACTCAAGCTAAGCGACAGCGCGAATTCGCCAAACTGGAAAAGCGCCAGGACAAGGCGGAAAAGAAAGCCCTGAGAAAATCGATGAAGGAAGCGGCCGCCAACGGTCTTCCACTACCGGGCGAGCCCGGTACTGCCGAGCCCGCCGCGCCTGATGAAACTGATCCCCAGGCGTCATAAGTTTTTTGTGATGTACCGCTAAGCTCATGACCAAGACGCATCCCACGACCAAAATGGTGGTAAGGAATCTGTCACCCCAGATGACCGTGCAGGGCTTGCGGGCTCATTTCGCCTCCCATGGCGCCGTGCGATCCGTGCGCCTGGCGACGGACATCATGACGGGCTCATGCCGCGGCGTTGGCTTTGTCAGTCTTGATGAAGCAAGTAACGGCGCTGCCCTGGCTGCGCTGGATGGCAGCAGCCTGGGTGGTCGCACCATCAGCGTGACCATTGAGCGCAAGCCGGTGCGGACTTAAGGCCCGCCCGACCCCTGTTAAGCGCAGCTGAGCAGCAATCAGGCGCCAGGCCGGTTGATTGAGTCGCGCAGTGCGGATTCGATCGTCGACGTCGTTTGAATCGCTCCCAGGTCGATACCCAGTTCCGCGATGGTTTGTGCGATGGCCGGCGAAATGCCAGAGATGATGGTATTGCAGCCCATAAGCACTGCAGCCTTGGCGATCTTGATCAGGTGATTCGCCACTGCGGTATCTACGATGGCTACGCCGCCGATATCCAGCAGCAAGGTGCGTGCCCGCGTGTCAGCAATGCTGGACAGTGCCTTGTTCATGATATCCACGGAACGTTTGGAGTCGACGATACCCACGATCGGAGCAAACAGAACACCATCCCAGATCTTGGTTACCGGTGTCGACATTTCAAGTAAGGCCAGGCTGCGTTTCTCCATCTCCTGGGTAATGTCTGAGGCGAATTTGACCACCTTAAGCGGGTTGCCGTCTGCATCCAGGATCGGGTTGTAAGACGCTTGCAGCCAGATGTCACCACCGTCTTTGCCGACCCGCTTGAATTCACCACACTCGAACTCGCCCCGACTCAGCTTCTGCCAGAACTGGGCGTAGTCGGGTGATTCCGAGTAGCCCGGTTCACAGAATATGCGATGGTGCTTGCCGACGACATCAGCAAGGCTATAGCCGAAGATGCGCAGGAAGTTTTCGTTGGCGGTAATCACGGTGCCGTCCAGTTCAAACTCAATCACCGCCTGGACGCGGTCGATAGCCTGCATCTTGCCTTCGTACTCGGCTGATTTTAATTTTTCTGCCGACACGTCGGTGGCGAATTTGACGACCCGGAAGACTTTGCCGTTTTTGTCGAATATAGGGTTGTAGGATGCCCGGAGCCAGATTGTCCGGCCGTCTTTGGCCAGTCGTTTGAACTCCGCCGTGTGAAACTCGCCGCGGGCGAGTTTTGACCAGAACTCGGTGTATTCGGGGGAGGCGGCATAGTCCGCTTCGCAAAACATCCGGTGGTGGTGGCCAACAATTTCGTCGGCTGAATATCCAAAGGTCTGCAGGAAGTTATCGTTGGCGGTAACGATGGTGCCGTCCAGGTCGAATTCTATGACTGCCTGGACCCGGTCGAGGGCCTGGTAAATAGCCTCCATATCGTGTGGGGCTGCCTTGTTCTTCGGGGCCATTTTCGCGCTCATGGTGTATTTCCTGGGTTTCCTGCCGGATGCCTGTTGCTTAGCCAGGCATTTTGTTTGCTATCACAGCCTGCCAGATTGCTCGGGGCTTGCGCAATCAGTGGCCCGTCCGGCAGCCATAGCATGGCTTGGGCGGGCAGCTTAAGGCTTCAAGTCTACAGGAGCGGGCAAGGCGCCACGCCCGTTTCCGGTAGAATCCCCATTAGCCCATGCCTCTTTTCGACAATATTCCCCGGGTGGCCATGCAAGTGAGCCGCGACGTCGTCGTGGCCTCAATCCAGGTCGACCTTGACGATGAAGTTCTCAACCGATTTCGGGAGGACTTGCTTGGTCGCGTGCACGAGACGGGTTCACGGGCGGTCATTCTTGATGTATCGGGCGTCGATACCATGGATTGTGATGAGTTCGCCGCTTTGCGCAGCATTATCTCCATGATCACGATCATGGGCAGCCAGTCTGTGCTGGTGGGCCTGCAGCCTGGCGTGGTGTCGGCCCTGATCGAGATGGATGTCGATGTGGCCGGACTGCAGACCGCCATCGACCTGGATGCGGCCTTTGAGCTGATTCAAATGACGCCGGCGGTTGAGCCGGAGGCTGAGGCCGACGGTCTGCCTGAAGTCGACAGTGATGTAGGCCAGGTCGAGATAGCTGAGGCAGGCGAGGCAGCCATCCCCGATGCCGGGCGCCTGTTCGGGGATGAGTCGTGAGCGCTGAATTGCGCCGCAAAATTAGCAGCGAAATGGATTTGCGCCGCGTGGTTCTCGAGTCAACGCGCTACTCGCAAGAGGCGGGCTTTGATGAGGCGCCGAGCCGGATGATTGCAACCGCCGTGTCTGAGCTCGGACGCAATATCCTTAAATACGCCGGGTCAGGCGAGTTTCTGTTGCGCCATGTGAAGAGGCCCAGCGGCCGCGGTATAGAAATGCAGGTGTCTGACCACGGACCGGGAATTAACGACACCGAGCAGGCCATGCAGGATAATTTCAGTTCGGGCGGGACCCTGGGTCTGGGCTTGCCGGGCGTCAAGCGCCTGATGGATGAATTCACGCTGGAATCTTCGCCCGGTAAAGGCACCCGGATCACGGCCCGCAAATGGATATGACGGCGATCGGAAAATTGTCCCACGCCAGCCTGCTCAGGCCCTGCCTGGGCGAAACGGTGAGTGGGGACGCAGTCGTTGTGCGGGCCCTGGATGATGGCCTGTTTGTTGCCATTGTCGACGTGCTTGGCCATGGTCCCGAGGCTCATGAGCTGACGCACATCATTGATGCATTCCTGGAGCGCCACGCGACTTTGGATGTCGCCGCGCTGATGCCGCGTCTGCATAAACATCTGCAAGGCACCCGCGGTGCTGCCGTCGGCTTGTGTGCCGTCAATGCGGAAAAGGGCAGGATTGACTACGTTGGCATCGGCAACACCAGTATTCGTTGCATTGGCGAATCGGAAACCCGCCTGGTTTCCAAGGACGGCATCGTCGGCCAGAACATGCGCACGCCTCTGCACCAGTCCCTGAAGCTCCAGTCAGGCGACCTGATTCTGCTGTATACCGATGGGGTGAGCGATCGATTCTCCTCGGTGGACTACCCCAGTGTGCGCAGTCACTCGCCGGAGTTAGTCGTGCGGGCGATACTGGACCGATTCGGCAAGAGCCA
>CAKZWQ010000045.1 GCA_937921935.1 uncultured Gammaproteobacteria bacterium | reverse complement strand
TTGTGCAAAGCGCACCTGCCTGAAGGTCCGCGCCCGGTTTTGCAGCTGGACCCCCAGGCGCGCCTGCTGATTGCCGGCCAGGCACCCGGCCGCAAAGTGCATGCCACGGGCGTGCCATTTGATGATGCCAGCGGTGAGCGTTTGCGGGCCTGGTTAGGCGTCAGCCGCGAGGTGTTTTACGACCCGACTCAGATTGCCATTTTGCCCATGGCCTTTTGCTACCCCGGCACGGGCAAAACAGGCGATCTGCCGCCGCGTCCGGAGTGCGCCCCGGCCTGGCGTGAAGCATTGCTGGCGCTGTTGCCGAACGTGGCAACAACCCTGGTGATGGGGCAGTACGCCCAGGCTTATCACTTTGGCGCGGCCGGCCTGTCCGTCACCGAGCAGGTGGCGGCGTGGCGGGACAACTGGCCGCTGAAGCTGGCCTTGCCGCACCCAAGCCCGCGCAACAATCGCTGGCTGGTTCGTAACCCGTGGTTTGCCGAGGAAGTATTGCCGGCTCTCCAGGCCCGGGTGGCCAAGGTGCTCGCTAGTTGAGCGGGTGAGGAAAAGACCGATGAAAAATTTTCGCCGCCGGCCGCAGATTCTGCTGGCCATTGCCGTCAGAAAAATCCTGAGCCTGCGCCCTCGCAGCAAGGGTGATGCCCTTGTGATGTCGCTCATCCTGCTGCTGGCCTGGGATGTTGCCACGGCGGCCTTATCCGTGAACGGTATCTATAGCCTGGTGCGTTTGCTGCAGTTGGGCCCAGGCTACTGGGCGGCCTATGTCTGGGTCGTGGTGGCGACAATCGTGATTGCAATAGGGGATGCGTTGCGCAATGCCCTGGTGCAACTGACGGCGTACCTGCGCAAGGGCTGGGAACAGCTGGCGTCAGCGTTGCGTCGGGCCGGTCAGATCAGGCGATGCCGAACTTGGTCTCCACCTCAATACCGATACTGCGCAGAAAATCGTTGGGCAGAATGCCACCGGCACTGGTGATGACGGCCTCATTGCGCAGGCGCAGGGCCGAATCACCCTGCATCAGTTCCACGTGCTCTGACTCAATCGCAGCCACTTGCGAGGCCATAGCGATTTCCAGGTGGCCAGCATCGGCCGTGGTCTGAATACGGTCGCGATTATTGGCCTTGGCTCGGGTGAAGGCCCGTGACCGGTAGGACAAGGTGATCCGCGTATCCCCGGTCTCGGCAATGGAGCAGGCCGCTTCCAGGGCGCTGTCCCCGCAGCTCACCATCCTGGGTGTCACGGTACCCACAGACGGCGCCACGGATTTTGACGGCGGTTCAGCCGCTGCCTTTTTGGCGGCTGCCCCTGGACGCCTGGTGGAAGCGAAGGGCACGCAGGTGGGTAATGCACTGCTGGTCGAAAGTGGACATTGAGAGAAACCAATCGCCTGGATACTGCTGCGACAAAGCTCAAGCTCCGGTATCAATACCGTTTGCAGATGAAGGAGTTGGTGATCTATCGAGCCCTGTGCCGGCCCCGGCATTCAGCCGGTGATCCAGGCCTGCTTGGTCACCATGCACACAATGATATAGATCGTCAGCGCCAGTGCGCCCATGCTGCGGATCAGTCCGCCGCGCATGCCGTGGGTGGCTTCTGCGGCATGCCGGTCCACCGCGAGCCTGATCAGGTCGGGCCAAAGACTGATGCCCGCCATAATCCAGAAACACAGATAGGCGTCATAGGCCCAGGGCGCATTGCCAAGGCCACCCCAGTCCTCGATGAGCATCAGGCCGGCAAGGGGCGTAATGATGGTCGTCGGCAAGGTAATGCGCAGGGCCATTTTTCGAATAAAGCCGCGGGCCCAGATGCCCACGGGCGCAGGCTGTGTCTGCCGGATGCGCATGGACCATATGTTGCTGAATACGGTGTGCCCGACAAAAATCATGCCCGAGAATTCGTGGATCAGCAGCAGTGCCATCGAGGGCAGCAGTTTCGGTACGCGCCAGCCAAACAGGGGCAAGGCCATGATGCTCATCAGGCTCAGATAGATCCCGGCCTTGATGAGTTTTTCGATGCGCGGGTCCATCGCGCTCTGGGCTGACGGATGCAGTTGAGTTTCCACTGCCGTCTCTCAGGCGCTGGCCGGCAGGCTCAGGCTGGGGTCCGTGGCCACAAAACCCTTGAGGTGAGTCACGCGGTCGAACCAGGCCACGACATTCGGGTGACCGGAGTAGTCCACGTTCTTGCCCAGGCGGGCAATGGCATAGGGCACGATGGCAAAGTCCGCGACGCTCAGTTCACCGCAGAGAAATTCCCGGCCCTCAAGCTGCCCTTCCAGCAGATCCAGGTGGGGCTGGATGTCCTTGGCCGCTTTCTCCGGATTGTCTTTGTGGGCAATCACGGCGTGCGTGAAATGAAAGCTCTGCCAGTGTAGCCAGCGATCAACATCGGCGCGGCCCTGGGGATCCGTGGGCAGCGCGTGGGTTTCCGGGAACACGGTGGCCAGGTAGGTGAGGATGGCGTTGGATTCCCACAGCTTGAAGTCACCGTCCACCAGTGCCGGCGCTTTGCCCAGGGGGTTAATCGCCCGGTAGGCCGGCGTCTGATTTTCCTTGTCCTTGAAGGGCATGGAATGAATCTCAACCGGCAGATCATAGTGCCGGATAAAAGCTTCAACCTTGCGGTTGTTCGGCGTCAGTGAAAACGAATACAGCTTCATGCTTGGCTTCCCTCACCAGAATAAACGGCCAGCCCCGCCAGCGAGCGGTGCGGCGCGGTAAAGCCCACGTCAATGGACTCGGTAATGACACCCCCATTTAGGTCGATACGCGCGGCCATGCCTGTCCAGACGTTGGCGGCCAGTGCATGGCGGGTGTCTACGTCCGGGCAAACCTGCGCCCAGCCGTAGCCGGGCAGGGGAATGTCTTTGAGTGTCTGGCCGGCTTCGTCGTAGATACGCAGGCCTTCCGCCACGGTGCACAGCAGGCGGCCATCCGGCAGATAGGCTGGGGCGATAAACCAGCGTTTATCGGTGCGATCCATAGGGTCTGCATCCGGATAGCCATCCAGGTCAGGCATTTGCTGTTTGTTGCGCAGGTCATAGCGCATCAGGCGACGCGCCGTTTCCGTCGTGTAGGTAATAAAGTCGCCAGACGGATGAATGCTGGAATGAGTGACGCCCTTAAACATGGTTGGCTCGACCGCTGTTTCCACCTCGTAGGTCTCCAGCCATTCCAGCGCCGGGCTGTACCGGTAGAGATTGCCATCGCCCAGGGTACCGTTGTCCAGGAACTTGGCGCTGGTGCCTTTCCAGATCTGGGTGCCGATGAAGTACTCACCCAGCAATAGATTGCCGCCGCTGTCCCAGTTGATGCTGCCGAAGGAGCGGCCCGAATCCCAGGCGTCGATCTGCTTGCCGTCCGGGCTGACCCGCACTGCAATGTGATCGTGGCAGTCGAAGCCCCACAGCGTGCCGTCAGGCCCCATCTTGCAACCGACAATGAAATAGCGCGTCCCTTCTGTGTACAAAGTGCCTTTCGGCCGCCAGTCCTTGTCGAACTGCAAAATTCGCCCGTCGCCCATGTGATCGTCGTCAGGGTTATTCAGATAGGTGCAGCCCAGAAAAATATCGCCGACGGCGAAGGGCTTCATGGTCGAGGTTTTCAGCATGTGGTTCTATCCGGTTAAGGCGGTGTTTTCCGGCGGCTCAGCGTCGAAGTTCTTTGCGCGGCACCCGGACTCCTGGTGGCGGCAAAGGCGGGCAGATTGGCAACTCACGGCTGGCCGAGGAGCTGGAGTTTGAAAACTAGCGGTGCCCAGACACATGTTGCCTAAGGCTTGGCTTCCCCGGATCGCGGCGCCACGCCCCGCTGCAGGGGCGGGGCCTCTTTAATCTCCGGGTCGATGGTGTGATAGATCTTGCCGATGGTGCTGTCGTCATCCAGGCATTCCACCACCAGGGCGGCGAGGTCGGCCCGCTGGATGACACCCATAGCCGTGTGGTCTTCGGTCTTGATGGCCGTGCCCGTGGCGGCTTCGGAGGCCATGCCGCCGGGTCGCAGGATGGTCGCGTCCAGGCCGCTGTTCATTAGATAGTCCTCGGCCTGGCTTTTCAGCTCCATGACCGGGCCCAGGAATTTCCAGGCGTGCTCGGTTAGCACGTCGCGACTGTCGCCGGCACCCACGGCCGTGACAAGCAGCACGCGAGTGACGCCGTGGCGCTGGGCGGAGTCCACGATGTTGCGGGTGGAATCCACATCCGGCCGGCGCGGTTCGCCGCGACTGCCGCCAATGGTGCTGATGACGGCGCGAAACTGACCACTGGCAAAGGCTTTCTCCACGTCATCGGCTTCGATGGCGTCGCCGGTCACCCGTTCAAGATCCAGTCCTTGTAGCCCGGACAGATCGGAGGTCGGGCGCACAAAGGCCGTCAGCTTTTCGCCGCGGCCGGTGAGCAGTTTTGCCACCTCCAGGCCGGTTCGCTGGGTACCGCCGAATAACAGAATGCCGTCGCTCATGCCTGGTTCCTTATGGTGTTGTTATCTGTGATGGGTGCCTGGGTCCGCGGTGCTTCGGTCACGGCCCAGTCGTCCGGGTGTTCGCGTCGCGCCGGGCTGGGGATAGCGTAGACCATGCGGTGTTCATGCTTCGCCATTTCGGCCAGGTCCAGCCGCCAGCCGCGGGCCTCGTAATCCTTCAGCCGGTCACGGTAGCGCATCAGCACGTCGTCGGCCGGGATGATGAACTCGCCGATGGTGTCCTTGGACGGGATGGCCGGCTCCAGTTTTTCTACCACGATGCGGTCTTCTTCCACGGCCACACCCATGCGACTTAAGAAGTTTTTGTCCAGATCCGGATCCAGCCGGCAGTTGCGGGTGTTGATCAGGAAAATTTCCAGTTCCAGCTCGTTGCGGGGCACGGAATAAATGTACATGTTCATGCCGTCGCCCTGGGGATTGAAGCGGATACGCGTCCAGGTCATGGAAATGCCGTGAAAGCCCGAGCCGGCATCGGAGCGGCCCTTCGTGGAGACGGCGCCCACTTCATGATCCGGCGAGCCGGGCGATTCAAACACCGTCATGGTGCCCGCGCCCCAGTCCGTCTCGTCGATCTTGAACTTCGGCACCTGGTAATCGGTGTTTTCACCGGCCATGCCCATGCCCCCGTGCACGTACTCCACGTGGGAGGGGTCGGACTGGTTCTCTACCAGCCGCACGTAATTGGCCTTCCAGGTATAGCGCATGCGCAGCACCCGCCAGTTCTCATCGTCGTATTCGTCGATGGGCAGGATGGTGGGTCTTTCAGCCTCGGGCAGGTCGCCGAGGAACACGAAGATCAGGCCGTAACGTTCTTCCACCGGGTAGGCATCGATGCGCGACCGCGGCGGGATTTTCTCGATGGGGCCCAGGGACGGGATGCGTTCGCACTCGCCGTCGCCGTTGAACAGCCAGCCGTGATAAGGACACTGCACACAGTTGCCGACGACCTTGCCGTCACCGATGGAACCGCCCCGGTGAGAGCAGGTGTTGGATACACAGTGGGCTTTACCGGCTTCGTCCCGCCACAGCACGAACGGCAGACCGAGCATATTCACCTTCAGGGGCTTATTGGTAACGCTCTCGCTGTCTTCAGCCGGGTACCAGAAGTTCATGAACATGGTCTGTTCCTCCCTTATTGTTATTCGGGGCTCCAGGCTGTGGGCCCTGTTATTAATGGTTACTTTACTACTGCGGCGGGCCCGGGGCACGTCGCGCGCCGGCGACCGTCAGGCCTCCGGTGGTGGCACCAGATCGACGGTCCGATGGGCCCGGGCAACTTGATCGGGCGGGGCGAAAACACGCTGGGCGGCCCGGAGCAATTCGCCGATGGCGGGCGGCATTTCGCTGCTTTTTCGCGTCAGGGCATAGATGGGTCGCGTGGTCATGCTGCTGCCCAGGGTCAGTTCAACCATCTGCCCTGACGCCAGCTCGTCCTGAACCATATGCATGGGCAAAAAGCCGATACTTTTCGTGGTCAGAGTCATGCGCTTGATCAGTTCCAGGTCTTCCGCCACGACGTTAATGGGTGGTCCGAACTGGCGGGCGTAGCGAGACACTGTGACTCCCCGAGGTGGTCTGATCTCATCATCGTGGGGAGTGATCCAGCGAAAGTCCGACAACATGCTGCCGGTCGGCAGGGAATTGGCCGACGGCGGAAAATGAGTCGTCGCTGCGACGGCCACAATGGGATTGGGCGTAATCAGTTGCCAGTCCAGGGTTTTGGGTAACCAGCGTTCCGGCACATGGCACAGGGCCACGTCGATGTCATCGACAATCAGCAGCTGCTCCAGGGTTTCAAAGGTGTTGCGATTCACGTGGCTGATGCGCAGGTCCGGATACCGGTCAGCGAGCTGGGCCAGAGACATGGACACCTGGCTAATGGCCACCGAAGGACCAGTGCCGATGCGCACGTGTCCGCGGCCCGGGTCCTTGAGGTCGGCGATTTTATCGTGGGTGTTCTGCACCACGCTGGCCATGGTGGTGGCGCTGTCGTAAACGGCCTGACCATAGATAGTCGGCGCACTGCCGTCGCGACGGCGATCCAGCAAGCGCGCGCCGAACTCGACCTCCAGCTTACTGATGGCACTGCTGACCGTGGGCTGTGCGACGCCCAGCAAACCGGCAGCGGCTTTGATGGAGCCTTGCTCGACGACCTTGGCGAAGAACTGCAGATGCCGGTAATTCATATAGAAAAAATCTAATTGATATAGGAAAAATATCAACTTTTCCTAACTAAAGCGAGGTTCTATGCTGTCCTTAACAGCCCGGCACGGGCTGGTGGGGAAATAAGCAATGAATGCGTGCAAAAGCGCGGGGGCCATCCTTGTCCTGAGTCTCGCCCTGACCGGGTATCTGCCGGCGCAATCCATGTATCCGGAATTCGACGCCGGCAGTACTGCCAGCCCGCAAGTTACCCAGGATATCGAGGCGCTGATCCAGGACTTCGCCGGCCGCTGGACAGCGAAGAGCTGGCGCACCGTGACCGAGCTTTGGGACCGTGACGAACCGGCGCCTTACCTGTTGTTGTCACACCAGGGCGACTGGCTGATCGGCTGGGATCAGCTCGATGGCTACTTCACCCGCAAGCAATCCGTGCCGGTCAGGGAAATACCCGAAGAAGCACCGCCAGGCCTGCAAGGAGTTGAACTGGTGCATTACGAATACCGCTCGGAGAAAGAGCTGAGGGCAATGCGGTATACGGCCAGTACCATCCGCGTGCGCGAGATCGATGCGGACCTGGCGCTGGCTGCCTGGTATGTGGACTTTGATTACAAGCCGCCGTTCATGCCGGCGAAGGGCGAGTCCTTCAAGGCGAACGGGATCTTTCGCAATACCGCCGACGGCTGGAAGTTTATTCATTATGCCGAGGCTCCCATGTCGGCCATCATGTACTTCGAGCGCCTGTACCGGAACGAGGCGAGCCCGGATTTCGTGGAGTCGCTCGAGAAGAAGCGACCCGCAGCCAGGGTGAAGGAGTAGTGCCATGAAATTTACTTTAACCGCTGCTGCACTCCTGGCTTTGCTCGGTTCCCTGGCACAGGCGGAGACCCGGTCCATCATCGATGCGGAAAGCACTGCACCGCAGGAAGTGACCGAGGCCATCGAAGCCATCGTTTTTGACTGGGCCGTGAACTGGAACGACAGTAACTGGCTGAAGATTGAAACCATGTGGGATCCGGACGAGGAGGCTCCCTATTACCTGGGCGAAGAGCGAGATCGCTGGTTGATCGGCAAGGAAGGCGTCAAAAGTTACTTTAACCCGCCGGCCTTTATTCGCAGCCTGATGGAAAGTGTCTATGTGCTGCCCTATCGGCTGCGGGTACGACTGATCAGCGACGATATTGCGGTGGCGATCTGGGAAAACCGGCTGGACCTGAAGGTGCGCAGTCGGCCGGCCATTAATGACAACTACCGGGTCAACGCGGTGTTTCGCAAGAAGCCCGATGGCTGGAAGTTTATCCATTATGCCGAAGCGCCCATGGCGCCCCTGACTTACCTGGAGCACCTGTATCGCAAGACCGTGACGCCGGAGTACGAACGCATCGCGAAACCCTTTGAGCAACCGGACTTTGAAAAGACTCTGACAGCGCCCGGTGACAATTTGGCCAAGCCCTTCGAGTCGGCAGACTAGGGTGTGGCATTGATGTCAGTCCACGCCATGCTGCCCCTATATACAATGAGTGCAGCACGGGCCGGGCTGCACCCGGTTGTCTTGAGCATGGCCTTGCTGCTTGCTTGCGGTGGCGCCCGGTCCCAGACCCAGGACGAGATCGTGGTCACGGCGCGCAAGCAGGAAGAGAGCCTGCAGGACGTGCCCATTTCAGTTGCAGCTTTTACGTCCGAGCAAATGCAGGATCTGGGCATCCGCAATAACTACGATGTGGCTGCCTTCACCCCCAACTTCAATACGGTGCAGCGTATCGGGCGCGCCGGTGATCGCCCGGTCATCCGGGGCATGAACAATCCACCGGATCCCAACCAGGGTGAATCCAACGCGTCCTATTTCATCGACGGCGTGTTTGTTTCCGGCACCATAGCCACCGCCACGACCAACGCCATGGAACGGGTCGAGATTCTGCGCGGGCCGCAGTCGGCCCAGTTCGGCCGCGCAACTTTCTCCGGCGCTGTGAATTACATCACCCGCACGCCGACCAATGATTTCGCCGGCGATCTGAATGTCCGTTACGGTTCCAGTGACGAACGGCAGATTGCCGGCTGGTTCAGCGGGCCCGTGATCGAAGACCAGTTGTCCTTCCTGGTGTCTGCCAGCTATGACGAATATGGCGGCCAGTGGCGCAACAAACTCGAGCCTGACTCGGCTTTCGTGAACGGCGCCGCCTTAACTTTCGTATTCGATGGCCAGAACACGGAAGGGGATCGCTCCAAGCTGGGCAAGGAAGAGACCAAGGACATACTGACCAAGCTATCCTGGACGCCGGGTGACGATACACAGGTCAATTTTAAGTACAGCTACACAGAGAGCGACGATTCGCTGTATCCGAACAACTTGCTGCCCAATACGGTTCCGGATTTTCCGAACCTGAACTGTTACGTCCCTGATGATCCCAGTGAGCCCTGGTTCGAAACCTCGCGCGGGGAATTTTGCGGCTCTTTCGAGATCGATAACACCTCGAATCGGAAAAATATTCCGGATATTAAGAAGGGCCTGTTCGCCAACTCGCCCTTTGGGGACCTGACGGATGAAGAGCGCACCGCGTCACCCTCGGATCCGGGGCTGCGGCGGGATACCGACCGCGTATTGGCGGAATGGATCCAGGATCTAGGTGATTGGCGAACCACCCTGCGCGGTTCCTACAGCGAGGATGATTTCGAAAATGTGATTGATCTGGACGCCCAGGAGGTGCGCGCCGTCTGGGGGCTGTTTGCCTTCGACTTTGACGACAAAATCGAAGACAAGTCCTTCGAATTCACCGTCTCGTCACCTGACCAGGCCCGCCTCCGGGGAAAGCTGGGCGCCTATTACTACGATCGCGAAGTCAGTACCCGCTCGCGCAGCTTCACCGGGCCGGCCCCGGTCTTCGGCGTTGAGCCGGGTGGAGAATACGATGTGCCTCGAGAAGACGAAACGGAGAGCTCGTCAGTTTTCGGCTCGCTCAGTTTCGACCTGACGCAGACGCTTACCCTGGATGTTGAGGCGCGCTACACAGAAGATGACCAGGATATTAAAAGTGGCCAGCGATTGTCTTCAGACAACAGTGTGCAGCGCATCTCGGATTCGCGCAGCTATGACAACTTCACGCCCCGATTCACCCTGAGCTGGAAGGCCACTGACGACGCCCTGATCTACGGGTTGCTCGCCAAGGGCACCAAGCCCGGCGGTTTCAACAAGGACCTGTTTCGCTCCAACATTCCGGCCGAGTTCACCGAGTTTCAGCTCGATTGCGATGTGGGGGATATTTTCATTGAGCCCGGCCTGGCCCCGGTGGAGTGCACGGAGCAGCTTAAGAAAGATATTTCCTTCAATGAAGAAGAGCAGTGGACCTACGAAGCCGGCGTCAAGAGTGCCTGGTTAGATGGTTCCCTGACGACGAATCTGTCTGTCTTCTATATCGACTGGGATAATCAGTCCCTGACGGAACTGGCGACGGTGCCCAATACCGCCGGCGCCCTGAGCACGGTTCAGGTGCAACGCAACGCGGGAAAATCGGAGATCACAGGGCTGGAGCTCGAAACGAACTGGTCCGTCACGGACAATCTGCTGGTGTTTTTCAACTACGGGCTGGCGGATGGTGAGTTCAGGCGTGGCGAATCACCGGATTTCGCGGCAACCACGGGTACGGACGGGGACATCAAGGGCAACCAACTGCCGGACAGCCCGAAGCATTCTGTGGTTACGGGTTTTGAGGCCACCGGCCAGGCGACCAGCAGCCTGGAGGCTTTCCTGCGCACGGATTATTTCTACGAAAGCAAGCGCTACTCGCGGGCTTCCAATCTCAACTGGGTGGACAGCCGCAAGCTGGTTAACTTTCGGACCGGTCTGCGAGCCGACGACTGGACGATGACCTTCTATGTCCGCAACCTGATGAACGACGATACGCCCGTCTCGGACTTTATCTTTGCCAACTATGCCGCCAATCCCATATTCACGGCCCCCGGAGCGCCGAATGACAGCACCGCGGCGGACATATATCCTAAGTTGTATTCCATAATCCCCCAGCGAGAGCGGGATTATGGGTTAGAGTTTCAATATCGTTTCGGCAACTAGAATATGCTGTTACCTGATCATCAATACGTCCGCGTCGACAGTCTGAAAGACTGCCTCAAATCTTTGCGGGAAAACGGCGAACGCACCCATGTGGTCGCCGGTGGCACGGACGTTATCTTTAACATGCGCTTGCGGCTGTTCCAGCCGGATATTGCCTTAAGTATCCGCCGCATTGCAGAGATTAAGCAGGTCGAGGAATTGGCCGATGGCGGTTTGCGTATCGGGGCCGGCTGCCGGTTGGTGGATCTGGCTGAGAATGCACTTATTAATGAGCGCTACCCTGCCTTTGCTGATTCCATTCGGGCTGTTGCCTCTAGCCACATTCGTAACATCGCGACCCTGGGCGGCAACATTTGTCTGAAGACGCGCTGCTGGTACACCAATAACTCGGAGCAGTGGCGCCAGGGCGTGAAGGAATGTTTCAAGACCGACGGCGATCTGTGTCATGTCATCAAGAGCTCGTCCCTGTGTCACGCCATTAACAACGCGGATACGCCGCTGCCCTTGATTGTGTTGGGCGCGGTGTTGACCTTGCAAAGGGAAGGCGAGTCCCGGGATGTCCCCATTGCCGATTTTTATCAGAAAGACGGCATGGACCACACGGTCCTGAAGGCTGACGAGCTGGTGACCCATGTCACCCTGCCGCCGTGTGCGGATCGTACCGTGTTTCTGAAGATCGCGGCCCGCAAGGGTATGGATTTTTCCCAGGCCGCCATCGCGGCTCGCGCCAGCGGCACGGGCACCAAGGCCGGGGAGGTCAGCCTGGTGCTGGGTTCCATTTCCATGGCACCGATTGTCTTGCATGAACCGGCCCGGCTCATTGCCGAGCAGGGCATCACCGATGCGGCCATCGAGCAGGCCGAGGAAAAAGTCCGGGCGGAGCTGGGCGAACTCACCAGTTTGTATGCGCGTGCCGGCTACAAGGCCCATCTGGCCAAAGTGCTGGTGCGCCGGGCGCTGAAAGCCCTGCGGGAGATGTAAGTATGGCGAAGCACCTGATCTCGCTGACTATCAACGGGGATACGTACGAAGATCTCGTGGTGTCTGACAACCAGACGCTGCTGGATGTCATCCGCGGCGAAGTGGGCTTAAAGGGCACGAAGCGCGGTTGTACCACCGGGGCCTGCGGTGTGTGCACCGTGAATGATGCCAATGGCGATGCGATCCTGTCCTGCATGACCCACGTGCTGGAGTGGGACGGGGAAGCCATTACGACCATCGAGGGCCTGGCGGACACCAGTGATCTGGATGCCATCCAGAAGGCCTTCGTGCACTACGGCGCGGTGCAGTGTGGCAGTTGCACGCCCGGCGTGATCATGTCGGCCAAGGCACTGCTCAATACCCATCCGCAACCCACGGAAGAACAGATCAACGAAGCCATGGCCGGCGTGCTGTGCCGCTGCACCGGCCACGTGAAGGTGAAGGAAGCGATTCGTAACGCGCACCGCATTGAAGAGGTTGTCAGCCATGCCGCCGGAGATTAAGCCCCAGGTTCCCAAGGACAATCCCGGCCTGACGGTCGTCGGCCAGCGCCAGCCGCGGCTGGACGGTGCGGATAAAGTTTCGGGCCGTTCGGTGTTTACCGACGACGTGGTGCTGCCGGGGATGCTCTACGGCAAGATTCTGCGCAGCACTCATGCCCACGCCCGCATCAAGCGCCTGGATACCTCGAAGGCCGAAGCTCTGCCGGGCGTCAAAGCTGTTGTGACCGCGGCGCACGCGACGGGCATGAGCGCCAATTCGACGGATTCCGTGGCCAAGGCTTCCAAGCGCAGGACTGGCAAAACCATCAAGCTCAAGACAGGTGAAACGATATTCGCCGATGACGTGGTCACCTACATCGGCGAGGAGATCGCCGCGGTGGCGGCGCTGGACGAGGCCACGGCCACCAAAGCGCTGGAGCTGATCGAGGTGGAGTACGAGCCCCTGCCAGCCATCATGGACTCGCGCCGGGCCGTGCGAGCCGGTGCCCCCCAGGTCAACGAAGAGTTCCCCGGGAATGTCTGGTCCCAGGACATCGATAACTACGGCGATCCGGACACGGCCTTCGACGAAGCGGATTTCATCATGGAGTCCAAGTTTGAGGCCGGCGTCACGCACAACCTGTACGCCGAGTTTCACGTGGCATTGGTGGACTTCTCCCGCCCGGACAAACTCAAGATCTGGACCCCGACCCAGACCAGTTACCTGATGCAGCATTCCCTGGCACCGGCCTTCGGCCTGTCCGTGAACCAGGTGCAGATCATTCATTTAAATACCGGCGGCGCCTTTTCCGGCCGTGGGGCGGTGCGCCCGCATCATTACGTGGCGGTGCTGCTGTCGCGCGAAACCCGGCGGCCCGTGAAAGTGTTCTCGGCCGGCGATGAAGAGTTTCTGATCGGTCGCGCCCTGGGCAAGAATCGCTACAAGACCCGCGTTGCTGCTGACAAGGATGGCACCTTGCGCGCCTTTGATATGACCTGCGAAATGGACGGCGGCGCCGTGGGTAACGAGGTGGGCTATTTCGGCTGGATGGCCGGCCTGTCCAACGCCTGGATGTTCGACCTGCAGGGCAACCGCTTTCAGCGCAAAGTGATTCTGACGAACCAGCGGCCCAACTTCCTCGGCCACGGGGGAATGATGGTCTCGTCCAATTGCGCCGTACAGCAGTTGCTCGCCAAGGTGGCTCGCTCCCTGGACATGGATCCCATGGACCTGCTGCTCAAGAACGCGGTAGAGCAGGGGCATACCGGCTTATCCGGCGAAGTCTTCGCCAGTTGCGGATTAAAAGAGTGCATCGAGACGGTGCGCCGCGAATCCGGCTGGGATGACAAGTACGACAAGCTACCGCCTTATCACGGCATCGGTGTGGCTGTGGGGGCCATGGCGGCCGGTGCCAAGGGCGCCTTCAAGCATGACACCTCGGCCGCCATGGTGCGGGTGGGTGAAGACGGCCTGATTACTGTCTACACGGGCATCCCCGACATGGGGCAGGGCACCCACACGACCATGGCCATGATTGCTGCCGAAGTGCTGGGCATCGATGCCAATGATGTACAGCTGGTGGCTGGAGATACGGATCTCACGCCGATTGATATCGGCGCCTTCGCCCAGCGCGGCACCATCACCACGGGCAATGCCGCGCGCAATGCTGCCATCGATGCCCGCGACCAGCTGGCCGTGTACGCGGCTGAAAAACTTGAGACCAGCGTGGACAATCTGCGTTTCGCCCATGGCCAGGTGTCCCGCGTGGATGATCCGCAGCAGTCCCTACCTTTTAAAGAGGTAACCTGGGGCACCCTGAACAGCATGGAAGGGCGCTTTGTGATGGGGCGTGGTTTCTATAATTCACCGCTGCCCTATGGCACCACCTCCTGGTCTTTCGATGCGCAGGTGGCCGAAGTGATCGTTGACCCGGAAACCGGTCAGATTGATGTGCTGAAAGTGACCGTTGCTCATGATCTGGGGCGCACTATCAACCCGCTGGCGGTGGAAGGCCAGATCGACGGCCAGGTATTCTCGGCCATGAGCCAGGTGATTTATGAAGAGCTGGTGACGGACGACGGGCTGTTCCTGAACCCGTCGCGCCTGGAATACAAAATGCCGCGCACCTATGAGATGCCGGAGATCGCCCACTTCATGATCGAATCCAATGATCCCTATGGTCCCTTTGGTGCCAAGGAAGTGGGCGAAGGCCCGGTGGTGGTGGCCGGTGCGGCCATTATTGCTGCCGTTTCCAACGCCCTGGGCGGGACCCTGATGCCGGAAATGCCTATGACGCCCATGCGCGTGCTCAAGGCCATCCGTGCCAGCGAACTGGAAAAATCCCAGTCCCAGAGCGCCGCCTAGGCTGCCAGACTCGCCGGCTGGCCCGATTCCAGGTGCCTGCCTGCTGTCCGCAGGGCCTGATCGGCCCTTGGTCCGTTTGGCCGCCGCTTTAGCTTGAAGCGTTAGCGACAACCCTGCAGCAGCAAGCGGGGTATCATTCCGCCCCCGCTGTCGGCTCGTCGCCGGGCGCCCCCTCGACTCCAGGCTTCCCCATGTCTAAATCCAGCTCCGAATCAGAGACTCCCAGTTTTCGCGATATGCAGCTCGCCGCGCCCCTGATCCGGGCCCTGGATGATGTCGGCTACGAAAATCCCACGCCCATCCAGGCCCAGGCTATTCCGCCCTTGCTGGAAGGTAAGGATCTGCTGGGGCATGCACCCACGGGCACGGGCAAGACCGCGGCCTTTGCACTGCCCCTGCTTTCACGCATTGATATGCGCAACAAGCAGGTGCAGGTGATGTGCCTGACGCCGACGCGCGAGCTGGCGATCCAGGTAGCCGAGGCCTTCCAGCGTTACGCTTCGCACATCAAGGGTTTTGGCGTGCTGCCCATTTACGGTGGCCAGGGTTACACGGGGCAGTTACACCAGCTCAAGCGCGGTGTGCAGGTTGTCGTGGGCACGCCCGGTCGGCTCATGGACCACATGCGCCGCGGCACCCTGAAGCTGGATGGCCTGCAGGCCCTGGTGCTGGACGAAGCCGATGAAATGCTGAACATGGGTTTTCTGGAACCCGTGGAATGGATCCTGGAGCAGGCCCCGAAGAGCCGCCAGATGGCGCTTTTTTCCGCCACCATGCCCGCCCAGGTGGACCGCATCGCCAAGCGCCACCTGAAAGACCCGCAAAAGATTTCCATCAAAGCGGCCACCGCGACCGCCGTGACTATCCGCCAGCGCTACTGGAAAGTCAGCGGATTTCACAAGCTCGATGCCCTGACCCGCATCCTGGAGGTCGAGCCCTTCGATGCGGTGCTGATTTTTGTGCGCACGCGTATCGCCACGGTAGAACTGGCCGAGCGCCTGGAAGCACGCGGTTACGCCGCGGCCGCGATGAACGGTGACATGGCGCAGAACCAGCGCGAACAAATGGTCGATCGCCTGAAGAAAGGCCGCCTGGATATTCTGATTGCCACGGACGTGGCTGCCCGTGGCCTGGATGTGGAACGCATCAGCCACGTCATTAACTACGACATTCCTTACGACACCGAAGCCTATATCCACCGCATCGGGCGCACCGGCCGGGCAGGTCGACAGGGCGATGCCATCCTGTTCGTGGCCCCACGCGAGCGGCGTATGCTCATTGCCATTGAGCGGGCCACCCGGCAGGAGATTGAGAAGCTGATCCTGCCCACCACCGAGGTGGTGAACAATACGCGTATTGCCAACTTCAAACAGAAAATCAGTGACACCCTGGCCGGTGGCGACCTGAGTTTCATGCAGAGCCTGGTGGAGCAGTATCGCGAAGAGCACGACGTACCTTCGCTGGAAATCGCTGCGGCCCTGGCCAAGCTGTATATCGGCGATAAGCCCCTGTTACTGACGCCTGATAAAGAGCCGCGCCCGCGCCGGGATGACGATCGGCCGCCCCGTCGAGGCCAGGACAGGCCTGCCCGTGGCCGCAAAGGCGTACTGCCGGTGCTGGGCAAGGACCAGGTCCGCTATCGCGTCGAGGTGGGCTACGACCATGATGTGCAGCCGGGCAATATTGTCGGCGCCATCGCCAATGAAGCCGGCGTGGATGGTGATCGCATCGGCCACATCGAAATCTTCAACGAATACAGCCTGGTGGATCTGCCCGTGGGCATGCCCCGGGACATCTTCATGGACCTGAAGAAAGCCCGCGTCTGCGGCCGGCAGCTGAACATTTCCCGCCTGGATCAGAAAGACCGGCCGGCGAAGAAGAAGCACAAAGGCAAGACCAAGGAACTAAAGAAAAAGAAACTGGCAGCGGACAAGAAGTCCAAGGCCAAGGCGCGCAAAAAAGCCAAAGAGCGTAAGAAGCGACCGCCGAAAAAGACCTAGCCCAGCGGGCCCTGTACGCCTCGCCCGCCTTTGTGCAGAGCGTGGGCAGGCTTCATTCCGCCAATTTATCTACTCAGATTGGTCCGACCCTGAAGTGGGTGACGTCGATTCCATATGTCTATGGATGAGCCATGCCTCACCTTCCCGCTTGAAGATCGCCGTGTAGATACGCTCCTCCACGAACGCCGGTACCGTTGCGCCCTCCCGCGGTACGCCAGTCAGTTTGCTGCGCCCGATCATATAGGCAATGTCGCCATGCACCTCGATGTCGAGTACATCCAGTTCCGTCTTGAACAGATACTTCGACATACCTGGAGTGAAAGCGGCCGTAATCTCTTCGCGCGAAGCCTTGATCGGGCGACGCATCGAAATAACCCAGGCATCTTCTGTGTAAGCTGATCTAAACGCCTCCGGGTTGGCCGCATTGTAGGCATCTATCACGCCTTCCAGCTGCGCCTTCATTGCAGCATGGTCGGCGTCACTGCCGACATCAATAATGGCGGGATCCGAAATGGATGGGGCACTCCAGAGCAGAGTGATAAAACACAACGAAAAACTCAATTTTCCCAATGACATGATTAGCAACCTATCAACTATTAACTGGTTCCGCCGTGGCTGGGCTATTCGCCTAAAGCCTTGGCCTATTGTAATGCGGCGCCGAACGACCCGCCGACCCAGAATCCAGGCGGATTTTATACGCGATGTGCTGAGTTCCTCTTGTTGCGAATGCCTGTTTTGGCTAAAAGTTGATATTCGTGCTTATCTGGAATGGAGTTAGAATATTTTTCACTTGTTGAATCTGGAGATGGATTTGCCCGCTAACCAGTGCAAGCAGCAAATGGCTTTGTCTTTAACGCCTTTTGCCTGCGCCTGGCAGCTGAAAGACAAACTAACTGAATAGATGCTCTCAACAGGCAATAGAAAATGTATATAAATTTCTGGTATCCAATGGCGTTGTCCACCGAGGTGCAAGAGTCTCCTGTCCGCTCGCAAGCCTTAGGCCAGCGCTTCGTGTTGTTTCGGGATTCTGACGGGCAAGCGCGTTGCCTTGCTGATACCTGTATCCACCGGGGCGGTTCATTAAGTGCTGGCAAGCTGCAGGATGATCGCATCGCGTGCCCATATCACGGCTGGCAGTACAACGGCGAGGGCAAGTGCAGCCATATTCCAACCTTGCGAGGCAAAAAAGTCATTCCCTCGCGCGCTCGAGTGGATTCTTATCCTGTTGTAGAGCGCTACGGCATAGTCTTCGCTTTCCTTGGCGACCTGCCCGAACAGGAGCGCCCGCCCATTATGGAGATCAAACAATGGGATCAGGAGGGCTGGAGCGTGACCAATTTAGTCTATGACTGGCACGCGAGTTTTGAGCGCGTTATCGAAAATGGACTTGATGCGACTCACACTGAATTCGTGCACCCTTCAGCCGGTCTGCAAGGTGGCTTCGACCCCGATGAAATACTGGCAGAACGGTTGGTAACGTCCGACTGGGGCAGCGCCATGCAGACGGATACTGACAAAGTGAAAATCGAGCATGGTCATCATGGGCCGTCGCATCAGTGGACTTTTCTGACATTCAATATGGGTAATTTTTCCGGTAGCTTCATGTTCTACTCTTTTGTGCGGCCGATCGATGCACACAGTGTCACGCGCTATCTTTTCAATGCTCGAGATTTCCAGCTCGGCGATGAAATGGATAAACAGCTTGCGGAAACCACCCTCGCGTTCGAAAAAGAAGATCGTCCTGTAATAGAAGACATGCGACCGCTGTTTTCACCGCGCGATACTAAAAGTGAGTTGTTGCTGCCCGAGGATGAGATAGTCACCAGTTACCGTCGTGGTCTGGATGAGTGGCAGGCAAAAGGCTGGCAAATAGATCTGCATGCATTGCGAGAACAGGAAGAACGCAAAGTGTTCGCTATTCCCAGCCCGGCTCGACGTGAACACAGCAATTGGGTGGTGGATACAGTGCCTCTGATCAGATAGGAGGCTAACCGGTGTCAAACCGAGCGGTCGAAGCCCTGGAGCGAGATGCTGACAAGATGGCTTTTTGCAACGAGGATGTTAGCTCAGTGACCACGATGCCTAAGCAGTTCGGCCAGGTAGCGTTCTCTGTTCACGTGGCCTGGCATACGTTACGCCCCTGCCCAAGGCTTGACGGGGCGTAGATGCTGCATAGACATCGTGACTCAAGTGATACAGTGGTGGCGGCTGATAGGCGTGTAGCAACTAAAAAATGGAAGCTCAATCTACTTTCTGGATGTACCGACCCGCCATTGCGATAGTGTGCGCCGCGCTGGGGACGTTGATGGCAAGCTCGGGAAGCGCAGACGATGGCGTTGTCAGCGATCCTGTTCTTGAGCATGGCCGATATCTTGCGGAAACAGTGGCACTCTGTGCGCATTGTCATTCAGCACCGAACGACGAGATAGACGGCAGGCCGCCGATAGAGTCGAACTACGCAGGCATCGACTGCCCGATACTGGAAAAAAATATGAATCCAAGGGGCAAGGACTCAAAGGATTTCGTCACCTCGAAATTATGCGAGCCGAATATCACTCCGGATCCTGTAACCGGTATCGGGGGCTGGTCTAAATCCGACATTATCCGGGCTTTCAGGGATGGATTGCGGCCCGATGGTATGCCGCTTCATTCCAACATGTGGCTTAACCTGCACGCAGTCAGTGACGAGGATGCCAAGGCTATCGCAAGCTATATTCAAACTTTGCCCCCGGTAGTTCACGAACAACCGGGCCGGGGTCCTGTCTTGAGTAAGCGGATTCATGCTTTGTCTCTGGCAAGTTTGGCGCCTTCGCCTGCCAAGAGCCCGGATCCGTCGGATGAGGCAGCCTATGGTAAATACCTGACGGACATAGGCCGTTGTCGTTATTGCCACACGCCTAACGATGCGCCGGGGCTTGAGCGGAAAGGAAAGGCTTTTACTGGCGGTGCCCGTTACTGGGTTGGCGGTCGTTATCTGCCGGGAGCAAGGGTTGTTATTACTCCCAATCTGACCACACACCCCGAAGGGATTGGCGTCCTCAGTCGGGCTGATTTCATTGCGCTGTTCAGGGAACGGGGCAGTGGACGAAAAGTACCATTCAGTCGCAACACGGTGATGCCCTGGGTGGCATTCGCGGGCATGACAGATCAGGACCTGGGAGCTATCTGGGCTTACCTGCAGACACTAACTCCTCAGCCAACATCACAACCTGGCGACTATGATTTCTAATCACCGCCACACTCCAACATCAGGACGCCATGCCCCATAACCAGTACAAGCAAGCGGAACGGCCTTCGCCCGGGTGCTTACCGCAGCGCTAGGTGGCGTAGGTACACTATCAGCTTGCCGACAAGATATGCGCACACGACCCTGAGAAGGTGCGCATACGGATGCGAAGCAGGGTCAATCTTGCGCTGACCAGCGAGTGAGCGCAGAGTAATGGGGAGACGGTGCCGGAGCATCCGTAATGCGAACAAACGGGGAAACGTGTTTCCAAACGCCTAACAAATTCTAATGTATGTCTCTTGTTAAAAAAGATTTCTAACGGCAGACCTATGAACGACGACGATAAAAGAGAGCTGATCCTCACCGTAATTGATGTGATTTACAATCAAATGGATCTGGATCGTCTGGAGGAGTTTTTTACAGACGATTTTTATAACCATGATGGCTACCCGGGTGCACCCACCGGGCCTGCAGCATTCCGCGAGTATCTTCCGTATTTCAAGCAAGGTATTCCTGATCGCAAGCTGACCTCCGAGTTTATTCTGGTGGATGGCGACAGAGTTGTTTCCAGGACGATTACTACCGGCACAATGACCGGCAACTTTATGGGTTATGAACCGACGGGAAAATCCTACCGGATGACCGCTACGGATACCTATCAGATTCGTGATGGCAAGATTTGCGGACGTTGGGGTAATGAAGATTCATTAGGCATGATGCAACAGCTGGGCATGATCCCGGGGGGTTGGCGTACGGCGACGAATGACAGCGAAGGTTCACTGGAAACCGATTACGGCAGTGAATAGAGGGACTATAGCTATATTTCATGAATTGTTTTCTTGTTCCGGGGACTCGCTGGAGGCTTTTCATCGAAGGAATAATTCTTTCCATAACCAGGGCAATCAGGTCGCCTCCTTTAGTCGCTGGACGCGGCTGACGCTGCGCCCCTGTTGCAAGCGCAGGTGACTCATGGGGACGAACGAATTGACAACTAAGGCCGCGCCGATAACAGTCAAGATCTGTTTGGCAGCGACGTTTGGCGCCACGGTCATATTCTTTTGTCTGGTCGCTTTCAGCCTGCTGACAGCGCAATTTAATGCCGACAGCACGCCGGCCATGCCCTGGTTCCCGGTGCCGGTCCTGGCCGCCGTTTTTGGCGTGACGTGGTGGTGCGACAGGCGGTGGGATATTGGCCTGCGAACCCGGTGCGAGGCGCCGATTACACTCATCGCTGCGTTCGCCATCACTTCCAACATTGCGGCCCATGCAGTTTGGGTGTTGGAGAAGACCTGGCACGGCACTGATTATTCGGCACCCAGCGGGCCAGATGGTGTGAGCCCCCTGTTCTCGGCGACCTATTGGGTGGTTATCTCGATCGCCTTATCTACGTCGTCGGAAACGTGCTTCCGCGGTATTATGCAGACACAGCTTTCGCGCCATCTTGGCACTGCGGCAGCTATAAGTATTGTCGTCCTTTTCAATACTTTCTCTCATCCGTGGGATTCTTTATGGCCGCGTTTCTTTGGTGTGCTCGCTATCCTGTTTGCATGGGGTTGGCTGCGTTATATTGGCGGTTCATTGAAAGCGTGCATTCTGACGCACATCGCGGCAGTCATGATTGGTGACGCCATATTCTGGCTGACGGGTCCCGTCGCTTTCGGAGACTACTCGACCACTGACAGGGTCGCGGTAGCCGGCGTTGGGCTCGTATCACTGGCATTGTCAGTCTATTTGTCGCGTCAAATCACGCAATCCACGAGGCTACTAAGAGATGAATGAACTCGTGTGGCTTTTATCACCTGATCAGCGCAGGCAAGCGATTTTTGACTGCGGCGCGCGTTCGCTGCCGCTAATGAGGTAGGGGGTGCAATATGAAAACGATGAGCTGCAGACAATTAGGGGGTGCATGTGACAAGGAGTTTCATGCCGGCACATTCGAGGGAATGGCAGGTTTAAGCCAACAGCACGGAATGGAAATGCACGAGCAACAGGATGCGCCGCATCTGGAAGCAATGCAGAAAATGCGGGAGCTCATGAAAGATCCTGAGCAAATGCAGCAATGGTTTGAGTTAAAAAAGGCGGAATTCGACGCTTTGCCCGAGGACTAGCTTTGACTGCTGATACGTAACCAGTGCACGCAGTCTGCAGCGGCGTGGTCAGCGCCGACCAGCTGGCGAGTTAGCCAACCGTTAAGATGTTTCGCAGGTAGAACGCCATGAAAAAGCTGAAAAACGAGAAAGAGCTGGTCAAAAAAGCCATTGCCCTGGGTGTCGCCTACGGCGAAAAACGGGGCGCCGTAGAATTCGAGCCGACGGATTCCGCCCATGAAAAGCTGGAGTACATTTACCGTCTGCTGGTCCACGACAAGTTAATTCAGCCTTTGCCCGAAGAGCAGGTCTCACAGGTCACCATTCGACATCGGCTGGCAATCTGGGCATCAAAACAGAAAGGGTGAGTTGACCGCGTTAGGGGCGGGCAAGCTAGCACCGCCAGAAATTCTGGCACGCTTTCCATGCCTTGCGGGTCCTTGTGAATCAGCACTTCGGCATCCTCAAACTCGTTATCAGGCGAACAGCGTTGGCTGGCACGCCGCTGCGCCACCGAGCGGCCAGTCATCGCGCTGGCTATTGGCCTGAGAGCCGTGCCTGACCCACGATGGGTCTTCAGAACGCAGGGGCAATGCATTCATGGGCCTGATAGACCGCCTGCTCCGGCCGGAGATTGGCCGTGTTCAGTTCGCGACCCTGCTCTATGGCAGTTTTGTGACCATTGCGCTGATCGTGTTCGTGAATATCGGCCAGCCCTACGTGCTCCTGGAAATGCTGAAGATTGAGGGGGGCGAGGGCGCCCTGACCGGCAATCTGGCCGTGACGGCAGAAATAGTGGCTCTGCTGATCATTGGTTACATCGGCGTGCTCTCTGATCGATTCGGCCGCCGCCCGATAATTATTGTGGGTGCACTGGCCATGGCAGTGGGGTACGCGGTGCTGCCCCTGGTTACCACCATTGCTGCCCTGTTTGCCGTGCGTATTTTCCTGGCGGTGGGTACCACCGCTCAGACCACCGCCATTACCACCATCATGCACGACTACGCAGCGCCTGCCGGCCGGGGCAAACTGGTTGCTGTTGTCGGCGTGCTCATGGGAATCGGCGTCGTGCTGATGAACGTGAGCATCGGCAACTTACCCAGCCGGCTCATCGACAGCGGCATCGATGCCATTTCGGCGGGTCGCTGGATGCATTGGATCGTGGCCGCCATTTGCGTACTTAGCGCGATCATTTTTCTGGCCGGTTTCCGTGCCGGCACGCCCGTCAAACCTGAAGAGCGGCTGTCGCAGCGTGAGTTGGTGCGCCAAATGGTGGTTTGCGCCCGCCAGCCCCGCATCGCGCTGGCTTATGCCGCCAGCTTCGTATCCCGCAGCGACCTGGTCATTCTGGGTACTTTCATTGTGCTTTGGGGCACTGTCTTCGGTCGTGATCAGGGCCTGGAAACCGCGGCGGCCATGGCCATTGGGGTGAAGAATTTTGTGATTACCCAGTCGGCCGGTCTGCTTTGCTCCCCGGTGCTCGGCATCATCCTGGACAAGGTCAATCGAGTGTCAGGCCTGGCTTTCAGTTCCCTGGTGGCAGCGCTGGCCTATATGTCCATGTTTTTCGTGACGGATCCCGGCGACCCGGCATACTTGCCCCTGTTCGTGTTCCTGGGTATCGGTCAGACCGCCTGCAACCTGGCAGCCCAGGTGCTGCTTGGCCAGGAGGCGCCCAATGACAGTCGCGGTGCGATTATCGGTGGCTTCGGTTTGTGCGGCACCCTCGGAATTATTTTCTCAACCTGGATTGGCGGGATCATTTTCGATTTGTGGATGCCGTCAGCACCTTTCGTGTTTGTCGGCGTGCTGACGCTGTCGGTTTTTTTCCTGTCCCTGTGGGTCCGGCTGCGTGCCCCCGGACCTGAAGCTCTGGCCGAGGTCGTCTCTGCGCGCTGAGGTGCCCTTATTCCCGCAGGTAGGCAGGGACGCTTTCCTGGCCTTGTGGGTCCTGGTGAATCAGCACCTCGGCATCCTGAAATTCCTTTTGTACGGCCAGTTCGACTTCATCCGCGATCTCGTGAGCCTCAGCCAGGCGCATGTTGCCGTCTAACTCGATGTGCATCTGGATGAAGGCCGAGAGGCCGGCGCGGCGGGTACGCAGGTCATGGATATCGTTGACCCTGGGATGTGCCACGGCGATTTCGCGAATACGATGTCGCTCAGCCTCGGAAAACTCCACATCCATCAACTGTCGCACCGCGTTGCCGCCGATCTCCCAGGCCCCACGAATCAGCACCCCGCCCAGCAGGATTGCCACAATGGGATCCACCATGGGCGCGTTGAACTGGGTTGAGATAACCAGCGCCACAATGACACCCAGGTTGATGCCCACATCGCCGATGCCGTGCAGGGCGTCTGCAGAGATAACAAAGGAGCCGGTTTTTTTCACCACGGAACGTTGCAGGACGACCAGGCTGCCGACCAGGGCCGAAGACACCACCATGATGATGACACCCAAGGTGGTATTGGTGGGCAGCACGGGGTCGAGCAGGCGGCGGCCGGCTTCAGAAATCAGAAATAGCGCCGAGGCGCCGATGATAATGGCCTGGAACATGCCGCCGATAGGCTCGGCCTTGCCATGGCCGAAGCGATAGCGCTGGTTGGCCGGCTGAATGGCTCGCCGAACAAACAACAGGTTAATGGTTGAGGCACCGCCATCCAGCACCGAATCGAGCAGGGAGGCCAGCATGGCGACGGAGCCCGTCTTCACCCACGCTATACCCTTGATAACAATCAGCAGCAACGCCACCACGACGGAGGCGATGGCGGCAATATTCATCAGTCGTTCTTTGCCGGACCGGTCTAGTGAGTTGTCTGTGGTTGCCATAGTGCTGCTTTCTTTGACAGGCACGTTAGCCTAACTGGCAGCTGAGCTGCCATACGTGCCGATACCTATTTGTTTTTCTATTCTAGGGCAGTCGCTGCCCGGCTGCTGTCTATTCCGAGCGATTCAGGAAAACCAGCGGGAGCCGGGAAAACGCCGGGCCAGGAGCCGATCCAGGCCCAGCCACAAGCCTGAAGGCTTGGTCAGGAACAGGATATTGAGGAGGAAAAACGGGATCAGGGAGGCGTCGTAATAGCCGCCGATAGCCAGATTAAACAGGATGAACAGGCTCACCCGCGCGGCCCAGCGGGTGGTCAGGCCAAGGAGTAATCCCAAGGCTGAGTAGAGTTCACCGACAGTCACGACCCAGGCCACCAGCTTAACCAGGGGAATGGCAAAGCTCTGCAGGTAAAGCACAGCAAAACTGTCCGGTGGCAATTCCGTTAGCCGGTCCAGGAAAATTTCAGTCAGGATATCGCTGCTCAGCCAGTCCTTGCGGACTTTGTTGATGCCGGCCGCGAGCCAGAACACTCCGAATAGCGTGCGCAGCAAAAGGTGCAGGCTCACGCCGATAGTCAGCAGCGGATGCCGGCTGATCCATTGCCATTTCCACAGGCCTCGGGCGGTATCCAGGGCGCTCATGGCGCATCTCCCGCCGGCGCTTGTTGCTGGATTTTTGCCAGGGATTCCCACAGGGGCAATCGATAGCAATAGCCCACGGGCAGGGCGCCGGGCTCTTGCTGCCAGCGCCGCGACTGGCGATTAATGGACCAGCTCGGCGCAGCGACCAGCGGCGTGGCCAGGCTAAAACGTGCGGTCTGGGTCTCACCCGCTGACCATTTGCCGTTGTCAACGGTGTACACAACAACCGGCCGCTCATGGCCATCTACTGCCATGCCGTCGAAATTACTGATAAACCATTCCCAGATGGTGCCGATCTGTGACCAGAAGGTTCGGGTCTGTATGTGGTAGACGGTGAAGCTGCCGTCACTGGGCAGGGTGTCGCGCTCCTGGTCTGTTGCCGTGGCTTCGCACATCACGACGACCTCGCACATGGTGCAGACCTCACCGAAGCGGCCGACCAGGAAATAGTCGGCGTAGGCCGGATCGTTCATTTGTGCCGTGGCGGTCAGAGGGCTCAGAAGCAGCAGAATGATCAGGAATCGTCGCATCGTCAGGCTGATAATAATTGTCTTAGCGCTGCTGTGCTCGCTGAGCATCGGCAATTAATTGCTGGGCATAAGACTGAGCCAGACTGCCGGCCGGTGACAGGCTCAGGGCTTTGCGGCCCATTTGTTCGGCCTGGGCAAAATTGCCTTCTTCAAGACGCAGCTGGCCCAGTTCCTGCCACACGGCGGGGTGTTCCGGCTCGATGCGCAGGGCTCTTTCCAGGGTGGCGGAGGCTTGGGCTGTCTGGCCCGCGCGGCGCTGGCGCTGACTTTCTTCAATCAGGGCGGCACCGGCAGGCGACAGGGAACGGCCGGCGTCGGGTACCCGGCCTGCACCGCCACTGCCCGTTGTCGGACTGGCCGGTGCCTCTTGCTGCTTGAAGGTGCCGGCGCAGGCCGTGAGGCTGATCGCCGCCAGGGCTGCCAGTAAACAGGTGCGCATCAGTTAGCTTTCTCCTCCAGCCAGCGTCGCGCCCGCCGCCCCAGTTGTCGCAAGCCCGGTCCGCAACCCGGCTTGGATTGCAGCCTGGTATCTGTCGGCAGGGCCAGCGCCACTACATCGGCGCAGGCCGGCCGCGACAGCAGCCCGGTCTCGTAGTCTATCCACTGGTTCTCCAGCCTGCCTGGCAACAGGGGGTTAAAAGACGCTGAGCTTAGTTCTCCCATGATATTGGTCCAGATTCCCAAGGCCCCGGAGGCACCCGTCAGCCCCGTGGGTTGATTGTCGTCATAACCGACCCAGACCACCATCACATGTTCGCCGGTGAAGCCGGCGAACCAGCTGTCGCGATACTCATCTGAGGTGCCGGTCTTGCCGGCAGCAACCAGTTGCGGCGGCAGTTGATCTCGGGCAGTGCGGGCCGTGCCGCGACGAATTACTTCCGTCAGCGCCTGGTTCAGCGGGTAAATGGCAGCCGGCTCGGCGACCTGGGCAATGGCCACCGGGTAGCGTTGCAGGGGCTCGCCCGTCGCATCGACAACAGAGCGCACGGTGCGCAAGGGCGTGAGAAAACCACCGTTGGCCAGCGTGCCGTAAACCTGCGTGACTTGCAGGGGTGTCATTTCAATTGCACCGAGCAGCAGCGACGGGAAGCGATTGATCTGTGCCGGCCCGCCCAATCGCGTCAGGGTGTCAGCAACCGGGTCCAGCCCGATCTCCAGGCCCAGACGAACCGTGGCCAGGTTGAAGGACTCCACCAGCGCACGTAACAGGGTCACGCGACCATGACTTTCCTTGTCGTAGTTCTGCGGGTCCCAGGTGCCACCCGTGGCCAGGGGCACACTGATGGGACTGTCGTCGATGACGGAGGCCAGCGTATAGCGCCCCGTTTCCAAGGCGGCCAGGTAGACGGCCGGTTTGACCAGCGAGCCAATGGGGCGACGCGCCGCCAGCGCCCGATTGAAGCCGTCGAAGCCCGCGCGGCGATCACCGACGATAGCCAGTACTTCGCCGGACTGGGTGCTGCTGATTACGGCGGCCCCAGCCAGTTTTTGTTCCGCGTCAGGCTTGCGTCCGTCCAGAGCTTTGAGCCCGGCTGCCAGCTGTGCCTCGGCGCTGGCCTGCACCAGTGGGTCCAGGGCCGTGAACACGCGCAAGCCGGCGCCGGTGAGATCCTCATCGCGGTACTCGGTGCTGAGCTGCTGGCGAACCAGTTGCAGGAAGGCCGGGTAGTAGCTGCTACCGGCCTGGCGGCTGTTCCAGGTATCCAGTGCCTGCTGTTGGGCGCTGGCGGCTGCCGCCGGCGTGAGTATTCCGTCGTCGGCGAGAATCTGCAGCACCAGGTTGCGGCGTTCGCGGGCCCTGGCGGGGTGTCGTGTCGGGCTGTAGTACCCCGGCCCTTTGACCAGCGCGACCAGCAGCGCAAGTTGATGGGTGGCCAGTTCATCCAGGGGGCGACTGAAATAAAACTGGCTGGCCAGGCCGAAGCCGTGGATGGCGCGAATGCCATCCTGGCCCATATAGATCTCATTAATATAGGCGTTCAGCAGATCGGCTTTGTCGTAGTGCAGTTCCAGGATGACGGCCATCGCGGCTTCACGAATTTTTCGCCACAGGGTGCGGCGGTTATCCAGAAAATAATTTTTCACCAGTTGCTGGGTCAGGGTGCTGCCACCCTGGCTCAGTTCGCCGCTGCGCAGATTGACCAGCATGGCTCGCAATAAGGCGCGCGGGTCGATGCCATGGTGTTCGTTAAAACGGCGGTCTTCCACCGCTTGCAGCGCAGCTGTAAGCAGGGGCGGAGTCTGGTCCGGGGTGACTATCAGGCGATCTTCACCGTGGGTCGGAAAAATGCTGCCGACCATCAACGGATCGAGGCGGGCGATAGGGACATCACCCTTGTCATTACGCAGGCGCCGGATGGCAGGGCCGGTGAACTCGACCTGCAGGGCCAGGGCCGGCTGGCGCTGATCCCAGAAGCGGAAGGGCCGGCTCACCAGGCTGAGCTCCCTTGCGGTGCGCCGAAAACTGCCGGGCCGCCTGGGTTGCCCCGCTACCGGCGCATAACCCAGGCGCAGCAGTTCCTGTTCCAGACGTGCGGCGGTCAGGTCCAGGCCCGCGTAAAGTTCCAGGGGCCGTGCGAAAACCTGTGCGGGCAGATCCCAGCGGCGCCCGTCAAATTTTTGCGTGATGCTGAAGTTCAGGTACAGCAGCCAGCCCGCCACCAGCAGGCTGAACAGTGCAAGAAATGCGAGCACCGGGTGTCGGCGGATCTGTGATCTGCTCAAGAGCATTTGACCTGCAGGTAAGTCATGTTGATCATGCGTTTACTGATTTCGATTTCCTTGTCGGGTGGAGCAGAACGGGTGATAAGCAGAGCAGGGCTTCAATACTGCATGGCAGCGCTCGTTTGCGGGTTGCTGGGCGCCTGTTCCTCGCAACCGGTGGCGCCGTCAAAGCAGGCCGAATCCTACCAGTTCAGCGCCGGTCAGTCGGCGACAGTGGGCTCGGCCGTTGCGCAAAAGGCTTATACCCTGGTTGGCTCACCCTATGAATACGGGGGCTATGGTCCGCGGACTTTCGATTGCAGCGGGCTGGTTTATTACTCTTATCAACAGGTGGGTTACAGCGTGCCGCGCACCTCGGCGCAACAGTATCGTGCGGCCAGTCCCGTCCCCGTGGGGCAGGCGCAGGCCGGGGATCTGTTGTTCTTCCGCTATGAGGACAAGGTTTCCCACGTGGCCATCTACCTGGGTGACGAGCAGTTTGTGCACGCACCGTCCAGTGGCAAACGGGTGTCGGTGGCCAGCTTGCGCAATGCCCATTATCAACAGCATTTTGTGAGCGTCGGGCGGCTGCCGGTGCGGCAATAAGAAGACCCGCGCCGCATGGCCTGGTGCTGCGCTGCGGTTCTGCCTGGCTTTATGTCAGCCGCCTCTCTCCCTGCTGAACAGGCGTTCTGGGCTGCATTGTGTCCTGCCACCCGTGAAGCAGTATCCTTGTCAGGATGTCTGATGCCCTGAACACTGACGGTCTGGATTTCGGTGCCCTGCTGAATGCCGCGCCGGATGCCATGGCCGTGGTGGGTGAGGACGGCCGCATGCTGCTGGTGAACGAGCAGATGTTGAATCTGTTTGGCTTTTCCCGGACCGAGTTGGTCGGCCAGCCAGTCGAGATGCTGATGGCTGAGGAGTTCCAGGGCCATCACCCTGAGCTGCGCGGTGACTATATGGCGGACGCGCAGCCGCGGGGTATGTCTGGCGGTCGGACTTTGATGGCGCGCCGCAAGGACGGCAGTGATATTTCCGTCGCTATCAGTCTCAGTGTCATCACACTGGATGGTCACCGACTCGTGGTGACCGCTGTGCGCGATCTGACTTTCCAGGCGGCGGAAGCGGCACAGTTGCGCCGACGCAATCTGGAAGCCCAGCTGATGTTGCGTGCCGCCGAGGCGGCCGCCGAGGCTGACACGGTGGAGTGTGTGTTGGTTGGCGTCATCGATGCCGTGTGTGAGGTGACAGGCTGGCCCATCGGTCACGCCTATACGCGTTGTCCGCTCAAGCGGGATCAGCTGATTTCAGGGCAGCACTGGTACCTGGCCGAGGGTGAGGCGTACGCTAAATTCCGCGATTTGAGTGCGGACCGCGGATTTAGTTGCGGCGAGGGCATGCCGGGCCGGGTTCTGGAGTCCGGCAATCTGTTGTGGATCGAGGATATTCGGGATGGCGACAACTTTCCGCGCGCACCTGCCGCCCAGGCCGCCGGCATTCGCTCGGCTTTCGCCATTCCCGTAACCGTAGGGGATGAAGTAGAAGGGGTACTGGAGTTCTTCTCCTCGCAGTTTATGCCCGAGGACGAGGATTTTGCGCAGATCATGCGCAATGTCAGCGCTCAGGTTGGGCGGGTCATGGAAAGGTCCCGTGCCCAGCAGGAACTTGAACAGCGCGAACAGCTGATCGAATCATTGATGGGTAATGTGCCTGGCGCGATTTACCGCATCACGGATCATGGTGAAGAGGGTGGTCATAAGATCGATCTGATGAGTGATGCCATTGAGGAAATTTCCGGTCTGCCGGCCGCGCACTTCAGTGGCCAGTCGGGGAGTCGCCTGAGCGATATTATTCATCCCGAAGACCGGGCTCTGGTCAACGAAAAAATCCTCGCTGCTATCAGCAACGATTCGGCCTTCAATATCGAGTACCGAATCACCCATTCGGATGGTTGCGAGCGCTGGTTTAGCTGCCAGGGAAATGTCAGCCGGGATCCGGACTCCGGTACGCCCATTGTTGATGGCGCTATTTTTGATATCACACCGTTGCGAGAAGTTCAGCAGGAGGTCGAACGGCAGGGTGCGACATTCCGAAATGTCTTTGACACGATGGCTGATGGTTACATGGTGTCGAATCAGGATGGTCTGGTTACGCTGATTAATCCCAGGGGCCTGGAGATTCTCGGTTACGAGACGCTGGAATCATTGCAGCATGCCTCTGCCGGTGACATTTACTGGGACGAATCAGATCGTGATCACATTGTCGCTTACCTGGCCGAGAACCCTGTCTTCAAGAATCTGGAGGTCGCCTGCCGCCGCGGCGACGGCAACCGGATAACCGCGGAATTTAGCGGCCGTATTGTGCCGACTGATGAGGGGCACCTTTGCGAGGTGACTTTTCAGGACGTTACCCAGCGAAAGGCGGCGGAGCTTGCGCTGTTAGACGCTCGAGAAGCCGCTGAGCAGGCGAATTTCGCCAAGAGTTCCTTCATGGCCAACATGAGTCATGAGCTGCGCACACCGCTTAATGCCATTCTGGGTTATAGCGAAATGCTCATGGAGGAGGTTGTGGATCTGGGGCAGGACGACTTGTTACCGGATTTGAAGAAGATCAACAGCGCCGGCACCCACCTGCTGGCTTTGATCAATGATGTGCTCGACCTGTCCAAGGTAGAGGCCGGCAAGGCGGAAATATTCGCCGAGGATATCGACGTTAATGAATTGCTCGATGATGTCACCTCGACCGTTGGGCCACTGGTGGCAAAGAATGGCAACCGGCTGGTGCTGGAGCGCGCCGACGATTTGGGTTCAGTGCGCCAGGATCTGACCAAACTGAAGCAATCCTTGCTGAACCTGCTCAGCAACGCCGCGAAGTTCACCCACGACGGCGAAGTCACCTTGCGGGCCTTTCGAGAATTACACCCGGCCAGGGATCGGCTGGTTTTGCAAGT
Organism: uncultured Gammaproteobacteria bacterium; assembly: GCA_937921935.1. GTDB lineage: Bacteria > Pseudomonadota > Gammaproteobacteria > Steroidobacterales > J054. The sequence continues at coordinate 36,573 of CAKZWQ010000045.1, read as the reverse complement.
GGCCGACAGCGGCATTGGCATCCCGGCCGACAAGCTGGACGAATTGTTTGATGAATTTACCCAGGTAGATCCTTCCACGACGCGCCAGTACGGCGGGACCGGCCTGGGGCTGGCCATTTCCCGACGTTTCTGCCGCCTGCTGGGCGGCGATATCACTGTGCGCAGTGAACTGGGTGTCGGATCGGAATTCACCATTAAGCTGCCCGTGTGCCTGGCCGGCGCCGAGACAGATGAGACTGTAGACGCCAAGGCGCAGGCATCGGCCAGCCAGGGCGAACTGCCCCTGTCTGCCATGCCGACCACGGCGGCAGGACGGACGATTTTGGTTATCGATGACGACCCGGAGGCCTGCGAGATTATCGAGCGCTTCCTGGTGCGGGATGGATTCGACGTGGTGAAGGCCCACAGTGGCGAAGAGGGTCTGCGTCTGGCCCATGACGTGCATCCCAGCGCCATCACCCTGGATGTGATGATGCCCGACATGGACGGCTGGGCCGTGTTGCGCTCCATCAAGGCCGACCCGCACCTGTCAGATATCCCGGTGGTCATGGTCACCATGGTGGATGACAAGACGCGCGGCTATTCACTGGGGGCCACGGATTACCTGACCAAGCCCGTGGATCGGGATGCGCTGCTGTGCTCCCTGGACCGCTACAAGTGTGACCGCCCGCCCTGCCCGGTGATGGTGGTCGAGGACGACGTGGATACCCGGAGCATGCTGGCCCGGACCCTTAAGAAGGACGGCTGGACTGTATTTGAGGCGGGCAACGGCCAGGAGGCCCTGGACCAGATGCGTCGGGAACAGCCGGAATTGATCCTGCTGGATCTGATGATGCCGGTCATGGACGGCTTCCAGTTCCTGCATGAACTACGGCGGCACGAAGCGTGGCAGAATATCCCGGTTATCGTGATTACGGCGAAAGACCTCAATGAGGACGATCGCCGGATTCTGCAGGGCAAGGTAGCGCGGATACTGGAAAAAGGCGCCTACGGACGCGACCAGTTGATCCAGAATGTAAGACGTTTGGTGGCAGCTTCTGGCGCCGCCGATTAAGGCTAATCAAGAGAGATTTAACTCGCAATGGCTAAGATTCTGCTGGTGGAAGACAACGAAATGAATCGGGACATGCTGTCCCGGCGTTTGTTGCGCAAAGGTTTTGAAGTGGTAATCGCCGAGGACGGCGAGGCCGGCGTTAACATGGCCGGCAGCGAGTCACCGGATCTGATCCTGATGGATCTCAGTCTGCCGATCATCGATGGTTGGGAGGCAACTCGTCAGATTAAAGCCAATGCGGAAACGGCGCAGACACCGATTATCGCTCTGACGGCTCACGCCATGCAGGGCGACGAAGATAAGGCCCTGGAAGCCGGTTGCGACGACTACGACACCAAGCCAGTGAATTTCAAACGCCTCCTCGAAAAGATCGAGAAGCACCTGGGCTAGCGGTACACCTGCTGGGCCAGAACCACCACCCGGTCCGATTCATTCAGTTCCCAACGCTGGTCCCGATCAGGGTTCAGCAATAACTCCGCCCCGCTCGCCGATACACGCCGCAGCCCCAGGGCTATTTCCATGCGTTGCTGGGCTGCCAGCATCAGATCGGCAAAACCGCAGGCTTCGTCCATCGCCACGTAGTCGGCCGCTGGTCGCAGGCTGATTTCAACGCCACCCGCGCTAAGCAGTTCCCGGTAAATGGGCCCCAATTCGGTTTGCTGGGAGATCTGCGCCAGCTGGGCACTGACCGCGACGAAACTGGCGATGACATCATCCACGCCCAGCTGACTGACAAGGTCTCGGTTCGCCTGGTCGAGCAGCTCCAGTACGACATGAGGGTTGCGACCCGTGGCCTTGATCAGGTCATTCAGGCGCAACATGGTTCGCAAGGTGCGCGCGTCCACATCAGCTTCGCCGGCCGATTTGTCCGCCAGCACGGCAATATTTTTACAGCTGGCCAGATCAATGTCGGTATAGGCATGTTCTTCGACGCTGTCGCCGGCGACGATACGCAAATTCAGATTACGCAGCGGCTGACGGATGTAGGCCTGCAAGCGCCGCTGGGCTTCCGCCTCGGGCAGGCTGGACAGGATGGTGATTGCAGTGCCTGCGATAGCATGAGCATTCAGTTCTATCAGGATGTCGTAAATATTTCCGTTCCACCCGACCAGTAAAATATTCTCCGGTGGCCGGAGGGTCTGATTGCCGTCGCGCGTCAGGTGGGACTCGGGAACCTGGGCAGGCAGGCTGAAGACTGTTTTAGTGCCCGTCATCATCAGGACAAGTTTTTCGTCTTCCGCGAGTTCGTAATCAGGCTCCGGGTTCAGGCCCGTGGCATGTTTAATGCGGCCGTTCTTGTCTTCCTCCCAGGACACCCCCACGGGGATGGCGTTGCGGAAGCCAAAACTGACCAGGCCCAGCTCCTGGTCGACGCAGTCTGCAATCTTCCTCACCTGGATGTTGTTGCCGGTCCGGGCCAGCAGCTCCCTGTACACGTCCACCAGCCCGGGGTTGCGCATGGACTGCACGATGATCTTGCTAATGACGGTGCTGGATGACACCAGGTCAACGCGGTCGTTGCCGGCGATCTGGGCCAGCTCGTAATTTCGTTCCCGGGCGATCTCGGCCGTCAGCGTGGGCCTGTGCTTGCCCCACCCCTGGTAGCTGACCATCTGCAGGATTGTCTTGATGACCTCGCTGTCGGCACTCAGGCTGTCCTGGGCCGTGCTCGGTGACAGGACGATAATGCTACCGGCCTGATTGAAGGCCACGCGCTCCAGCTCTGAGAGTCGAGTCGGGTCGCCCGTACGCAGGACGACGGTCAGCTTTTCCTTATCAATACCAGCGACGCGCAGCGCATCCTCCATTTCCACCACGCTCAGGGGTGACAGCAGGACAATCTTGCTGTTTGGCTTGAGTTCGGCCAGTTGTTTCAGCACCGGGAACAATTTGGCGCTCCAGCCCAGGATCAGGATATGGCCCCGCTCCTTGACAGCCGTATCACCCTTGCGCAGCGACTCCAGTGTGTTGCTGATAGCCGTGGTAATCAGCGAAAAGACCGTGGCGAAGACCACCATGCCGACGAAGGTCAGGAAGATAGAGTAGACGACAATGACGGCGGTACCGCCATAGACCTGCTCCAGCCGGCTCATATACAACACACGTTGCAGAGTCCACCACAGCGCATCCCAGAAGCCACCGTCAATATCCCGGGGGATACTGGCAACATTCAGGTTGCCCTCGCCAAACAGGCCAAAGAGCTGGGCGGTCAAGCCAATAAAGGTCGATAGCACCACCAGGAAGAGCAGCAGGATCAGCTGGCCCACGGTGTCCCGGACGAACAGGCGTTCGATGCGGTAGCGAATAACCTGCAGAAAATCTTTTAGCACTGGCTGGCCAGCCTCGTTCAGGGTTGATAACGGTTGCAGGGATTCTACCCTTGGCAGCCCCGGATTAGAGGAGTCTGGCTCAGGTCGTGCTTGCTCGGGGCTTTATTCCACCAGTAGCGGCGCTTCCTGCAGAACGAAAACTTGCACTATCGCTTTCTCATTCTCAAGTTCTTCCAGCAATGTCAGTCCCCGGGCCTGCCGGACCACTTGCCGCAGCGCTTTGGCGAAAGTGGATGGTATCGGGTTTCGTGCTGTCAGCACCACCGTGATGCCATCCTCGGGTTCGACGCCTTTGCGCCCGACCGCGATGACCTGCATGCCCCCTTGCTCACTGACAAACTGTTCGACCGCTTTGCGCACGGGAACTGAAACAGGATAGGTGTAGGGGCGATTGGGGCCCAGCACATCCTTGTTGATGCCGCTGAGTACCAGGGGGGCAGACAGCATGATAGCGATCAGTAATAAGGCGACCACCGAGCGTTGCACCCAGGGTTGCGCCGACGAGTCGTTGCCACGTGCCTTGCAGCCCAGAAGTCTGAAAATCAGCGCGGCCCCCAGGATGATGGCCACCAGGTTGGTAACCATCAGCACGGCGGCGTAAGCCGCGATCTGGGTTTCCCCGGTCATGCCGGCGATGCCGACTACGGCAAGGGGCGGTAGTAAGGCGGCGGCGATCGCTACACCGGCCAGGGTGCCGGACACATTGGGTCGGCCCTGGGCGTAGGCGGCTACCATACCCGAGGCCAGGGCAATAAACAGATCGAACAGATCGGGCCGACCGCGGGCTTCCACTTCCATGGTGGGTTCATAGCCCGGGTTGAATAGCCCAAACATTAAGGACACCGTCAAGCCAAGGGCGATCCCGGCCAGGGCTACCTGCAGGGATACTCGCATCAGGTGGATGTTGCCCTGAACCAGGGCCAGCGCGGCGCCGATCAGGGGACCGACCAGGGGCGCTACCAGCATCGCGCCGATGACCACAGCGGTGGAGCCTTGCAAAAGACCGAGGGAAGCCAGCCCCGAGGCCAGCAACATCATGACGTAGAAATCCGCGCCGCCCGTTGCCCCACTGCGGATGCGGGTGCTGAGTTCCTGGCGCTCTTCGCGGCTTAGCTTGGGAAACCAGGCCAAAATCCACGGGCGTGGTTCAGGTGCGGGCATCTCTTCATTCATGCGGTGGTCCCTCCCAATAGCTGAAATGACAATCGGCGCTAATTCATCGCGCCTCGCAAGACCATACCAAACAGACGCCGGTTCGCCCGAGCTTCTTGCCGCAGTAAGCCCTGGCGCAGACTAGCTTGCGCTTCCTCCGCAGTCGCGAGATCCTAGAGCAATGCTGGGGGTGCTGGAATGACCATACGAAAGAGGCTGCTGCTTGGCACCGGGATCATTGTTGTGCTGGTCGGCGGGTGGCTTTACTACGCCCTCTACATGTCCAGCAGCTCTGCCATCCAGCTCGCAGAAGCATTTCTGTTCCGGCGCATGACCGTTGCCCAGTTGGGTGAGCAGAATGTCTATCGTTATTTCGTCGCCAGCAATCGGGAAATTGATAACCCCGATGCGCCCCCGGACCAGATAAAAGGAACTAAGCGAAGTGGCGAACTGCGTTTCGGTTCCTTTGATACTGAGATAGAGCCTACGGTCGGCCTGAGTATGCTCATTAACCCGACCGACTGGTTTCAGAATGAAGCGATTCAGCTAAGAGATCCTGCTGAATTGGAGCAGGCGGAGTTTGTGGCTGACTTGCGAGACATGGTCGCGCGGTCACCCCATCAGGGTTTGCTGCTGGTAGTCCATGGTTTTCGAGAAGCTTTTCCGTCAGCACTCCGAAAAACAGCCTTTCTGGGCCATGTACTGGACATCAATGCGCCGGTCTTGGTGTTTGACTGGCCCGGTAACCAGGGCTCTACCCCGGCCGGCTATCGGCGAGCCCACGAGGTGGCGGGACAGTCCGGTGCTGAACTGGCGCAGCTGCTGGACCTGGTGGTTCGAGAAGTGCAGCCGCAGCGGCTCTGGCTATGGGCGAATAGCATGGGCGGCGAGGTGGTCACCAATGCCTTCGATATTCTTTATCAGCAGGGCGACTGGGCCGACGATGAGCTGGAGATCGAAAACGTTATGCTGACCGCCCCTGATGTGGGAGCAGATGATTTCGATGCCAACTTCAAGGCTAAGATCCAGGCCCTGACAGAGAATTTAACCGTCTATGTGTCGTCCAACGACCGTGCGCTGATCATGAGTCGCATCATCAACCGGGGCGAGCGCCGGCAGGGTGAAAGCACGCTGAGTCTGAATCAGCTTATGGAGGCTGAACGAGTTCTGGAATTGACCGTATCTGAAGATGAGCAAATTACCCTGGTTGATGTCACGCCGGTCAACCGCACGCGAAATTTTCATAATTTCAGTCTTGAGACCCCGGAGTTTTTCGACGATATGTACTTGCGGCTAATTAACGAAGAGATACCGGATAGTCGCCTGATCTATCGGGTCAGAACGACCGATGGCAAGGCCTACTGGGTTCTGACGCGTGGCCGTTAATGCCATGCGGTTAGCGCGTAGTCGGTCAATCCAGAGCAGGCTCAATCAGGCCGCCCGCGATGACGGATATTTCGCTGCTCAATTATCTACAGCTTGGTGCGTCCTATGAATGCAGTCAGTTCCTTTGCTTTCACGATCTCACTGGCGGCGGTGATCAATGGCCTTGGCATCGTGCGGCTGCTAAGTACCCTGGCCGAGTACCTGCGCCGACGCGATCGACTTGAGGTTGGGCACTTCTGGGTTTACAGCCTGCTGCTGCTGTTCCAGTTTGTGCTCCATGTGTTGTTCTGGTGGGCTATGTTCGGTGTAGGTTCCGTGGGGGGCTTTAATTTTGTCGGCTATATGTATTTGCTGATCGGCCCGGTCTGTATTTACCTGGCCACCAGCCTGTTAATTCCCGATGTAGATGGTGACAGCAAATCCGTGGATTTGCGGGCGCAGTATTTTCGTCTGGCCCCATCGCACTTCACTGTCATTGCTGTCATGTGGTTCTGGGCGGTGTTCCTGTGGCCGGTGCTGACGGGCCAGTTTGCGCCCACGGCACCCATGCTGGCGGGTATTGGCAGCCTGGCCGTGATTCTTCGGTTCAGCAAGAGTGAGGGTTTGCATGCGATTGTGGTGCCCGCTTATTGCATCGCGATAGTCAGCTTTATTGCGCTGTTCCAGCTGCGCCTGGGCGGCGCGGCTGAAGCCTTTTTGGAAGGGGCAGCCAAGTAGAGTCCGTGGCTGATGCCCGGTGGATCCGAGTCGGCTGACTTGAGGAAGTTTTTTCCATGACTGAGCTGTTGCTTGCCGCTCTTGCCTTTGTTGGCACCCATCTCGGTCTCGCCGGGACACCCTTGCGAGGCTTCATCGTGGCTAAGGTCGGGGAGGGGCCCTACCTCATCGGCTATGCCGTAGTTTCCCTGGTGACGATCTCCTGGCTATCCGATGCCTACAAAGTGGCGCCCTACGTGGAAACCTGGGGCCAGCTCTATGCCCTGCAGCCCGTGGCCCTGGGGCTGATGTTCCCGGCCTTTTTCCTGGTGGTGGTGGGGCTGACCACACCCAGCCCCACCCTGGTGGGTGCCGAAGGCTTGCTGGACAAGGAGAAGCCGGTCACGGGCATCCTGCGCATTACCCGGCATCCCTTTCTTTCGGGTGTCACGCTCTGGGGTCTGACGCATCTGATCGTGAACGGCGACCAGGCGGGCCTGATTCTCTTTGGGAGCCTGGTATTGCTCTGTGTGATCGGCGCCTATTCCATTGACGCCAAACGTCGGGAAAAGCTCGGCGACAAGTGGTCGGTCTTCGCCGCCCAGACATCGGTGTTGCCTTTCGGGGCAATAATCCAGGGTCGCAATTGGTTTTCCATCGCGGAGCTGGGTTGGTGGCGAATTCTGCTCGCCGTGCTGGGCTTTGGCGCCATGCTGCACTTTCACGGCCAGTTGTTCGGCGTGTCGCCTGTCGGGGCGATGATGGGCAGCTAAGCGGCCTGGCCTGACTCAGGCATACAGCGCGACTTCACCCACCGACAGGTCTGCTTCGAATTCCCGCATCCAGCCCAGCAGGCCGATGCGTTGAATAGCCGCAACATCCAGGGGTGCTTCAATCTGGTTAGGTTCGAAAGCGGACCAGGGCAGGCGGATGGTCTGCCAGCGGGGTTCGGCAAAAAAGGTCGCCCGGTAAGATTGACTGTGCCAACGCACATCGGCCGTGCGGATATGAATGTTGTAGTCCTCGTTATTGCCGTAGACGAGGAATTCCAGCCCGCTGTACGCAGAGGCATCGAAGGCGTCGCCCCGGCCCCCCAGGTACATAGCCATCTGGATAAAGCCGCCGCCCGATTCCTTGGTTACGCGACCGGTCATACGCAGGCTTCGTTTGCCGGCCACCGTGGCGGCCTCGACATTGCCATCGGAGACACCGCCCATGACCCGGTCACTGAAACCGCGCCAGGCGCAGTTATCGATCATGACGGGCTCGGGGGTCTGAAAATCCGTGAGGACCAGGCGTGAGCCTGCCGGCGCTGCCGCCGTGGCTTGTTTTCCGCCAGCCAGCGCCAGGGCTGGCGCCAGCCCTGCCATACCAAGGAGTTTGCGACGTTCTGTGTTCATGGTCTGTTTCCCGTGAAGTTGGGAGATACTTCGGTCCCTGGTCGGCGGCAGATTCCGAGTCCGTCCTGCGGTCGGCCTGGATCGCGCATAATCATGCAACGCGGCAGGAGCCGCTAAGCCCGTATCAGTCATGTCAACGAATGCCCAATCTCTCACCGCGGAATACCTGGAGCGAATCCGGCAAGCACGCGTCTATGACGTAGCGATCCGGACCCCTTTAGAGGCGGCGCCGCGACTCTCAGAGCGACTGGGTAATCAGATCCTGTTCAAGCGGGAAGATTTGCAGCCGGTGTTCTCCTTCAAAATTCGCGGCGCCTATAACAAGCTCGCGCACTTGTCCAAGCCTGAACGCCAACAGGGTGTGATCTGTAGTTCGGCCGGCAATCATGCCCAGGGCATGGCGCTTGCCGCCCGGGAGCTGGGTGTGCGCGCGGTGGTAGTGATGCCGGTAATAACTGCGGCGATCAAGGTGGATGCCGTGCGGGCCTTGGGCGCCGAGGTGATATTGCATGGCGTCGACTACGATGCGGCTTACGCCCATGCTCGTGAACTGGCAGTCAGTAACGGTCTTAGTTTCATCCATCCCTTTGATGATGCCGATGTGATCGCCGGTCAGGGAACCATCGGCATGGAGATTTTTGAGCAGTACCCTGATCCTATTCATGCCATCTTTGTCCCCATCGGTGGCGGCGGTCTGATCAGTGGTATCGCGCTCTATGCGAAAGCACTACGACCGGAGATTCGAATCATCGGCGTCGAGCCGGAGGATTCGGCCAGCATGCATGCGGCCATGGCAGCGGGTGAACCCGTGACCCTTGAGCATGTCGGCATATTCGCCGACGGAGTCGCGGTGCGCCGTGTTGGTGATGAGAGCTTTCGTATCAGCCAGCACCTCGTTGACGAGATCATCCTGGTCAGTACCGACGAAACCTGTGCGGCAATCCAGGACATTTTTGAAGACACCCGGACTTTGGTTGAGCCCGCCGGCGCACTGGCGGTAGCGGGCCTGAAGCGCTACCTGCAAAAAAACCGGGTGCATGATCAGACCTTAGTGACCCTGAATTGCGGCGCCAACATGAATTTCAATCGCCTGCGCCATATCGCGGAGCGGGCCGCCATCGGTGAAGAGCGCGAGGCGTTAATGGCCGTGGAAATCCCGGAACGCCCCGGCAGTTTCCTTGAGTTTTGCGCGGCCATCGGCAGCCGCAATGTTACCGAGTTTAACTATCGTTACGGCGATCCGGCGGCGGCACGCGTGTTTGTCGGCCTGGAACTTTCTCAGGGCAAGGCCGAACGGGCAGAAATCGTGCACTCCCTGGAAGCAGCCGGGCTGCGGGTCGTCGACATGAGCGACAACGAAATGGCGAAGCTGCACGTTCGCCATATGGTCGGCGGCCAGGCCCCGGCAATCAGTGACGAGCGATTGTATCGTTTCGAGTTTCCGGAGCGTCCCGGCGCCCTGTTGAACTTTCTGCAGGCGATCGGCACGCAGTGGAATATCAGCCTGTTTCACTATCGTAATCACGGTTCCGACTTCGGTCGTGTCCTGGCCGGCATTCAGGTTCCCGAGCGGGATCTGCCCAGTTTTGAGCGGCACCTGAAGGAACTGGGCTATGCCTATGCTGACGAGACCGGGAATCCGGCTTATCGGATGTTTCTGGCCTGAAGCCTGCCTGACACGTAGAATTTACCGGAGCCAGAAAATGGCTTCTTCAGGCACAGGCAGACAGCAATACCATGGAAAACATTTCTTTAGCCCGCTGCTTCGATGGCAGTCTGGGTTACTACCGTCACGCTTCGGCAACCAACCAGTGCGAAATGCGTTTTTCGGTTTTTGTGCCGCCCGGCGAGGGGCCCTTTCCAGTGCTCTGGTGGTTGTCTGGTCTGACCTGCACCGAAGACAACTTTACCGTGAAGGCCGGGGCGTACAAACGGGCAGCGGCAGAGGGCCTGATCATCGTGGCGCCGGACACCAGTCCGCGGGGCGACGATGTGCCCGATGACGAGGCCTACGACCTGGGCCAGGGCGCCGGTTTCTATCTCGATGCCTCACAGGAACCCTGGCGCACCAACTTCCACATGTATAGCTATGTGACGCGGGAATTGCCGGAACTGGTGCTGAATGAATTTGATGCGAATGCATCGGCGCAGGGCATCTTCGGGCATTCCATGGGCGGACATGGCGCGCTGACCATCGGTCTGAAGAATACCGACCGGTATCGTTCAATGTCCGCCTTTGCGCCCATCGTGGCACCGACGCAGGTGCCCTGGGGCCATAAAGCCCTGGCCGCTTATCTGGGCGAGGATCGGTCGCGCTGGGCCGAATACGATGCCTGCGAACTGATGCGCGGCGCGGGCGATCGCGCCGCCGCCGCACCGATCCTGATTGACCAGGGGCTGGCCGATAATTTTCTTGAGTCACAGCTACAACCCGAACGCTTTGAGGCTGCCTGCGCGCAGGTTTCCCAGCCGCTGGTGCTGCGCCGCCACGACGGCTACGATCACAGTTACTTCTTTATTGCTTCCTTTATCGATGATCATCTTGAGCATCACGCGGCAATTCTGAAGGCTTGAATGAGATGGGCCGGCTGTTTGGCCGGTATATATAAGAGTAATAATTCTCGGGAGAACAACCGATGAAAACCCGCGCGGCCGTGGCCTTCGAAGCCGGCAAGCCCCTGGAAATTGTGGAAGTGGATCTGGAAGGCCCCCGCGCCGGCGAGGTCCTGGTGGAAATGATGGCCACGGGTATCTGTCATACAGATGCCTTTACCCTGTCCGGCGATGACCCGGAAGGTGCATTCCCGGCCATTCTCGGCCACGAGGGCGCCGGCATAGTGCGGGAAGTCGGCGAGGGCGTTAAGTCGGTTGCGCCCGGCGACCACGTGATTCCCTTGTATACGCCGGAATGCCGGGAGTGCGATTTCTGCCTGAATCCCAAGACCAATATGTGTCAGTCCATACGGGCGACCCAGGGCCAGGGCTTAATGCCTGACGGCACCAGCCGCTTTTCTTATCAGGGCAAGCCCATCCTGCACTATATGGGCTGCTCCACCTTTGCCAATCACAGCGTTTTGCCGGAAATTGCCCTGGCGAAGATTCGCCCGGACGCGCCCTTCGACAAGATTTGTTACATCGGCTGCGGCGTGACCACGGGCATCGGTGCTGTGGCTTTCACCATGAAGGTAGAGCCCGGCTCAACGGTTGCCGTCTTCGGCCTGGGTGGCATTGGTCTGAATGTGGTGCAGGGTGCCCGGATGGTGGGTGCCGACCGGATTATCGGGGTGGACCTCAACCCGCAGCGAGAGGCCCTGGGCCGCCAGTTCGGCATGACGGACTTCGTTAATCCCAAAGATGTGGGTGATGTCACGGCAGCCCTGATCGACCTGACCAACGGCGGCGTAGATTACAGCTTCGAATGCATTGGCAACGTGAACACCATGCGCCAGGCTCTGGAGTGCTGCCACAAGGGCTGGGGCGAGAGTTGCATCATTGGCGTCGCGGGTGCCGGCCAGGAGATTTCCACGCGTCCGTTTCAGCTGGTCACAGGTCGGGTCTGGAAGGGCACCGCATTCGGCGGAGCCCGGGGCCGGACGGATGTACCCAAGATCGTCGACTGGTATATGGACGGCAAGATTAATATCGATGACCTGATCACCCACAAGATGCCGCTGGAAGAGATTAATCATGCCTTCCACCTCATGCATGAGGGGGAGAGTATCCGGTCTGTCGTTGAGTTTTAGTGGTTTAGTTTGGGTTGGTGGGGTGCCTGGGGAGAGCTATTCCCGGGCTCAGACAGGGGAGCTCTACCTGCTTGAGGAATGCTTAGGACTGGATGGCTCCCTGAAACTCGCGCGGGAATAGCTCTCCCCAGGCACTGGAGACGATGCTTGTTTTGCTCTTGCGGGTTTGGCGGCGCCTTAGTTTGAGGGGTGGTGGTTTGTTGTTTGGTGGGCGTGTCCGCCTTGCAGACTTGGCAGGGTTGGGATTGCGGCTCAGGGGTGTCGGGTCGCTAGTATTCGTTGCAGTCCTAAAGAGTCCAGGCGTATTGAGGGTTGGGGAATGAAGAAGCTGTTGCTGGGAATCGTGGGTGTGCTGGCGCTGGCAGCTGCCGGGGCGGCAACCTGGTACTGGGGTTATCTGCCCAGGCAACAGCCTGTGCAGGAATGGGCCATAGAATCGACACCCGAGCTGATCGAGCGCGGCCGCTACCTCACCATCAACGTTCTGCAGTGCGTGGATTGCCACTCCGAGCGCGACTGGAATTACTACGGCGGCCCGCCGGTGGAACCCATCGGCGCCGGTCGCGAATGCATGGACAAGAACTCGGCGCCGCGTGGCGTTAATGTCGGCGAAACGACATTTCCCGGGCGCATGTGTATTCGCAATATTACCCAGGATGTAGAAACGGGCATCGGCGGCTGGACTAACGGAGAAATCGTCAGGGCGGTGCGCGATGGCGTGGACCGCGACGGTAACGGCTTGTTTCCCATCATGCCGTATTTTATTTACCGGCACGTTTCCGACGAAGACATGCGCGCGGTGCTGGCCTACTTAAGAAGTATGCCCGCCGTGTCTTCTATTCGGCCCGAGAAGGAAATCGAGTTTCCCATGAGCAGCCTGGTGCAGCTTTGGCCGGAGCCGGTGACTGAAGAAATTGTTGCTCCGCCTGCTAGTGATCCTGTGGCCTACGGGGAGTACCTGTCACGCATTGCTCGCTGTGAGTTTTGTCATACGCCGCGCAATCCGCGTTCTTTTGATACTGATCCGGCCCGACACCTGGCGGGTGGCATGCCGTTCTTCCTGAACGGTAAAACGCTATGGGCCATGAACCTGACGCCCCATGAGACCGGTTTGGGTTCCTGGACGCAGGAACAGTTCCTGGCCCGCTTCAGGCTGCATGGCACACTGACGCCGGTGCCGCCGGAGGCCAATACCCTGATGAACTGGAATGCTTTTGCCGGGATGACCGAGGCAGATGTCAGCGCAATGTGGGCGTACTTCCAGAGCGTACCGCCGGTGCCATTCCGCCGCGAGGAGATCTGAGAACTTCCGGATCTGCGACCCGCATCGCGGAAAATCCGGGAACTGGCCTTTATGTTACATGGCGGACCGCGCCTTGCACCTAAGACTATGTTGCTGGAAGAGATTCTGACCGAAAACCCGAATTCCGCAGCCATGCTGTTGCGGCGGGATATGTACGCCGAAGGTGAGCAGGGTCATTTGGTCCGTGATGTGCTGGCGCTGGCCAACGGGGCAACTACTAAATCCCGCCACTTGCTGCTGGGCGCGGAGCAGGTCGGTGATGCTATTCAGGTCTGTGGCCTGGATCGGGACGCGATCCGGCGCTTTCGACTCTTCGGCTATGACCTGCCTGCCCTGATTGAGCCGGAACTCAAGATTGTACCTATCATGGTGGAAGTCGAGGGCAAGCCGGTCGCCGCACTAGAAATTAGCGACTGCAATAATCCGCCATATACCTTGCGTCGCCAGATTGCCGAAGATATGCGCACCGGCGCTTGTTGGGTTCGTGACCAGGGCGTTATACGACCGGCACGGCGTGAGGATCTGGATCGGATGTATGGACGCGGACCTGCAGAGCCACCGACGCCCTTGCAATTGGGATTCAACAACGATCCGACGTGTCAGCAGTTAGAGTTGCAAGTTCCTGATTCTTCTCAGTCACCCTCGTCGCAAACCCGAGAAAGAATTTTGTCCGTCATCAATACCAAGAAGGCATCTAACAAAATGCTCGGATATGATGACACAGGAATCCTGCGGCTCTCTCACGTAAGAATATTTGGTCCTGATACGCCCTTTGTTCAGCATGGTATGGATACTTTGGTCATGCAGTACAAACAGGCAAGCGATGACTCAAAAGAGGCGGATGAGCATTATTATTTTGAAGAATGCGCCGTGCAAATTAATTTGTCGATACAGAATCCTCAGCAGGTTTCGTTACAAGATATTGTTGTTGAGCTAAGTATCCCTAAGGTGTCAGGGTTTGAGGTGGCTGATCGACTCCACTCGAGCCCCGAAAAGCAAATGACCGAAATGGAAAGCCGGTTGGCCGGGTATCCAAGGGTCGACATATCTGAAAAACATGCCAAGGTGAGCGCCTGCGTAGGCACCCTTGGGCCGGGCCAGGTGCTACCCGTGTTCGAGATGCCCCTGCGGATCGCTGTAGGGCCGGAAATGCGAGGGATGAAAGTCGCCATCAAGTATCACATGACTTCGCAGGACCTTGATGAGGATTTGCAAGGCCGTCTGAAGCTCATCTTCGCCCGTTAGTCGCTTACGATTTCTCGTCCGGTCTGCGGTGAATTTCGTCACTGCGGGCAGTCATGTCTAAAGCCGGGTTTATTATCTGGGACCGACAAAGTGATTGAGGATGCTTTTCGTGCGTTTTCCAGTATCGTTATTTTTTCTCGCCAGCCTGGCTGCTTGTGGTGTACCGGACGAAGCAGCCCAGCGCGCTGACGGTGTCACAGATTCAAACCCAGCTGCAGCAGCAGATTTGAGCCTGGACCGTTTGCAGGCAGCCGATTACATGGCTGGCAAACAGGCCTTCCAGGGTCGTTGCAGTGCCTGCCATACCCTGGCCGAAAACAGCAGCAATATTGCCGGGCCGAACCTGTGGGGGGTGTTTGATCGGCAAGCCGGCTCCCTGGCAGAGTTCACCTATTCCGATACCCTGCGCGGCGCGGATTTTCAGTGGTCGCCGGAACAGCTCAATGCCTGGCTCGCGGATCCCAAGAACTATCTGCCGGGCAATATCATGGGCATTCCCGAGGCCGTTCCCGGAGCGGATCGACGGAATATTCTGCATTTCATGCTCATTGAAACGGGCGCCGTGGATTGGGAGCGGCCACCCGAGGCTTTTGCCGCGGCTCAACAGGATCGTTCCAAGCCGCCGTCGGAACGTTTCCCGAGTTTCTGGAACCACCTGATGTTTAACACCGCCAATTATCGGTGGGTCAATGCCGAGGCGGGTGAAGAACTGGCCTTCCAGGCTTACTTCAAGGCAGATGGCAGCCTGGTGACCAGTCGCAGGTCCATGACCGGTTTCTGGCATATTACCGAGAAAGATTTTTTCTGTTACGCCATTCAGAACATGCCCGTGGGCGTCGGCCAGATGGTGGAATGTTTCCCCGTCGCTGCCATGGCAATTCCGCGCTTCTCACCACAACTCTGGACTTCTCGCCCCCAGAAAGGCGTTGAACTGAACGGCGGGATATTGCCCGGACGACCTGACTGGGTGGAGGCGGGTGGCCGCCCGCCCTCCTAGGACTCGCGGACTAAAGCATGTTGTCCCTGTTATTCCTGGTCTTCGCTGTGGTTCACCTGGCCATCTGGGTCTGGGGTTGGGGTGCCTGGGCCCGCAACGGACGACCTCGAGGGCTGTTCCTGGTGCTCTTCGGCGGCACGCTGCTGTGGTATGACAATTTCCGCATCGGCATCGGGCGCTTCATTGGCGAAGGCGAATTGCTGCAGGCCATGACGGTGCCGGCCTTTGCCTGGCACTGGACCATGTTGCCGCTGCTGGTGATCGCCGCGGGTTCCATCGCCAAACAGGCGGGGCTGGGCTGGGCGCAACCCAAGGCCGTAATGGGCACTTTTTGTGGGGTGGCATCGATTCTGATTGCGCTGGATGTTCCCTATCTGTTCCAGATCGATCTGCACCTGGCCTGCGTGGCCGATACGGTTCGTTACACCACGCAGGTTTCCGAGTTGCAGTTCTGTACGCCGGATGCGGTCGTGGTAGACGGTGTCGGCTCGCCCCTGGTTGCGATCCTGACCAATGTCATTGTCCTGGGCGTGGGTATTTCTTTGTGGATTCAGCGCGGCTGGGCCTGGATGGCTTTGGGTTCAGGTGCGATGTTCCTGGCAGCCGGAATGGGACCGCCACTTTTTCCGCAATGGTCCCTGCCCATCGCGAACTGCGGCGAAATATTTATCACGCTGGGTCTGGTGTCCAGTGGCGTTCACTTCGCACATGCCGCCGAGGCAGGC
Source organism: uncultured Gammaproteobacteria bacterium (assembly GCA_937921935.1). Lineage (GTDB taxonomy): Bacteria > Pseudomonadota > Gammaproteobacteria > Steroidobacterales > J054. The sequence continues at coordinate 20,542 of CAKZWQ010000045.1, read as the reverse complement.
GAAAGGTCGGGCGCTATCGGTGCTGCGGTGACTGAGGGCAGATCTTAAAGAAAAAATTATCTATGAGGGGTAAGCGGATGACAGAAGAACACGCTGAGAATCCCGGACGCCGGGAATTGCTGGCTAAGTTGGCCTTCGCCAGCCTGCTAGGTGCCACCACAGCCGGTAAACCCGCTGAGGCCGGTAACCACCTGGCCCGCGGGCCCATTGAATATCCACCCTGCGATGAAACCCTCAAGGCAGAGATCAACGCGGTCCTGGCCCGCACCGAAGCCATCTGGAATGCGCAGGAATGGTGGCGATTGCCGACGGAGATCTGGGATCGCGAAGATCCTTCGCCCATGTACGTGGCAGAAGAGCTTTACGACGTGATGATCGGCTGGGATATCCTGGATCGCTACATCTTCCCGCCCAAGAAAGGCCTGGATGCTTTCCGCTGGGGCTACTCCAAACTCTGGGTCAAGGAGCTGGCACCGAATGTTGCCCTGGCTCTTTACGACCATTGGTTCGAAATCAAGATTCGTGCCCCGGGGCCCATCGGCGTGCCCCGACATGGATTTGATAGAGTTCTGTCCATCTATAACAAACGCGCGGATGGATGGCGGCAGTCGCTGTATGCGCAATGCCCGCTGGGCCCGGACACCTACACGCGCCGGATGGCCGAAAAGCTGGTGGGCTCCGACTGGGAAGAGTTTTACCAGGATGTGAAGAGTCGGGACATCCAGGATCCGCGACTCAAGAAGAAATAGCACGGGTTTGCCGGACGCGGCACGCTGACAGACCAGGCCGGCCAACATCGATTGGCCGGACGGGGGAGATGAAATGAGTTCATTCAGATTACTGCCGGCGTTGCTGGCGCTGAGCTGTTTTGCCATGCCGGTGGCCCAGGCAGCCGGCGACCCGGTGCGGGGCAAGCAGCTGTCTACCACGTGTTTTGCCTGCCACGGGGAAGACGGCAACAGCCCGTCCCCGGTCAATCCACGCATCGGTGGCCAGCACGAAAGCTACATCCTGCTGGCTATGCAGGCTTATCTGGACGGCACTCGCAAGAACTCTCTGATGAGCGGCGCCCTGCTCAATAAAAGTCCCCAGGAACTGGCCGACATCGCGGCCTATTTCGCGAGTCAGAACGCAGCTCTGAATCCCGCGCCCGCGGCACCGCCCGGCGGCGCGCCGGGCGGTCCTCCGGGGCGCGGCGGACCGGGTGGGCCTGGCGGTCCTGGTGGCGTGGTGAAGTTTGATCATGGCGCGCGGGCGGCGGAGTTTTCAGCCTTGCTGGCCCGGGCTCGCAGCGAGGCGATGCTAAGCCAGTCAGTGGGTGAGGATGCTTGTGCTGGTTTCGATTCGGGTGCCGGCGATAGCGACGGCGATGGCCTCGCCAATCGCTTTGACGCTGCGCCGACGGATGCCAATGAGTTTGCTACGGATACCAACGGTGATGGTCGCTTCGAGATCTGTCATGCCGAGCAACTGCAGGCCATGGTCACGCTGAACTCCGACACACTGACTGAAGCCATGCGCAAGCAGCGCAACTACCAGCTGGTCCGGGATATTGATGCGGCCGATATTGCCAACTTCGAACCCCTGGGTAATTGCGGGCCTACGGGCAACTGCATGCGGGCGCTGGGAGAGTTTGGGTTCGCCGGCGTCTTCGATGGTCAGGGGCATAGCATTAGCGGCGTCAGGATCAACTATCCCGAACGCGGCGGTGTGGGTCTGTTTGGTGTGCTGGCGGAAGGCGGCGTTATTCTGAATCTGCGCGTTGAGGACATTGTTGTGACGGGCCGGGCCGGGACCGGCGCCATCGTGGGCTCCAACTTCGGGGTGATTTACCGCAGTTCAGCTCGGGGTCGCGTCGACGCAGCCATGGCTGTCGGTGGCCTGGTGGGCGGCAGTGCCGGCCTGGTATTTGCCAGTCATTTCGACGGTACCGTTGAAGGCGGGCAAGCCATGGGCGGCCTGGTGGGTGACATGACCGGGGCGGTTTACGCCAGCCACACCAGCGCAGCCGTCAAAGGCGAGCGCGGCATCGGTGGCCTGGTCGGTCTGAATACCTTCGGGGCGATTCATGACAGTCATGCCACCGGCCCGGTCAGCGGTACCAACGACATCGGCGGGCTGGTGGGCGTGAATACCGATGCGCGCGTTCGCAACAGCTATGCCACGGGCACAGTGACCGCCGATGGCAACAATGTAGGCGGGCTGGTGGGCTTTAATTCCCTGAGTACCGTTCGCAATGCCTTCGCGGCCAATGCGGTAATCGGAACCGAGGGTGTGGGTGGCCTGATAGGCCGCAATAACGGTGCCGTGGCCCATGGTTTTGCAACGGGGCCGGTCAGTGCGGCCGGCAACCAGGGGGCCGTTGTTGGTATCGAAGTAGAGGGGAGTACAAAGGCGACTTTCCCGGCCGACGACCAGGCCACAGCCAGTTTGCTTAAACTCACCGGGGAGAGCACCGGGTGGGCGCCGGCGAATTTGCCGGTCAAAGGGCTCCTGGACTATTTTTGTGATGCGAATGGCAATGGCTTTATCGATCCGGCCGAGCGCGCGGCACAGAATTACATCTGGAGTTTCGTTGATGGCAAGATGCCGTCGCTGCGCTGTGAGACATTGATCGTTGGTGCGCCTTAGACCTGGATTGCTGCGGGAGATAAATGTGTTGAACTTGTTGAAGACCCTGTCCTGCCTGAGCTGGCTGGCTATTCTGAGTCTGGTTGCCAGCGTCTCTGTGGCGACGGACCGGGTGTCGACCATGCAGGCCTTTGCCAAAGGCGATGTGTTTGTTGCCGCCACGGTCATGGATGATCCGGATGACGATCACCGGGGCACGGGGCGCATCCTGCAATTCGATGCCGACTTTAAACCCAAGGGCGTGCTGTGGATTGAAGAAACCACGCACAAGATCGGCGGACTGACCTTCGCGCCGGACGGCACCCTGTGGGGTTTTTCGCAGATCAGCTGGCAGGTTGTCGAGATCGGCACCGACGGCAGGCTCAAGCCCCTGCGCAGCTTCGGCAGCCGCGGCTTCAGCAATATCAACTGGGCGGATGACGGCTCCTTTTATATGGGCGAGCACATGGTCGGCACCAAGAAAAAGATCGTCTTCAATTCCACCGAATTCGCGTACATGCCCTTCACGAACCGGATCGGGGACGGCCACATTTTCCATTTCACGCCGGACGGCCGCCTGTTGCAGGAATACCAGACCGAAGTGCACGGTGGTGTGGCGGATATTCACGGGGTCACCAACGCGGTGCTGAGTCAGGATGGCTCGCGCATGGCGTACATTTCGGAAACGGGTAACCGCCTGATGCAGTACGACCTGGCCAATGACCGGCAATTGCCGGACCTGGCCGAATACAGCCCGGCAACGGGTGGTCCGCCCATGGTGCTGTTCATGACGGGCCTGCCGGACGGGCGCCTGCTGGTTGCCACGGGTGCCAGCCTGCTCCTGGTGGATCCCGATTCGGGCGAGACCCTGCAGACCATCGAGGTCGGCAGCAGCGGCTGGGCCGCCGTGAATCCAGCCAACGAAGCCGGCCAGGTCATCATGGGAAATTTCTTTACCGGCGAGTTCATCCGGCTGCGTCTGGATGACGGCCAGGTGATGGCGCGCGGCACCATTAACGAGGAAAAATCTCTGTCGGGTATCGCCCAGTACGGGGGCTCCCGCTAATCAAATACCACGGTGTCTGATATCGTGCTCGGCATCATAAGGAAGCCTTAAGCCATGTTTAAGAAATTACTGAAAATCCTGCTCGGCCTGGTCGGCGTCGTCGTGCTGTTGGTCGGCGCCCTGGTGCTGACCCTGTTCCTGACCCTGCGGGCGAATCCACCCGAGAGTTTTTACGAATTTGCGGGTTCGCCGCCGGCCGCGGATGCGGCTCCGGTAATGATCGTCGGCGCAACAAGGGGCAGTGGACTGGAGGCTGCCCGGCGTCTGCATGAACGGGGTGAAACCATTGTGGCCCTGGTACGGCCAAGCTCCGATCGCACGGCCCTGGAGGAACTGGATGCCGTCTTCGTGGTGGGCGATGCCATGAATCCGGAGCAACTGGCAGCAGCTTTTTCGGCCCAGCCCCTGCGGGCGGTGGTCAGCACAATTGGTTGCTTGAGCTGTGAACCGCCGCCTGATTTCATCGGCAATCGCAATATCGCCGACGCGGCCAAGGCCGCGGGCGTCAATCGCATGATCCTGATCAGCAGCATCGGTGTGGGCGATAGCGCTGATGCCGCACCCTTCATGTCCAGGCTGTTTCTGAGCAAGATCCTGCCCCTGAAAGACCAGGCAGAGGAATACCTGCGTAACAGTGGTCTGGACTACACCATCATTCGGCCCGGCGGCTTACCCAATAACGCGCCCTTAACCGGTAACGGCGCCATGAGTGAAGATCGCACGACCTTCGGTTTTATCAGTCGACCGGACCTCGGCGCCCTGATCGTTTCGACCCTCGATGATCCGGCCACCATTGGTAAGACGTATGCCGCCATGGATCCTGGCGTCGAGTCACCCTTTTAGTGCCTCGTAATAAGGTGACAGTTCACTTATTAGCTTGAGATCAGCGTTAAATGGGAAAAGGGGTCAGACCGATTTAGCTCTCGGATGGGCGGCGAATCGCATTCTCCATCAGCTAAATCGGTCTGACCCCTTTTCACGCTGTTATCGGGGGATTGATCACCGCACCGGGACCGTAATGACGGGTGACCTTTGCTCGCCTGCCGGGTCTGCAAGGCGAATGCCGATCAGGGTTTTTATGAGTATAAAGGCGCGTTTGCTGTCCGCATCCGTCTCGTCGATATAAAACCACCGGTCTCGGAAAAGAACCCGCACAGTGGCGTTTTCCGGGCGTTTTTCCGCAGAGCGAATCCTGATGGAGTTTCTTTCTTCGGCAAAATCTTCATGCATCGGTTCGACGATCCCGGCTTCCAGGTGACTCGGCGGAATATCAATGCCGGCGCCAAACGCAGTCAGGACATCATAGGCAGAACGTGTCTGCATGCGGACTATTGAATCGGAACTACCGAGCCCCTGGCGAATGAGCACCTTAAACTCGGTTCCGTCGACGGGGGCTATTGATTCAATACCGAGCAGCTCGAGGAATTCGTGGATCTTGGGCTGATCGGTGCTCGCGTAGTTAGAAAAATGCCAGTAATGTGCGTCCCTTTCTTCGTCCGGCCCGTCGGTCTGCATGATATTGATTATTCCGGCACGGCGCAGGTCGTCAAACACGGCGATCAGCCGTGCGAATTGCTGCGTGCGAGGTTTGCTGCCGAGCAGGGAGTTCTGCAGCCCGTTGATACTGCGCACGGCCAGATCCAGCATGTGACCAGGGCTCTTGGTCTGGGCGCCGAGCAGTTGCCATTCATCTATGCTAACCGGGGTTAGCATCCGGCGAGTGAAATCCTCGCCACTCAACGGTACATAGGAGATGGTCGGGTTTTCTTCGTAGCCAACGCCGGCTGAGAGGGGCACCAGGTTGCCTGAGTAATTGTCGCTATCGCCAATGCCGAAGTTGGCACCGGCCTGGGTGCTGAAGCGGAGATTCGCGGTGACGGCGGCCACTGTCATCATGCCAAAGGTTTCGTCATACCTTTTGCGGACGATCACGTTCAGGATCTGCTCGTTTGCCGTCCGGTTGATGACCTCCGCGTAGGCTCCCCGTCCCTTGGAAATCATTTGTGGGCCGGCCACGCTGCAACCGCAAAGGCCTAGAACGGCCAGCGCAAGCAGCGCGTTCCTGCTTTTTGTCAGCGAGTTGATCAATATCAACAGGGTCATGGCATGCCCTCCGGCAGCTATTGGACAGAATGAGCCGGGCAAGAACCTTCCCGCCCTTGGGCGGGTGACGGAATTTCCCAGGCAACTTACTTTGTCAGGTCGGTTCAAAGGGTGATGTCCGGACACGATGTATCGAACACGCCGGGAAATCAGGCGCTCTCCAGGGGCAGTTCGGTAGTCCATTTCAAGGTTTCCATCACGAAGCTGGAGCTTACATCCAGCAGGTCTACCTTGCTGATCAGGCGGCGATAGATACGGTCATAGTCCTTGATGTCGCGCGCGACAATTTTCAGCAGGTAATCCACGTCGCCGCTCATGCGGTAGAACTCCAGGACCTCGGGCATGCCGTCCAGGGTCTCGGTGAAGTTGCGCAGCCATTTCTCGTCGTGACGATTGGTGCGCACCAGGGCGATGACCGTGACGTCATGGCCGAGTTGCTCGCCGTTGAGCAGGGTGACCCGACTGCGAATCACGCCCCGGTCTTCCAGTTCCTTAATCCGGCGCCAGCAGGCACTGCGCGACAGGTTCACCTGCTCGGCCAGGGCGCCCACAGACAGGCTGGCGTCGGCCTGCAGGGCCCGCAACAGTTTGACGTCAATGGCATCCAGTATGGACATAAAAACTGTGAATTCTGTCAAGTAAAGGACAAATGTATCTAAAAATCACAGTAAAAGCTAAAAATGTATCAAAAAAAACCCAAAAAGACGGTCATTTTCACGCAATGTTCGTCTCCCCCGGGCCTAAGCTGGTTCGCAACTCATGGAATCAGAGGCTTAGCGGCCATGAAGGGCCTGTTCACGGATCACCCGGCCACGGTCGGCGAAAGCTACTTCCAGCATCTTGGCTCGGCGTGGTACTTCGCCCTGCATCTGTTCCTTGGCGCCCTGGCCTGCCTGGTCCACGGCTTGTTGCCCTTTTTGTTCGAGAAAACCGGCAGTGGCCGCGTGGCGCATCTGCACGACCGCATGATTACCCATCGCTCGAGGCTGCCCAAGGCCCCGCGCGCTGACGGCGCTGATGCCGGCCAGAGCGAGCCATTCAGTCCTGGTCTGTCAGGCGGAGTTTCCTGATGCAACTCGGTGCGCGTTTATCCGCCACCGAAATTCTTCAGCGCGGGGGTATCTGGCCGGGTCTGGGGCTGGCCGTGCTGATTGGTCTGGCGGCGATGTACCTGGCCGATGTGCTCGGCACCCAGGCCATGGATTTTGACCGCAGCCCTGTCAGTCCGATCCTGCTGGCGATCCTGGGCGGACTTGCCCTGCGTAACCTGGTTGAGCTTCCGGAATATTGCACGCCAGGCATTCTCTTTGCCCTGAACCGCCTGCTTAAGCTGGGCATTATTCTGATGGGGGCTCGCCTGAGTCTGGCTGCCGTCGGCGCCATCGGCCTGGAAAGCGTGCCCGTGGTGATCGGCTGCATCGCGACGGCTTTGGCGGTCGTGAGTCTGGCCAGCCGCCGACTTCAGCTTGCGCCAACGCTGGCCGCGCTGATTGCGGTGGGCACAAGCATCTGTGGCTGCACGGCCATCATGGCGGCTGCGCCCGCCGTGCGCGCTTCACGCAATGAAATTTGTTATGCCGTGACCTGCGTGGCCCTGTTCGGCACGGTGGGAATGCTCGCTTATCCCTTTGTCGCCCATGCTTTGTTCGGTGACGACCCGGCCGCCGCGGGCATGCTCCTGGGCGTGGGTATTCATGACACGGCGCAGGTGGTCGGCGCCGGTCTGCTGTTCGCCCAGAATTTTGGTGCCGAGGCCGGCCTGGATACCGCGGTGGTCACCAAGCTGCTGCGTAACCTGAGTATCGTCGTGGTGGTCCCGGCCCTGAGCATTTTGTTCGCCCGCCATGCCCGCCAGGCTGATGGTCAGCCGCACCGGGCCAGCGCTGCCTTTCCCGTATTCATTCTCGGCTTCCTGCTGATGAGCCTGCTGCGCACCGTGGGTGATCTGGGTGGCCGTCCCTTCGGCGTCCTCGACCTCGCGGATTGGCAGGCCCTGCTCAGCAGCATCCAGCAGGGCGCGGGTCTGTTGCTCACCGTCGCCATGGTGGCCGTGGGTCTGAGTACCGACCTGCGCGGCATTCGTCGCCTGGGCTGGCGGCCGGCTGCCGTCGGCCTGTTAGCTGCCGGTGCTGTCGGGCTTACGGGCATTAGCCTGATCGGCCTGCTTCGCTAGCGACCCCACTCTCTTTGTTTCAATAAAACCCAGGCCGTCCATGTGTTCCGGCTGGTGTCTTTTCCTGCGTGACTGGTATGGTTGTGGGCAGGATGATGGCTTGATCAGCCGGTCAAAGAATTTACCCGGCTATTGAGCGATGCGTGGCTAATACCTGGCCGCACGGGGGAAAGAGCTTTGATGGACGTCCTTTATCTGTTGGCGGGTATAGCCTTCGCTGTCGGCGGCGCCCACTACCTGGTGGAAGGCGGTTCAGCCATCGCCAAACGCTTCAATATTCCCACCCTGGTCATCGGTAGCACCATTGTGGCCTTCGGCACTTCCATGCCGGAATTCACGGTCAATATCAATTCAGCCCTGGCCGGCAATACGGGGCTGGCCTTCGGCAATATTCTCGGCAGCAATCTTTTCAATATTTGTGTGGTGGTGGGGGTTGTTGCTCTCATTACGCCTATTGTTGTTGGCAACGACGCCGTGTCCAAAGATCTCCCCATGTGCCTGATTGGCGCTGCCATCGTTGGCATTTGCGGCAACCAGATCTATTTCGACAAGATCAATTATCACGAGCTGTTTTTTTCCGACGGCGCCGTGTTCCTGCTGTTTTTCGCCATCTTCATGCGCTATGTCTACGGGGAGGCCGCCGCCGGCAGTGCCCACGTGGCTCAAGGCGAAGCGCGGGGCGTCTCGGGCGCTGGTGAGTCGGCGCAACCTCACGCCATGCTCAAGGCGGTGGGCTATGTCCTGATTGGCCTGGTGGGCCTGGTCGTCGGTGGTGAATTCATTGTGGACGGCGCCAGTGGTATTGCCCGTAGCCTGGGGATGGCCGAACGCACGATCGGCCTGGTCATCGTCGGGCCCGGTACCTCGGTCCCCGAGTTAATTGCTTCCATCGCTGCGGCCCTGCGCAAGGATGTCGGCATGGTGCTGGGTAATGTGCTGGGCTCGAATATTTTCAATATCTTCTTCACCCTGGGGGCGACGGCCTTAATCATGCCCATTCCCCTGGATCTGGCTCTAAACCAGGTGATAATTATTAATGTGGCTGTGACGGCCTTGCTGGTCGGCTACACCCTGCTCGTTAAGGAGCCAAAATTTGGGCGCAGCATGGGCGCGCTGCTGTTGGTTATTTACGTGGGGTACATTGCCAATTCGCTGATGACTGCGTGAACGGTGCGGTGCCGCGACACGGTAACCCGTATTGGCAGAGTTTCGGCTAAAGGGGTCGGACCGATTTAGCGCAGGGAGAGGAAAGCGAAATGGGTCAGACCAATTTATCAGTCAGAGGATCGCGACACGACACTAATCTGAAAGCTAAATCGGTCCGACCCCTAATGTGGAATCTGTCCACATCAGGGTGCCGAATCGGACTAGCTGCGCACAAGATGTTAATAAGGAGTAAAGAATGAGTACCGCGTACAAATGGGTTGAGCCACCTTGGCCCGAAAAAAAGCTACCGCGCGATCAGCTTGAGGATCGTGTCCAACAACTGCTGGGTACCACCAACATGTGTACGCTGGCCACCGTCGACGGCAAAGGCCGGCCCATCGCCAGCCCCATTGAGTATTACGCCGACGGCCTGGATATTTATCTGCTGCCTGACCCGGGTACGCCCAAGCTCAAGGCCATGCAACGTGACCCACATGTGTGTATCGCAGTGCACGGCGCCTATCACGGCTGGCATTCGGCCCGTGGTGTGCAGATTTTTGGGAAGGCTGAAATCATTGAGCCCCACGCGGAAGGCTGGGAACGTGGCATGTCGATTTTTCGCTACCACGAATGGATGACGGACCTGGGCATGGACGCTAGCAAGCCTTTCGAGCGGCAGGTCTGCAAGATCGTGCCCTACAAGATGCTCTACACAGAAACTTGGCTGTGGAAGCTTGGCTTCGGCGCCAAGCAGCGCTGGGAGAAATCATAACCAGGCATCTGCGAGGTTGCCGTCTTCCCCGGCCTTTCATCATCGGGGTCCGGCAGAAATACCTCTTTGCCCGGGCAGCAACTGCGCATTAGCTGTTGTTTTGGTCCTAGTGTGACCTGCGTCACGTTTTTTGCCGCACTCTCAGCAGCGTTCACTGGTTGAAAAGCTTGCTGTTGCTCCCATTCGTTGCGGCAATTCTAATGCGAGACCCAGCTCACGATACCAAGGCCGTCCGTATTCCATAATTCGCCCGGGTAGTCTGCGGCCCTTGGGGATGATGTCATCTGCAACAGTCCCGCCGTTGCTTGCCTGGGTATGACGCGGCGTTAGCAGCCATTCACTTCGCGGCCCTCTACTGGTCATCAGGATCGGCATTGCAGGATTTTGGAACATCAGCATGCTTAGGAAAAAAATACACTGGTCAATCACCGTCGCGGTAGTTCTGGTCAGCTTGACCAGTTGCTCTACCGTCGAGCAAATCTGGAGCCCTGATGCACCTGCGGAAACAATGCCCGTCGCTAATGCACCTGAAAACGTTGAGGCTATCGTTCCGGCAGCCGTTCCTGAGCGAACGCGGGTGGCTATTCTCCTGAGTTCCGGCGTAGATACCTACGAAAACATTGCTAAGCAGATCGTCCAGCGAGGACCAGACAACGACTATCAGACCCTCAGGCTGGTTCGCGGCGATGAAAATACTGAGGCAATGAAGGTCCAGCTGGCCTCGTTTTCTCCCGACAAGATTGTTGCCATTGGCCTGCCGGCGGTGAAGCAGAGTCGGCAGCTTTCATCCAAGCCTCTGGTGTTCTGCCAAGTATTCAACTACCAAGACGAGGACTTACCTTCGGTTAAAGCTAAAGGTGTAAAGCTGTTGCCACCGTTTGCGCTGCAATTGGGTGTGTGGAAGGAAAGGTCACCGGGCCTTAACACGGTCGGGTTGATCGTCGGGCCCAATCAGGATGACCTGGTTGAAGAAATCAAACAGGCAGCAGAGCAACACGAAGTTAAGTTACTGACCAGAACCGTTGGCTCTGACAAAGAGATGTTGTACGCATTCAAACGAATGACGCCCCAGATCGAAGGTTTCTGGTTGCTGCCTGACAATCGAGTTCTCAGTCCAAGCGTGCTGAAAGAAATCCTGGCCTATGCCCGAAAACACGGCACTCAGACAGCGGTTTTCGGTTCGCAGTTGCTGGGGTTGGGTGCCGACATCAGTTTCACTAGTCGTGATACGGATGTGGCGGATGCCGTCCTCAAGGTCCTTGGTAATTCGGCTGGCAAGGAAGCGCTTTTTGGCCCGCCGATGACCTCATTAACGACGCTGCGGGCGGAATCAAATTCAGAGTCGCCCACTGACTATCGCGCCCATGTGAATCGGCAACCGATCGTCAATTAGGCGCCTGTCAAAATGTCAGCATCAACGCGAAGCCGGGATTACCTGAATAGTCTGCGCCGGCATGATGCCTGGCAGAAACTAGGCCAAGCTTATCAGCGAGCACGTTGTATTCCTGCCAAGCTGCGCAATAGCGCGTTTCGGATAGGAAAGAAAGGTCAATGGCTAGCGCTTCCCGCGAGACTTAGCGACACATTTGTCCGGGCATGGCGTGGAATGCGGCGCTCTCTACCTGCGCGCAGCCTCATTGGCGAAATTGTGGCGCTGCAATTGTGCGTATCGTTGTTAATTGGGATTCTGGCAATTGTCGGCCTCTGGTGGACGTCAACCTGGGCCATTGAAGATAACCTGAAAAGGTGGGGAGATCGTTGGATCTCCGAACTCGATGATCTTGGTATACCGCTATACACGACGCAGAAAGAAGATAAATTTCTGCAGATTGAGGCTTACGTAAGTTCATTTCCAGAGATCTCGTTTGTGCGCTACTACTCGCCCGATGGAGATTTGGTCTTTGAAGACTATCCTTCAACGCCAATCAAATCGCCATCCAGACTGACGGCTGAGTATCTCGGGGGTCTTGCCAGCGCCGGAATCTCCGAGAAAGCCTTTCCGTTGGACCCGGCCTTCAGCGACGCGTCGATGGTCCGCATTAGCAAGCCGATCTGGACGGAATCCTTTCAAAACGACGGCCTGCTTGGGGTGGATCTGTCCGCCGATCTCGGCGTGCAATCGAACCTCGTTGGGTTTGTCGAGCTGGGTATGGACTTTAGCGCCTATCAAGCTCAGTTGAGCAAGAACATTACGCTGGGGAGTCTTTTCGGCATAGCGTTGCTGATGTTACTCACGACGGCATCTGGCGTATTTTTTCGTCGCGCTTTGAAGCCGTTGTCAGCATTGGAACAGCCACTTAAAGATCTTGCGAAAGGGGAAACGGACTTTTCAGTCGAGTCTTCGGGGCACAGGGAAATTGTCGCGATTACCGATGCACTGAATACGACTGTGACTTCACTGAACGAGCGCGATAGAAAATTATGGCAGCTTGCAAACCATGATAGCTTGACTGGATTAATGAACCGTCACCAATTCGGTGAAATGCTCATTGCTGAAATAGATAAAGTGAAAAGAAGTGGTAATAGCAGCGCTTTGCTGTTTGTTGATTTGGATCAGTTTAAGTACGTGAACGATACCGTGGGGCATGCCGCGGGTGATCGGCTTTTGCAACAGGCAGCAGAGTATCTGCGGCATGGTATTCGCAAGCAGGACGTTGTGTCGCGATTCGGCGGCGATGAGTTTACGATTCTGCTGTCGGACGTGCAGGAAAAGGACGTCAAGGCGGTATGCACCAGCCTCGTCCAGGACTTGCGTGATTATCATTTCCATGACAGTGGTCATACCTTCAACGTTCCGTGCAGCATTGGTGTTGTGATGATCAAATCAGGTGATTTGACTCCGGCAGAATTACTGGCACAAGCAGACATGGCCTGCCACGAAGCGAAGACTCGGGGGCGTAACCGCTTTCAATTTTATAAGGCGTCGGGCGCCGAAATGCGTCAGATGACAGCCGACGTGGGCTGGTCCCAGAAGATTCAGCAGGCGTTAAAAGAGGATTTGTTCGTCATCCATTTCCAGCCGATTGTCGATATTCGGACTGGTCAGCCGACGCACTATGAAGTTTTGCTGAGGATGCGCGCGGAGGGCAGGAAACTGGTGCCCCCGGCGGCATTTTTGCCTGCCGCCAGCCGGTTTGGGTTGATGACAGAAGTAGATCAGTGGGTAATACGCAATGCGACGAAGGCTTTGGCAAAATATAGAAACGATGACAAGAAGCTGGCGTTCACGCTGAATATATCCGGCAACATTTTCGAAGATGCTGATCTCTATGGATGTATAGAGGAAAATCTTAAGGCGAATGATCTGCCGCCATCTTCTATCGTGCTGGAAATTACCGAGCAGGTGGCGGTAAGAAACATCGTCACGGCGGCCGATCAGATATCTGAAATATCCAAGCTCGGCTGCAGGTTCGCTATCGACGATTTTGGGGCGGGCTACAGTTCCTATACGTATCTGAAGAGCCTGCCGGTGGACTACATCAAAATTGATGGATCATTCATTAAGAACCTGGGTACGGACCTCGTGGATCAGACGATAGTCAGGTCCATTTCCCAGATTGCTAAAGCGACGAGCAAGAGGACGATTGCTGAGCATGTAAAGGACGCAAAGATCTTCCGTGCCTTGCATGAGCTTGGTGTCGATTTTGCTCAGGGCCATTACGTCGGCAAGCCAGCCGCTAAGCCGGCTAAGCGAGCTACTCCCATCCCGATCGCAACAGCCAAGCGAAGAACAAGAAAAGCCGGCTAGAAGCAAATATCGTCCAATATCGGGGCGGACGCAGCCCCTGGCGGACTTCCTGATCGTCGCGGTGAAGCGCCCATTGCTGATGGTCGCAACTTGCCGACACAGCCTGGCTATTTGCATGTCGCCTTGCAACGGATTGCTGACCTGGCAAATGAAATACAGGGCGGTATTGCCCGCATTGGGTTACAACCTGCTCAGCGACCTTTCACCCTTATGGTTGGCTTTCGTCCAGACCTTTGCAGGCAGCGCAATCCTCATGATGCTAGCCAATACGATGGCTCCCGAGGCTTTGAAGCACGGTGGCAAGCTCGCGGGCATTTTTACGTTGCTGGGCTTTGCCGCTTGTGTGTGGGTGATCGTGCTTGAGCACGCCGGGGCTGCTCAGCACCTCATGCTGATACCCCGTTTGCTTTTCAGGCGGGCTCTGGTGCAACCTGATCAATTACGTTGTCATTAATAACGGCGCCCGGCGCCAGAAATAATGAGGGAAAAGATGATGCAAATAGATGGTTTTAGTGAGGCACGGCGAATTACCGTTGCAAGTCTCCTCGCGCTTGCTGGGCTGTTCAGCAGCCTGGTTTTTGCTGCCGACAAACCCAACATCGTCGTCATCTGGGGCGACGATATCGGCCGTGACAATCTCAGCGTATGGTCCAAAGGCGTGATGGGCTATGAAACGCCTAACATTGACCGCATCGCTGCTGAAGGCACGCTGTTCACCGACGCTTACGCGGAACAAAGCTGTACCGCGGGTCGTTCCTCTTTTATAACCGGCCAGTCACCGTTTCGCACCGGCTTAAGCAAGGTGGGTATGCCGGGTGCGCCGCAGGGCCTCAGCGCTGAGGACCCGACGCTGGCGACGCTGCTCAAGGAGCAGGGCTATGCGACGGGCCAGTTCGGCAAGAATCACCTGGGCGACCGCAACGAACACCTGCCGACAGTGCATGGTTTTGATGAGTTCTACGGCAATCTCTACCACCTGAATGCAGAAGAGGAGCCGGAGCAGCGCGATTATCCGAAGGATCCGGAGTTCAGAACGAAATATGGTCCCCGTGGCGTGATGGATTGCGTGGCGACAGCCAAGGACGATTCGACGGTCGACCCGCGTTATGGACGCATGGGCAAGCAGCAGTGCATCGATACCGGTCCGCTGACCCGCAAGCGCATGGAAACCATTGATGATGATATCGCCGAGCGGGCGAGGGACTTCATCAAGCGCCAGCATGCCGACGGCAAGCCTTTCTTTACCTGGGTGAATTTCACGCATATGCATTTCCGCACGCACGTGAAGCCAGGCAGTGATGGTCAGGCCGGCATCGCGCAGAGTGTGTATCACGATACGATGATCGACCATGACAATGCCGTGGGTTCGGTTGTTGATCTGCTCGATGAGCTGGGTATCGCCGATAACACCATCCTGCTGTACAGCACGGATAATGGTCCCCATCGAAATACCTGGCCTGATGCGGGTACCTCGCCGTTCCGTAATGAGAAAAACACCGGCTGGGAAGGCGCTTTCCGTATACCTTCGTTCATTCGCTGGCCCGGCAAGATCGAGGCTAACTCGGTATCCAACAGCATCATGTCGCATCAGGACTGGTTGCCAACGCTGGTGGCCGCGGCGGGTGAGCCGCAAGTTAAAGAAAAGCTCCTGAAAGGCTACAAAGCCAACGGCAAGACCTACAAAGTGCACCTGGACGGCTATGACTTCATGCCGTATCTGACGGGTAAGGCCCAGGACGCGCCCCGCAAGGAATTCTTCTATTTCTCGGATGACGGCGATCTTCTCGCCCTGCGCTATAAAAACTGGAAAGTGCATTTCATGGTGCAGGATCAGGCCGGAACCCTGGAGATCTGGCAGCGCAAGTTCAGAGATCTGCGGCTGCCTTACCTGTTCAACCTGCGCACGGACCCCTACGAGCAGGCGACCATTACCTCGAACACGTATTGGGACTGGTACATCGACCGTGCCTGGGCGCTATACCCGCTGAATGATGTGGTGGGCGGCTTCCTGGGCACCTTCAAGGACTATCCGCCACGCCAGAAGGCGGGCTCCTTCACTGTGGGAGCTGCCCTGGAGAAGTTGCAGGCACCAGCCGCCAAGTAAGCCAGTACCTGGCAAGGCGCGCCTCCTGAACGGGGGCGCGCCTTTTTTTGTGCGATTTCGCCGTATCTGCCAGTCGCCTGCGGCAATCTGTTATGTGGCTGCCTTGATTGGCTGATGCTGTCGGACTATGGTGAAAAAAATCCAAGAAAAAGCAGCCTGGCTAATACGGACCTATATGCAAGGCAAAGTAGGGTGCGCTCCGCGCACCGAGAACATAAAGCGTCAATAGCACATCGGAATAATGCTTTTACAGGCGAGAGTGGAATGATGAAACGGAAGCTTGTGTTTAGTGTTCTGGCCTGCTGGCTGCTGCTCGCAGGCATACCTGGATTGGCGGCTGACAGCCCGGGCCACACCAGTCACGAGGGACTCAAGCTGGTAAAAAAGGACCGGTCGACTGAGTTGTACGTTCGGCCCGGCGCCAGCCTTGCTCAGTACAAGCGGGTTGCCATCCTTGATTGCCCCGTCGCCTTCAGGAAAAACTGGGAGCGGGATCAGAACGACGAAGTCATGGATCCGATGAACCGTGTCACCAAGAAGGACATGGACCGGATCAAGGCGGAATTGTCCAAGGAGTTTCTGCGGATCTTCACCCGGGAGTTGCAGGACAAGGGCGGTTATACGGTGGTGGATACGGGGGCCGAAGATGTATTGATCCTGCGGCCGGCCATTATCAACCTGGATGTTTCGGCGCCTGACAAGATGACGCCGGGCATGAGCGAGACATTTACCGCCAGTGCCTTGTCCATGACCTTGTACCTGGAGCTATACGATTCGGTCACCAGTCAGATTCTCGCCCGCTATATTCACGCGGACGGTGACCGCGAAGGCACGGTCATGGTGGCCAACCGGGTCACCAACAAGGCTGCCGCGGACCGCGTCATGACCCGCTGGGCCGACCGCCTGCGCAAGGGCCTGGACGATGCGCACAAAGAGACCGGAAGCAAGCCGCCCGCTGAGAAATAGGCTGACTGACTTGCCCAGGATGGAGGGCAGAAAATCCTGACGGCTGACGGGGTCGTCGCCCTGACCCGTCTGCCACGGGCGGAGTGACTGGCGCATGCCCCGGCGGGCACCGCGCCAGGGCCCTGCCCAGCCGCTGAGGCGGCCAGGGTCCCGACTGGCCTTGAGACTCAGCCGGGTACGGCCACCCGCCAATTCTGCTATGATCCGCCCGCCCTGACGCGATAGTGCGCGTCCAAACGCCCAGCCAATCAACAACTTGCGGAAAATTGTCGTGTCCCATGGCCGACAATGACCCCGTCATTGCGTGGTAAATCACTTTGATCTCAGCAGCCAATCTCGCCATTCAGTTCGGCGCCAAGCCCCTGTTTGAAAATGTCTCCGTCACCTTCGGCAACGGCAATCGCTATGGCCTGATCGGCGCCAATGGCTCGGGCAAATCCACCTTCATGAAAATCCTGGCCGGCGAACTTGAAGCCACGGCCGGGAACGTGTCGACGGAGCCCTATGTGCGCGTGGGCCAGCTGCGCCAGGATCAGTTTGCTTACGAGGATTGCCGGGTCCTGGATACCGTGATCATGGGCCACGAAAAGCTCTGGCAAGTGATGCGCGAACGTGACGAGATTTATTCAAAGCCCGAGATGAGTGATGAAGAGGGCATGCGCGTTGCCGAGCTTGAGATCGAGTTCGCCGAAATGGACGGCTATTCCGCCGAGTCGCGCGCCGGCGAGCTACTCGAAGGTATCGGCATACCCGTTGAGCAACACGAAGGCCCCATGAGCGCCATTGCCCCGGGCTGGAAACTCCGGGTGCTGCTGGCCCAGGCCCTGTACTCCGATCCGGATGTGCTGCTGCTTGATGAGCCCACCAATAACCTGGATATCAACACCATCCGCTGGCTCGAAGACGTGCTCACCCAGAGCAAGTCCACCATGGTCATCATTTCCCATGACCGCCACTTTTTGAATACCGTCTGCACGCACATGGCGGACCTGGATTACGGCAAAATCCAGCTATTCCCGGGCAACTATGATGAGTACATGACCGCCGCGACCCAGGCACGCGAGCGCATGCAGTCGGACAACGCCAAGAAGAAGGCCAAGATGGCCGATCTGCAGGCCTTTGTGAGCCGCTTCTCGGCAAACGCTTCCAAGGCCCGCCAGGCCACTTCAAGGGCAAAACAGCTGGAGAAAATTCAGCTGGAAGACATCAAGCCGTCCAGCCGGGTCAGCCCCTACATTCGCTTTGAGGAAGAAAAACCCCTGCGTCGGCTGGCGGTCGAAATCAAAGAGCTGTCCAAGGGATTTGATGAAGGCCCGCTGTTCGAGAATCTGCAGCTGAATATCGATGCCGGCTCGCGCGTGGCCATCATTGGCCCGAACGGTATCGGCAAGACCACGCTGGCTCGCTGCCTGGTGCAGGAGCTGGATGCCGATCACGGCGAGGTGAAATGGGCCGAGAACGCCAAGGTAGGCTACTTCGCGCAGGATCATGCGGCCGAGTTTGAGAAAGACCTGAGCTTGTTCGAGTGGATCACGCAATGGCAGCCCCCGGGCACCGACGAACAACTCTTGCGCGGCACCCTGGGCCGCATGCTGTTTTCTCGCGATGACAGCGAAAAGAAAGTGAACGTGGTTTCCGGTGGCGAAGAAAGTCGCCTGCTGTTTGGCAAGCTGATATTGCAGCAGCCCAACGTGATGATCATGGATGAGCCGACGAATCACCTGGATATGGAATCCATCGAGGCCCTGAACCTGGCCCTGGAGAATTATCCCGGCACTTTAATCTTCATCAGTCATGATCGCGAGTTCGTATCATCCCTGGCCACGCGCATTATCGACATGACACCCGAGGGTGTGGTCGATTTCAGCGGCGGCTATGAAGACTATCTGCGTATGCAGCTGGGTAACGAGAACGCAAGAGTTGCCTGAGTCGTTGCGGCGACTCATTTTTCCCTAAGGATATGTTTATGAATATTCTCAAACGTGGCCTCGCATCGCTTTTGGTGTTGGCACTTGTGGGCTGCGCGCAGCCAGCCGATGAGACGGTCGTTACCGAGCCGACCCTGGATACGACCGAAGATCGGCTGAGCTATGGCATCGCCTACGGCTTTGGGCAACGCATGAAGCAGGATGGGGTGCCGGTGAATGCCGATGCCTTCGATCTCGGCCTGCGCCACGCCCTGACTGACGTCGAGCCCTTACTGTCCGAAGAGGAAATCGGCGCGGAAATGCAGGCTTACCAGCAATCCAGAAATGCTGAGATGGCTGAGCAAGCAATGGCCATGGCCAGCGCCAATGCCGAGGCCGGTGCCGCTTTCCTGGCCGCCAACGCCCAGGCCGAAGGTGTCGTGGTGTTGCCCAGCGGACTCCAGTACAAAGTCGTAACCGAAGGCGATGGCGAAAAGCCAGGCCTGGAAGACACGGTGGAAGTGAACTATCGCGGCACCCTTATCGACGGCACGGAATTTGACAGTTCCTATGCCAGAAATAGCTCCGCATCGTTTGCGGTGACCCAGGTCATACCCGGCTTCACCGAGGCGCTGCAAATAATGCCCGTCGGCTCTAACTACCGTTTTTTCATCCCGTCAGAGCTGGCCTACGGCGAAGCCGGTGCGGGCCAGAATATCGGCCCGAACGCCACGCTGATCTTTGATATCGAGTTGCTGGCAATCAAGCCGGCCGGCTGAGCCAGCGGCGGCAGCGCGGTTGGCTTCCCGGTGCGCGGAGCGCACCCTACGCCCTGAGCTCCCCGGTGCGCATAGCGCACCCTGCACACCGTAGGGTGCGCTCCGCGCACCGATAATCGATCGATCCAAGGCAGGCCTTTGAGCCCATAGACGATCGGTCTGGCCGTTGCTGATCTTGCATTGCTAACCAGTTACTTGCCTTTGGCCGGCAGAACGCGCAGGATGCCCCGGCGATCTTCGTTTTGGCCTGCCTTTCAGCTACCCGCCCGTTCCCGGGCGTTTGTTTCAAGTCATTCACAATACCCAGATTGTTCGTTTCCGCACCCGATTTTGGTGTGGCATTTTGTTATGGAGGCCAATTATGGCTATTGGAACCGTTAAATTTTTTGATGCCGGCAAGGGTTTTGGATTTATCCAGCCTGAAGATGGCGACAAAGACGTGTTTGTACACGTTAGCGCAGTGCAGAACGCCGGCATGGACACCCTGTCCGACGGTCAGCGTATCAGCTATGACGTCGTTACCGAGCGCGGCAAACTGGCGGCGAGCAACCTTAAAGCTGCTTAATCGCCTGGATACAGTTAGGTATCTGGAGAAACCCGGCCTTGTGCCGGGTTTTTCTTTTCCGGGGAAGCGGAGGAGGGGTCGAACGGAATTATTAAGATAATCGGTTCGTCCCCTTGAAATTGGGAAGGCTGGGGAAGGGTTCGAACCGTATTATTAAAATAATCGGTTCGACCCCCTTTAAATTATGGTGCTTGAGAGGGCCTCCGGGCATAGTGAGTCATGGTTTTGCCGCGGCAAACCCGTATTGACCGCCGGCGCCGGGGCGGTTTTACTTGCCAGCAATATCAGGGGAGCACAGCTATGTCAGAACTAACAGAGAGACTGCCACGTCGGGACTTCCTGCTCGCCTCGGGCGGCCTGGCCCTGGCGGCCAGCGGATCGGTCGCTGCTGCCGAGGAAGGCCACGAGCATCACGGCGGCAAATTCGCTGCACTGGCGAAGGAAGCCCAGCACTGCATTACTACGGGCAATGCCTGCATCAGTCACTGCATCATGGATATGCGTGCCGGCAGCCTGGACCTCACGGAGTGCCTGGCAAGTGTCATGGAACTGGTTTCCATCTGTACCGCCATGGCGAAGTTCGCGGCCCTGGAGTCTGATCAC
>CAKZWQ010000044.1 GCA_937921935.1 uncultured Gammaproteobacteria bacterium | reverse complement strand
ACCAGCAGCAAGTCGATCAGGGCCGGATGCAGATCACGATTGGCGGCCAGCATGGCCGTGGGCGCCGTGGTATGAATATCCCGGTCAGGCACGTTGCTATCCAGGTTCAAGACACCCTCGGGGAGCAGCACCGGGGACAGGAAGCGATAAACACGTGCGTATGCCGGCGTGCGCTCAAAGTCGTAGAGAGTGACGCCGGCTGTCTCGGTCAGGGCGCGGATGATGTCCGATTCGGGTGCTGCCACCAGGAAGGCTGCGTCCAACTCGCCCTGGGCGAAAGCTGCTGCAGTCTCCAGGCCCGCTTTGTCTGTTAGTTCTGTGTTATCGCGGCTGATCCCGTTAGCCGACAGCAGGGTCAGGGCGACGGCCCGGGTGCCACTGCCCTGTGCGCCGATGTTGACGCGGGTACCGGCCAGATCACCGATAGTCTCGATACTCAGGCCGTCGCGCAGGAACAGCCATAAAGGTTCCAGGTACAGGGAGCCCAGGGCCATGACCTGGTCACCTGGTGCGGTGCCGGCCAATCCACTCTGGACCAGGGCAATATCTGTATCACCGGCAGCCAGCAGGCCCAGATTCTCAGCTGCGCCGGCCGTGTTGCGCAGTTCCAGTGTGATGCCATCGCGAGCGAGTACGTCGGCGTAACGTCGTCCGAGTTGCTGATAGGCGCCACCGTGCTGGCCAGTGGCCATCACGATGCGGTCGGGCGGAGGCGGTCCGACAAACTGGTAAGCAGCAAACACACCGGCGGCTATCAGCACGATGGCGAGTCCCGCGATGCCACCGATGTCTTTTACGCTCTGCCAAAGCCGGCGCAGGCTCATGCCGTCTCTCCGTTACTGCTTTTTGGTCAGTGTAATGGAAAAGGTCCTTAGCCCCGGAAGGAATACAGCATGCGCAAATCCCAGCTGGACGGGTCCAGCAGCGGCCTGTCTCCCAGGCGCCAGTCAGCCGGACCCATGTCGTCATGCGTCCTCTTGACCAGCAGGCATGGGCAGCCGCGGACCCGCTCGTATTCATGGATTTCTCCGAAGCCAAGCTCTGCTAGAAGCTCACTGTCTTTTGGGTGCAGGGTTGTGCCCCAGGCAACAAATTCCTGGAAACGACCCCACTCTGCAGCGGTTCTTAACAGTTGATTACGCAGCGCTGAACTGCTCGCCTCCAGGTCGAGCAGTTGCACTCGCGAAAAAATGCTGAGCTTGCTGGTCTGTCGGCCCAGCGACAGGTAGCCGCGATTTCCTTCGTTGTCGTGCGCAAACAGGAAACGATACTCGCGCAGGGGATTCGTGTAACGCCACTGAAGATAGTCCGAATCCCGTTGATGCCGGATGCGCCCAGGGTCCTGACAGAGTGTCGCGATGGCCGCCATGTCTTGCGCACGCAGCTGACGGGTGACAGTCATGCCGGCCGCGTCGTGGTCCAGGTGCCGATCCAGGTGCCGGAACGGATGACGTTCATCGCGAGTGTGCAAAGCCTTGCTGTGCGCGTATCGCCAAAGGATCGGTGTGCGCCGAGACTGTCTTCGAAGACGTGGCATCAGCCCCCTCGAATCAGTCTCCCTGCCGATAGGCTCCATGGCCCCGGCTGTTTTCCAGCCGTTGATCAGCAGGCCCAGCACGTTGATGCGGCTGGCACCAAATGAAAAGAGATACTCGTATCCCCGCTTCGCAAGGTCCGCGGTCGCTTGCTGCAGGATTGCCGTCACCAGGCTGCGATCACGATGTTCGGCACAAATCATGGCATCCCCAGCCATAAGGCAGCGATGCACCTGGGGATCATCGCCGGTTATCCAGCGAGCGCCATGGAAGCCACGCATGCCCACAACCTTGCCCTGGTGCATGGCCAGATAGATGTGGGAATCCTCAGGGAAACAGTTCTCTTCGTAACGCCAGCGCAAATAGCGGTCATTGAAGTCGGTGTCGGGGCTCCACAATTCGGTCTGCAAGGCGCAGATCTGCTCCCTATGCTCGGTACCGGCACGGATGATCGTGTAGTCGCTCAACCTGAGCGACCTGCTTCCAGGTAATGGGCGATGCCGTCAATGCTGTCGAATTCTGCGAGGAAATCGAAATGCGTTGGGTCGAGGGGCTTACCCGTTTTCTCCTCGATCCAGAGGATAAGTTCGAACAGTGCGGAGGAATCAAGGATGCCGGAGCGAATCAGCGAGTCTTCATCAGCGAGAGTAGTCGGCATCCTCGCATTCAGGCCGAGAAGGAACTGGCGAACCATTTCCTGGTCGGAGTCGCTCATGTCGAACCCCGCCTTCCGTTGCAGCCGGCGGACACTAACGCCCCTCAGTTCTCGACATCGCGCCCGCTGATCAGATCTTCCAGGCTTGGTGGCTCGTGGCCAGGGCCCATCCGGCCATCGTCAAGCCGCTGTATGTAGTCCTTGTATGCCAGCATGGCCTGACGGCCCAGCAGCCACATGATGGGGAGGTTGGCGAACAGCATCACGCCCGTGCCGATGCCCGTCAGGTTGTCGAGTTCGACATCGGTTTCCAGGATTCCGGCTGTGGCCACCACGCACAGGATGCAAAACAGGATCTTGTAGGTCACCACCGAACGTTCCCCGGCGAGGTAGATCATGCTCTGCTCGCCATAGTAACTCCATGAAATCATTGTAGAAATTGCGAAGAGCCACGACGCGACTGTTACCAGCCACTTGCCCAGCCCGGGTGTGACCCGGTCGAAGGCCCGGGCAGTCAGCGTCGCACCAGGCAGGCTTTCAAAGACTTCCGCGCGTGTTACCGGTTTTTCCGGCGAGCTAAAAACGGACCAGGCAACGTGCAGTTCGCCACCCGGACCTGATTCGGCCACCCCGCTGACACGGTGCAGGTTCGTCTTGGACTGCACATTCGGGTGCGCTTCGACGATGGTGTAGAACTGGCTGCCCTCAATCCAGCGATTCGGGGGTAGCGTGGTGTCATAGATTTGCCAACTACCCTCACCGATGGGATTGATTACCGGCGCAGCCGGCAATTGGACTGCAGCATCGCGATTCCACATGCCAGTGCTCATGATGACCATGGCCGTGAGGGTGCAGACGACGATGGTATCGATGAATGGTTCCAGACCCGCGACCACAGCTTCACGGACGGGTTCCTTTGTCTTCGCAGCAGAATGTGCGATGGGCGAGGAGCCCTGTCCGACCTCGTTGGAGAAGAGGGCTCGCTTCATGCCGAACAGAAATGCGTAACCTGCCGTACCACCGATGAAAGCGCCCGTCGCTTCGGCTGGCAGAAACGCGGATTTTACGATCAGGGCGAACATGGCCGGGATCTGGTCGATATTAATGATCAGCACGTAGATAGCTGCGATCATGTAAAGCATCAACATCATGGGCACCAGTCGTCCGGCCACTGCGCCGATGCGCTTGATGCCGCCAATGATTACCGAGCCCACCATGATGGCGAGGACAATGCCGCTAAATATGCTCGGTACGCCAAAGTACAGTTCCGTGACTTCACCGACGTTCCAGGCCTGGAACATGTTCCCGGCGGTCATGGTGGAGATCAGGCAGGTGATGCAAAAGATAGCGCCGACGATCCAGCCTACCTTTGCCCAGCCGGGCCCGTGCCTGGCCAGGGACTTGCTGATCACCCACATGGGGCCCCCATGGGGGTTATCTGGATCGTCCGTGTTGCGGTAGAGCATGGACAGGGTGACTTCGGTCAGTTTCAGGGCCATGCCCACGATGCCCACAATCCACATCCAGAATATTGCGCCCGGTCCGCCCAGGGTGATGGCGATGGCGACACCGCCAATATTGCCCAGGCCCACGGTACCCGAGAGCGCGGCAGACAGGGCCTGAAAGTGGTTGATGGCGCCAGGATCGTTCGGATCGTCATAGCGCCCGCGCAGGACAGCTACCCCATGGGTCAGCGCGCGGTATTGGGAGAACCCGCTCCACACGGTAAACAGGATCCCGCTGCCCAGGATGATAAACAGCACCGAGTTGGCCCACAGCACGCTGTTGGCCGCCACCAGGAATTCATTAAAAGCGTCCATCGAGTCTTCGCAAGGCTTCCTTAAGTTTCAGTCGCCGATTCTGGCAGATATCTGCACCCGACTCGTGACCGGGTCGCAAGATTGAGGCCGGGCGGTAGCCCTAGCGTTCAACGATAGCCGTCACACCCATGCCGCCGGCCGTGCAAACAGAAATCAGGCCCCGACCGGTGCCTTTCTCACTGAGTATCTTGGCCAGTCCCCCGAGAATGCGCGCCCCGGTTGCCGCAAAGGGGTGGCCGATAGCCACGCTGCCGCCTTTCACGTTCAGCTTGCCTCGATCGATGCTTCCCAGGGGCGTGTCGTGGCCCAGGCGATCCCGACAGAACTCGGCATTTTCCCAGGCCGCCAGGGTTGCCAGGGTCTGGGCGGCGAAGGCCTCGTGAATTTCGAAGAAGTCAAAATCGCTGAAGCCCAGGTCAGCATCCCTGAGCATGTCCGATACAGCAAACGCGGGTGCCATGAGCAGGCCATCTCGATGCACGAAATCGACAGCCGCTGCGCGGCCGTAACGCAGGTAAGCCAGGATCGGCAGATTACGTTCGCGCGCCCAGTCTTCCGAAGCCAGTAACACGGCAGCAGAGCCGTCCGTCAGGGGTGTGCTGTTGCCCGCGGTCATGGTGCCGTTGCCGCTGCGATCGAACACGGTGCGAAGTTTCCCCAGTTGTTCCAGCGACGTGTCCGGACGAATGTTGTTGTCCTTGTCAGCGCCGGCGAAAGGTACAACCAGGTCAGAGTAAAAACCGTCGTTCCAGGCAGCGGCTGCCCGATGATGGCTGGTAACGGCCAACTCATCCTGCGCCGCGCGCGTGACGCCCCATTCCTTGGCAGTGAGCTCTGTGCTTTCGCCCATGCTCAGGCCTGTGCGCGGTTCCACCACGCCCGGCAGTTCTGGTTTCAGGAAACTCGGTCGCAAGCCCAGCCAGGGTGAGAGTTTCTGCCCCAGGGAGCGTCCGCGGGCACTGCGCAGCAGGAGTTTGCGTAGTTCATCACGATAAACAATCGGCGCATCACTGATGGAGTCCGTGCCGCCGGCAATGCCGGCGTCGATCTGGCCAAGGGCAATCTTGTTGCCGATCAGGATCGCGGCTTCCAGCGCTGTGCCGCAGGCCCGCTGGATATCGAAAGCCGGTGTGGTCGGCGCCAGCCCGCTACCCAGCACGCTTTCCCGCGCCAGGTTGAAGTCGCGTGAGTGCTTGATGACGGCGCCCAGGGAGACATCGCCCAGGTGCACGCCTTCCAGTTGCTGATCTTGCACCAGTGCTTTGAGCACAGCCGTCATCATGTCCTGATTGGAGGCGTCCGCGTAATTGGTATTGGCCCGCAGGAAGGGAATGCGCTTGCTGCCGACAATTGCGACGCGGCGCGTAGGTTGGTAGTGCATGCTGGACTCCGCTGTCGCTATTGGCCGAAGGCAGTGCCATCGGCGGAGAGATAGGCTTCTTCGTCTGCCGTGTTGTCGCGGCCCAGAACTTTATTGCGGTGCGGGAAACGACCGTACTGATCAATGATATCCCGGTGCAGTTCGGCAAACTGGGCGGTGGTCAAAAAGGTTTCGCGCAGGGTTTCGGAAACATTCTTGGCCAGGGCCTGGTAAATCGATACGGATTTGTCCTGCAGCTTGCGCGATTCGGTGTGCTGCAGCGGCATGAAAAAGAAGATCTGCTCCTCGGGACGCAGCTTCTTGTAAGCGCGGCTGACAATGCCATCGACACAGAGCTTCAGGGCCTGCTTATCGCAGTCGAAGGCTTCGGCACGGCCGCGGAAGATATTTCGTCGAAACTGGTCGAGCAGGATGATCAGGGCCAGGCGACCCTTGGGGTCTTCGCCCCAGTGGTCCAGTTCGCCGGCGGATGCCCGGGTGACGAGGTCGCCGAAGCGATCACGGATCTCCGTGTCCAGGGTCTCATCCGCTCCGAACCAGCGGTCCATGCGGGCATCGATGTGGGGGGCATCCTGTTCGCAGCCATCGAACCAGAAGTTCAGGATCGCCCGGCACTCGGCGTCATTCATAGGCCAATGATGGCACGATCACCGCGGCAGGTCAGGTCCGCGGGCCCCGCCCGGGGCCGATTCCAGCCCCGTTGAGTCACCTGCCACGGCTACTCTATAATTACCGGTTCTGGGTCATCTGAGTGAGCCTCGAGAGCTTTCGCTTAAACTCCAGAAGAAACAATAGTTTAACTAAAGCCTCTCGATCATGCGGTGGCGGCGCGCTAAGGCGCAGCCAGGATGACCGTAGTCGTCAGGGGGGCTGTCAGACCGCAGTATCAGTATTTAGCACCGGCGGCCCTGGGCCAGCCGGTCGGCGGCAGCTTCTGCGCCGCATTTTGGGACAGAGTTCTGCGTGGCCCCGCTGCCGGGTACCGCGTCGGAACAGAGCATAGAGAAAAAGACCATATGAGTGCGACAGGGCTACCCAAAGCATACGGACTGTATTCACCCGAGCTGGAACGTGACAGCTGTGGCGTGGGCTTCGTGGCCCATGTGAAGGGTGAGCGCAGCCACCAGATCGTCAAGGATGCGGAGCACCTGCTGTGCCGCATGGATCATCGTGGCGCGCGTGGTTCGGAGAAAAATACCGGCGACGGTGCCGGAATCCTGACGGCCCTGCCCCATGAATTCCTCGCTCGCGTGGCCCGCGAAGAGCTCGACGCCATCCTGCCCCAGCCCGGCCGTTTTGGCGCCGGTATTGTTTTTCTGCCGGTGGATGCCGGCCAGCGCAAGCAGTGCAAGGCAGCTGTAGAGAAGATCTGCGCCGAGGAAGGCCAGCAGCTCGTCGGCTGGCGCGCGGTGCCGGTGGATGCCGATGCTGCAGATCTCGGGCCCACGGCCCGTGCCGGCCAGCCTCACATCGAGCAGCTGTTTATTGCCGCAACAGATGGCGTCGAGGGCGATGCCTTTGAGCGCAAGCTGTATCTGATCCGCAAGCGTGCGAGCCACCTGCTGCGCAACGATCCGCAGCTGAGCCAGGCGCTGAGCTTTTTTGTCTGCAGCCTGTCCACCAAGGTCATTATCTACAAAGGCATGTTGGCGCCTGATCAGTTGACGCCGTTCTTCAAGGATCTGCAGGCCGACGACTACACCACTCACCTGGCCATGGTGCACTCGCGGTTCTCCACGAACACCTTCCCCAGCTGGGACCGCGCGCAACCCCTGCGGTTTATGTCCCACAACGGTGAGATCAACACCCTGCGCGGGAACAGCAACTGGATGGCGGCGCGCGAAGGCGTAGCTGAGTCCGAGCTGTTCGGCGATGCTATTAAGAGCCTGTATCCCATCGTTGAGCCGGAGACTTCCGACTCGGGTGCTTTCGACAACGTGCTGGAATTCCTCCTGATGAGCGGCCGCACTTTGCAGGAAGCCGTCATGATGATGATTCCGGAGGCCTGGCAGAAGCATGAGCTCATGGCCCCGGAGAAGCGGGCCTTCTATGAGTTCAACTCCTGCAAGATGGAGCCGTGGGATGGTCCGGCCTCCATTGCCTTTACCGATGGCCGCTACATTGGCGCTGTGCTGGATCGCAACGGCTTGCGCCCGAGTCGTTACTACCTGACCAAGGACGATCGCGTCATCATGGCCAGTGAAGTGGGCGTGATTCCCGTGGATCCGGCCAACGTGAAGCTAAAGGGTCGCCTGGAACCCGGCCGCATGTTCCTCATCGACTTTGAGGCGGGCGAGCTGATCTCTGATGACACGCTGAAGACAGATTTTGCGCAGCGCCAGCCTTATTGGGAATGGCTCGAGCGCCAGCGCATCACCCTGAGCGATTTACAGCCCGTGCGTCCGCCGGCATCCCTGGGCGAAGAGGCCTTGCTGGAGCGCATGAGGGCCTTTGGTTACACCAGCGAAACCATGCAGTTCATGCTGTTGCCGATGATTCGGGAGCTGCGCGATCCCGTCGGTTCCATGGGTAACGATTCCACCCTGGCCTGTCTGAGTGACAAGCCACGATTGATCTATGACTATTTCAAGCAGCTGTTTGCGCAGGTCACGAACCCGCCGATCGACTCCATCCGGGAAGAGATCATCATGTCCCTGGAGTGCTACGTGGGGCCGGAGCCGAACCTGTTGCAGACCAGTGAGCAGGACGCCAAGCGTCTGCGTCTGCGTCACCCGATTCTGACCAACGAAGAGATGGCGGCCCTGAAGGGCATGAATCATCACGGCTGGCGCACAAAAACAATCGACATCACCTACGACCGCGCCGGCACGCCGGGCGGCTTGCAGCCTGCCCTGGACCGCATTTGTGCCGAAGCGGAGCAGGCCATTGATGAGGGCTTCAGCCTGGTCGCGCTGTCGGATCGCGGCGCGGCCCGCAACCGTATTCCCGTCAGTTCACTGCTGGCCGTGGGCGCTGTGCATCACCACCTGATTAGTCAGGCCAAGCGCACGCGCATTGGCATCCTGGTGGAAAGCGCGGAAGCGCGTGAAGTGCACCAGCATTGTCTGCTGGTGGGCTATGGTGCGGATGGCATCAATCCTTATCTGGCCTTTGAAGCACTGTGGCAGGCGCGTCGCGACGGCCTGGTGGATGAAAGCGTGGGCGACGATGATCCGTCTATCGTGCTCGCTTATCGCAAGGGCGTGGCCAAAGGCATGCTGAAAGTCATGGCCAAGATGGGGATCTCGACCCTGCAGTCTTACAAGGGCGCGCAGATTTTCGAGGCCCTGGGCCTGGCTGATCCGGTTATCAAGCGTTGCTTTGCAGGCACGGCCAGCCGGCTGCAGGGCGTGGACTTCGATGTGCTGGAAGAAGAGCAGTTGCGTCGTCATGCCCTGGGCTTTGACGAAGAAGTCGTTGCGCTGCCGAATCCCGGGGAGTATCACTGGCGTAGTGCCGGTGAACGACATGCCTGGACCCCCCAGGCTATTTCCAGTCTGCAACTGGCTGCGCGAGCTGATTCAGCCGATGCCTACGACAAGTTTGCTGCGGAAGCTAATGCCAGTGCACGCAATAGCTGCACCCTGCGGGGCCTGTTGCGCTTCCAGAGCGGCCCGGCTATTCCTCTGGCCGAGGTTGAGCCGGCCAGCGAGATCGTGAAGCGCTTCTGCACGGGCGCCATGAGTTATGGCTCTATCTCGGCGGAGTCGCACGAGACCCTGGCCATTGCCATGAATCGTCTGGGTGGCAAAAGCAACACCGGCGAAGGTGGCGAAGACCCGTCCCGTTTCGAAACGATGCCCTCGGGGGATTCCCGGCGGTCGGCCATTAAGCAGATTGCCTCTGGACGTTTCGGGGTCACGGCCTGGTATCTGGCCAATGCTGATGAATTGCAGATCAAGATGGCCCAGGGCGCCAAGCCCGGCGAAGGCGGTGAGTTGCCTGGACGCAAGGTGGACGAGACTATCGCGCGCACGCGTTACTCCACGCCTGGTGTGGGCCTGATCAGTCCGCCGCCCCATCACGACATCTATTCTATCGAGGATCTGGCACAGCTGATTCACGATCTGAAAAATTCCAACCCGTCGGCTCGCGTCAGTGTGAAGCTGGTTTCGGAAGTCGGTGTCGGGACCATCGCGGCGGGTGTGGCCAAGGCCCATTCGGATCACATCCTGGTTTCGGGCGACAACGGCGGTACCGGCGCATCACCCCTGACCAGTATCAAGCACGCCGGTCTGCCATGGGAGCTGGGCCTGGCCGAAACCCATCAGACCCTGGTGATGAATGATCTGCGCAGCCGCATTGTGCTGCAGACAGACGGCGGCCTGAAAACGGGGCGTGACGTGGTAATTGCGGCACTGCTTGGCGCCGAAGAGTTTGGTTTTTCCACGGCGCCACTGATCGCTTTGGGCTGCATCATGATGCGCAAGTGTCATCTGAATACCTGCCCGGTTGGTATTGCGACCCAGGATCCGGTGCTGCGCAAGAAGTTCACCGGCAAGCCTGAGCATGTGGTGAATTACCTGTTTCGCGTGGCCGAAGAGGCCCGTCAGCTCATGGCTGAACTGGGCTTCCGTCGCATCGTCGACATGATCGGCCATACGGAAGTGCTGGACACGGAGGTGGCCCTGGATCACTGGAAAGCCGACGGTCTGAACCTGGCGCCGATCCTGGCCCCGGCCAAAAAGCCGCACCCGAACACCGAGGTCTATTGCACGCGGAAGCAGGATCATGGCCTGCAGCTTGCGCTGGATAATCGGCTCATCGAACTGGCCCGTCCGGCCATCGAGCGGGGCGATAAGGTGCAGGAAGAATTGCTGATCGTGAACACGAATCGTGCGGTGGGCACCATGCTAAGCAACCGGGTGGTGAATGCCTGGGGTGAGCGGGGCCTGGCGCCCGATACCGTGCACTTCAAGCTGAATGGCTCGGCAGGTCAGAGCCTGGGCGCGTTCATGTGCCGCGGCATTACGCTGGAGCTGGAAGGTGACAGCAATGACTATGTGGGCAAGGGCTTGTCCGGCGGGCGCCTGATTGTGTATCCGCCCCGGGAAAGCGACTTTGTGCCGGAACAGAACATCATTATCGGCAACGTGGCTCTGTATGGCGCAACCGGAGGGCGGGCCTATTTCCGTGGCCGTGCCGCCGAGCGCTTCTGCGTCCGCAACAGCGGCGCCAAGGCCGTGGTGGAAGGTGTGGGCGATCACGGTTGCGAGTACATGACCGGCGGTCGCGCCGTGATCCTGGGTCCCACGGGCCGCAACTTTGCTGCCGGCATGTCCGGCGGTGTGGCGTACGTCTGGGACGTGAATGGCAACTTTGCCGCGCACTGTAATCAGGGCATGGTAGATCTGGATCCTGTGCGCGACGACGAAGATGTCTTTGAGCTGCGCGAACTTATTGAGCAGCATTTGCAATACACGGGTTCGGCCGTGGCTGCCCGGGTGCTGGATATGTGGCCCGATGTGCTGTCGCAGTTTGTGAAGGTCATGCCCACGGACTACAAGCGCGTGCTGGCTGATCGCCGCAAACATGATGAAGAGATGGAGTCGACCATCCATGAAAATCAAACCGGTGCTTTTGCACCGATCCGGAAGTCGAGGGGCTAGTCATGGGTAAGCCAAGCGGATTCATGGAGTTCCCGCGCAAGCCGGTCCCTTACCGGGATGCGGAGCAGCGGCTGACTGACTTCAAAGAGATCTTTACGCCGCCGGATCAGGGCGCCTTGAAGCGCCAGTCAGCTCGGTGCATGGATTGCGGGGTGCCCTTTTGTCAGTCCGATGAGGGCTGCCCGATCGACAACCTGATTCCCGAGTGGAATGACCTGATTTACCAGGGTCGCTGGAAAGACGCCCTGGACCGATTGCACCGGACCAACAACTTTCCGGAATTCACGGGCCGGACCTGTCCTGCCCCGTGCGAAGGCGCTTGCGTGCTGGGGATTACTGATCCGCCGGTCACCATCAAGAATATCGAGAACGCGATTATCGATCGCGGCTTCGAGGAAGGCTGGGTCAGCCACAAGTCACCGGCCAAGCGCAGCGGGCGCAAGGTGGCTGTCGTCGGCTCGGGCCCTGCGGGCCTCACTGCCGCAGATCAGCTGAATAAGGCCGGTCACCAGGTCACAGTATATGAGCGCGAGGACCGCATCGGTGGTCTGCTCATGTACGGCATTCCAAACATGAAGCTCGATAAAGGCGTCGTCGATCGCCGGGTGAATCTGATGCGCGAAGCGGGCATCGAGTTTGTCACGGGCGCTGACATCGGCGGCAACACCGATGCCAAGCAATTGCTGAGCGAGCACGACGCCCTGTTGCTGGCGACGGGTTCCACGCGTCCCCGGGATCTGCCAGTGCCTGGCCGGGAACTGAAGGGCGTGCACTTCGCCATGGAGTTCCTGACCGAGAACACACGCAGTTTGCTCAACAGCAATCTGGAAGACGGCAAGTACATCAGCGCCAAGGATAAGCACGTGATCGTCATCGGTGGCGGTGACACGGGCACCGACTGCATCGGTACGTCTCTGCGCCACGGCTGCAAGAGTATGCTGAACCTGGAGTTGCTACCCGCGCCGCCGGTTGAGCGTGCCAGTGATAATCCCTGGCCTCTGTGGCCCCGTATTTATCGTACTGACTATGGTCACGAAGAAGCAGCAGCGCGCTTCGGTGCGGATCCGCGCCGCTACGCCACCGTGACCAAGCGTTTCATTGACGATGGCAACGGCAACGTGAAAGGCATTGAGACGGTTCAGGTGGAATGGCACCACCGGGACGGCCGTATGAAGATGCAGGAGATCGCCGGTACCGAACAGACCTGGGAAGCGGACCTGGTCTTCCTGGCCATGGGTTTTCTCGGGCCTGAGACTTATCTGTCTGAGAGCCTGGGCGTGGAGCTGGACGAGAGCACCAATTACCAGGCTGAACACGGCGCCTTTGTCACCAACATCCCCGGCGTATTCGTCGCCGGCGATTGCCGGCGGGGTCAGTCGCTGGTGGTCTGGGGCATCAACGAAGGCCGCGGAGCAGCCCGGGCTGTAGACGAATTCCTGTGTGGAGTCAGTGAGTTACCCGCGCCGGGTATTACACTGGGTGCCGCGACGGGCTAAGGCCCGGCCAACTACAGACGTTCGATCACGGCATCAGCGAATTCGCTGGTGCCGAGTTCTCCTCCCAGGTCGCGGGTTTTCTTTCCGTCCGTCAGAGCAGCGTCGTAGGCTGCCTTGATGCGTTGTGCGCTCAGGCGTGACGGCTCGTCGCCGCGCGTATCAGCCAGATAATTCAGCATCATCACGGCCGACATCAGCAAGGCCAGGGGGTTAGCCAGGTTCTGCCCGGCGATATCCGGTGCTGAGCCGTGTACGGCTTCGAAAATGGCACGCTCGTCGCCAAAGTTCGCGCCTGGCACGACACCGAGTCCACCCACCAGGCCGGCACACAAGTCGCTAACGACATCGCCGTAGAGATTTTCCAGCAACAATACGTCGAACTGACTCGGATCCTGAACCAGACGCATGCAGGCAGCATCGATAATCGCTGTGTCGTAGCCCACATCACTAAAGTCCTGATCGTGTACATCTTCTGCGCAGCGCAACAGCATGCCGTCTGTGAGCTTCATGATGTTGGCTTTGTGAAATACCGTGACGGTCTTGCGACCACGCTTGCGGGCATAGTCAAAGGCCCAGCGAGCTACGCGTGTGCAACCTTTCTCCGTCGCGACCTTCATGCTGGTCACAACGCCGGGGGTGATTTCATTCTCGACCCCGCTGTACAGGCCTTCGGTATTTTCCCGGATCACGACGATATCGACGTCCTGAAAGCGGGTTGTAATGCCCGGTAAATTGCGCACCGGACGCACGGCGGCGTAAAGGTCAAAAGCTTTGCGCAGCTGGACATTCACGGAGCGAAAGCCCTTGCCCACCGGGGTGGTACATGGTCCCTTCAGGGCAACACCGTGCTTGGTGATGGCATCCAGGGTGCTTTGGGGCAAGACGTCATCACCGGCATCCATGGCCGCGACGCCTGCCAGGCGTTCAATCCAGTTAATCTCGGCTCCGGCGGCTTCCAGCACTCTGAGTGTGGCAGCAGTGATTTCCGGTCCGATGCCGTCGCCCGGAATTAATACAGCGTTGGTGCTCATGGCCGGGGATTATAGCGGTGCCGGCCGCGGATGCTTTAGGGGCTTTTCCCTAGTTCTGGTCGCAGCAGCGCCAGTTTGGTCAGGGCCGTCATGCTGAGTACATCGCTGATCTCGCCGGACAGGGCCATAGCCAGGGCTTCGCGGAAGGGCAGGCGACGAATTGTCAGGTCTTCGGTGTCATCGAACTCCGGTTCCCCGGCCGTCAGATCTTCCGCGACGTAGACGATGCCCGCCTCGTCCGTGATGGAGTTACTGAGGTGGCATTCCAGCAGGGGTTCCCAGCGCGCGGCGCTCAGGCCGGTTTCTTCCTTGAGTTCCCGACGCGCACCGCTCAGGGGGTCCTCGCCGCGCGGGACGCCGCCCATGGGGATTTCCCAGGAGTAGACATCCAGGGTGTAGCGATACTGGCCGACCAGCCAGGTGTCTCCGTTTTCCGCCAGGGGAACAATGCCGCAGGCCAGATTCTTGAAACTCACTTTGCCATAGATGCCCGGCGCACCCGATGGCTTGAGCACATCCTCGGCAGTGACGCGGATCCAAGGATTGTCATAGACCTCGCGAACTTTCACAGTTCGCCAGGGATTCGAAGGTGTGTTCACGAGCTACTCCCTGTTTGCCGGCAGTCCCAGACTATCGCCAGCTATCAGTCGTCGAAACCAGGCGTGCATACCGATACCGCGCCCAGCCATGAACAGGGTAAAGGCAAACCACAGGGCATGGTTGCCGAAATCCGCAAGCAGGTAAAAGGCGGGCAAAAACAGCCCCGCTGCCGACACAACCATGACCAGCATCATCTCCCGCGAGCGTGTCAGTCCCACATAAACCCCGTCATAAAAGAAACTCCAGCATGAGACCAGGGGTGAGAGGATCAACCACGGCAGATAAGTCCGGGCAATCTCGCGCACGTTCTGAAGGCCTGTGAGCAGATCAATCAACCCCGGTCCTGCCAGCCAGAAGAACAAAGTGAAGCCTATGGCCATGCCCAGGGACCAGCGCAAGGTGCGATTCACGGCCAATAGCAGGCCCGCTCGCTGGCGCGCCCCGGCGGCGCGGCCCACGAGAGCTTCGGCGGCGTGAGCCATGCCATCCAGGGCATAGGACAGCAGATACTGAAAGTTCATCAGCACCGCATTGGCTGCCAGCACGGCGTCACCCATGCGAGCGCCTTGCGCCGTAATGAAGGCAAAGACGAACATCAGGGCCATGGTGCGCAGAAACAGGTTGCCGTTCACATCCAGCAGCCGCATGTAGCGACGCGGATCCGCCAGGGCAATCTCGGCCCAGCTGCCGGCGCGTTTGCTCAGCTCGCGCCGCACGAACAGCAGTCCGACCGCCAGCCCCGCCAGCTCTGCGAGCAGCGTGGCACCGGCGACGCCGGCTACCCGCCAGTCCAGGACCAGCACGAACAACAGGTCCAGCACGATATTAGTCAGATTGATGGACAGGACCATCACCAGGGGTCCGCGCGCGTTCTGCATACCCAGCAGCCAGCCGATCAGCACGAAGTTCATCAGCGAAGCCGGCGCGCTCCAGATGCGAATACCGAAGTACAGGCGTGTCTGGGTGGCCACCTCCGCGCCGGGTGCCAGCAGCCGCAGGGCCAGCTCGATAATCGGTACCTGCAGCAGGATGAGCACACAGGCAAGCAGCAGAGCGGCAATGGCCGGCTGACCCAGAGATTCCCGGATGCCGGCATCCGAGTTCGCGCCGAAGGCCTGGGCCGTTAGTCCCGTGGTGCCCATGCGCAGGAAATTCAGCCCCATGAACAGCAGGCTGAACAAGGTTGCGCCGACGGCTACGGCCCCGAGATACCAGGCGGTCTCAAGATGGCCGACAACCGCCGTATCCACCATGCCAAGCAAGGGCGTGGTGCTGGCCGACAGGATCATTGGCCCGGCGATGCGCCAGATGGCCTGGTTGCCATACAGGTCATTGGCATCCGCCCCCGGCTTGTCCACCTTAGTAGGGAATGCCAAGGCGCCGGTACAGGCCGGCAAGCACCCAGAGGGGGCCGATCATCAGAAACTGCAGGTCGCGAAAAAATGCGGGCCGGCGCCCCTCGAGCTTGTGACCGTAAAACTGGCCAAGCCAGGACAGGCTAAAAATCACGGCTGAAGATAACCACAGGGGCGACGCCTGCTGATCCAGCCAGTTGACGATGACCACAGTCGCCAGCACCACGGGCACCATGCCCAGGGCCAGGGGTATGGACATGATCAGGTAGTAGACAACGGATGCCAGCAGAAAAGTTGTACCCCAGTTAAGGGCGGGCGAAATGGCGGTGAATTCTGCCGGCACCGGTATCGCCCAGAGCAAACCGATCAGGCTGATAACTATCAGGGGCACACAGACTTTGTGTATCGACTGGTTCACCGGATTCTGGTGATCCTTCGCGTACTCGGCCAGCCAGCTGTGGATATCGCTCATCAATGGGGTTCTCTCTTGCACCGTAGCTAGGCTGTTGGCGCAACGTCAACTATTGGTTACTGGTGCGTATTAATCCGCTGGCTTAGCTGTTATAAGGCCCGCGGGTTATTGGAGTATTAGACAATGAACGGATTCGTGTTGCGATGCACATCAATCGCCATCATGACGGCCCTGCTGGCTTCGGCCTGCACCACCCTGGATCCCTACACGAGAGAAGAGAAGACCAGTAACGCGGCCAAGGGCGCCGCCATTGGCGCCGCGGCCGGGGCCGTCGCTGGCCTCATTTCCGGTGATGATTCCTCCGAGCGCAAGAAGCGCGCCCTGATCGGTGCCGGCCTTGGCGCCTTGGCAGGCGGCGCGGTTGGTAACTACATGGATCGCCAGGAGCTTGAGCTGCGCAAGCAGCTGGAAGCGACCGGGGTCAGCGTCACCCGCATCGGTGAAAACATCACCCTGAACATGCCGGGCAATGTGACCTTTGCCTTCGACAGCGGGGATATCAGCGCAGCCTTCTACCCGGTGCTGGATTCCGTTGCACTGGTGCTGGAGAAATACGACCAGACCTTTGTGGAAGTTGCCGGACACACGGATAACAAGGGCACGGAGATATATAACCAGGCTTTGTCTGAACGCCGCTCTGCCAGCGTGGTGAGTTACCTGGTTTCCCGCGATGTACGGCCGGACCGCTTTATCTCTGTGGGTGCGGGTGAGTTGCGGCCCGTGGCCAGTAATGAGACCGAGGCCGGCCGGCAACTGAACCGGCGAGTTGAAATTACGATTGTGCCGCTGACCACCTGAAAAAAAACGGCCGGGCGAAAGCCCGGCCGTTATGACTGGTGACTGCTGGTATCGGTCAGGCAACCATGCGGGTGCGCAATTTGCCGATGGCCTGATTCTCAATCTGACGAATCCGTTCCGCCGACACGCCATAGCGATCGGCCAGGGTCTGCAGAGTCTCTTTGTCTTCGGCCAGCCAGCGGGCGGCAAGGATCTGCTGGCTACGTTCATCCAGTTCCGCCAGCGCCTCACTCAACTGGGCGTGGGCATTGTTCTGGAAGTCATAGTTTTCTACGGCCGTGGCCGGATCTGAGTCCTCGCTTTGCAGGTAATGGGCCGGCGAGTAGGCTTCTTCGTCGTCAGCGCCCGGCGCGGGATCAAAGGCCATGTCGAAGCCCGACAAGCGCTTTTCCATCTCCGTAACTTCCTTCGGGCTAACGCCCAGATCCTTGGCGACGGCCTGAGTTTCATCGTGACTCAGCCAGCCAAGGTTTTTCTTCGCCTTGCGCAGGTTAAAAAACAGTTTGCGCTGCGCCTTGGTGGTGGCCACTTTGACCAGTCGCCAGTTACGCAACACATATTCATGAATTTCTGCCCGGATCCAGTGCACCGCGAAGGACACCAGGCGCACGCCCATGTCGGGGTCGAAACGTTTGGCAGCCTTCATTAGCCCCACGTTGCCTTCCTGGATCAGGTCACCCAGGGGGAGTCCGTAACCCATGTAGCCGCGGGCGATATGCACCACGAAACGTAACTGGGTCACCACCAGTTGCCGGGCAGCCTCCAGGTCACCCTCGTCCCTGAAGCGACGGGCCAGTGTCTGTTCTTCCTCGCGGCTCAAAACGGCCACACTGTTAGCGGCCTGGATATAGCTGTCCAGACTGCCAACGGGTCCGGCCAGGACCAGGTCATGATGAAGCGGGGCAACGGCTGTGGTCATAGGGGGTATCTCCTTGTCACGCATTTTAGCAGTCTGGAAGTTAGAGTGCTAAAAGCCCTTCAGGTTCCCCCCCAATAGGCGATAAAAACGCTTTTACAACAAAGACTTATATCTTTGGCTGAATGGCTGTGAGGTGCTGGGACACGGCGAACCAGGCCCCGACCAGCCCGGCCACCAGGCCGCCGCCCAGCACCGTCAGGGCGCCGGATCCGGCCAGCCCCTGGAGTTGAAAGCTGGCCCCATACAGCGCGCTGAGCCGGGCCACCGGGCCACCGAGGACGGCCAGACCCACCAGTACCACCACCAGGGCGAACAGGCCGCCGCCGAGTCCATACCAGAAGCCGGTGTACAGGAAGGGGCGTCTGACAAAGGCATCTGTTGCCCCCAGCAGCTTGGCCACCTCGATTTCTGCCCGCCGGTTCTCAATGTCCAGGCGAATGGTATTGCCCACAATCACCACGACTGCGATGGCCAGCAGGCCGGCAGCCAGCCAGATGCCTCGCCGCACGAATTCGAGTATCGCGTTGAGTCGCTCGACCCACTCGGTATCCAGGCGCACCTGGTCAACGCTGGTGTCCTTGCCCAGTTCGCGAGCCAGTTCGGCAAGTTCGCTTGCCGGCGCTTCCGGCCGCGGTCTGACCACCAGTGTGTGGGGCAGTGGATTGTTGTCCAGACCAGTCAGCGCCCCTTCAAAGCTGCCGGATTGCTGGAAGTCTGCCAGGGCCGCTTCAGCCGAAATGATTTCCACATCATCAACATTGCTGTTGGCCGACAGGGACTTGGCCAGGGTTGCTGCCTGGGCAAGTTCTTCGCCGGGTTTGAGGTAGACGGAGAAATCCCGGGCACTTTCCCAGCCTCCCGCCAGAACTTCCCCGTTCCGGACCAGTACATTCAGGCCCGCGGGCAGCGCCAGGGCGATGCCAATCACGGCGATGGTGAGCAGGCTGCCGGCGGGTCTTTGCACCAGGCGACCCATGGCCGCGAGACAATTCTGCACATGTCGAGTGAGCCACAGTCGCATGGTTCAGTCCTGCTCGCCGCTGACGCGGCCACCTTCCAGAATTACCCGTCGCCCGCCCAGCTCTTGCACCAGCGCCAGATCATGGGTGGCAATCAGCATGGTCACGCCGACTCCGTTCAGGCGGCGGAACAGCATCATGATCTCCAGGGACAGATCGGGATCGAGATTGCCCGTCGGCTCATCGGCAATGAGCAGCCGGGGCCGACCGACGACCGCGCGGGCGATGCCAACTCGCTGCTGTTCACCTGTGGAGAGCGCATCGGGACGCGAGCTTTCCCGGCTCAGCAAGCCCACCTGATCGAGCGCTGCGCGCACCCGCCGCGCAATTTCACGTCGCCCGAGGCCCGCGATAATCAGCGGCAGGGAGACATTTTCAAATACCGTACGATCAGGCAGCAGCTTGTGGTCCTGAAACACCATCCCCAGGCCTCGCCGATGCTCCGGGATGGCGCGCGCGGGGAGCCGGCCCACATTGCGACCATTGAGCAATACCTGTCCCCGGGTGGGACGTTCAATCAGGGCCAGCAGCTTTAACAGTGTGGTCTTGCCGGCGCCCGAATGCCCGGTGAGGAATACCAGCTCGCCTGCGTCTACCTCCAGGCAAATTTCGCTGACACCTTCGTGGCCCCCGGCATAGCGCTTGGTGACATTGTCGAAGCGGATCATGAATTGTCCGGGGCGACCAGGGCGGCGGCGAAGGCGTCAGCGTCGAACAGGTCCATATCTTCGGCCTGTTCGCCCACGCCGATGAAGCGAAAGGGCACATCCAGTTGCTCCGCCAGGGATAACAACACGCCGCCCTTACCCCCACCGTCCAGCTTGGTCATGGTGATGCCCGTCAGGCCGACGGTGTTGTGGAATTCCACCGCCTGGCTGATAGCGTTCTGCCCCAGGCTGGCATCCAGGACCAGCATTTTCTCGTGGGGGGCTGCCGGATCAAGGCGGCTGGCGATGCGCACGACTTTTTCCAGTTCCGCCATCAGGCCGGCCTTGTTCTGCAGCCGGCCGGCCGTATCAGCCAGCAGGATATCTACCCCACGGGCGCGCGCGGCTTCGCAGGCGTCGTAGATCACAGCGGCCGGGTCAGCGCCCGGTTGCTGGGCGATGACGGGGACATCATTGCGCTCGCCCCAGGCCTGCAGCTGTTCGATGGCCGCCGCTCTGTAGGTGTCACCCGCTGCCAGCATCAGTTCATAGCCCTGGTCTTTCAGGCGCCTGGCCAGTTTGCCGATCGTTGTGGTCTTGCCCGAGCCATTAACGCCCACGACCAGCAGGACGAAGGGCTTGGCGCTGGTGTCGATCTTCAGGGGTTGCGCATGGCTGCGCAGCATATCGGCGAGGATAGTGCGCAAGGCCTCGCGCACCTGGGCATCAGATTCGATCACGCGCTTGCCGAGCTTGCGCTGCAGCTGTTCAAGGATGCGATCCGTGGCGGCGACGCCCACGTCAGCAAGCAGTAACTGGGTTTCCAGCTCTTCAAGCAGTTCCGCGTCCAGCTTGCGCCCGGCAAAGCCCAGGGACAGTCCAAGACCGCGCCCGCGATTTAGCCGTTCGCCCAGTCGCGCGAAAAAACCGCCGCTCTTCTTTTGCTCACCGTCCTTCGCCATGGCGCGCATGGTAATGGAAAACGCAGCGCCATCGGCTGTGTCGTTAGCGGCGAGATGGGGGAGAATAGCCCCATGGGGCCAAAGCCAACACGCAATGCGCGCAGCGGTAACGTACGCATCATCGGTGGCCGCTGGCGTGGGCGAAAGATTCCGCTGGCCGATGGCACCGCCATCAGGCCGACGCCTGATCGGGTCCGCGAAACCCTGTTCAACTGGCTGGCACCCGATATCGCTGAATCCCGCTGCCTGGATCTGTATGCAGGTTCAGGTGTGCTGGGGCTGGAGGCCCTTTCCCGCGGCGCCGGCGAAGTGGTTTTCGTCGACCAGTTGCCGGCAGTAACCCGGCAACTGGCGACGCTGCTGGAGACCCTGGGGGCGAGTCATTGCCTGGTTTGCCAGGCTGACGCCGAACGCTATCTGGGCAATGCGCCGAGCCCATTCGATATTGTCTTTCTGGATCCACCCTTCGGAACCGGGCTAGCCAAACTGTGTACACTGCTCGCCGGTGGGTGGCTGGCGCCTGGGGCGCGGGTTTACCTGGAATCGAATCGCAAAGAGCCTTTGCCCGAGTTGCCGCCGGACTGGCAGCTGCTGCGGGAAAAGACCGCCGGACAGGTCCGGTTTGCGTTAGCACAGCGAGGGTAAGCCGATGCCGGTTGGCGCCATGTATCCGGGGACTTTCGACCCCATTACCAACGGTCATCATGAACTGGTTCGCCGCGCGGCGCAGATTTTTGACCGCGTAGTTGTGGCCGTGGCCGCCAGCCCCAACAAGCGGCCCGTGTTCAGCCTGCAGGAGCGGACCCAGATGGCCCGGGAAGTGCTGGCTGATGTGCCTAATGTCAGCGTGGATTCTTACGAAGGGCTGACCGTGGACTATGCCCGCAATCACGATCTACAGGCTGTGGTCAGGGGTTTGCGGGCCGTGTCGGATTTTGAATATGAGTTTCAGCTATCGAGTATGAACCGCACCCTGAGCTCCGATGTAGAGACGGTCTTTCTGTGTCCCGAAGCCGAGTACAACTTTATTTCTGCCACCCTGGTGCGTGAGGTGGCGGCCCTTGGCGGCGATGTCAGTCGCTTCGTACACCCCCTCGTGCAGAAAAGCCTTAATCAGAAGTTCAGTACCTGAGCATGTTCACCTTATATAAGTCATACCGGCAGTGCTGGTTGCTGCTGGCGAGCTTGCTGCTGGCAGGCAGCGTCCTCGCCCGTGAGCCAGGGCGCGCAGCTATTGCCAGTGCGCATCCCCTGGCGACCCAGGCCGGTTACGACATCCTGGCGCAGGGCGGCAATGCCTTTGATGCGGCGGTTGCTGTCGCCGGTGCCCTGGCGGTAGTGGAACCGCAGTCCTCAGGTTTGGGCGGGGGCGGCTTTTTCCTGTTGCATATTGCGGCAGAGAATCGCGATGTCTTTGTGGACGCGCGCGAAGTAGCGCCGCAGGCGGCCACCGCTGATATGTATCTGGATGCCGCTGGTCAGCCCAGGCAGAAAGATGCCCTGAACGGACCGCTGGCTGCCGGCATTCCCGGCCACGCGGCCGGACTAGTCCACCTGGCCGGCCGCTATGGTCGCCTGCCTCTCGCGGATTCCCTGGTGCCAGCCATCGGCCATGCGGAAGAGGGCTTCCTTGCCTACCGACGTATGTTGGTTGGCCTGCGCTTCCGGCAGAAAACTGCCGCGCTGTGGCCTGCCTTTAACGAGGTGTTTTATCCGCAGGGTGTGGTGCCGCCGGAAGGCACGCTGATCAGGCAACCGGACCTGGCCGCGTCGCTGCGCCGACTGGCGGCTGAGGGTGCCAGCGGTTTTTACGCCGGTGAAACGGCGCAACGGCTGGTAGACGGTGTGCGCGATGCCGGCGGTATCTGGACCCTGGAGGATCTGGCGCGCTATCGAGTGGTAGAGAGGGAGCCCGTCACGGGTGAATACCACGGTGTCCGGATTGTCTCGGCACCCCCGCCTTCCTCGGGCGGCATTGCCATTATCAATATGCTGAACATGTTGTCAGGTTTCGATCTGGCGCAATTGTCAGACGCGGATCGCAAGCACGTGACCATTGAGGCTATGCGACGCGCTTATCGCGACCGGGCCCAGTATCTGGGTGATCCCCGGTTCGTTGATGTCCCTGTCGAGCGGCTGTTACATCCCTTTTACGCCAGTGGCCAGCGCGCTTCGATTCGCATGGACCGGGCGACGGCGTCCGCGACTTTGCCGGGCGTATGGCCGACGGCAACAGAGCGTCCGCAGACCACGCACTTCTCGGTGCTGGATGCCCAGGGTAACCGGGTGGCGGCTACCCTCACCATCAACGGCTGGTACGGCTCGGCTTTCATGCCGCCCGGAACGGGCATGATTCTGAATAACGAGATGGATGACTTCGCCATTGCGCCCGGCGTTCCCAACGGCTTTCAGCTAATCGGTTCTGCGGCCAACGCCGTGGCCCCCGGCAAACGTCCCCTGTCGAGCATGGCGCCGACCTTTCTGGAATCCGAGCGCGGTGTCGCCATTCTCGGCACCCCGGGCGGCAGCCGTATTATCACGATGGTGCTGCTTTCATCCCTGGCGTGGATGGAGGGTGCGACTGCCGACGAGATGGTGAGTCGCAAGCGTTTCCATCACCAGTATTTCCCGGACCGTGTTACCGCGGAAACCGGCGCCCTGTCCGAGGCAGAGCAGACGGAGCTAGCCGCGCGCGGCCATGAACTGCAGGTTTCGCCCCGTGGCTTCGGCAATATGAATGTAGTGACCTGGGACTACGCGACCGGCGAAGTGGCAGCTGCAACAGACCCGCGCGGGGAAGTGACTATCGAAGGTCGAGTTTACTGACCCGGATCAGCGCTGGCAGTTCAGGCAGTAATAGCTTGATCGCTGCCCGATCACACTCTGGCGAATGGCTTCGCCGCATTCCAGGCACGGCTGCCCTTCGCGATCGTAGACACGCAGTTGCTGCGTGAAGTAGCCCGGTTTGCCATCACCGTCGAAGAAATCACGCAGGGTGGTGCCACCCGCCCGGATGGACTCTGCCAGCACGAGCTTGATGCTGTCCGCGATGGCCTCGTAGCGGGGCAGGGCAATGCGCCCGGCTTTGCGCTTGGGGTGCACACCTGCCCGATACAAGGCCTCACTGGCGTAAATATTGCCCACGCCGACGACATTCTGGGCGTTCATCAGGAACGGTTTAATCGCTACCCGACGGCCTCGGCTGAGCTGATGCAGGTAGGCACCGTTAAATGCGCTTGCCAGGGGTTCCGGACCAA
Organism: uncultured Gammaproteobacteria bacterium; assembly: GCA_937921935.1. Taxonomy (GTDB): domain Bacteria; phylum Pseudomonadota; class Gammaproteobacteria; order Steroidobacterales; genus J054. The sequence continues at coordinate 20,384 of CAKZWQ010000044.1, read as the reverse complement.
GCCTGCTGAGTAAGGGGTGCCTGGCGGCATCCTCGCCGGCCCAAAGCAGACTGCCAAAGCGCCGCGGATCCGTAAACCGAATAATCGGGCCATCCTCCACCTCCAGGTCAAAGTGATCATGGGCGCCCGGCGCCCGGCCATCGGTAATGATTCTCAGGCTGCCGGTCATGCCCAGGTGGATGAGTGCGGTGCCCCGGCTGCTGCGAAGCAGCAGGTATTTGGCCCGGCGCTCCAGGGACAGGATGTCAGCGCCCGCCAGGCGCCTCTCCAGGCCTGCCGGGATGGGCCAGCGCAGCTTGCGGCTGCGTACTCGCAGGCGCCGCAGCCGCCGGCCTTCGAGGTAGGGCGCGATGCCGCGGCGGGTGGTTTCAACTTCGGGCAGTTCTGGCATAGGAACCTGGGGCTAAACTCCGTGTCTGAAAATCAGTAATCCATGCTTTCGGGGCCTGGACGCTTTGGTTATATTGGCGCGCACGGAGGCGCTCGGAGCATGAGACGCAATGGATAGCTACCTTTTCGGTCTGTTGGACCTTTCTTTCTGGGGCCTAGCGGCCGCCGCTTTCATCATGGTGCAGATTTCCATGGCGGGCGTCACCCTCTACCTGCATCGGGATCAGGCCCATCGGGCCATCGATCTGCATCCGGTCATTCGGCATTTCTTCCGTCTGTGGATCTATATGACCTCGGGCATGATCACCCGTGACTGGGTGGCTGTGCATCGCAAACACCACGCCATGGTCGAGCGCGAGGGAGATCCCCACAGTCCCGTCGTATTTGGCTTGGGCAAGGTGCTGAAGGAAGGCGCCGAGCTGTATGCCGTTGAGGCAGCGAAATCCGAGACCCTGGACAAGTACGGGCGTGGTTGTCCCGATGACTGGCTGGAGCGGAACTTTTACGAGCGGTACCGCAATGTCGGCCTGGCCAGCATGTTGCTGATCGATCTGGCCTTGTTCGGTGTTGCCGGCATTACGATCTGGGCCATCCAGATGTTAGCCATGCCCGTTTGTGCCGCCGGCATCATCAACGGTCTGGGCCACGCGCGCGGCTACCGGAATTTCGAATCCGATGATGCCTCCACCAATATGACCCCCATTGCGGTGCTGATTGGTGGTGAAGAACTGCATAACAATCATCATGCCTTCCCCACCTCGGCCAAGTTCTCCGTGCGCTGGTGGGAGTTCGATATTGGCTGGTTCTACATCAGTATTCTGAGCCGGCTTGGTTTGTGTAAGGTGCGCCGGGTCGCGCAGGTGCCGGTGTTGGCCAGTTCCCCGCGCACTGTTGATATGGAAACCTTGAAGGCCGTGCTGCAGCATCGCATGCATGTGTTCCGGGATTTCTCGCGCCAGGTGATGCTACCTGTGTTGCAGAACGAAATTCGGGCGAACCGTATGCAGACAGCGCTGGGTAAGGCACGGCGCGTACTGATGCGCCGCCCCCAGTTACTGGATGACGCCGCTCTGGCGCGTCGCTCAAGACTGCTGGCTGATAATGCAGCCTTGCGAACGGTGCATGAGTATCGCGAGCAATTACAGAGTCTCTGGGAACAGGCGAATGTCAGCAATGAGGCGCTGGTGCGCCACCTGCGTGACTGGTGCGCACGCGCCGAAGCCAGCGGCATTCGTGCCTTGCAGGACTTCTCGGCGCAGTTGCGCGGGTACATACCCCAGACAGCCTGATTGGCCAAAAAAAAACCCGCCAGCCGGCGGGTTTTTTTGATCCAGAACAAAGCAGCCTTACTTGATCTTGGCTTCCTTGTACATCACGTGCTTGCGCACCCTGGGATCAAATTTCTTCACTTCCAGCTTTTCCGGATGGGTCTTCTTGTTCTTGGTGGTCGTGTAGTAGTGACCGGTTTCAGCGGATGAAACCAGTTTGATTTTGTCGCGATTGCCCTTGGCCATAGTCGTGCTTCCTTGCGTCTTAGACGCGTTCGCCCTTGGCGCGCAATTCGGCCACGATGGTTTCGATACCGCGCTTGTCGATGGTCCGCATGCCGCTAGCGGAGACACGCAGTTTCACGTAGCGCTGCTCGCTTTCCAGCCAGAAGCGATGGTTGTGCAGGTTCGGCAGAAACCGGCGACGGGTTTTGTTGTTGGCCTTGGAGACGTTATTGCCGGCAGTGGGCCGCTTACCGGTAACCTGACAGACGCGTGACATGACGAACCTTTGTTAAATCAATCGCTTGGTGCCGCGGCGGAGGGCCGCGAAAGGGGCGCTTTTATACCAGTACCGGGGCAGGCAGGCAAGGTAAACCGCTGCTATTCAGAGCAGGCCCCGGCTGGCCAGGGACACGCAGGCCCCGTCGCCGACCACAAAATGGTCCAGCAGGCGCACATCCACCAGGTCCAGGGCATCCCGGATGCGGCGCGTGATCAGGCGGTCCGCCTCACTGGGCTCGGCAACCCCGGAGGGGTGGTTATGCGCCAGGATGACGGCTCCCGCATTGCGCGCCAGGGCCTGTTTGACCACCTCCCGGGGGTAAACCGTGGTGTTATCAATAGTGCCGCGGAACAGTTCGTCGAAGGCCAGGACCCGGTGCCGATTGTCCAGAAACAGGCAGCAGAAAACCTCGTGGGGCCGGTCGCGCAGCCGGGCCAGCAGGAACTCCCGGCTGTCAGCCGGTGAGCCGATGGCTCGCCCCGGGCTCAGTTTCTCCTGCATATAGCGCGCGCAGCATTCCCGGACAGCGGCCAGCAAATCTGCGCGCCCCGGACCAATCCCCCAGACTCCCTCCAGCTCCGGGGCGGCGGCGTTCAGCAGGCCGCGCATGCTGCCGAAGCGGCTGAGCAGTGCCCGGCCCAGGTCTACGGCCGACAGGCCTGCAGCGCCCCGCCCCAGCAGTACCGCCAGCAGTTCAGCGTCGGACAGTCCCCCGGCCCCCCCCTGGCGCAGGCGCTCCCGGGGCCGTTCGCTGACTGGCCAGTGCTTGATGGATCTGGGTCCCACGGGCCCAGTTTCGACTGCTGCCCGACCCCGGCCAAGGGCCGAAAGTCACCAAGTGGGGCACAAAGCACCGCTTCCGGCCGGTCTATGGGCTAAGCTATCGGCAGCTTCTGGAGAGGCAAGGCTCAATGGCCCAGGCAACCCGGCTGCGCGTGTTACTCGGTGTGACGGGTGGCATCGCCGCCTACAAAAGTCCCGATATCGTGCGTCGCTTGCTGGCGCAGGGTGCGCAGGTGCGGGTGGTTATGACCCCCAGCGCCGCCCGGCTGGTGGCACCCACGGTCTTCCAGGCCGTCTCCGGTGAGCCCGTGCGCAGTGATCTGTGGGATGAGCAGGCCGAGGCCGCCATGGGCCACATCGAACTGGCGCGCTGGGCTGACCAGATTCTCATTGCCCCTGCCACGGCGCATGTCATGGGTCAGCTGGCCGGCGGTCTGGCCGACAGTCTGCTGACCACGCTGTGCCTGGCCAGCAGCGCGCCGCTGGTGCTGGCACCGGCTATGAACCAGGCCATGTGGCGGCATCCCGCCACACGGGCCAATCACGCCACCTTGCTGGAACGCGGCGTCCGCTTCATTGGTCCGGCTGATGGTGAACAGGCCTGTGGAGACATCGGCCCCGGCCGCATGGTCGAGCCGGAAAGTATCGTGGCCGGCTTGCTGGCGGGTCGGACAACGGCCAACGGCGAACTCAACGGACTGCGCGTCCTGATTACGGCGGGCCCTACCCGCGAAGCCATCGATCCTGTGCGCTTCGTGAGCAATCGCAGTTCCGGCAAGATGGGTTTTGCTGTTGCCGAGGCCGCCGCTGCGGCCGGCGCGCAGGTCACGCTGGTCGTCGGGCCGGTGAATTTGCCCACGCCACCGGGTCTTGAACGCATCGATGTGGTGACCGCCGAGGAAATGCGCGACGCCACCCTGGCACGCGCTGGGGATGCGCACATCTATATCGGGGCTGCCGCTATTTCCGATTACCGGCCCAATGAAATTGCGCCGCAGAAAATCAAGAAACACCAGGACACATTGTCTTTGGACATGGTGCGCTCACCCGATGTGCTGGCTGAAGTCGCGGCACTGGCCGGCGGTCCATTCACCATGGGCTTTGCCGCAGAAACCCAGCAGCTGGAAGAGCACGCCCGCAAGAAACTGCAGGCCAAGGGTCTGGATATGATCGTGGCTAACCTGGTGGGTCAGAACCTGGGCTTCGACTGCGATAACAACAGCGCCCTGCTGATCTGGAATGGTGGCCAGGTGTCCATGCCTGACATGTCGAAGCATGAGCTGGCCGGTCGCATTATTGAGCAGCTGGCCGCGCGCTATCGTGACGTGGCGAACGCACCCACGCCGCTGCGTCAGCCCTCCGCTTCCTGAAATAGTCCATGACTGCACCGGTAAAGATCCCGCTGCGGATTCTGGATGAGCGTATCGGCAGCGAATTTCCCCTGCCTGAGTACGCCACACCCGGTTCTGCGGGCGTGGACCTGCGTGCTTGCATCGATGCTGCGCTGACAGTGCCCCCCGGGGGTACGGAACTGATTCCCACGGGCATCGCTATTCATATCGAAGACCCGGGGCTGGCGGCGACCCTTCTGCCGCGCTCTGGTCTGGGTCATAAGCACGGCATCGTGCTGGGGAACCTGGTGGGACTGATCGATTCGGACTACCAGGGCCAGATTTTTGTGTCCTGCTGGAATCGCGGCACCGAGTCCTTCGATATCGAGCCTGGCCTGCGCCTGGCGCAACTGGTCATCCTGCCTGTGGTGCAGGCGCAGTTCGAAGTGGTTGCCGAGTTTGGCACCAGTGAACGGGGCGCCGGCGGCTTTGGCCACACGGGCCGCTGAGGGCTAGTTCAGACCTTTGAGTTCTCGGAAACGCGAGATGTCTTCGTCGAATTTTGCGACCACTGCCAGTTTGCGTTCCCGCGTATCCGTCAGGGTTTTCTCGTAACGAATTATTGAATCCAGGGTATCCGAAAGCTCCCTGGCCAGGTTCTCGTGGATCGGCGGCGCCTGGGGATCAGAGTTGTAAGGCCGGAACCGGGCCGCGTCTTTTTGCAGGCGCCCGAGTTTTTCTCGCAGCGCCTCCAGGTAAACCTCGGTGTAATTGATCTGGCCGTCGAGCATCTCCGTACGGCGATTGCGCAGGGATTCAATCTCATCCACTGACAAGTATGTCGTCAGCAGGGTTTCGTCGCGGGCCCGGGTAGCCTGTTCGCGGCGTTGCTGTTCAGCGATGGCCTGCTCCTGCTCGGCAGAGGCGGCCAGTTCGTCGGCTGTCTGGGCGCCTTCCTGACTGGCAACCGCGACGCCATAGTCATTCAGGACTTCGCGATCCTTGGTGGCATACTCCGCCGGCACGCTGTCACCAAAATGCGTGACACCTTCATCATCGACCCAACGGTAGACCTTGCCCTGTGCCTGAGCATTAAACGCGATTAATGCAGCCATGAGTGCCGCGAGAATTTGCCACCGCTTGTTCATGCTTGTCCGGCCCATAAACAATTAGGAAACGCATTATTACACGCAGTCCGGACTGGAAACCGTGACCTGTTTCCCCTTGTGCTCATACACCAAATTCCTCCCGGTAGGCCTCCATCTGGGGCAAAAAACCGCCCAGCTCCGGGGTTTGCTGCAAGTGCGCTATCAGGTCCCGCATGCCGACGATACTGGCCACGGGGACCCCGAATCGCTCCTGTACTTCCTGCACGGCGGACTGCTCGCCGGCCCCCCGCTCCTGCCGGTCCAGGGCAATGATGACGCCCGCCGGTCGGGCTCCGGCAGTCTCGATCACAGCAACGCTCTCGCGGATGGCCGTGCCGGCCGTCATGACGTCGTCGAGAATCAGTGCCCGCCCGGTCAGCTCGGCACCGACGATCTGGCCGCCTTCGCCGTGGTCCTTGGCTTCTTTTCTGTTAAAGCAGTAGGGCACGTCCTGGTTGTGGTGTTCTGCCAGGGCGGCGGCGGTCAGGGCCACCAGCGGAATGCCTTTGTAGGCCGGGCCAAACAGCACGTCGAAGCCGATGCCCGCATCAATCACGGTGGCCGCGTAGAAACGCCCGAGCTGGGCGGCAGAGTGGCCGGTATTGAAGAGTCCGGAGTTAAAGAAATACGGACTTGTCCGTCCCGACTTGAGGGTGAAGCTGCCAAAGCGCAGGGCGCCGACCGCCAGGGCCAGTTCGATGAATTGGGTTTTGTATGACTGCATGATTCGCCTGCTTGCCAGCGTATTCCTGTTCTTCTGCTAGAGTATCGCATAGCGTCCCAGGGCTCCCCGATCTTCTGACCATCATGCGCATCGTCACGTTAAACGCGAACGGCATTCGCGCGGCTGCCCGCAAGGGTGTCTTCGACTGGATTCCGCGCCAGTCGGCCGATGTCATCTGTCTGCAGGAAACCCGCGCCCAGGTGGAGCAACTGACGGATCCTGTCTTTTTTCCGAAACGCTGGCACTGCCTGTATGAAGCGGCAGAGCGCAAAGGCTATGCAGGGACGGCAATTTTCAGTCGCCGCGAGCCGGATGAGCTGATCCGGGGTTTCGGCGAGGCTGAGTTCGACGGCGAAGGGCGTTACCTGGAAGCCCGCTTTGGCAATCTGAGCGTAGTTTCCCTGTATGCCCCTTCGGGTTCCTCCAATGAAGACAGGCTGGCTTCCAAATTTCGCTTCATGGACGCCTTCAAGCCCTATATGGCGAAATTGCTGGAGTCGGGACGTGACTACATCATTAGTGGTGACTGGAATATTGCCCACAAGCAGATTGATCTGAAGAACTGGCGATCGAATCAGAAAAACTCGGGATTCCTGCCGGAAGAACGGGCCTGGCTGGACCAGTTGTTTGACAACCTGGGTTACGTTGATGCCTTTCGGGAAATTAATCAGGAGCCGGAGCAATACACTTGGTGGTCGAATCGCGGCCAGGCCTGGGCTAAAAATGTCGGTTGGCGTATTGATTATCAGGTGGTGTCGCCGAGTCTGGCCGGTTGCGCGACCAAGGCCCGTATATACAAGACCAAGCGGTTTTCGGATCACGCGCCGCTGATCATGGACTATGACCTCTGAAAGTGGCGCCGGCGGCTGGCTGAACGCCGCCAGGGTTTACCTGCATCCGCGGGTAGCCGCCATGTTGTTCCTGGGCTTTTCCGCCGGCCTGCCTTTTCTGCTGGTGGCCGGCACCCTGACGGCGTGGCTGGCACTGGCTGATGTCAGCATGGCGCAAATCGGTATGTTCGCCTGGATCGGCATCGCTTACTCCCTGAAGTTTTTGTGGGCGCCTTTGGTTGATCGGCTGCCTTTGCCGGTGCTGACCCGCGCGCTGGGGCGCCGGCGCAGCTGGATGCTGGTCTCGCAGCTGGCGGTCATTGCCGGGCTGCTGGGCATTGCCTCCTCGGACCCAACCCTGGATCTGGCCCGCGTGGCCTGGTTTGCCTTGCTGGTGGCCTTCGGCTCGGCGACCCAGGACATTGCTCTGGATGCCTATCGCATTGAAGCTGTCGAACTGCGTCGCCAGGGCGCCATGGCAGCGGCCTACCAGGGGGGCTATCGCATAGGCATCCTGGCGGCAGGTGCCGGGGCGCTGGTGATTGCCAACTGGCTCGATTGGCAGACGGCCTATCAGGCCATGGCCGGGCTGATGGCCGTGGGCCTGATCACGGTGCTGCTCATCATGGAGCCGACCGTGCCCGACAATGGTTTGGCCGACAGTGCTCCGGGCGCCGGTTTTGCTGAATGGTTTGCTAATGCAGTGGTTGGACCCTTCGCCGAGTTTTTTCAGCGTAATGGCGGAATAGCCATCCTGTTACTCGTATTTATCAGCTGTTACCGGATCAGCGACATGGTGCTCGGGGTGATGGCCAACCCTTTTTACATCGACCTGGGTTTCACGCTGCCCCAGATTGCTGCCGTCACCAAGGTGTTCGGCGTCATTATTACCCTCAGTGGCGCTGCCCTGGGCGGCATCGCCGTGGCCCGTTATGGTCTCAATGGTCCCCTGGTCTTCGGCGCCGTCTTGCTGGCTGTCACCAATCTGTTCTTTGCGGGCATGGCACTTTACGGTGCCGAGCTATGGTTCCTGGTGGTCACTATCAGTGCCGATAACCTGGCGGCTGGCTTTACCGGTACGGTGTTTATTGCCTATTTGTCCGGCCTGACCAACGTTGCGTACACGGCCACCCAGTACGCGCTGTTTTCGTCCCTGATGACGCTGCCTGGCAAATTCATCAGTGGTTTCTCCGGCCAGATTGTCGAGGCCGTGGACTGGTTCACCTTCTTTGTTTATGCGTCATTCATGGGCTTGCCTGCCGTGTTTCTCGCCATTGCGGTGACCCGGCGACGACCGCAGCCATGACCGCCTGGCAGGAATGGCCGGTCTGCCTGCAGTCCCAGCTGGCCGACCCCGGCGCGCGCAGTTTCGAGGTGGGTGAGGGCACCTGGCCCTTTCGCGGCTTCGTACTGCAGCAGCGGGGCGAGATACGGGCATTCGCCAATATTTGTCCGCATCTGAGTCACCCGCTGGATATGCTGCCCGACGAATTTTTTGCCCAGGATGGGGAGAGTTTGCGTTGCATGTCCCACGGCGCCCTGTTCGATTCACAAAGCGGGCTGTGCACACTGGGGCCCTGTGCGGGTGAGGCCTTACTGAGACTGGAGCACCGCGTCGACGGCGATCAGATCTGGGTGTGCGCGCCGGAAACTCTGCAGGAAGGTATTGCGTTGGTGCGCGGGGGTTCCGGCACAAGTTGACCCGGACGCGCGTTGCGCGTCATTCAGTCGGGTCGCCGGTCCCTCTCAGTCGAGGTGGTCAACGAACTCCAGGTGATCATGCCAGCCAAAGCTTCTGCCATCGCGCAACTCTCTTAACTCTGCGCGATCCAGGTCCAGAGACCCGGAGTAGTCTTCCGGCGCTGTCGCCGGTTCCAGTGCAAGGCCATGCCAGAGATCAAAATCCAGTTCGCCGATAGTGCCGTCGAAATACTGGATCTCTACCGTCAGTTCCTCTTCGTCGACCGCCACCACCTCCAAGGTTCGCCCATCGAGGCGGCGGTACCAGCTTCCCACTTGTGGAAAAATCACCCCATAGCGGTGCTTGTCCGGTTGGTGAGAAGTACGCCGCTCGGGCGGCGTTGCTTAAGTTATAACGCAGACCGGCGTGCCGGTCACCTTTCATTTGCGACGGTAGTAAAGGTCCCGGATTTCATGGCCCAGACGCTCGCCCCGGCGCTGAAATTTTGTCTCCGGCCTATCCTGTGGGCCGCGATTTTCGCGGCTGAAATCTGCGCTGGCCGCGAGCGTTTCTTCCATGTGCTCGGCATAGGGCGCCCAGTCCGTGGCCAGGTGCAATAGGCCGCCGGTTTTCAAGGCCTTGGCGACGAATCCGAGAAACACCGGCTGCACGATTCGTCGCTTATGATGCCGCTTCTTGGGCCAGGGGTCGGGGAAAAAGAGATTGACCCGGTCCAGGCTGTCGGCCGGTAGCCAGTGCTGCAGGACTTCCATGGCGTCATGCCGGATCAGGCGCACATTCGTCACCCCCGCCTGTTCCAGGCCCAGCAGGCAGTGGCCGACACCCGGCTCATGGACCTCTACGCCCACAAAATCATGCTGCGGCGCCGCTGAGGCCATGGCTACCAGGACGTCTCCGTCGCCGAAGCCAATCTCAAGGGTCCGCGGGGCCGATCGCGCAAAGACCTGGTCCAGGTCCAGAGGATCAGGCGGCTCTTCCAGGCCCCACTTTGGCCACAGTTGGGCCAGGGCTCGCTGCTGGCCGGCGGTGGTGCGCCCCGCGCGGCGCACGAAACTGCGCACGCGGCGCGCCGGATGTTCGGGAATGGTGCTCATGACTAAGGCTATGATGCCATGCAGCTGCGTAGCGCTAGAATCAGGCGTGGTGTCACAGGGGGACCCAGATATGCAGGTATCCATTCGTGCAGCCAGCATGGCAGCATTTTTTATCGTCGTTGGTTTTCTGATTCATGCCCTGAACGCCAACTATCTGGAGCCTACCTTCCTGGGCTTCGAAGAACCCACCGACTACGCCAACATGGCGAAAATAGAAAACGCCATCTGGTCCTTTTCCTTCACGTCCAGCGGTATCTCACACATGGTGGTGGGCTTTTCCATGATGTTGCTTGGCCTCGGTGTATCCGATGTGTTCAAGGACCCGCATCCGGCCGCGGCACGCCTGATAATTCTCGCGGGTGTGGTCTCCGGTCTCGGCTTCCTGCTGACAGGTATTTCAGATATCCCCGGTACTTTTTACGGTGGCATCCTGCGGGAGCTGAATCCCGAGCAGAATGAAACCATCCTGTTGATCAGCACCATGATTCGCGGCAACCTGAACATCATGGGCATTGCCGGCTTAAGCTGGTTCGCCGGACTGGTTGCTTACTGCACACAAAAGACCGGGCTGTTTCCGAAGTGGTTTGGCTGGTACAGCTGGCTGAACACGCTGCCCGGCCTGGTGGGCTTGGCCATTCCTTTTGCAGGTTTTGCCTACATTCAACTCTTCCCTCTGTGGATGCTGGCTCTGGGTATTTTTCTGCGCCGCCGCGCTGCCGCGATGGCCGTTTAGTGGGTTGCGAAACCTCATGCAGACACATTAGTTTATGCGGCTGGATCAGCGAGCTTGTTGCTACAACATGAAGCGCTAAGTTTATCGTTCGAAGCTTTGTTGGGGAAAGGCAGGTAATGAGCGAATCTTCAGAGACAGAAAAACGTGCCACGGGAACGGCTGTCCAGTTTTCCCTCCGCCGTCTTGAGCGGCTGGCCGATATTGTTTTTGCCTTTGCCCTGTTGTTCCTTCTTATCACCATTGACCTGGTCCCGGACGGGGCGGCTACTGCCGAAGATGCCTACAGTTACTTTTTCGACCAGGTCAATGATTCACTTGGGTTTGTGATCAGCTTTCTGATCATCGCGTACTACTGGATCACACATCAGGAATACTTTAACTACTACACGGGCACGAACAAGACGCATACGTTTATTGAACTGCTTTACTTGATGGCGATCGCCGGGATGCCGTTCAACAATGACTTTATTACCGCATTTCCTATGGAAGTGGCGCCGCGCCTCGCGATCAGTAGCGATATTTTCTTCGCCGGCATCCTGTCATTCCTGAGCTGGTCCTACGCCACGTCCGGCAATCGCCTGGTCGATCCCGCCCGGATGAGCCCGGAGCTCGTCAGTTTCATGCGTTATCAGGCGCTCGTGGTACCCGGCTTCGCCCTCGTCGGGGCTGGGGCAGCGTTTTTGCATCCCCTGGCCTGGGACGCCGTGCTGACAGTTGGCCCCTTGGTTGCGATGTATATGATTAAGAAACGTACTAGCAGGCCTGACTCATCAGGCAAATAATCGGAAATACTTGCGGGTTTTACGTATATATAATTTGCAACAAGAAAAATAGTTTGCATTAGGGAATAAGAACAGGACGCGCTTGGAAGCAAGCACAAGCCTGTTTCACGGGTACAGGGGATTAATCAATGTTTCTGCATGACCGTTGCGGCAGTCTGCCATTCACAGCGTCAGGTGTATGCGCGCTACGCGCATGCCTGGTTTTTTCCTTCGCCTTGCTGGCCTGCGTTGAACAGGCCCTGGCTGCAAAGCCGCCGGGTCAGGCCGAGCGCACGCTGATCGGCTATGCGGTGCCGCTGACCGTGCGTCCCGGCGATACCGTCGATTTCAAGGTCAGTTCCTTCGCGGGTGGCTACAAGGCCGATCTCGTCAAGATCATCAATGGCGACTCACTCAGTCGCTACGGCGATCAGTTCGAGGTCAGGTCCGTCAAGGCCCCTTTCTCCGGCAAGTACAAGGGTGATGAACAGCCTTTGAATCCCGGTTCCTACGTGCACGTGGAGAACACCGGCATGCTGGATCGACTGGAGAGTTTCACCGTCGCGGGATGGATCTACCCGACCTTCGATCCGACGGAGTACGAGCCGCCGGACCTTGAGAACCCGGACCCTTTTTTTCCGCCGGCTTTAAACATTGCATCGCTGATTCTTGAAGAGGGGCAGACCATCGTGTCGCGGTACGACGCGAGTACCAAAAAAGGCTGGGCCCTGCGCCTCGCGCCGGACTTTCACCTGGAGTTCCTCGTCGGGGATGGGCGCGGCAAAACCCGGAGCGTTCGGTCGGCCGAACCCGTGCGCGATTGGGACTGGGCCTACGCCGCGGTCAGCTACGATGCCGATACGGGCGAGGCCACCGTGCACCTGCACGACAAGCCCTTTGCGCCGGGGGACCAGTTCACCGCCCGGCGGCTGCACGCCAGCGGTGAAGTTGGCAAGGTCCGCCATGAGGGGCCACTGCGCATCGCCGCGGTGCTCGATGGCAAGGGTGCTGCCAACGCCCGCTTTGAAAAGCCCGGCGCCGTGTTTAACGGCCGTATCCAGGACGTGCGGACTACGAACCGAGCCCTGACAGCTGATGAAATTGATCAGCTGGCTGCGGAAGCGGTGCCGGACAGCCTGGCATCTGCCATCGTGGCGGACTGGGATTTTGGCCGGGACATGAAAACCACGAAGATTCGCGATGTTTCCGGCAATGGCCTGGACGGCGTCGCGGTGAACATCCCGGACCGTGCAGTTCGCGGCCGTTTCTGGGATGGGAGCACCATCCGATGGACGGATGCCCCGGATCAGTACGACGCGATTAGTTTTTATGCCGACGATCTGTACGACGCAGAGTGGTCCACAGACTTCAGTTACCAGGTACCAGCCGATCTGCCGGGCGGCATCTACGCGGCACGGCTGGAGCAGGGCGACTTTGCCGATTATGTGGTGTTTTTTGTCGCCGCGCCCAAGGGCAAGCCGAAGGCTGATCTGGCGATTTACCTCTCCGACTACAACTATCTCGCCTACTCGAATGTCACGCTCGGTGCCACGGCGGCGAAGAATTATCCGGGTCACAACTGGAACGAGATGACCAGCAAGTTCCTGAAGGAGAATCTCGAATACGGCACCGGGGGCGTCTACAACTACCACGTGGATGGGAAGAACTTCAGCTATGGCTCAAGGCTTCGTCCCGATGTCGGCCTGAAACCCGGTGGCATCACCATGTATAACTTTACGCAGGACACGCACATCACCGCCTTCCTGGAACATGAAAACTTTAGCTACGATGTCATCACGGATGAACTGCTCGACAAGGAAGGACTTGGTCTGCTGAATCAGTACCGTGTCGTGATCAGCGCCACCCATCCGGAATACGTCACCACCAGGATATTCGACGCGATTGCCGACTACACGGCCGGCGGCGGGCGCTTCATCTACATGGGCGGCAACGGCTGGTTCTGGAGTGTCGGTGCACATCCGGAATTGCCCGGTGTGATGGAATCGCGCAATTTCCACGACATCGGTGACCGGTACCTGCGGAACGGCAACCAGGGAGGGCTCATGCATGAAACGGGCCGAACCAACGGCCCCGTGTTCGGCGTCGAAATGGGCGCCATGATCTGGAATGGTGGTTCGCCATTCCGTCGGCAGCCGGATGCGGACAACCCCCGGGCGGCTTGGATTTTCGAAGGTACGAAAGAAGGCGAAGTGTTCGGGGATTACGGTGTTGACCGTGTCAACGGCGGCGCATGCGAATTCGAAATCGATCGCTACACGCCCGGAAATGGTGTTCCGCGTCATGCGCTGCGCCTGGCCACGTCTGAGCCCCTGCGGGAGACAATCGAGGACGTGCAGATTATCGGGTACCCCCTCGCCATCGCTTACCACCCCAGCAAGGCACCAGTGTGGGGTCGGTGTGACCTGGTGTTTTTCGAGACGCCGGCCGGTGGCGCCATGCTGTCCTTCAGCTCGAATGGCTGGATCAGTTCGACCTTGGAGAACGATTTCGACAATGACGTGGCAACGATTACCCGCAATGTCGTGAAGCGGTTCCTGGATCCGACACCATTTCCGCCGGTCGGCGCGGAAGATGTGGCGGACGTCGACCGTGCCCCGGAGAAGCCGGAATACGAAGGCTTCGATAGCAAGTGAGGTTGTATCGGCGCGTCCCAGTTTGGGTTTTTTGTGCCCTATTGTCGCTGTGCCTGGTGATGCCGGCGTCCGCGAGCCGGCTTGACGATGCGCTGGAGGCCGCTGCGGCCAGCAAACAGTTCATCGACTTGTCGGCCGTACCGGCCTATCAATATGCCGTCGATGCAGACACGGACACCGGCAACTACAGCCTGGATGCCATTGGCACGGCCCAGTTGATCGACCGTGATCCGGCAGGGCTCGGTGATACGACGCTCGTGATCTGGGTCAATTCAGCCGACAAGATCGAAGGCATGAACTCGGGCCCTGAACTGGCCGGCGATGCCGGTCTGCTATGGAACACCAATGGCAACCCGTCGGACAGCGCCAGCACCACCCTGCTGGTCCTGGGTATAGATCAATGGTTGTTCGACGACAAGGTTTCCGTGGGCGCCGGCAAATACTTCCCCGGGCAGTTCTTCCTGCTGAGCCCGTACACGGCGGATAACTCCAATACTTTCCAGAGCAGCCTGATTGCAGACAATCCAGTCACGTCTTTCTGGGAATCCATTGGGCTGGGTGTGAATGCTGCCTATTACGGGGAAAACTTCACGGTTCAGGGTGGCATCGTTGATGCTCAGGCCGATGACGACGGCCTGGATTTTTCCAGCTTCGGGGCCGGCAATTATTCCTACATCCTGGAATATGCCTATCAACCCCAACGCGAAGATGGCCTGACGTCGATTTCCCTGCTCGGTTACATCGTAGACGAGCATGACAAGCTGCGCACAGAGCGCGGCGTGGCCACGCAGTTCACCCATGAGTTCGGCGAAGCCGAGGAGTTCGCGGCCTTTGGTCGCTACACCGTCAAGAGCGGTGGCACCGCCAGGGATCCGAGTGCGCAGGATTCGGAACCACGCGTCGAACACGGCGGCTTTGCGGGCTTTGCGTGGAACCGGCCCTTTGGCCGCGAGAATCAGCAGCTGGCCGGTGCCGTGCTCTACGGTGAACCAGGGAATTTTCAGGACTCACAGGGCTTCAACGACCAGTTTGGCCTGGAGACGTACTGGAAGTTCACCCTGAACAGCGTCGTGCAGCTGACGCCGTCACTGCAGTTGTTAAGGAACGACGATGACGACCTGGAAGCCGTCGCAGGCCTGCGCCTGTTTGTGGGCTTCAACCGCAGCTGGACGGGTGCATTTTTTGGTAAAGACTGACAGCGCAACCCACGTTACTTCAAGGAAAACTCGCATGAAATATTCAACAATTGCTTCGCGATTTTTTATTGCCTTGCTGGGTACAGGCTTAAGTTTCGGCTCCTCTTTCGCAGAGGACCAGGTCCCGCCATTTGCCGAGCTACCCTTGCAGATCAAGTCGGAACTCGTCGTGCCCGAGGAACTGATGCAGGGTGACAACTACCGGGTCGAGGCCGTTGCTGTGAGTGACGGTTTCAACAACACGTACACAGTCGTCCATGAACTCGGTAACCGGGAAGCCACCAGCGACTATCAGCTGCTGCGCGTGATCCAGGAAATCAGAGCGCTCCAGACCCTGGATGAGATGAGTCGCAAGGGTGTCTTTGGCGATGCCCTTAAGGACGGCGTGATTGCGCCCTTCCGCGGCGCCAAGGCGCTGGCCACGGCGCCGGTGGAGACCACCAAGGGCGCGGTCAAAGGCATGGGGCGCTGGATTGCTAATGTGAGTCGGGGCGTGACCAGCAAAGATCCCTACCAGGAGGGCGGAGTTTCTGCAGCGACGGGCTGGAATTCCACCAAACGTGCCTTTGCCCTGGAGTTGGGTGTCGACCCCTGGACGGACTGGGAACCGCTGAACGAGGCGCTTTCCTCAGTAGCCCGTGCGGCTTTTGCCGGCGGCATAACAGCAGGCCTGGGTAGCAACGAGCTGATGGGCACCGGGACCCTGGGTACGGTCGCCGGTATTGCCGGGACCACGGGTGAGTTGAACGCCATGCTGGCTGATAGCCCGGCAGCGCTGTTGACCAAGTTAAACAGCGAGAAGCTGGAAGGCATTGGCATGGCCGACGGGTTGATCGCCCCGTTCATGATCAATTACAACTTCACACCTTTGGAAAAGACCCTTCTGGTGGAGTCACTGCTGCGCATGGAGAGCGCCCAGGGACGCGACCTGGTGCTGGGTTATGCAGTGGTTGTACCCGATCGGGTGCTGGCGCGCTATCGCACGCAACAGGCGGAAATGATGGCGAACTTCTATGCCAATACGGATCAGTTCGACATTATCGAAATTGAGAATGTGTTGTGGCTTCAGACCCGCAAAGGTGCGTTGGTCGGAATTCACCCCATCGACTATCTGGCCTGGACGCCGGAAGTGGCGGGCGCCACGGCACCGGCCGCGCAGAGCCAGGCAGACAACCGTGAGATCTGGCTGGAAGGTAGCGCGTCGCCCGATGCGCGGCTGGCATTGACTGCCAACGGCTGGACAGTCAAGGATCGCGTTGCTCTGATTACCGGGGAGCCGCTGCAGCAGGTTACTGCAGAGGGCGCGGGCCTTGGTGTGACGGGTACCGTGATCAAGACCATCGGGCCCTAGACTGACGGCCAGGGTTCAGTCTTTCAGGCCCCGAGATGGGCAGCAACGGCGGCGCGCAAATCGGCAAGGACACCGGCGAGGGTGGCCAGTTTATTGTTACGGGTTGCCAGGCCGAGCAGGGCCATTCCGGAGAACGCGAAGCCCAGGGCCGTGTTGTACTGCATGGGCACGAACTGGGGCAGGGTCTGCACCAGGGTGCGATTGTCTGTGTGCCAGCCGAAAATGACGACCAGACCGAGGAGCAGGGTTAGTGCTGACAGCAGCAAGGCGCTGCTGTTCAGGCTGCGTCCGAAGGCCGGGAGTCCTGGATTGGCCGCGTTCACGGGATCAACTATAAAGCAGACTGCTTCGCCCGCCAGTATTCGTTAATTGACGCCCTGTATCCAGCCGGCTTCCAGGAGGTAGCGATACAGCAGAGCGACCGGGGCATCCATGGACAGGTTGTCGGTAGTAACCCGCCCCCCATCAGGTCGATGTACGTGACCAACGCCCACTTTTGCGGATTCAAGGTGACGATTGAACGCATCCGCCGGCATGGCATGGGCGTAGATCTTCACGTTGTCGGCCAGCAGCTTTCCCGTTGCTTCTAGCAAACCGCCTGGTAGCGCGGTGTAATAACCCTCCGCGAACATCAGCGCCAGGGTGGAGATGCCATGGTTATAGCCCATGGGTTCCTGGGAATAACGCCGCAGGTACTCCGTGACGCTGTAGCTCTCGCGCAGGCGGGTGAGCAGCAGGTGGTAGCCGTACTGAAACAGGTGCCGGATGCGCCGCAGGTATTCGGCATCGTCAACTTCATCGCCCTCGCGCAGGTTATTCACGCTCAGTTCCATCAGTCCCAGGGTCGAACGCGAGTTGGCGGCCAGCTGGCCCGCCATTTGTTCCATGCCGGCCTTGAGCATCTTCGGGTCAATGATTTCCGGATCCTTGAACAGGCCACGTTCCAGCGCGATGGGGCGTTTGCGGATCGCTTCCGTCGGCGGCACCAGTTCCCCCTGCTCGTTGAAGCACACCGCCCAGGCGAGCCCCTGCCTGACCAGCTGCAGTCCAATCTCACAGTCCGTCACGTTGGGCATATCCGGTCCGGCTACGTGGATCAGGTCAACTTCAATTCGCCGTAGCGACAGGTCATGGAACAAGGCGCCCAGGAAGGTAGCCGGGTCCGGGTTCAGGTTCATGCAGGCATGGATCAGGTTTACGCCCAGTATGCCCAGGGCCCGTTGCTGGCGCAGGTTGGTCTGATCCCGCAGGTTCACGTGCAGCACGATATCGTTGGGCAGCCCGTCAGGCGTAGTCTGGAAGCGCACTCCCAGCCAGCCATGACATTCATTGGTGCCCGCATAGTTGCGTGCGGCGACTGAGTCGGCGAAGGCAAAGAAGCAGGTGTCCTCGCGGTCGGCGCCGAGCCGCTGTTCCAGCAACTCATACTCGCGCTCGACCATGGCCACGACCCGGTCCCTGGATACGTAGCGACCGGCTTTGCCGTAAATCTCGTCGCTCACTTTCATGTCGTAAGCGGAGATGGTTTTGGCAACGGTGCCGGCTGCACCGCCAACGCGGAAAAAGGAAGCAGCCACCTCTTGGCCGGCACCAATCTCGGCGATGGTCCCGTAAACGCGCGGGTTTAAGTTGAGCTCCAGCGCCTTCTGATAGGTGTCCGACTGCTCGACGACCATGTTCTGAGCATGGGGCTGGTCCGAAAGGGGCGGCATTTTCTTGCCTAAACGTTACCGCCCGGCACGACCTGTGTTTCTTCGGCGTCCGGCAGCCAGATCTGCCGCGGCGCGAAGCCTTCCTTGCGCATCAGGTGTTCGCTGTAGACGATCCGGTCCGGCGTGATGCGGGCCAGTTGTCCCTGCGGCGGCACCTTAAGCTGGCGACCGAGTTCCGCGGATGATGCCTGCCACTTGAAGATCTTCATGCCGTGTTCCCATTCGGGCGTGTCAACATCCAGAAGATCAGCCTTGCCGAAAATCTGGCAGCCCATGACGCAGGCCCAGCCGGCCATGGGGTTAGCAATGGCGATGGATACTCTTGGGTCGCGCTTGAGCGCATAGATCTTTGGGCTTTTCGGCTGGGGAAAAATGTACAGCGTGAAGCCATCGCAATAGAACTCGAGTGGACTGACGATAGGCGAACCGTCTTTTCTTACGGTGCCCAGGTAGCCGATGTTCGTCATGGTGAGCACGCGCTCGATGCGTTTTTCTAGCATCTCCTTGGGCATGCTGGCGGTCGGCCAGGGTTCCTGTTCCAGCCAGGGGTGGGCAAGGCTCATGATGGCTCTCCTCGATCAGTTTGTTGTCTTGTGCAGGGGTGGAGTATCCCACAGCCAGCGGGAGGCCAAGCTGCTCCGCTGTGCCTGGTCGCCATGCAGCGGACCCGGTCTAGTAGCGGTAGCTAAACTCGATGCCGACCTGCCTCGGCGGGCTCGGCCAGGCGATATCGGCGGGCAGGCCGACAAAGCGGGCGGCGAAAAACCACTCCGTGTAGTCCTTGTCCAGCAGATTGTCGGCAAAGACCCGGGCCGACCAGCGGTCTTCTTCCAGGGCAAGGCTCACGTTGACCAGGTCATAGGCTGATTGTTTATCGACGTTGTCCAGGGTCCAGTAGGTCTTGCCGCGGTGCTCATAGTCCGCCCGGCTCACCACCTCCAGGCGGTCCGTCAGGGGCAGGGTGTGTTGCAGGCCGAGATTCAGGCTCCAGAGGGGGGCGCCAGGCACCTTACTGCCTTCAATATCCTCGGGCGGGACCAGCACGCCCGGGACACCCTCGTAGTTGGTGATTTCACTGTCCGTATAGCCCAACCCCAGGTTAAGGATCAGGGCTTCAGTCGGCACGAAGGCAATTTCAAGTTCGCCGCCCCATAGCTCGCTGTCGGGTACGTTGATATTGGCCTGGGTGCCTGTCTGGTCGAACAAAAAGAACTGCTGGTCGTCGTAATCGATGAAAAAGGCTGACAGGCTGCCGCGAACACGGCCATCCAGGGCGGAGGCCTTCAGGCCAGCTTCGTAACTGATCAGGGTTTCTTCATCAAAGCCGGACTCAAAGTTGCTGCCCGGCGCCAGGTTGTTAAAGCCGCCGGCGCGGAACCCTTTAGCGAGGGTGACGTAGCCCAGGGCGTCAGTGTTGAAGTTGTAAGCCAGGCTGGCTTTAGGCTGCCATTCGCTGAAGGTTTTTTCCCGGCCCTGGGTGTCATCCCTGGGTGTTTCGGCGTCGTAGCGAAAGGCCAGGGTGAGTTCCAGATCCTGTTTCAGGTCATAGCTGAAGTTGCCGAAAGCGGCGTAGTCAGTCAGTTCCAGGTCCTGCTTGGCCGCCGGGACCGGTGTGCCCAGGAAGGTCGTGGCCAGGGACCGGAAGCGGTCCTGGTTGAACAGGTAGCCACCGATGACCCAGCGCAGGCTCTGATCGTCCGCCGACGTCAGCCGGACTTCCTGGGCAAAAGTATCGGAGTTGTCCTCGACGCTGATATCGATGGCCTCGAACAAGGTCTGATCAAGGTCCTGATCATTGTCTGAATCGACATCGGTATAGGAAGAGATGGATGTCAGCGTGCCAAAAGGCAGTTCGTAGTCGATCTTTGCTGACAGTTCCCAAAACTTAACTGAAGACTCGCCAATACTGTTGGATTGAATTTCGTTAATAGGATTGCCGAAAAAAATTGGCGGGTCGGGGGGCGGCAGCGGCAGCACACCTTCACTGGTCGGCTTGAAGTATCCCGAGCCTCCTTCCTGATTGGAATACTCGGCTCGCAGGTCCACGGACAAGGCCGGGGTTGTCTGGTAGAGAATCCGACCGCGGGCGGCTTTCGCATCTTTGAAATCCACCTCCTTGCTGTTCAGGTAGTCATTCTTCAACTGACCATCGCGGTCCTGCCAGCGAAAGGCGGTCCGATACAAAAGATTGTTACCCGCAAT
>CAKZWQ010000043.1 GCA_937921935.1 uncultured Gammaproteobacteria bacterium | reverse complement strand
GCTTGCGTTCTGTGTCCATGTAACGTTCAGAATGTCGTCGTAGATAAAGCCCTCGCCGCGATCAATCAATGCTGAATGCCCCGCAGACGTGGACAGCAAGATCAGCAGAGCGATCAGGCCCCTGATAAATGGGTGCTGCATGGAACTTCCCCTTCACCGCATCACGCGGCGCATCTCACTAATCGTTCATTATTGGCCGACCGGCCCAGAAGGTTGCGTCATCGGGACTGGTCGTTAACACAAATGTACGCCCGATTTCGGGTCTTCGCAAGGCGACATAATCGGGCCTCTATCACGGGAAGCTGAATGTCCACTTTGGGTCGTTAGCAGACCTTTAGACTCGGTCTACGATTCGGCTCGCCCTGGGCCTTGCTGAGCGGCTGCTTTCGGCCAAAAGCGGACATTCGCGGAGCAAGAAAACCCGGCGCAAGGCCGGGTTGCTCGATGCCGGCATCTTCATCAACGTCAACTCAGGACTACGGAAGCAGACCAGCAATAATCCACTAGACCTGGGGCGAAAGCGTCCACTCCTACTGCTTCAAAAGCTTCTGCCTGGCGTAGAAAGCCTTTACCAATTCATTTGTCTCCGGACGCAAATTCTCAATTCCTTCATAAGGAGCGCCGTGAGTTTCAGGGCGATCCGGATACTTCTTCTTAAACGCTTCGTGGCGTACGCGCATGTCAATGAAAGATTCAACCGACCACATCATCTCTGTCTTTAGTGACATCGTCTCTCGAGGATCACGAAAAAGATCGAAAATCTTCATTGACCATGCAGCGGCTCCAGGAGCAGGCCATTGGACCTTGTATTGCTGCTTGATGCTTGCCGCGAGTTTTGGTCCGTCATACACATGCACGTAGTCGCGTCGGCCGTGTCCCTCACCCATCACGAGAAGCGGCAGTTGATCGACGCCGTCGATGATCCGATCGGTGGGAATACTCTGTTTGGCCTGGCCCACGCGCGCAAAAGTAGTAAACAGATCCGAGACATGGACGATGTCGCCCGCTACCGAACCTGCATCAATCACCTCCGGCCAACGGATGAAAGCATCTACTCGAATACCGCCTTCTGTGGTGTTCCCTTTTCCTCCCCGATAAATCATGTCGGAAAATCCTGAAAGCGGGATGGCCTGCATCATCGCACCATTGTCACCCATGACTGCCACAATCGTATTTTCGGCGATACCTAAAGCATCAATCGCGGAGAGTATTTCTCCGATATTGTCATCAAGGTGCCTCAATGACTCCACCTGGGCGCCTCCATTAGGAGTCACATAATCGCCGTCTTTGTCCCGGTTGAATTGAAGCGGAATCATCGGCCAGTAATTGAGAAAAAATGGCGCATCCTTTTGTGCGAGAGCCTTCAGTCGCTCAATCACCAGTTCGCTGTATCGTTCGTTCAACTTCTTATAATAGGCATCAGAATAGTTCGCCGGATCGCCCGGGACCGTACCCCATTCCCGAGCTTCTCCGCCCTTTTGGGCATCCATTCCAAGCGCCCAGCCATATCTTCGGAAGCTGTCATCCAGCCTTAGGTTGGGTTCAGTTTTACGTTTTGAATAGTTGAACGCCCATCCGCCGGCTTCTGCGTCCGCTGTCATCAGACCGAACGTGGCCTGGTTGTGCATGGGAAAACTTGCAGAGTCAAAACCCTGTTTGTGAGGCATGGCCTCTTCGATATCCCCCTGGTGCCATTTGCCGACATGAGCCGTGTTGTATCCAGCCTTGGAAAGCACCTCCGCGATTGTCACCTCATCGCGGTTCAGTCCACTGCCCTCTGGGGGAACAATTTTGGCTTCCAGCATGTGACTGCGTGAAGGAATGCGGCCCGTAAGAAATGCCGCGCGGGTAGGCGTGCAGGATGGCTCTGTATACATTCGAGCCAATGAAACGCCTTCTCGAGCCAGTCTGCTGATATTGGGGGTCTGGGAGCCGCGAGCGCGATTCAATATAGGGTGACCAAGCTCGCCGAACCCCACATCATCAACAAGAATATAGACAATATTGGGCGACCGACCGTCGTTCTTCTTCCGCAGGTCCGCAAGCTTCACATCAATTTGATTGTCCTCACTGGCCCACTTTTCTCGATGTTGGTCGAGAAGCACGTAGTGCTCGGCGTCGTGAATAATGTCTTTCGCGAACGCTTCGGCCGTGATCAATAAAATGGCCAGCATGGCTAGGCTTGTTTTTTCCACTTTCTCGCTCCTTCCCCCGATTAAGGTCTGGCTTTTTCTACCAGTTCGACTTAGCTGTGGCGCCAAAATAGCTGCGATGGGTTGATTTTGCGAACGTTATTTTTGCGCGCTCATTGGGAGTCTCAGCCAAGCTTGCCTGAATGTCCGCTTTGGGTCGATAGCGGACATTAACGCAGTTGCAGCATAGCGTCTTTAAGGCCGCTACTTGCCGATACAAAAGTTCGCGAAGATCTCGCCCAGCAAGTCATCACTGTGGAACTCGCCGGTGATCTCGGCCAACGCATTCTGAACCTGCAACAGTTCTTCGGCGAGTAATTCGCCCGCGCGGTTTTCTGACAATTGCAGGCAGCCTTCGTTGAAGTGCTGCCGCGCCCGGTGCAATGCATCGAGATGGCGCTGACGAGCAATAACGGTACCCTCGCCCGGCGCTTCAAAACCCAGGCTGGCTTTCAAGTGCTCAGCCAGGGCCGGCATTCCCTCACCGGTTTTGGCAGAGACGTACAACTGCCGCCCATCCTTTGGGGACGCGAGGGGCGTGTCACTGCGCAAATCTATCTTGTTGATTACCAGGGTACAGGCCAGCCCCTCCGGCAGCTCCGCTTTGAGCGCGGTTGCCGTGGTCTGCCAATCCGTCGTTGCATCGACAATCAGCAAGGCGTGATCAGCCGTAGCCAGTTGTGCCCGCGCGCGGCGAATGCCCTCCGCTTCGATGCGGCCGGCATCATCACGCAAGCCGGCTGTATCAATAATGTGCAGGGGCAAACCATCCAGGTCGATGTGCTCACGCACCAGGTCCCGGGTGGTACCGGGAATCTCCGTCACGATGGCGGCGTCGTAACCGGCCAGGGCATTCAACACGCTGGACTTGCCGGCGTTGGGGCGCCCCGCCAGCACGACTTCGGCGCCGTCACGTAACAGCACGCCCTGGTGCAGGGATTTCTCCACGGCATCGAAGGCCATACTGACCTGCTGCAAGCGCGCCTGCAGGGCATCGTCATCCAGGAAGTCCACTTCCTCTTCCGGAAAATCCAGAGCCGCCTCCACATGCACCCGCAGGGCTGTGACCTGGTCATTCAGGCCCAGCACCAGGTCAGAAAAACGCCCGCTCAGGGAACGCTGGGCGGCCCGGGCTGCCGCTTGCGAGCGACTGTCGATGAGGTCGGCGATGGCCTCGGCCTGGCTCAGATCAAGCTTGTCGTTCAGGAAGGCGCGACGCGAGAACTCGCCGGGCGTGGCAAGACGCGCGCCCAGTTGCAGCAAACGCTCGAGCAAAAGTTCGCAGACTACGCTGCCGCCGTGAGCCTGAATCTCAAGTACGTCTTCGCCGGTGAAAGAGCCTGGCCCGGGAAAGAAAAGCAGGATTCCCGTATCGATGGCCTGCCCCTGGGCATCGCGAAAATCTTTCAGGGCCGCGTAACGCGGCGGGGGCAGGTCGCCGGTCAGTGCGACGGCGATTGCTTTAACGGCAGAACCGGAAACACGGATGACCTGGATACCACCTCGCCCCGGCGCGGTGGCGCGGGCGCAGATGGTGTCTGTATCACCGGGTTTATTCATGGCTGCTTGCAACAAGGAGCCTGAGGATCATGGAACAGCCAGTCAGTAGCGAGCTGATAATGATCCGCCTGGCCTAGCCTTGGGCTTCGACAACCCGGTTGATCTTCCACTGCTGCAACATGGACAGAACGGAGTTGGTCAACCAGTAGAGCACCAGTCCGGCCGGGAAAAAGGCAAACATGCCGGTGAACATGATGGGCAGAAACATCATGACCTTGGCCTGGATCGGATCCGGCGGCGCCGGGTTCAGCTTTTGCTGGAACCACATGGCACCGCCCATAAGCAAGGGCAGGATGAACAGCGGATCACGCACGGACAGATCAGTGATCCACAGCATGAAGGGCGCCTGGCGCATCTCGACACTTTCCAGCAACACCCAGTAGAAAGCGATGAAGAAGGGAATCTGCACCAGCATGGGCAGACAACCGGCGGCCGGATTGACCTTCTCTTTTTTGTACAAGTCCATGAGGTTCTTGCTCATGGCTTCCCGGTCATCCTTGTAACGTTCCTGCAGTGCCTTCAGTCGCGGTTGCAGCTTGCGCATCTTGGCCATGGAACGTCCGCTGGTCTCCGTGAGCTTGTAGAAGACCAGCTTGATCAGGAAAGTCACAATGATGATGGTCCAGCCCCAGTTGCCCACCACGCCGTAAACCTTATCGAGAATCCAGAACAGCGGTTGGGCCAGCAAAGTCAGCGCGCCGTAGTCCACTGTCAGCTTCAGGCCTTCGGCGGTTTCTTCCAGTTGCTCCTGCAATTTGGGGCCAACGAAAAGTTTTGAGTTGAACGTTGCCTGGGAGCCGGGTGCGACCTGGGTCAGCTCCGCGGCGATGGCGCTGGCCACAAAGTTGTTGCCGTCAAAGTTGGCGGTGTACTGCGACGCACCCTCCCCGCCAGGCACCGCCGCGGCCAGGAAGTGATGCTCAATCGCCGCCAGCCAGCCGTTGCTGATGGTCTGCTGAAAGGGTTCATCGGCAAGATCTTCAACATCCAGCTTTTCGTAAGCCTCGCCGTCGTACACCACTGGTCCGTTAAAGGAGTAGGAGTCCACATCAAACATGGATCGTTCCGGCGGACTGTACAGACTCTGGATCTGTATGTAGGGCACGGCGCCATAGGTTGCGTCGGACTGGTTGCTCAGCCGCTGCTCCATTTCTATGTCGTAGCGACCGCGGCGGAAGCGATAGATCTTCTCGACCGTCACCCCATCCTGTTCCCAGCGTAAAGGCACCACCAATTCATCCTGGCCGTCGCCAAGCGCGAAGGATTTCCGGGCCGCAGAGAACTTGGCCAGGTGTGTCGCTTCCGGACCACCGGCAGCATTGCGCAGGCCCGTGCGGAATATTTTCAGCTCAGCAGGGTTTTCACTCAGCAGTACGACCGGATCGTCGGGCCGATCCTTGGCACGCGGATAAAGTGGCAGGCTCGCACCGCGAATGTCCCCGCCCGTTAAGTCGATACGCAGGTCCAACACATCGGTGCGGACTTCGATCATCTGGGAGCTCTGGGCCACAGCAACGGTCGGCGGCGCATCCGCATCGGCGGGTGTGGCCGCCGGCAGTGCGTCCGGCAAGTCCGGCAAATCGGCGGGCGTTGCCTGTGCCGGCAGACTTTGAGTTGCGGTTGCGGCAGTCGGCGTGGGCGGTGGCGCGGTGGCGTAGTCACGCTGCCACGCCTGTAACGTGAGCCATAACAACAGACCCAGGCCTGCCCAGAGGAACAACCGAACGTTATCCATTAATGCTTGTCCACGCTTTCCTTGCTTTGCGCCCGGCGCACACGATCCCAGTGTGCAGCGAGGCTGGCAAAAATTGTTTTGTTGTCTGCGCTTTCCGCGCCGGCTCCTGCCATGATGACAAGATCCACTGCGGGCAGATCGTTCCCGGCCAGTCTAAAGCTCTCGCGCACCAATCGCTTGAGGCGATTGCGCTGACTTGCGCGTCTGACCCGGCGCTTGGCAATTGCCAGTCCCAGGCGAGCATGCTCGAGTCCATTTTCGCAGAACAGCACGGTGAAATTCCGATCGCGCGAAGCTCGTCCATTGCCGAATACCTGCTGGAAGGCGGCCTTGTCGAGCAGCCGCTGGTCGCGAGTGAATTTCCCGCTCGGCGGCGTGTTCTTGTCCAAAAGTATTGGCCGGAGAGAAGTCTCGGCCTGCGCGCTGAAAAAGCTCGTGCTTAGCAGCAGCCTGGCCGAGCCTGCCGGAGTCTCAGCAACTGAGACGCGAGCGGCCCTTGGACCGACGACGCTTGAGGACGGCACGACCACCACGGGTTGCCATGCGGGCCCGAAAGCCATGGGTGCGAGCCCGCTTGATGCGGCTGGGTTGGTAGGTGCGCTTCATTTCGAAAAACCCTATAGAAAAACAGTGACATGGCGGGGGTTTGGGAGGGCGGGAATCTACGCAGGCACTGGCGGGATGTCAATAGGCGTTGCCTGTGGATAACTCTGTTTGGTGGGTATAGACTGCCCGTCCGCCCTAATCCTCACACAATAAAAAGAACGCCGTTGGAACCAAATCTGCAGGCCTCTCCCTGGAACCGCTGCGTTAAGCAGTTACGGGCCGATCTTTCCGAACAGCAGTTCAATACCTGGATCCGGCCCATTCAGGCCGTCGAGGACGGCAGCAAACTCCGGCTCCTGGCCCCTAATCGCTTTGTGGTGAATTGGGTTAACAGTAATTGCCTGGATCGAATTGAGGCCTGCCTGCTTGATGGCGCGGCTGAAATTCAGGTGGTGCTGGAAGTCGGCACCCTGTCAGTTATGCCCACGGCGGTGAACAGCGCGTCAAGTCAGGCTGCGCCGGCCGTGAGCCCGGATCCCGCTGCGGCTCTGGCCTTTTCAGGGGGGCGGCTGAATCGCGATTACACCTTTGATCAGTTCGTCGAGGGAAACAGCAACCAGCTGGCCCGTGCTGCTGCCAGCCAGGTGGCCCACAACCCCGGCAGCGCGTACAACCCGCTGTTTATCTATGGGGGCGTTGGCCTGGGCAAGACCCACCTGATGCAAAGCATCGGTAATCTGATCCTCGCCCAGCGCCCGGACGCCAAAGTGGCCTACATACACTCCGAACAGTTCGTCGGCGACATGGTCAAAGCGCTGCAGCACAACACTATTAACGAATTCAAACGAGTCTATCGCTCCCTGGATGCCTTGTTGATCGATGACATTCAGTTCTTCGCGAAGAAGGATCGCTCTCAGGAAGAATTCTTCCATACATTCAACGCGTTACTTGAAGGCCAGCGGCAAATCGTGCTGACCTGCGATCGCTATCCCAAGGAAGTCGACGGCCTGGAAGAAAGGCTCAAATCCCGCTTTGGCTGGGGCCTGACCGTGGCGGTGGAGCCGCCCGAACTGGAAACCGGGGTGGCAATTCTGATGACCAAGGCCCAGTCCGAAGGCATTGAGTTACCCGAGGAAGTGGCCTTTTTCGTCGCCCAGCGGATTCGCTCCAATGTCCGGGAGCTGGAAGGCGCGCTGCGGCGCATTATCGCCACCGCCGCTTTCACCGGGCGGCCCATTACGCTGGATTTTGCCAAAGAGGCCTTAAGGGATTTGCTGGCCCTTCAGGACAGACTGGTCACCATCGAAAATATTCAGAAGACCGTGGCTGAATATTTCAAAATTCGCGTCGGTGATCTGCTCTCCAAACGGCGGAGCCGATCCATTACCCGGCCTCGGCAGATTGCCATGAGCCTGGCGAAAGAATTAACTAACCACAGTCTCCCGGAAATCGGTGATGCCTTCGGTGGTCGCGATCACACGACAGTGATTCACGCGTGCAAGCGCGTGAAACTATTACGGGAAACAGAAACCCGCATTGGCGAGGATTACCAGAATTTACTGCGTATATTGAGTACATGAACAAGCTGGTTGTAACCCGCGGGAGTAACTGTCGACACATGACGGTACAAGCTGGGGATAAACTGCAGGCTTGAATTAACGCACAAGTTATCCACGGCTTAGGCAGCAGAGAAAGGGGCCTGGATGCACAGGCTGATAGGCTCTTAAGTTATTGATTATTATGGTTTTTTATAATCTTACTAAGGGCGAATAGCGACCTTAATAATAACAATAAGTCTATATATAAGATTTCTTTATTTTAATTATTAGCGGATGTCAGCGATGAAATTATCAACGTCCAGGGAATCCCTGCTTCGTCCTTTGCAAGCAGTGATTGGTGTTGTTGAAAGACGGCAGACCATGCCGATCCTTTCTAATGTTTTGTTGGTCGTTACCGAGAAAGATTTGTCGGTGACAGCAACTGATCTGGAAGTTGAATTGGTGGCTCGCTCGGTTCCGGATGACATCAGTTCGTCGGGCGAAATCACCGTACCGGCAAGAAAGTTATTGGATATTTGCAGAGCCTTACCGGAAGACGCGGTAATCAAACTGCAGCTGGAAGGCGATCGCCTGGTTGTCAAAGCAGGTCGCAGCCGCTTCGTGTTGTCGACACTCCCGGCCGCAGATTTTCCGGTGATTGAGGACATTCAGGCCGACCGCACCCTGAAACTGTCCCAGACCGATACGCACGAACTGCTAGACAAAACCCATTTTGCTATGGCGCAGCAAGACGTGAGGTACTACCTCAACGGGCTGCTGCTCGAGACCGGTGCAGGCTTTGTGCGGGCGGTTGCCACCGACGGACACCGACTGGCTTTGTGCGAGGTGCCCCTGGAAGATGCCGGGGAGGACGCGCAGCAGGTCATCATTCCCCGCAAGGGTGTGCTGGAGCTGCAGCGGCTGCTGGGCAGCGGTGAGGAAATCGAGCTGGCCATTGGCAGCAATCACATTCGCGCGGAGTTGGGCGACATTCGCTTTACCTCAAAGCTGATTGATGGACGCTTTCCTGACTACGAGCGGGTAATACCCGTTCTGGGCGACAACATGCTGCTGGCGTCGCGGGAGTCCCTGCGGGGCGCGCTTCAGCGGGCCGCCATCCTGTCGAATGAGAAATATCGGGGCATTCGCCTGGAGCTCGCGCCCAAGCAGGTAAAGATCCAGGCTAACAATCCTGATCAGGAAGAAGCCCAGGATGAGCTGGAAGTGGATTACGACGGTGACTCCATGGAAATCGGCTTCAACGTCAATTATCTGCTGGATGCCCTGGGGGCCGTGCAAAGCGAGGAAGTACAAATCGGCTTCGTGGATGCGAACAGCAGCTGCGTTATCCAGGCACCGGGTGCCCAGCGGGCACGGTACGTGGTCATGCCCATGCGGCTTTAGGCCGCCTGGGGGCCCAACGGGTCCTGAATGCCATGGCCCTTGAGCGCCTTCGCCTAGAGTCCTTTCGCTGCCTGCCGTCAGCCGAGCTGGCGGCCCACCCCTCCCTGAATATCATTGCCGGCGGCAACGGCACGGGTAAGACCAGCCTGCTTGAGGCAATTTATATCCTCGGTCGCGGGCGCAGTTTTCGCGCCCCCCGCTTGTCGGGTGTGATCGCCGATGGCCAGGATGCGGCGGTCGTCTTCGGCGAGATCACGGATCCAGACGCCCGGCTTGGAATCCAGATTGCGCGTTCCGGCACCGAAATCCGCATAAACGGCGAAAGTGGCGGAACTGTCAGCCAGCTGGCTGAGGCACTGCCCGTTCAATTGATTGATCCCAATGTTCATGAACTGGTCCAGGGTGGTCCCGGGGAGCGGCGACGCTTTCTCGACTGGGGAGTGTTTCACGTGAAACATGATTTTCTGGATGGATGGCGGCGCTTCCGCCGGGCCCTCCAGCAGCGCAATGCGGCCCTTCGCCAGGGCGCCAGCGCGGAAGCCGTCGCGGCCTGGGAACCGGACCTGCTGGCCGGGGCGGCTATTGTGGACCAGAGTCGGCGCGACTATATTTCAGAAATATCGCCTATCTTGCAGCGATATGCGTCTAAGTTCTTAGAAATGACGGTAAAATTGAATTATCGACCAGGCTGGTCCGATGGCGCGGGCCTGGCGGAGGCCCTGGCAGTTGGTGCGGATCGCGATCGCGCCTACGGGGCGACCCAGTCGGGCCCCCACCGCGCCGAGCTGGAAATCCTGATGGATGGCATACCGGCCAGGCATCGTTTGTCCCGGGGTCAGCACAAGCTACTGGGCTCGGCCCTGATTCTCGGGCAGTCGGACTGGGTTCAGCAGGTGAGCGGCAAACAGTCCGTGTTGCTGGTTGATGAACCGGCGGCCGAGCTGGATGCGGAACACCTGGCCGCCCTGCTGAACGGTGTGACCGAGAGCGGGGCGCAGGTATTCATCACCGCCCTGAAAACCGGCGCGTTACCAGTCAGAGTCGACTATCAGGGGTTTCACGTGGAACGCGGGGAAGTGTCGGTTCTGGTATAATTCTCCGGTTTCACCCGGGACTTCCCATGGCCGAAGAAAAAACCTACGACTCCAGTAATATCAAGGTCTTAAAGGGCCTCGAGGCAGTCAGAAAACGCCCCGGCATGTACATCGGTGACACCGATGACGGCACCGGCCTGCATCACATGGTTTTTGAAGTCGTCGATAACTCA
Source organism: uncultured Gammaproteobacteria bacterium (assembly GCA_937921935.1). Classification (GTDB taxonomy): domain Bacteria; phylum Pseudomonadota; class Gammaproteobacteria; order Steroidobacterales; genus J054. The sequence goes on along the minus strand of CAKZWQ010000043.1, from coordinate 30,325 downwards.
ATCGACGAAGCCCTGGCCGGTTTCTGCGAAGAAATCACGGTCACGATTCACGCCGACGAATCCATCACCGTTTCGGATGACGGCCGGGGTATACCGGTGGGCGAGCATCCGGAGGAAGGCCGCTCGGCTGCCGAAGTCATCATGACGGTGCTTCACGCCGGCGGTAAGTTCGACGACGATTCCTACAAAGTATCCGGCGGCCTGCACGGCGTGGGTATTTCCGTGGTGAATGCCCTGTCAGAAAAACTGCACCTGACGATTCACGTAGATGGCCGGGTTTACGAGCAGCACTATGCACTTGGCGAACCCCTGGCTCCCCTGGCCGTGACTGGAGACAGTGATTCCACCGGAACCATCGTGCACTTTCGCCCCAGTGAGGCGATTTTTAGCAACATCGAGTTTCACTACGACATCCTGGCCAAGCGTCTCAGGGAATTGTCCTTCCTGAATTCGGGCATCCGTATCCACCTGCGCGACGAGCGGGCAGACCGCGAAGACATCTTCCAGTTCGACGGCGGTATCCGCGCCTTTGTTCAGCATCTGAACCGCAACAAGTCCCCGGTGCACGAGACGGTGCCCCACTTTACCTCCGAGCATGAGGGTGTGGTGGTGGAAACCGCCCTGCAATGGAACGATGGCTATCAGGAGAGTATGTTTTGTTTTACGAACAATATTCCCCAGAAGGACGGCGGTACCCACCTGGCAGGTTTTCGTGCAGCGATGACGCGCACGCTGAATAATTACATCGAGCAATTTGGCGGCGCGAAAAAAGATCGGGTCTCCACTATGGGCGACGATGCACGCGAAGGACTGACAGCTGTGCTGTCGGTCAAAGTCCCAGACCCAAAATTCTCCTCCCAGACCAAAGACAAGCTGGTTTCCTCGGAAGTGAAAGGCATCGTCGAAGCCGCTGTTTCCGAGCATCTGCAGGATTTTCTGCAGGAGCATCCCCAGGAAGCCAAGATTCTCGTCGCGAAAATCATCGATGCGGCGCGAGCCCGGGAAGCGGCCCGCAAAGCACGCGAGATGACCCGGCGCAAAGGCGCACTGGACATTGCCGGTCTGCCGGGCAAGTTAGCCGATTGCCAGGAAAAAAATCCCGCGCTGTGCGAGCTTTTCCTGGTGGAGGGTGACTCGGCCGGTGGCTCCGCGAAGCAAGGTCGCGATCGACGCACCCAGGCCATCCTGCCTCTGAAAGGCAAAATTCTTAACGTAGAAAAAGCTCGTTTCGACAAGATGTTGTCGTCCGCTGAAGTGGGCACCCTGATAACCGCCCTGGGTTGCGGTATCGGTCACGCCGACTTCGACCCTGACAAGCTGCGTTATCACCGCATCATCATCATGACGGACGCGGACGTCGATGGTTCTCACATCCGAACCTTGCTGCTGACCTTTTTCTATCGGCAAATGCCCGAGCTTATAGAGCGGGGCCATGTCTACATCGCCCAGCCGCCGTTATACAAAATCAAACGTGGCAAGCAGGAGCAATACCTCAAGGATGATGCGGAACTGAAAAATTATCTGTTGGCTGTGGCCATGGAAAATTCATCGCTGCATGTGAGTGCCGATGCACCGGCCATTGCGGGCACGGCCCTGGAAGGTTTGTCTTCTCATTACGTCAACGTCATGAGCATCATCGATCGGCAAGCGCGTCGTTACGACCCTGTGCTACTGGAGCAGATGATCTACCTGCCGTCCCTGGATTCCGAAGCAAAGGCCGACGCTATCAGCGAGTGGGCGCAATCGCTGGAGGACTCCTTAAGACACGCGGTCAACGGTTCCGGCGTGCGTTACCAGGTCAGCGTGCTGGAAGAAGACGACGCTCCGACTGCTATCAAGATTACCCGTGGCCGACACGGTAACGATGAAGTCTGGAAGTTGCCATTGAGTTTCTTTAGCGGTGGCGAGTATCAGCGCATCGTGCAACTCGGTCAGGAACTCAATGGTTTGATCAGTGATGGCGCTTACGTGGTTCGAGGTGAAAAATCACAGCCGGTGCATAGCTTCAAGGAAGCTATGGACTGGTTTATGGGTGAAGCCCGCCGGGGCCAGATGATCCAGCGCTACAAAGGTCTGGGTGAAATGAATCCCGACCAGTTGTGGGATACCACGGTCAATCCGGAGACGCGTCGACTGATGCAAGTGCGCATCGAAGATGCTGTTGCGGCGGATGATGTTTTCACCACCCTGATGGGCGATCAGGTTGAACCGCGGCGTGAGTTTATCGAGCGTAACGCACTGACCGTCGAGAATCTCGACGTCTGATTCTTTTACTGTCGTGTTGCCGGCGCGTGGCCGGCCTCCACGCGTAATTCAGCGACCTTCGCTTCTATCCAGCCCTGAACTTCCGCGTTCACTTCACGCGGTTCCCTGCCCGTGGGGTCGATGCTCGGGCCGATGACAAAGCGAACCGTGCCAGGTTCTTTGCGCCACCCGCGGCGTGGCCAGAAGTCACCGGCATTGTGCGCTATTGGCACGATCGGAACACCCGCGCGCTGTGCCAGCAGCGCGCCGCTCATTCCATAACGCCGGGTTTCTCCCGGCGGCATGCGCGTGCCCTCAGGAAAGATGACTACCCACATGCCGCGCGCCAGCCGGTCGCAACCCTGTTTCAGTACCTGTTGTACGGCGCTGCTGCCGGCGCTTCGATTGATGGCGATGGGGCGCATGGCCCACAGGGCCCAGCCAAAAAACGGCAGCCAGATGAGTTCGCGCTTTAGTACCCAGCTATGCCGCGGAACAATAACCAGGAGCATGATGGTTTCGCAGGCGGAGGAGTGCTTGGCCATCACGATCGAAGCGTGATCGGGAAAGTTTTCACGGCCCTCCACGACGTAATGCAGCCCGCATAGAAAGCCCGCCATGCGATCCACCAGCCGCCCCCACGCCCGAGCGAAGCGCCAGGCGAAGGCCTTGTTGACGAAGCCAAACAGGACCACCAGGAGCGCATAAGGCACTACCGTGATAAACATCAGCACGGTAAATAGTACGGAGCGCAGCAGTAACAAGCGTCAGTCTCCCGGGTTCTTTAGCCCGCTCGCGCGCGGCATGATCAGGCGGGTATCAGCGACAGGTCAGCGACATCCAGGAAAAGATGTCGTAGCTGACGCAACAGGGCGACGCGGTTAGCCCGCAGGGAAGCATCATCCGTCATGACCATCACGCCTTCAAAAAAGTCATCCACCGGCTCGCGAAGTTCAGCCAGGGCTGTCAGGACCGCGGCATAGTCGCGTTGTGCCAGGCGGTCGCCATGGGCACTCGCCAGGCGGGTGACCGCCGCATGCAGCGCACGCTCCTCGTCTGCCTCGAACAGGTCGGGGTCAACGGTTGTTGCTGACTCATCGGCGTCGCGCAGGATATTGGCAATGCGCTTGTTGGCCTGGGCCAGGCTTTCAGCCGCGGGCAAGCGCAGAAAACCCTGCACCGCTTCCAGACGCTGGTGAAAATCCAGCGGCGAGGTCGGCGAGCGCGATCGAACCGCTTCAAAAGTTTCCGCAGCAACTTCACCGGCGGCCAGGCCCGGGGCCAGCCCGTCAAGGTAATAGGGTCTGAGGCGATCAATAATGAAAGCGAATACCTCATCGGGCAGTTCGGCTGCCGGTTGTCCTGGCTGCAGGGACACCGCGCGTACCAGGTGCTGATGTAGATCCAGGTCTAAGCGGCCCTCGATGAGAATTCTCAACACACCGAGGGCGGCCCGGCGCAGGCCATAGGGATCCTTGCTACCCGTTGGTCGCTTGCCCACCGAAAAGATGCCGGCCAGGGTATCCAGTCGATCTGCCAGGGCTAGCACACGGCCGACGGGAGAGGCCGGTAATTCGTCGCCGGCATGCCGGGGCAGGTATTGCTCCTCAATGGCCCGGGCGACAGCTTTTTCCTCGCCGTCCTGAATCGCGTAGTAGTAGCCCATGCGTCCCTGCAGATCGGGAAACTCCCCGACCATCGCGGTGAGCAGATCCGTTTTGGCCAGATGAGCCGCGCGCACCACCCACTGCTGGAAAACCGTTTGGTCAAAGTGTGCATCGTGTTGCAGTTCGGCCGTGATCTCGTGGCCGATGCTGGCTACGCGGGCTGACTTGTCGAAAACGGAGCCCAGGTCTTTTTCGAATACCACGTCCTGCAGCGCGTCGCGCCGCTCGCTCAGGCTCAGTTTGCAATCCTGTTGCCAGAAGAAGGCGGCATCGGCCAGGCGCGGCCGCACGACGCGCTCGTTGCCGGTCTGCACTTGTTCCGGGTCAAGACTGGCCAGGTTACTGATGGTGATGAAGTGCGGCAGCAGCTTGCCGTCCTTGGCCCGCACGGGAAAATAACGCTGGTGGTCCTGCAGGGTCGAGATCAGGACCTCTTCGGGCAGCTCCAGGAACTCTTCATCGAAGCGGCCGGTCAGGGCAACGGGCCATTCCACCAAGGCCGTGACTTCGTCCACCACATCTGGATTCAGTACCGCGGTACCGCCCACAGCGACGGCGGCTGCCGCCGCATCCGCAAGGATGCGATCGCGCCTGGCAGCGAAAACCGGCAGCACATGACCGTGAGTTTCCAGCGCTGCCTGGTAGTCGCCGGGCTGCTGCAGCGGCAGGGGCTCGGGGCTCAGAAAGCGGTGACCGCGGGTTGCGGCTGTGGCTGTCTGGCCCATGATCTGCGCATCGACGGTAGTGTCACCCAGCAGCATGGTCAGCCAGTGCACCGGTCGCACAAACTCTGCGTCACCCGCACCCCAGCGCATGCGCTTGGGAATGGGCAGCCTGGCCAGGGCCTGGCTGACGATTTCCGGCAGCAGCCCGGCACTGGGCTGACCGGCTTCGGTGCCCCGGTAATAAAGCCATTCTCCCTTTGGAGTGCTGTGTCGTTCCAGATCGGCCACGCTGACACCGCAGCCCTGGGCAAAAGCCTCAGCCGCTCGCGTGGGTGTGCCGTCATCAGCAAAGGCGACTTTGACGGGCGGCCCGCGTTTCTCTATTTCCCTTGTGGGCTGCTCCAGCTGCAGATCTCTCACCAGCAGGGCCAGGCGTCGGGGTGTCGCGAAAGACTGTGTCTCGCCGTGCGCCAGGCCCGCGGCCCTGATGCCCTCGATGGCGGCATCAGCGAAAGCTGCTTCCAGGCGCGGCAGCGCCTTGGGCGGTAACTCTTCCGTCCCGATCTCCACCAGAAAATCCGCAGTTCCTGCGTTCACCATGAGCAGACCTTATTACTGTCAGGCCGGGCCGGCCGCTGATTGGGTCATGGGAAATCCCAGGGCTTCCCGACTGTCGTAGTAGGCCTGGGCAACCAGGCGCGCCAGTTCACGTACGCGCAAGATAAAGCGCTGACGTTCCGTGACCGAGATAGCCTGCCGCGCATCCAGCAGGTTAAAACTGTGCGAGGCTTCCAGCACCTGTTCATAGGCGGGCAGCGTCAGGCCCCCTTCAATGAGAAGGCGACACTGGGCCTCGGCATCATCGAAGCGCCGGAATAGCAGCGCCGTATCGGCGGCCTCAAAGTTGTACCGGGACATCTCAACTTCATTCTGATGAAACACATCACCGTAACTGATGCGACCAAACTCGCCGTCGGTCCAGACCAGGTCAAAGACACTGTCCACGCCCTGCAAATACATCGCAATGCGTTCCAGGCCGTAGGTAATCTCGCCGGTTACCGGCCGGCAATCCAGTCCGCCCACTTGCTGGAAGTAAGTGAACTGGGTGACCTCCATGCCGTTAAGCCACACCTCCCAACCCAGGCCCCAGGCACCCAGGGTGGGGGATTCCCAGTTGTCTTCCACAAAGCGGATGTCGTGGATCAGGGGATCGATACCCAGGGCCCGCAGGGAATTCAGATACAGATCCTGAATATCATCCGGTGATGGCTTGATGACGACCTGAAACTGATAGTAGTGCTGCAGTCGGAAAGGGTTATCGCCGTAGCGGCCGTCCGTTGGCCGCCGGCTCGGCTGCACGTAGGCGGCGCTCCAGGGCTCCGGGCCGATAGACCGCAAGAAAGTGGCGGCGTGAAAGGTGCCGGCGCCCATGGGCATGTCATAGGGCTGCAGCACGGCACAGCCCCGCTGAGCCCAGTATTGCTGCAGGGCCAGAATAAGCTCCTGGAATGTGGCGGGTTGCTGCGCTGGCACGTTTAGGATCCCGGAAAAGCGCGGGAGTATAGCGCCGTTTGGCTCATCCATTGGGTGGTGAAGCCCGGCCGACAACGCCCCATTTTGGCGCACATCCGGGCCAAGACGCACTATAATGGCGCAGCCCTTGGGGCGGCCGTAAGAAAAAGCTTAATTAAAACAAGCAATTAGATTGCCCATCCAAGTGGCACGCTTTGTGCAATTACCCGGGGCCAGTTCAATGCTGACCCACAAGTCTTTCGCAGAACTGCATCGGCAGGGGCTCCACTTAAGCGCCTGGTACTGCCGGATTCTTTATTTATGAGCGCTCTTGGAGGGAAGGAAATGACACCCGCTGATGTACTCAGCCTGCTAAAAGAAAAAGAAGCGAAGTTCGTCGATCTGCGCTTCACGGACACCCGTGGCAAGGAACAGCACGTAACCGTGCCGACCCACACCATTGATGAAGGTTTCTTCGAAGACGGCAAGATGTTTGACGGTTCGTCCATCGCCGGTTGGAAGGGAATTAACGAGTCGGACATGATCCTGATGCCGGATCCCGGTTCCGCCGTCGTGGACGTTTTCACCGAAGACTCCACCATCAATATTCGCTGCGACGTGGTCGAGCCTTCAACCATGCAGCCCTATGACCGCTGCCCGCGCAGTACGGCATCCAAGGCCATCGAATACCTGAAATCCACGGGTATTGCTGACGATGCCTACTTTGGTCCGGAAAATGAGTTCTTCGTCTTCGACGATGTGAAATACCACGCTGACATCCAGGGTGCTTTCTATTCCGTCGATTCTTCGGAGGCTTCCTGGAACTCTTCCGCCGAACGTGATGCCGGCAACATGGGCCACCGTCCCGGCGTAAAGGGCGGCTACTTCCCCGTACCCCCGGTTGATTCGCTCCATGACATCCGCTCGGCCATGTGCCTGGCGCTGGAGGAGATGGGCCTGACCGTTGAAGTCCACCATCACGAAGTGGCCACGGCTGGCCAGGGCGAGATCGGTGTGGAATTTGCTTCGCTGGTTCGTAAGGCAGATGAAGTCCAGATCCTCAAGTACGTGGTCCAGAACGTTGCTCACGGCTACGGCAAGACAGCCACCTTCATGCCCAAGCCCCTGGTTGGAGACAACGGCAACGGCATGCATGTTCACCAGTCCCTGTCCAAGGACGGCCAGAACATCTTCACGGGCGATGCCTATGGCGGCTTGTCGGAGACGGCGCTGTACTACATCGGCGGCATTCTCAAGCATGCGCGCGCGCTGAACGCCTTTACGAATCCCTCGACCAACAGCTACAAGCGCCTGGTCAAAGGCTTCGAGGCGCCGACGCTACTGGCTTACTCGGCTCGTAACCGGTCTGCATCAATTCGCATTCCCTACGTGTCGAACCCGAAAGCCCGGCGCATGGAGATTCGCTTCCCCGACAGCATGGCCAACCCCTACCTGGCGTTCACTGCCATGTTGATGGCTGGTATCGACGGTATTCAGAACAAGATCCATCCTGGCGACCCCATGGATAAGGATCTGTATGACCTGCCGCCGGAAGAAGAAGCTGAACTGAAGACAGTTTGCTTCACGCTGGATGAAGCCCTTGAGGCGCTGGATCGCGATCGTGCGTTCCTGACCGCCGGCGATGTGTTCTCGAATGATCTCATTGACGGCTACATCGCACTGAAGGACGAAGAGGCAACGAAGCTACGGATGACCACGCACCCGGTGGAATTCGAGATGTACTACAGCCTTTAAAGAACGGGCAGTCTGTCACGGTCCGGCTATCCGGGCCGGGCTGTGACAGGCGTTTCCGCGCGGTTTGCGCTAAGCTTAATGGCATGCGCAGCCTTGCATTACTAGCTTGCCTGCTAGCCGGCATGGCCTTGGCCAGTACCGAGGTTTATCGGTGGGTCGACAAAGATGGCGTAGTCCATTTTTCTGATCGTCCCTCAGAGGGAGCCGAGCGAGTCGAGTTGCCTGATGCACAGACTTTCTCGGCACCACCGGTGCAACCCCGGGCCAGTCGCAGCAGCAGCACCACGACCGGGACGGACGAAGACGTATTCCGCTACGAGGAATTTGACTTCGTCAATCCACGGCAGGAGGAAGTCCTCTGGAACATCGAGGGTCAACTCGACGTCTCCATGCGGCTGCAGCCGAGGCTTCAGACCGGCCATCAGGTCAGCCTCTACCTGGACGACGAACCCGTGGAGGGCATGCGCCAGAACCGTCTGCAGGTAAGGCTGACGGACTTGAGCCGGGGGCTGCACGTGTTGCGAGCGGAGATTCGCGACGTGACGGGCCTGGTATTGATCAAGACCCAGCCGCGGACCTTCTCGGTGCAGCAGACGTCCATTCTGAATCCCAACAATCCGGCCAACGCCCCGATTCCGACCCCTTTACCGTCGGGGCCCTAGACGGCCAGGAGCTCCTCGAGCATCTCAGCACCGCCGTGGTGCTGGTCGACGATGCCGGCCGGATTCGCTACATGAATCCCGCCGCCGAATTACTGCTGGGCCAGAGTACCCAGCGCGCGATAGGTCGGCGTTGCGTTGATCTGGATCCCGGGCTGGATGAGCTGCAGTCCCTGATTCACCGCGCGGTCGTCGCGGGCAGTTCTTTTGGCCAGACCCTGAACCTGGAACTGACGCATGTGGAAAGGCCACCTGTCATGGTGTCCTGTCGCGTATCGCCCTGGCCAGCCGAACCGGACAATTTTATCGTCGAGATGCTGGATGCCTCGGCGTGGCAGCAACTGGATCGTGAACAGACGTTGATTGCCAAGCATGGCGCGAGCCGGCGAATCATTCGACAGCTCGCCCACGAGGTGCGCAATCCTCTCGGTGGTTTGCGCGGTGCTGCGCAATTGCTGGAGCGTCAGTTGCTGGAGCCTGATTTGCGCGAGTACACCGAAGTCATTATCGCGGAAGCGGACCGACTGGTTGCCCTCACGGACAGTTTGCTGGGCCCCATCAGCGTGCCGCGCAGTGTTAGCTGCAATGTGCATGAGACCACCGAACGCGTGCTATTACTCATGGAAGCTGACAGCCCGCCGGGTGTGCGCTTCGAACGAGATTACGATCCCAGCCTGCCGGATTTCAGCGCTGATCCGGATCAGCTGTTACAGGCCCTGCTGAATGTCGTTCGCAACGCTGTTCAGGCTGTGGGCGATGACGGCGTGATTCGCTTGCGCACGCGTGCCTTGACGGGCCATGTGCTGGGCCGCAATCGACATCGTCTGGTGGCCAGTATCGAAGTGGAGGACAACGGCCCCGGCGTGCCGGCCGAACTGGCAGACTCGGTCTTCTATCCGCTGGTTAGCGGTCGCGACGACGGCACGGGGCTGGGCCTGGCGCTGGCTCAGGACCTGGTAAATCGCAACCGTGGGCTGGTGGAGTTCGAGTCTGAACCCGGCAGAACGGTATTTACCGTGCGCTTCCCCCTGGAAGGAGAATCGGGTTGATGGTCCCGCCCAATGTCTGGGTTGTGGATGATGACTCGTCCGTCCGCTGGGTGCTGGACAAGGCCCTGAAAGCAGAAGGCATGGCGACGCGCTGCTTTGAGAGCCCCGCCCAGTTGCTGGACAACCTGGGCAGCGAGCGACCCGATGTGCTGATCACCGATGTTCGCATGCCGGGTATGGACGGCGTTGAACTGATGGGCCAGCTCCAGCGTCTGGGTCTGACATTTCCGGTGATCGTGATGACGGCGCACGCTGATCTGGATACGGCGGTGGCTGCCTATTCCGGGGGCGCCTTTGAGTATTTGCCCAAGCCATTCGACGTCGATGAAGCCGTCACCTTAGTGCGGCGCGCAGCCCTGGCGGGTGAAGAGAAAGCAGCGAAAGCTAACGGAGCATCGTCTCTGCCAAGCATGATTGGTGAAGCACCGGCCATGCAGGAAGTCTTTCGCACCATCGGACGGCTGGCGCGTTCCAGCATGACGGTACTGATTACCGGCGAGTCGGGCACAGGCAAAGAGCTGGTCGCGCGGGCTTTGCATGATCACAGTCCCCGCGCCGCCCAGCCTTTCGTGGCTCTGAATACCACGGCCATTGCGTCGGAGCTGCTGGAGTCGGAACTCTTCGGTCACGAACGCGGCGCCTTTACCGGCGCCGACAGCCGGCGCATCGGGCGCTTCGAGCAGGCGGACGGCGGCACTTTGTTTCTGGATGAGATCGGCGATATGTCCCTTGCCCTGCAAACGCGCCTGTTGCGCGTGCTGGCGGAGGATGAGTTTTACCGCGTGGGCGGCCAGGCGACGGTGCGGGTGGATGTTCGTGTTATTGCCGCCACGAACCAGGATCTGGCGGCGGCTGTCAGCGCCGGACGCTTTCGTGAAGATCTGTTCCATCGTCTCAACGTGATTCACATCAAGACCCCAGCCTTGCGCGACCGACGTGAAGACATTCCGTTATTGCTGGAACACTATCTGAGTAATGCCGCCGTTGAACTGGGAACGGAGGCCAAAGACCTGACGGCTCAAGCCCTGGGTGCGCTGCAGGCTTTCGACTGGCCTGGCAATGTACGCCAGCTCATCAACGCCTGCCGACGACTAACCGTGACCGCGCCGGGCAGCAGGATACAGCTTGATGACGTGCCGGAAGAATTCGGCGGGCCGGGGGCCGAGGGCGGCGCCGGTGCGGAATGGGTGAATCTGCTGGCGCGCTGGGCGGACCGGGAACTGGAGCGCGCGGCTGATGAGCCTTTGCTGGAAGTGGCTTTGCCGGCATTTGAGCGCGCGCTGATTCAAACCGCGCTGGCCCGCTCGGGCGGTCGTCGTCAGGAGGCGGCGCGGCGGCTGGGCTGGGGGCGCAACACCCTCAGCCGGAAGATCAAGGAACTGGGGCTGGAAGACTAAGCCGGCTCACCCGCAGGCGGCAACTTCTTCATCACCCAGGCGCAGGCTGCCGACCAGGTCGGCCACCCGGTCCATGTCATGCCGGCGCAGATAATCACTGATGCCGGCATTGATGCTGCGACACACGAGCGGGTCGTAAAACAGGGCCGTGCCAACACCGACGGTGGAGGCGCCCGCAATAATGAACTCCAGGGCGTCCGTGGCGTTGCAGATGCCGCCCTGGCCGATGATGGGAATATTCAGCGGGCCGGCCACTTCATAGGCCTGCTTCACTTTCAGCAAAGCGATGGGCTTGATAGCCGGGCCGGACAAGCCCCCCTGGATGTTGGCGATGATGGGTTGCCGGCTTTCCGCATCGATGGCCATGCCCATGACCGTGTTGATGACAGCCAGCGCGTCGGCTCCCGCTTCGATACAGCGCCGGGCGTTTTCCTGAATGTCTGTCTGATTGGGTGACAGCTTGGCAATGATGGGTTTGCTGGTGGCTGCCCGGCAGGCCGCGACCACTTCTGCTGAGGCGTCCGGATAATTGCCGAAAGACACGCCGCCTTCTTTGACATTCGGGCAGGAAATATTGATCTCGATGGCATCGATGGCTGAATCATCGAAGCGTCGACAGACCTCTGCGTACTCTTCGATCGTGGAGCCGCAGACATTGGCGATAAAACGCGTCTCGGTGAAATCAAGGCTGGGTAAAATCTCCTGAACTACCCGGTCTGTGCCCGGGTTTTGCAGGCCAATGGCATTGAGCATGCCCATGGGGGTTTCGTAGATGCGATGGGCTGCGTTGCCCAGTCGGGGCGCCAGGGTGGTGCCCTTGAGAATAATGGCGCCGGCGTCTCGATTAGAGAAGCCCGCGACACGCGTGTACTCTTCCCCAAAGCCCACGCACCCCGACAACAGCACGATGGGAGAGTTGAGAGTCAGGCCGCAGAAATTGACTGCCAGTGCCTGGTCACCAATGGTTTCGCTCAATGTTTCACCTGATTCTTTACCAGCCGGAAATACCGCCGAATACGGGCAATATAATACGCCTGTGCGCCAATACCGGCTGTCAGCTGCATCTGATCAGGCCCCTGGGCTTTAGTCTTGATGACAGGGAGCTGCGACGAGCCGGCCTGGACTATCACGAATATGCGGCCCTGAAGGCCTATGATTCCCTCGCCGAATGTCTGACAGAGGTGGCGCCGCCGCGCGTTTTTGCTCTGTCGACCCGCGGCGGGCGACTCTACACCGAGCCTACTTACACGCCAGGTGATGCATTCGTGTTCGGCCCGGAAACCCGGGGCTTGCCCGAGGAGATGCTGGCAGAGCGGGCGCCTTCGGACATTCTTAGAATTCCCATGCGCCCGGGCAACCGGAGTCTGAATCTTTCCAATGCCGTGGCGGTGATTGCCTTCGAAGCCTGGCGCCAGCAAGGCTTCATCGACGGCAGCTAGTCCGCCGGGCGCCGGTCGGCTTCTTCGCGCAAGTCGCGGCTGAGCAGTTGCGTGATGGCATCGGCGACCGGCTGGCCGTCATAAAGAATGCGATAGACCTGCTCGCACAAGGGCATCTCAACGCCGACGCGGGTGGCGACATCGTGTACGGCTTTGGCCGCATACACGCCCTCGACCACCTGGCCAATTTCCCGGGCGACCTCATCGGGTGAGCGGCCCTCGGCCAGTGCCAGCCCCATGCGACGATTGCGCGACTGGTTATCGGTACAGGTCAGCACCAGGTCGCCCATGCCCGACAAACCCAGGAACGTATCCGGATGTGCCCCAAGCGCTACGCCAAGGCGGCGCATCTCCGCCAGGCCGCGGCTGATCAGGGCGATGCGCGTGTTTGCGCCGAAGCCCAGTCCGTCGGACATGCCGGCGCCGATGGCCAGTACATTTTTGACTGCGCCACCGACCTCGACACCGACCAGGTCGCCGGAGGTATAGGCGCGAAATTTCGGCCCAGCAATGCGCGCGGCCATATCCGCGGCGAACTGTTCATCCGTGGCCGCAACGGTCATGGCCGTCGGCAGGCCCGCACCCACTTCCGTGGCAAAGGTCGGTCCGGACAACACGGCCAAAGGCAGCGCATCGCCCAGCACTTCCCGGGAAACCTGGTGAGGCAGCAGCCCGGTCTTCTGCTCGAAGCCCTTGGTGGCCCAGGCCACCCGATGCTCGCTGCGCAAGTTTGGCCGGATTTCCAGCAGCATAGACCTGAAGGCATGGCTCGGCACCACCACCAGCAAATCCCTGGGTGCCAGGGCACGGGCCAGGTCGGCTTCGATTTGCAGGCCATCGGGAAACGGGGCGTCCGGCAAATAGCGGGTATTGACGCGTTCGCGAGCCAGGCGTTCCGGCTCATCATCGGCCCGGCCCCACAGGATTGCCTGGCCTTCACCGCGGCCCAGCTGAATTGCCAGGGCCGTGCCCCACGACCCGGCGCCCAGGATCGCAATGTCGGCGATCTGACTCATGCGTCCGGCTCTTTAGCCTCTGTGGCTGGCTGTTGCGCGGCCGCCTTGGCATACAGGGCTTCAAAATTGATGGGCTGCAGAACCAGGGGCGCGAAGCCGCCCTTGGCCACCGTGGATGAAATAGCCTCGCGCGCATAGGGGAACAGGGTGCTGGGGCAATAAATACCCAGCAACTTGCGCTGCTCTTCCTCGGGATAACCCTGGATCATGAACAGGCCGGCCTGATCAAGCTCCACCAGGAACACCGTTTTCTCGGCCAGTTGCGCGTGCACGCTGACATGAAGCACCACCTCAAACGCGCCGGCTTCAAGCTGGCGAATGGCATGGCGCAGGTTCATCTTTACCTCAGGCTCCCCCACCGCTTCGCGCAGAATTTCCGGTGCGTGGGGTGCCTCGAAAGACAGGTCCTTGATGAACAGCTGCTGCAGCAGGAATTGCCGGGTGACTGCGCCATTGCTATTGCCATTCGTTTTGGCGCCGCTTGTTTCATCGGTCATGTATTGATCCTTATTGGTGTCCGTTAATCGGACCCACCGTTGAGCAGGCCGTCGAGTTCACCGGCTGCATCCAGCGCCGCCATATCATCATAGCCGCCGATATGCTGGTCCTCGATGAATATCTGCGGCACGGTTTCCCGGCCCGAGCGTGCCTTCATCTCAGCGCGTAATTTGCTGTTCAGCGTGGTGTCCAGTTCGTGGTAGTCCACGCCCTTGCTATCGAGCAGTTCTCGCGCGGCTGAGCAATAGCCGCAGAGGGCCCGCGTGTAGATAGTGATCTGTGGGCCGGCCGCTGCCATGGATCAGGTTTGCCCCGAAGCGACGACGGGCAGGTTCTCCTGCTGCCAGGCGCTCAGGCCGCCCTGCAGGCTGAAGACGCTCTCGAAGCCCTCCTGGCGCAACTGGTCGGTGCAGCGGCTGCTATTGGTGCCGTTGTCGCAGACCAGGATGACGGTGCGCTGCTTTTTCAGCCGCTTGTCACCAGCCAGTGCGTCGGGAGCCACCCGGATAGCGCCGACTATGTGGCCGGTGTCATAGCTGTCCTGTGCGCGGACATCCACCACCTTGGCACCCTGGTTGATCAACCTGACTGCCTGGGTTGCATTGATTGCTGCCACCCCCCGGCTGCGCTGGCGAATCTCATAGAAGATCACCGTCAGGGCCATCACGATGGTGGCCGTGACCAGCAGCGGGTTGTTATTCGTAAACTCTATGATCTGGTCCATCGGGAGTCTCCTCGGGGGCCGCGGATTATAACCTTCTGCCGATCGCAGCAGCCGGTCCGCGTTACACTGCCGCCCCGATGAAGCCTGCCGTCGTATTCCTGCTGATTGCCCTGTGTCTTTGCCCGGCGCCTGCCGGCGCGGAGCCCGACGCCGCCACGGCCGAAGTCGAGCTGGATCGCGTGCGCGAGCGCATCCGGGCGCTGGAGAAGCAGGTCAAGCGTTCAGTCTCGGATCGGGGAAAATCAGTGCGCGCCCTGCGTAAGGCCGAGCTGGCAGCATCCAAAGCGCGCAAGGATCTCAAGTCCCTGGCCGCCCAGGTGCAGCAAACCGGCAAGCGCCTGCAGGCGCTGCAGGCCGATGAACAGCGGGGACGGCAGGAATTGGCCGGTGAGCAGGCCGCTCTGGCCCAGCAGATCCGCCTGGCGTACATGAACGGTCGCGAAGAGTGGCTGCGCCTGCTGCTCAGTCAGCAGGATCCGGTCAACGCAGGTCGCCAGCTGGTCTATTACGGCTATCTGACTGAGCAAAGAAGCAGTGTTATCGATGGCGTGCGCGACACCCTGGCGGAACTGGCGGCGACGGCCCTGGCTGTTGCGGCGGAGGGGAAGCGCCTGGCGGCCCTGGAAGCCAGCCAGCGGGAGCAGCTGGCAGAACTGGATGCGGCGAGGGCCGAGCGCGCCACCCTGGTCGCGCGCCTCGACCAGCAGATCAAAGGCAGCCAGGGCGAAATTGCCCAGCTAACTCAGCAGGCAGACGATTTACAGGCCTTGGTGGAGGAACTGCGCCTGGCGATGGCGGAGATTGATCTGGCCGGCTCGGCGGCCTTCGGTAAGGAAAAAGGCCAGCTGCCCTGGCCCACGGATGGCAAGATATTGCACAGCTTTGGCCAGTCGCGCGCCGACGGCCGGCTGCGTTGGGAAGGCACTTTGCTGAAGGCCAGCTCCGGAGCCGAGGTGCGCGCTGTGCACAACGGCCGAGTCATTTTCGCAGACTGGCTAAACGGCATGGGCCTGCTGATGATTCTGGAGCATGGCGATGGCTATATGACCCTGTATGGCCACAATCAGGACCTGGTTCGCGAGGTCGGCGACTGGGTGGTCCCGGGCGAGGTCCTGGGCCATGTTGGTGACAGCGGCGGCCAGTCAGAGCCCGGCCTGTATTTCGAGATCCGCAAGAACGGCAAGCCAATTAATCCGAAGGCCTGGCTGCGTCGCTAAGTCCATGACTTGTAAAGCTAAATTTCCAAGGCGCAGGGCGCCCAAACAGGCGCCTGGTCCATGTATCAGCCCGGCGGCTTGTGCTAAGGTTTTGCCTTATTCAGCGTTTTTAGGCGTCGGATGTCTCTGAAATTCCGAAGTTTTCTGGTGCTCGCCGTGGGCACCGTCCTGGGCTTCAGTCTGTCCCTGGGCAGTGGTGTGCTTGCCCAGCGTGAGGCAGCGCCGGAAGTTCAGAGCCGTGAATCCCTGCCGTGGGATGAAGCCCGCTTGCTGGCCGAAGTGCTGGAGCGGGTTAAACAGGAATACGTGGAGCCCGTCGATGACCGCGCGCTCATGGAGGCGGCAGTGCGGGGCATGGTCACGGACCTGGACCCCCATTCGCAGTTCCTGGACACGGAGGAATACGAAGAGGTTCGCGTCAGCACCACCGGCAATTATTCCGGTGTCGGTCTGGAGGTCAATGTTCGCGACGGCGAGGTGGTTGTGGTCGCGCCTATTGAAGGGACGTCTGCCGACCGGGCCGGCGTTAAGGCCGGCGACGTCATTGTGAGTATTGATGGCGAAGAAGTGGCGCGGGACAGCATCGGTGACACCATCAATCGCATGCGTGGCAAGCCCGGCACCCGGGTGACGTTGACCGTCGCCCGCGACCTGGATCCTGAGCCCATCGAGTTTCGCCTGATTCGCGGTCATGTACAGGTGCGCAGTGTGCGCGCCGAGCTGCTGGAACCGGGCTGGGCTTATCTGCGCATTACTCACTTCAGTGAGACCTCTTATAAAGATGCGCGCAAGGCCGTTGCAGAGTTGAAGCGATCCAGCCCGACAGAGCTGCAAGGCATGGTGATCGACCTGCGCAACAATCCGGGTGGCGTGCTGGAAGCAGCCGTCGAGATTAGCGACGCCTTTCTGGATGAGGGCGTTATCGTGACGGCAAGCGGTCGCGGCCGTGAATCGAATTTCCGCCATGATGCCCGCCCCGGAGATTTGCTCAACGGCGCCCCCCTTGTGGTCATGGTCAATGCCGGGTCGGCATCCGCGTCAGAAATTGTCGCCGGTGCTCTGCAGGACAATAATCGCGCCCTTATCGTCGGTGAGCAGACTTTCGGTAAGGGCTCAGTGCAGACGGTGATGCCCCTGTCCAACGGTCGAGCTATCAAGATCACGACTTCCCGTTATTACACGCCGTCCGGCTTGTCCATCCAGGGCGAGGGCATTACGCCTGATCGGGCGCTGGTGGACAGCAGCATCGATGATGCGCTGGCGGCCGCCACACATCACCGCACCGAGGCCGGCGCCGCTCTGCTGCAGACCGACGGCCAGCTGCGCCAGGCCTTCGCGTTTCTGCGCGGCGGTCGGGTAGTGCAGAGCAAAGTCGACTAGACGTCACTCCCACTATGATTAGCGGGCGAGCCATTTACCGGTCACTGGCCGCACTGATTCTTGCCCTGCTTGCCGGTGCCGCGGTGGCCGGGCCGCGAATTGCCATCATCATTGATGACCTGGGCAACCTGCGCAGCGCCGGCGAGAGAATTGCAGCGCTTGACGGCCCCGTCGCCTTCGCGATCCTTCCTCACACGCCCGCGGCCGCTTACATTGCCGGTATCGCCCGGGACTCGGGCAAGGAAGTCCTGCTGCATTTGCCTCTGCAGCCGGTTCAGGGAGCCATACCCATGGGTATCGGCAAGATTAATCTGGATAACACCCACGCTGAGCTCAACCGGATATTCGCGGCGAACCTGGCTTCCGTGCCCTACGTAACCGGTGTGAATACGCACATGGGAAGTTTGCTGACTCAGCATCCCGGCCACATGGGCTGGTTGATGGGTGAGCTGGATCGCAACGGCAAATTGTTTTTCGTCGACAGCCGCACCACGCCCGCCAGCGTCGCCTTGCGCCTGGCCGTGGAATACGGTGTGCCGGCTACGCGTCGAGATGTGTTTCTGGATGATGATCTGGATCCGCGTCGCGTGGCCGAACAATTTTCACGCCTGAAGAATCTTGCCCGCGCTCAGGGCAGCGCCGTGGCAATCGGTCATCCTTATCCCGTTACCCTGGCGCTACTGGAACGCGAATTACCGCGGCTGGCGGCGGAAGGCATTGAGCTCGTGGCCGTCCGCGAGATCATCGGCGACCAGCGTATGCTCGCTTCCCAGTGAGTGACTCAAGGCGGCGCGTAGCCTGATGGATCTAAGAACTCTGCTGTGGGTGGGCCTGGGTGGCTGCATTGGCTCTATGCTGCGCTTTGCCGTGGCGGGCTGGGCGCAGCGCCTGACGCCGGCCTCGGGGTTCCCCCTCGGCACCCTGACAGTGAATGTTGCAGGTTGCCTGCTGATTGGCCTGATTGGCGGCCTGGCCGATTACCGCCAGGCCCTGGATCCCGGCCAGCGCGCGTTCCTGATGATCGGCTTGCTGGGCGGCTTTACGACCTATTCGGCCTTTGCCTTCGAGACCCTCGGGCTGGCCCAGGAGGGCGCCCTGTTGCGGGCCGGTATCAACGTGTTATTGCAGACGGTGCTGGGATTGGGCGCGGCCGCCGTCGGTTATGTGGCCGCGCGCTTTATTTAGGAACTTGGACGGGGCTTGGTGATGAAGCTGGACGATGGATTATTGCTGCGTATCTATATCGGTGAGCAGGATCGCTACGAGGATGAGCCCCTGGATCAATGGCTGGTCTCTGCTGCGCACACCCATGGCATATCCGGTGCCACCGTGTTGCGCGGCCTGCAAGGTTTCGGCGCCGATGGCCGATTGCACACGGCGCGCGTCATCCGCCTGTCCACGGATTTGCCCCTGGTCATTGAAATGGTGGATCAGCCCGACAAGATTGAAAGTTTTCTGGACACCATCGACCAGGCTCTGGAACAAGGCCTGGTGACGGTGGAAAAAGTCCGGATGAAGTTCTACCGTAAAGCCGGCGACTAACTCCAGAAGTCGCCTTTCAGCAGATTCAGCACGTCCATGCCGGTGGATACACTGGCGACGACCACAAGGGCGCGAAACAGGCGTTTGTGGGACTCGTCGATATTGTCCACACGCTTGTTCAGGGCTTTGATTTCCCGGTTAAGAAATTCCACGCCGTCCTGGGCGAGGTTGCCGGCTTTGTCGCGCGAGGCAACGGCAGCGGTCGCAGCAGCGGCACCGCCGGCGGCCAGGGTGCCACTAAAACGCGTCACAAAATCACGTCGATTCATCCACTTCCCTCCATGTAGATCGGCCGGGTGGCCGCGAATAATCCTTACCCATAATTATACCAAATTGGCCCTTGCTACCCGGTTGACCCGGCGACGCGATGTGCCTGATTTCGCCCAGAGTGTTAACGCTTCCAGGGCCTGCAATACCGCCAGTCGGATGGTCACTTGGACCCGCCGTCCAGTGCCCGCCGAAACAGCGGTTTTGGCGTATAGACTGCGCCGCTGGGATAACAGAACGAGTCGCTGGATATGGGGATTTTCAACTTCTTTCGCAAGGACACGACCAACGAGCCATTCGTTGACAGTCCGCTGCGGGATAACTGGTATCAGGCCAGTTCCTACTGGCCGTCTTCCTTCGCCCTGGTTACCACGGTCAGTGAAGATGGTGAAACCAACATTGGCCCTTACCAGCTCACTTTCCCCTTCGAAGTAATCGGCGGGCGGACCATGATGATTATCAGTCGGCAGGGCTCCAACACGGATCTCAACGTCAAGCGCACACAGAAGTGCGCGTTGAACTTCGTGGAGTTCAACAAGCGTGATCTGAAAAAGATCGTCGGCCTGGGTTACCCCGGCCAGACCACCGAAGAAAAAATGCAGGACAACCCGTATACCCTGGTCGATAGCCCGACCCCGGGCCGGGCCTCGGATGGGCAGCGCTTTCCCAAGATTCTCAAGGAGGCCTTCCAGGTTTATGAATGCAAGCTGGATGTGGATCAGCCCATTCGCGACGACGGCAAGACACCTGAATACCTGATTCTTAATATCGAAAACATTCTGCTGAAAGAAACCTGGGCTAAAAATATAGAACAAGGCACCAACAAGATGCCGAACATGCCCATCACCTTTGGCTTTCGCGATGGTGCCAGATTCTGGTTCACTGAAATCAAACGACCCTTCTGGTTCCCGACGCCGACGGACAAGGGTCCGAAAGAAGAATCGATTCTCTACGAAGCCAACCGACTGGATCCGGAGAATGTCCAGTTCACGCGCGAGGCATGCAAGCAGCTCACGGGTGTGCCCCGGCCCTTCATCAAGACGGTGCTCAAAGGCATCATCAAGCGGGCGAAGGAAGAGGGGGTTGCCGAGGTCGACGAGGAATACGTGATCAAGATTAATAAAGAACGCCAGAGCTGACCGCTCAGGCGGCGCTGTCTCCGCGACGGATGTTCTGGTCGAAGGAAGTCACGACCTTCAGGTGAGGTTGGAGAAGCTGACGCAGCCCAGGCTTTGTCCGTCAGTCCAGGTCGTCCAGGATCCGCACAATATCCATGCGCAGGTCGTTGATGGCCACGTCGATGGCGGCGATAGCCAGATCGTCTTTCCCCAGCCCGCTCCAGTTGTCGTTCCAGGCCGTGTAGAGTTTTTCCGAGCGCACCTGCTCGGCGACCGGCATGAAGGCGGCCAGGTCCTTGATGACCAGAACTTCCACCCAGCCTTTGCGGGGGTTGCCGCCGACCTCGTCCTGGTCGAAATGCGCCAGGTAGGCGATGCGCTGCAGCTCGGCAACATGCACCATCATTTCAAAGCCGGCTCGGCGAATATTGCGATTCGTTTCCGTGAGTTCATTGCGCCAGGTGGTATAGGCCAGCGCCGTCAGGGCGACCAGCAGGCTGACCAGGGCCAGGGACTGGCGACTGAGTTGTTCTTTAAGGGTGTTGCTGGCCATGATTATCCGGCGGAGGCCATGTCAGTCTGTGGTTGCGGCGGCAGCGGTCGCTTCTTCTCTCAGCTGTTTGCGCCAGGCCTTCTTTTCTGCCGATGACCCGCCGTATTCCAGCTCCACAACCAGCTGTGCTGCGTCGTCAACGGCCTTGTAATAAACAATCAGGGCATAAGCGCCGCTCTGCATGCGGCTGACAATGGCGCCGCCGGCCTTGCCCATGGGAATCGGTGCTTTCAGACGATCCCAGTCGGGATACTCTGCCTGCAGCTGGTCACGGTAGGCCTCGGCCGCCGCAGCCGCCGCGTCCAGATCCGGGTATGCATTCTGATAAATGATCTTGCCGATGGTATGGCTGCCGGGCGACGCATAGACATACACTTTGTCGACGCCATCAGGCTTGATCCCTTGCTGGGTGGCGATTTTTACCGACTTGTCGTTCTCCGCCTGCCATTGAGTGGCTGCATCCATGGCATATTGCTGGCCCAGTTGATAGCCGCCCATCTCGCCCTGGTTGGCGTCTGCCAGGCTCAGCCCGGGCAAGCAGAAAAAGCACAGCAATAACACTCGGCCCATCGTCTTTCTCCTGAGGCGAAAACTATTCGTGTTCATGCCAGCGCTTTGTCCAGGGCAGCCCGAATTCGCTCGGCGTGCTCGGCCAGCACCTGATCGTCCGCCATCCCGCTGGCGTGACGCCCCAGGCTGCGGCCTTCGTGGCAGGGAATAATGTGAATATGAAAATGAAACACCGACTGACCCGCCGCTGAACCATTGAGCTGCATCAGCCGAATCCCGTCTGCCGAGAAGGCCGTCCGCACCGCTGCCCCGACTGTCTGGGCCGCGTTCATCAGGGCCGTCATGGTGGCTTCATCCAGATCGAATATATTCTCAGCCGCCTTTTTCGGCAGCACGAGGGTATGACCTTCTGCCTGGGGCATCACGTCCATGATGGCCAGGGTGGCATCATCCTCATAGACCTTGTGGGCCGGTATTTCCCCGCGCAGGATCCTGGCAAATATATTGTTCTGGTCGTAGGCCATGTCCCCTCCCGTCCGGTCACTTAGAATGCGTGATGCCGCTGCGGCGCGCAACGAATCCTCAGCAGGAGCAAAGTATGAGCGAAGCCCGGGGACGTCCCGATGCCAACAAGTGTTTTGTCTGTGGGCCGGACAATCCCACCGGCCTGCAGATCGCCTATCGTATGGACGGTGACATCTGCCGCGCTGCGTTCACACCCGGATCCGATCACTGTGGCTACGATCAGCAGTGCCACGGCGGGATTCTGTTCAGCGTGCTGGATGATGTCATGGCGAACTGGCTGTTCCTGCAGGGCGAGCGTGCGCATACGGCGAAGTGCGAAATTCGTTTTCGCAAGCCGGTGGCCGTTGGTACGCACCTGGAACTGGAAGGCCACCTGCTCAAGCGCAAGGGCAAACTGGCGGTACTGTCAGGCTTTGCCCTGAACGGCAATGAAAAGGTCGCGGAAGCGGAAGCTACCTTTATGGTGGTGCCGGACTGAAAACTACCCAGCGCACTGTCAGTTTAACTGGCGCGCGTTCGTCTACTCGTAAGCAGCGAAGTGATACTCGCCCGTACCATCCCGCAGCGGCACCACCTCGTTCACGTACTCGGGGTCGTTCAGGAATCCGTGCAAGGTGTCCATGGACGGCCATTCGGTAATGATCACGATTTTTCCCGTCAGCAGGTCGCCCTTGAGGATCTCTTTGGC
Source organism: uncultured Gammaproteobacteria bacterium (assembly GCA_937921935.1). Classification (GTDB taxonomy): domain Bacteria; phylum Pseudomonadota; class Gammaproteobacteria; order Steroidobacterales; genus J054. Next base: position 7,900 of record CAKZWQ010000043.1, on the reverse strand, counting down.
CGGGCCACGCACCACGTACTTGCCGCCGTGCTTTTCGATCATGGCACCGGAGAGGCCGATGTACTTCTTGAAGTTTTCATTGGGGTTAGTGACATCGCAGACTGCGAGCAAGTACGTCGCCATCGGATTCTCCTTAAGCTCTTATTATTGAAGCGTCGATATTATCCGGGCGCCCTGGGGGACCCGCAAGTTCAGCCGTGTTTGCCCATCAGCCGTTTTATTGGTCGGGTAAAGACCAGCATGATCAGTCCGGCACCGGCACTGGTTAATACAATCTGCTGATAGAGCGCGGGCATCTGATCTACGCCCTCACCCGTGAGTTCACCGGCGAGGAGCCCGGCGACCACATTGCCCAGGGCGGCGCCCAGAAACCAGACGCCCATCATCTGGCCCACGTAGCGCTTGGGCGCCAGCTTGGTGGTGGCCGACAGGCCCACCGGGCTCAGGGCGAGTTCGCCCAGGGTGTGCAGCAGGTAGGTGGTAATCAGCCAGGTGGGTAATACCGGGTTGCCGCGGGCCACCAGCTGGGCGGCGAAGAACATCACGGCGAAGCCGGCCCCGAGGAGGACCAGGCCGATGCCAAACTTCGCGGGTGTGGAAGGATCCATTTGCCGGCGGGCAAGAGCCACCCAGAATGAGGCAACCAGCGGGGCAAGAATAATGATGAAGGCTGGATTCAGCGTCTGAAACCAGCCGGCCGGCACTTCAAAGGTACCGATCAGGCGATCCGTGTAACGCTCCGCAAACAGGTTCAGGGATGACCCGGCCTGCTCAAAGCCGGCCCAGAACATGGCGGCGGCGAAAAACAGCACAATGATCACCACCAGCTTCTGCTTTTCTTCGCGGTTTAAATTTCCCAGGGTGAACAGCCAGGCAAAGTAGGCGGCAGCCAGGCCCAGAATCGCCCCGGTGGTGTAACGGGAAATCACCACGGGATCCGGCCGCCAGAGGCCGGTAATCAGCACGCCCAGTAAAGCCAGCAATAGCGCCGCCCCAATCCAGACATAGCGCCACCCCTGGATCATGGCCTGGCGGTCCTCGGGTTTATCCGGGTCCAGGTGGGGCTTCAGACCGGCCTCGCCGAGCAGTCCCCGGGTGCGACGGAACTGCCACAGGCCGAAGGCCATGCCCACGCCGGCCGCCGCAAATCCGTAGTGCCAGCCGAAGGTTTCGCTTTCGCCCAGGGTGCTGCAGACCAGGGGTCCCAGGGCGCCACCGATGTTGATGCCCATATAAAAGATGGTGAAACCGGCATCGCGGCGCGGGTCACCGGGTGGGTACAGCTCGCCCACCACCGCACTGATATTCGGTTTGAGCAGACCGGTGCCCGAGGCAACGAGGAGCAGGCCGAGGAAGAATGCGTAAACCGACGGAATGGCGAGGGTGAAATGCCCGAGCATGATGACAATGCCGCCAAACCAGATGGCACGCTGGGCGCCCAGCAGGCGATCGGCAATCCAGCCGCCGGGCAGGGCCAGCAGATACACAGCGGCGGTGTACAGACCGTAAATTGCGGTGGCTACCGGGTCGGTCAGTTCCAGACCCCCGTTCTGGATCTGGTCGACCATGAACAGCACCAGCAGGGCGCGCATACCGTAATAGCTGAAACGTTCCCACATCTCCGTAAAGAACAGGGTCTGCAGGCCGGCCGGATGGGCTGGGAACAGGGTCCGCGGGCGTGCGGGGGCAGTGTCAGGAACGGTGGCCAAGACTCAGGCGGTCTCGTCGCCGGCCGTTTCAGTCGGCTCGCGATCGGGCAGCATGATGCGCGACATGATGATGCCGCCTTCAAACAGCAAATAGACAGGAATCGCGAGCAGGGTCTGACTGATCACATCGGGCGGGGTCAGCAACATGCCCATGACGAAGGCGCCGAGGAAAACATAGGGCCGTTTGCTCTTCAGGCTGTCGGTCGTCGTCAGGCCCGTCGCTACCAGCATCACCGTCGCGATGGGGACTTCGAAAGCGAGGCCGAAGGCAAAAAAGATAACCAGGATGAAATCCAGGTAAGCGCCAATGTCGGTCATCACCGATACACCCTCCGGTGCCACGGCATTGAAGAAGGCAAACATCAGCGGAAAGACCACGAAGTAAGCGAAGCTGATACCTAAATAAAAGAGCACGATGCTGGACAGAAGCAACGGCACCGCGAAGCGTTTTTCTTTTCGGTACAGGCCGGGAGCGACGAAGGCCCAGAGCTGGTAAAGGACAACCGGCATGGCGATAAACAGGGCGACGAACAGGGCCGTCTTGAATGGCACCAGGAAGGGGGCCGCAACCTGCGTTGCGATCATCGTCGAGGTTTCAGGCAGTTGCGCCATCAGGGGCTGCGCGACAATGGAGAAAACCTTCTCGGCGAAGGGGGCCAGGCAAATAAAAACAGCAAGTACTGCGCCGAATGCTTTCATGAGTCGGCCGCGCAACTCAATCAGGTGGGAGATGAGCGTGGCTTCTTCCAGCTCTTCTTCTTCATCCGGGGGCGGGACGGTAGAGTCAGTCATGGTCGCGCGCCGCTAATCCTGTTTGGCGGCCGGTTCCTCATCGTCCGGCGGCGAGGCAGGTTTGAGATCCTCCGCGCCGGGTCGATTGTAGGACTTGGGCTTTTTCGGCTGATAGCCGCCGATCTGCTGGTCGATGTCCAGCTCCGAGCGGAGCTGCGTGGTCAGGCTGCGTGCCGTGCGCCGGGCCTGGCCGGCCCAGTTGCCCACTTTCATGGCCACGCGCGGCAAGCGCTCAGGGCCGAGCACAACGAGCCCGATCCCGAAGAGTATGAATATTTCCCAGAAACCGATATCGAACATCGGCGATCAGGAGTTGGTTTTCTGCTCGGCCTCGTCCCGGTGGGATTCGCTGAATTCCGCGTCGGGCTTGTTCAGCTTTTCCGCTTCCGCGTCGTCTTCTTTGTCGGCGTCCGACATCGCTTTGCGGAAACCCTTCACCGCGCCACCGAGATCCCCGCCAATACTGCCGAGTTTCTTGGTGCCAAAAATCATCACCACGATGAGCAGCACGATGAGTAATTGCCAGAGGCTTATTCCGCCCAGACCCATTTGTTCACTCCGTTAATCAGGTGCTTATGCAATGTGTCAATGATACGCGAATTCAGGCGCGGTCCCGGGGGCACTGGCGCACGTTTTAATTCAGTTTTCGCTGTCCGGCGGCACTTCAAGCCAGAAAGTGACGGGCCCCTGGTTCACCAGCTCTACGTCCATGTCGGCCCCGAAGCGGCCCGTGGCCACGGTGGGACAACGCTGGCGGACTTCTTCCACCAGCCTGTCGAACAGGGCCGCGCCGGTTTCCGGGTCCGCCGCACGGCCCAGGCTGGGGCGGTTGCCCTTGCCGGTGTCGGCCGCCAGGGTGAACTGCGGGACCAGCAAAATCCCACCTTTGGCCTGATTTACGTCAAGATTCATCCTGCCATTCCCATCCGGGAACATCCTATAGCTGTTTAGCCGCTCTGCCAGCCGTTTCGCCTGGGCTGGTCCGTCACCGCGTTGGACAGCCACCAGAACCATGAGTCCGAACCCAATTTCACCCAGGATTTTACCCTCCTGGGAAACGCTGGCCCGGGAAACCCGCTGTAATAGACCGATTATGGGATTCTCCTCTCGAAATAAGGGCCATTATTAGGTGAAAGTGGGTTGAAGATAAGAAATCAGAGCGATAATTATTAGCCAGGACCGCATAAATTTCCCACTTCAGACGCGTAAACGACCTGATTCTGATCAATGAGCCCACTTTTACTCTGCCGCCAGCCTGTGCCCTGCGGTCGTGGTGGTGAGAGCACCTGGTTTCCCGAATCTTTAGCCCTTTTTCGTTGAATTGCCAGCGCGGATCTTGTGGTCTCAGGGCGATTGCTCTGCCGGTTCAGCCCTTGTTTCGCCTCGAAAATTCTCCTCTTACCGGGCTTGTTGCTTTGGGGGGGGCTTCACTTTAAGTTCTCCACGGTCGTTAACTAAAATAAAAGAGCAGGCTTCCAAGCATGACAACAAGACGCAAGCTTCTGCAGTCGGCCGCACTGCTCGGCGCAGCAGGATCAATGACTGCAGTAACGCAGGCCTGGGCCAAAGGCCACGCGATGACGGCGGAGTCGCAGCGGGCCATGACACCCGACCAGGCGCTGGCCGAACTCCAGGCCGGCAACAAGCGATTCCTGAGCGGCGAGATGCGCAACCGGGACCTGATGGCCCAGGTTAACGCGACGGCAACAGGCCAGTTTCCATATGCCGTGGTACTGGGTTGTATCGACTCCCGGGTGCCGCCTGAGCTGGTCTTCGATCAGGGCATCGGCGACATCTTTACGCCGCGAATCGCCGGCAACTTCGCCAACACGGACATTATCGGCAGCATCGAGTTTGCGACCCAACTCGCGGGTTCAAAGCTCATCGTCGTGTTGGGCCACACCGAGTGCGGTGCCGTCAAAGGTGCCTGCGACGGTGCGCAACTGGGCAACCTCACCCAGACCCTGAGTAATATCGCGCCTGCAGTCTATGCGGTAAACGATGTTAAAGGCAGCCGGTCGTCTAAAAACCCTGACTTCGTGCAACAAGTCGCTGACGAAAATGTTCGGCTGACAGTAGCTGCGTTGACCGAGCGAAGCGCGGTGCTCAGTCAGTTAGTGGCGGAGAACAAGCTGAAAATAGTCGGCGCCATGTACGACGTGGCAACGGGACAAGTAAGTTTCGAAGTCTAGTTTCAATTAAGACTTATTCCAGGATGCCGGTAGCGCTGCTATCGCTAAAGCAAACACTAAACGTTCAGATCATGACCCAAACCTGTTCCTGGGGTGTAAGGAAAGCAAAGCAATGAAACACATTTCACAGTTGAGTAGCCTCTTGCTGGCCTGCCTGCTGAGCATTTTTGTTGGTACAGGCGTCATGGCTGCACCTGCCGGCAGCTACAGCGGCGGTGCGGCATCTGACCGGCACTTCGACCCGAAGGGCAAGCCGCCCTCGGAGCACACACTGAAAGTGCTGAGCGAGGCCGGCAAAACCTTGCCTTTCAGCGACGAACGCGACTTTGAAGAAGAGCAGAAGGGATTCATCGCCGCGCCCGACTCCTGGAAGATCATGGGCGCCGACGGCAACGTAGTCTGGGATATGGAGCGGTATAAGTTTTTCCTGGAGGGCCAGGAATTCGACAGCGTGCATCCCTCGCTGCAGCGTCAGGGGACGCTGAATATGAATTTCGGGCTCTACAAGGTGATGGATGGCATCTACCAGGTGCGCGGCTTCGATCTGGCCAATATCTCATTCGTTCGGGGCGACACCGGCTGGATCATCTTCGACCCCCTCACTGCCGAGGAGACCGCGCGGGCAGCCCTGGAGCTGGTCAACAAGCATCTGGGCAAGCTGCCGGTGAAGGCGGTGGTTTATTCTCATTCGCACGGCGACCACTGGGGGGGCGTGCGCGGCGTCGTTGACGAGGCGGACGTGCGCGCCGGCAAGGTTCAGATTATTGCCCCCCGTGACTTCATGCTGCATACCGTGTCCGAGAACGTCTACGCCGGCAATGCAATGAACCGTCGGCTGTTCTACCAGTACGGCATCCTGTTGCCCGCCAGCCCCTTTGGACATGCGGGCCAGGGCCTCGCGCAGAACGTGGCCATCGGCAACATGACCCTGATCCCGCCCACCCGGATTATCGAAGCCGACATTGAGGAGCTAACTGTCGATGGCGTGAAAATGATTTTCCAGAATACGCCCGGAACGGAAGCGCCCTCAGAAATGAACACTTATTTTCCTGATAAGCAGGCGCTGTGGATGGCAGAGAACGTCACGGGGGTATTCCACAACATCTACACGCTGCGCGGCGCACCGGTACGCGACGCACTGCGATGGTCGAAATACATCAGCGAGGCACTGGAGCTATACGGTAGGGAAGCGCAGGTCATGTTTGCATCTCATCACTGGCCTCGCTGGGGTAACGAACGTATTCAGGAAGTGCTGCGTGGGCAGCGTGATCTGTACGCCAACATCAACAATCAGGTACTGCATTTTGCCAACCAGGGTGTGACTATCAATCAAATCCATAACGTCTACGAGACCCCGGACGGTATCGCCGACAATTGGTTCAACCGCGGCTATCACGGCTCCCCGGAGCACAACAGTCGCGCGGTTATCAATCGTTTCCTTGGTTACTGGGATGCGAATCCGGCTACGCTCATTCCGCTGTCACCCGCTGACTCGGCGCCCTTGTACGTCGAGATGATGGGGGGCGCGGACAAGGTCATGGCCAAAGGCAGGGAGTTGGCCGATGCAGGTGAGTACCTGCAGGCCCAGGAAATCCTGAACAAGCTCGTGCAGGCGCAGCCGCAGAATCAGCCAGCGAAAGATCTGCTGGCGGATGTCTATGAACAGATTGGTTACCAACAGGAGAATCCGGGCCTGCGTAACAGCTATCTCGCGGGCGCTTTCGAGCTGCGCAATGGCATTCCCCAGGGTGCCCAGATCGATTCCGCGAGTCCCGATGTGGTCCGTGCCATGAGCACCGAGCTGTTCCTTGACTTCGTTGGTATCCGCATGGATGGCCGCCAGACCAAGGGGATGGAATTCACCATCAACCTCATCACACCGGACAACGGCGAGAAATTCCTCATCGAGCTCAGCAACCAGACACTTACCAACATCGAGGGATTCCTGGCTGATGACCCCGACCTCACGATTACCATCAACCGGACTGATCTGGAGCAAGTCATGATGGGGGCTAAGAGTCTTCGGGCCCAGATTGCTGACGGCACCGCCAAGGCGGAAGGTGACACCGAGATTCTCGGTCAGCTCGCCGCCACGCTCGTGGTGTTCGATTCCCGCTTTGAGGTCCTGCCGGGCACCGCAGCGCCGCCAGTGGAAGAAAAGTTTAATGACTATGAGGTCGGCTACTTTGATATTGCCGGTGAATAGAGCAAGTCCATAGAGAGCTAAAAGTCCAGGGAAGGACTTAACTGAAGTTAATCAGGAGAAAGTTATGCGTAAGCTAACGGTACTTTTGTTGGTTTTAATTAGCTTCACGACGGCCTTTGCAGAAGACGCCGCTCAGGAAGTGACCTTCGACGGCCTCCAGCGTATTGAGAGCGCGAAGGTCGGAGCGGCTTACATCGATCCGGCAGCAGACTTCAGTGTCTTTCGACGGGTGGCCATACTCGATCCCCACGTGGCCTTTCGTGCCAACTGGCAACGCGACCAGAATCGCAACCGGAGTCGCAATATCAGATCGGCGGACATGGAGAGAATCAAGGCGGACGTGGCGGCACTGTTCAGAGAAGTGTTCACTGAGCAACTGGAAGCAGCCGGCTACGAAATCGTCAATGTCGCCAACGAAGATGTCCTGATCTTGCGGCCGGCCATTATCGATCTGGATATCACAGCACCGGACACCCAAAGGGCCGGTCGCTCGCGCACTTTTGCTGCATCCACAGGCGCAGCGACTCTCTATCTGCAGCTGGTGGATTCCCTCAGTGGCGCCGCCATCGGGCGTGCGGTCGACAGGCAGTCGGCCCGGCGCGCAGGTGGTACGGTCGGCTGGAGCAACCGGGTGACAAACCGGGCGGAAGCAAGACGGGTTGTTGTGCGCTGGGCCGACATCCTGGTGGATTTTCTGCGGGCCAGTTACTACGAACCCAACACTGTGACTGCGGATGATGAAGGTTAGGCTGATGCGACAGTATCGCTTAGATGCTGCGTTTTAAAACCTGGCCTTCCCCTGGCCCCGCGCCATACAAGATCAAGGAATCAACGATGAGATCTGTACAAAGCCTGCTGGCGCTTCTGGGCGGTCTGTTCCTGACGAGCTGCGCTACCACCATGACGGCAACGACGGACTTTGATCCGTCCGTGGACTTCTCTGCCTACCAGACGTTTGCGTGGATCGATCCGAATCCGCTGATCAGCGCAATTACCCAGCG
>CAKZWQ010000042.1 GCA_937921935.1 uncultured Gammaproteobacteria bacterium | reverse complement strand
GAGGACTACAACATGAGCACCATCATCACCACCTACAGCAGATTCCACCGGCCGCGCACCAGCCCGGGCGTTTACGCCGCCACGGCTCTGGAGGCCACCTTGTTTATCGGCTTTTGCCTGGCGCTGAGTAGTTTCAGCCTGGCTTAAGCGCCGCGACTAACCCAAGAGATTTAGCCATGCAGAACGCCAGCCTGAAAAACCTGTTCTTCACTATCCCCGTAGTAACCGGTCTTATTTTTATCGGAGGACCCGCCATGAGTCTCGAGCAACCCAGCTACACCGTTGTCCACGCCGACGGCGACATTGAATACCGCCAATACGATGCCTACCTGGTCGCCGAGACAGTCATCGAGCAGGGCGCCGACTATCAGGGTGCAGGCAACGAAGGTTTCCGCCGCCTGTTTCGCTATATCACCGGCGGCAATCAAGGTCGCGCGAAAATTTCCATGACGGTACCCGTTGCCCAAGCGCCCGTCAGCGAAAAGATCGCCATGACGGCGCCCGTCGCGCAGACACGTTCGGCTGACGCCTGGCGCGTGGCTTTCATGCTGCCGACCAAGTACACCCTGGACACCGCGCCGCAGCCGACGGACGCACGCGTGCAGGTGGTGCAAAAGCCCGGTCGATTGATGGCAGTGCTGCGTTACTCGGGTCGCTGGACCCAAGCCAACTACACCCGCAAGCAGGCCGATCTGAGTCGCGCCATCGAACTGGCCGACGTGGGTACCAACGGCGACTTCGAGTCAGCCTTATATGACCCGCCGTACAAGCTGCCCTTCTTGCGGCGCAATGAGGTGATGATCGAGGTAGACCGGTTGCCGGTTGCCGCAATGGAGCCCGAACTGGTCGCCGCTTACTAAGCGTCTTTAAATTGCAATTGATTATTCACCAGGACCTCTCCATGAACGCGCTGAAATTCGTTACTGCTATCTCTGTCAGCTTGCTATTGCTGCTGGCCTTAGTTCTCCGCATCGCCGTCAGCAGCAGCGCGGCGCTGGTGCTATACTTTTATAGGCGATTGCATCGCCCACGATTGGCTTCACCAACGGTCTTGTCCCATGCAACATTCCATTATCCGTAAGGGCAGTGCCTGGCAGGCTGCCGAAATTTGTGAGTTTCTCGACAACAGCCGCATACCCGTGCGGCTGGCGGGTATCTCGAGCACCGGCACACCGCTGATTTGTTCCCTCTGGTATGTGTACGCCGACGGGGCCCTGTGGTGTGCAACCCAAAGCAGCTCGCATATCGCTGGCTTACTGAGGCGAAACCCGCACTGCGGCTTTGAGATAGCGGCCGATACCCTGCCCTATCGCGGGGTTAGAGGCCAGGGCCAGGCCACGCTGTCCTCCACAGCGGGACCGCCGACCTTGTTGCAGTTGATTGACCGCTATCTGGAAGATCGCGAGTCAGATCTCGCGCAATGGTTGCTTGCCAAACAGGCCGACGAATTGGCTATTCGCATCGAGCCGCTCTGGATCACGGCCTGGGATTACTCCGCGCGCATGCCAACGGCGAGTGCCGCCTGACACACAACTTTCTTCAGTTCGCTACGTCGATGCCTTCGTACTCGATGAGTTGCCGCAAGGCACTTTCCATTATCAAATTAGCGCGAAGCGTTTCCCGGTAGAGGAATTCATGCATCGCCGCATCGCTGGTATTGCGATTGGTGCAATCAGCGCTGTAGCTTTCAAAGGCCCGCAGATTGCTGATCAAGGTAACCAGGTGATGGGGGCATTCACAATCGATGCTCGTGGAGATCTGACCAATGCGGGTAAGTTCTGCCGCGGTAAAGCGCGGGCGCTCGGCCAATTCGCTGCTTGCCTGCACAACCTGGGCCAGCGCGGCGGCGGCCAGACGCTGTTGCGTGACTTCATCCAGAGCGCGCTTTAGATCATCCGCGCCGACCGGTGCACGCAAAATAATCGTGCCCGCCCGCGCCAGGCGTTGCAGGTCCTGGTCGCGGGCAAAGCCGTAGATCAGGATCAACGCGCGCCGGCCGGCATCACGACTCAAGGCCTCAAGTGTCTCGACACTGCCCGGGGCCAGACTGGCCAGTTCCAGAATCAGGCAGTCCCCGTCAGGGGGTGCCTTGTGTAGTGAGGTCGGCGAAGCATCCACTTGTGTATCGACCAGGCTCCAGTGGCCGGCCATCTGGGCCAGTGTGTCGGCCAGGGCCACGGCGCCCTGGCCATAAACACCCACTTGCAGCCTGGGTACCGGTGCTAAGGTCGGTCCGCGGTCCCGCCCCATTGCCGTCAGGCGTTCATCCAATGCCGCCGTCGATAGCCCGGCCAGCGCGCCGATGCGTTCGCCGAGATCCGTCAACTGCTTGAGTTTGGTTAGGCGTTCCACGTCGGCCGGCGAATAGCGGCGCCGACCCCCCGTGTCGCGACTGGCCGCGATGGCCTGGTGGCGGCTTTCCCAGGCTCGGATCGTGTGGGTGGTCAGCCCGGTCAGGCGCGCGGCAGTGCCGATGCCATAACTCATTGATTTTGCGTCACTCATGCCTTGGGTGCCTGTTCTGGTGATTTGTATAGGTAATGTCTAGTAAAAAGCCGAAATAGTCCGAATAAGAATGAATCTGGTGATCTAGTTTCTAAGCTAAGGCGAAATATTAGTCAAGTTCATCAAGACATAGACAAGCAAACCAGGTCGCCCTGGCCTGAGGAGAAAGACAATGACCGCTAACACACTAAACCAGCCCAACCAAGCACCGCCCGCCGCCGCGGCCCTGGCCTTCGTCTTCGGCGTTGTCGCCCTGGGGCTTGTCGTGATGCTCGGCGCCGCTGCGATTGCTTGAACCGTGATTAGGGGTCGAACCGATTTTTTTCCCAGAGAAAAAATCGGTTCGACCCCGTCACCCCTTCTGCACACCAAGGAGTAGTCCCATGACATCCGATAACACCATCCCGGCTAAAGCCACACCAACCCCCGTCGCCCTGTCGACCGGCGTCTTCCTCTTCGGCATCACCATGCTCGGTCTGCTGGCGATGCTGGGTGCCGTCGCGGTGGCCTGAGCCCGCTTCGCTTAACAGCAATGACTCATCGTGGACCCGATGCCCCGACAGTACTGGTCACTGGTGCAGCCGACGGTATCGGTCTCGCGATGGTGCAGACACTCCTGGCGCGTCGCGCGGCCACGAGGATTTATGCCTCGACCCGCAAGCTTGCCCGGGCTGCCGCGCTCCAGGAGTTGGCCCGTTCGGACGCCAGAGTCCGCTTACTCGAATGCGATCTCACGCAGCCGTCACAACTACAAAGTGCACTGGCCTGCGTGGCAGCGGCCGGGAGCCTGGATCACGTGATTAACACCGCCGGGGTGCTGCACGACGAGCAGGGCATGCGTCCCGAGCGGCGCCTGGCCGACGTCGACCCGCAAGCCATGCTGCGCGCTTTTTCCACTAACGCCATGGCTGCCTTGTTACTCGCTCAGGCGGCGGAACCCTTGTTGCGGAAAAGCAAGAGGCCGCTGTTTGCGAGTCTCTCCGCGCGTGTGGGCAGCATTGGCGATAACCGCTTGGGGGGGTGGTATAGCTACCGCGCCTCGAAAGCGGCACTCAACATGCTGCTCAAGACCTTGTCGATTGAATGGTCTCGCGGTGCGCAGCCCATCACTTGCGTGGCTTTACACCCCGGCACTGTGCGGACGGGCTTGTCAGCCCCCTTCGTTAAAGGCAGTGGCGACGCCCGCGTATTTTCGCCGGCTGAGTCGGCGAACTGTCTGCTCGATGTGCTCGATTCCCTGACCCCTGCACACACCGGCAACTTTTATGCCTGGGATGGCCAGCCCGTTCCCTGGTGAACCCCGTAATCCAACCACGCTTAATGACTGGAGGCATTTGCGACCGATGAGTATGAGCCACGCCACGACATTTACCCAGGACCCGATTGCCCGGCTGCCGGACGCATTGGACCCGGCCCTTTTGCAGGCGCCGACCAAATTCCGGTGTGCGTCAGTCTGGCAGCATGATCGGCCTTTGCTGGATGTGCTCACCGAGGAATACGGTGTGATTGCGCTGCGCGACCTGGTCGGGACCTACGGCTGGTGTATTCGCTACTCACAGCAACACAAGAGTGATGCCCTGGGCATCGAAACCCTCGGCGAGTTGCTGGAGCTGTTTCGCCAGGGAACCGATCAAGCCCTGCCTTACCTGATGCATTTGTCCCTGCATCGCAATCTGCCGCGCCTGCGCCAGTACTTCGTCGACCCGCCGCAGTTCAAACCCAACTGGGTGGCATCGTCGTGGGCCGATCGCATTGGCGGCCCGGAGTTATTTGTCGGTCAACAGGGCACCGGTTTCGGTCCGATCCATATCGACCACGTGGGCGTGCACGTCGGCTTTTACCAGCTGTCGGGCGAAAAACGTTTCCTCTTGTTCCCACCGGACGATGGCAAATATCTCTACCGCTACCCTGGCGCAGAGTTTCCCTGGCAGTTGCGCAATTCGCGCGTGCACGGTTTCGATGAAGGCGTCCACGAGCAATATCCGCTGCTTCGCCACGCGCACCCGCGCGAGATTAGCCTGCGGGCCGGCGAAGCCCTGTTCCTGCCGGCGAACTGGTGGCACACCACCCTGAACGTGACAGATTCGGTCAGCTACAGCGTGCGTATCGTGAACAAAAGCAACGCGCTGTCGACCCTGGCTGAATATGCCCGCGGCGTGCCAAGGGCCGTGTCGCGATTGTTGCCGGCCAACCGCTCGCGCTGAGTGATTCTGCTTAGGGGTCGAACCGATTTTTCCTCAAATAAAAAATCGGTTCGACCCCGTTACCCCCGTTACCAGCCCTTCAGGGAGCCTCACCGGGCCCTTGCTATGCTGAAAGCACCCCGGCACCTTTATCCGGTGCAGTTGCTGCGTGATTAGGGGTCGAACCGATTTTTCCGCTTGCATGGGTCTGGGCGAAAAGCCAAGCTGAAGCGGAAAAATCGGTTCGACCCCTTTGGGTACTGTAAGAGGATGGCCCATGTATTCACTGTTAATGCTGCCTCTGGTTATCGGCAACATCTGTCTGGTGATCTGGCTGGCCCGTAGCTGGTTGCGCCAGCGCGACTGGGTGTTGCTGGTGACCTTGTTGCCGATGCTGGCACTGCCCTACGACACCGGTGTTGTCGCGCTGGGTAGCACCCTGGGTGAGGGCGACCTGCTGCGCAGGCTGAGCATGCCCCGCCTGCTCTGGTTTTATCTGACCATGCCGCTGCTGCTGCTTATCGCCGGCGGCATCGCCCGGCGCGCAGACTTTGCCTGGGCGCAGTCCAGGGGCTTCGTGATCGGACTGGGCGCGTTGACCGTGGGCTTTCTGGCGTTCGGCTGGGAAAATATTTTCAGTATTCCCACCTTGTACCCGGCGTGCTTCGAAGACATGTTGCGCTATGTCACCACTGTTACTCCTGAGCAGGCGTGCACCCCGGGCCAGGCCGGTATCGACGTCGGTGGCCAGGTGCCCTGGGCCGGCCTGGTGGGCATCCTCGGTTTGCTGGTGGTCGGCGTGCTGCTGTGGTGGAAGCGCGGCTGGCCCTGGCTCACGCTGGGCACGATTGCCAGCTCTGTGCTACTGGGTTTGCCGAACACACCGGCCGGGCCGCTAACGACGTTTTACGGCGACTTCCTGTCACTGGGGTCGATTGTCTGGACAGCGATTCATTTCTCATCTTTGCGGGCCGAGATCCGGTGACAGTCCACTGATCTCCGGGTTGGGGAGAAGTGATTTTCTGCGTTAGTAAGGAAATAGGCGAACTGTCACCGTAATTCACGGCGCACGGTATTGACCAAAGGCGCATCGAAAGCCTTCCACACCATGAAGAAGCGTTCGCCAAGACCTTGCTGAACTTGGCCGCCCGAGTGAGCCTGGGCAGGCTGTCCGGGCCGACAGGGCGGTCAGGCACGGTTACGCGCTGGAGCCGCCTTTTTTTGGTCGTGATGGCGACAATTTAGCCCTATTCAGGTCAGCGTATCCTGCCCCGCGCCTTGCAGATCTGCAGCAAAAAAAGCTAAGGTGTCTATCGATGACGCAAAACCCCCGCTTCGGGGGCTTTGCGTTTTTTTTCGCCCGCGAAATTGTGTTTGGGTAAAGGAGAAGCCAGTGTTATTGCGCCAATGTTTCCCGTATCTCGGAATTTTGTTGCTCTTGCCCGTGCCGCTGCTGGCTGACACATTTTCCGTCGAAGTGACAATTGATCTGACAGAAAATGTTTTTGAGAATGCCGGATCCAATGTCATCCAGATAACCGCGGTGGTGGGTGGTGTTGAGACCATTATTTCGGCCCCGGCTGTGGGTACGCCAGTCGTGTTTAACCCCTTCGCGCCGGGTGACTCGGTCGAGCTGACCCTGCGCACGGACACGGCTAGCGGCGAGACACCAGCTGACCGTGGTCTGGGTCGTGCTGCCGGTGCGCTGCTTGTTGATCTGTTTCCCGACGCATCGGCCGGTCAGGCTATAGATCCGTCGCTAACAGGCCTCAGGTTGTTATCCGAGACGGAAGCCGACTCAGACGGGACTGATGCATTGAGCAGAGGTCAAATTACGACGAGTGTGCTGAGCCAGGCGGGAAATTTTGACCTGCTGGATTCGCAGGTTGTGGTGTCGGATACGCTGTTTGGGGATAACAAGAATTTTGTTGACCTCGACACCTTCGGAGCTCTACTTCAAGCTTCTAACCAGGTAGAGATAAGCGGCTTCGGATCTTTTTTTACCGACGGCAGCACGGTAAAAAAACGGCTGGCGAGGAAAACAGCGAGCAATATTTCCGAAGCATTTGAATCTACCGGCTATGTGAATTCCACCATCAGGTTCGAGTTTATCCCCACCGTTGTGCCGGTGCCGGGGGCGGTCTGGTTGTTTGGATCAGCCTTGGGCGGGCTGGTTTGGCTGCGTCGCAAGCGCATCGACAATTAGAAACCCGCATCGGTCTACTGACTTTTCTTCAGCATATATTCGACGGCCGCCCGGATGTCTGCATCGCTGCAGTTGGCGCACGCGCCACGCGGTTCCATTTTGCCGATACCGGCGATGGTGGTGGCCGTCAGCCCGTCAACACCTTTGGGTGTCAGGCTTTCCCAGTCGTCTTTGTCATCGATGTCGGGTGCGCCGGTGAAGAAACCGCCAAAGCCGCCGGTATGGCAGTTGGCGCAACTGGTTTCGAAGACCGCCTGGCCCGAGGTCGCTTCTTCGGCGTGACCATCGGCCAGGACGATGGCGGCCATAGCCAGCGGAATCAGGGTGACCAGGACGAGGAGGGTGCTGCGCATGTTGATTGCTCCGGAAAATCCAGAGCCCAGTGTTACCGGCTTTGTAGCCGAGGGAAAGGACTCGGACTGATATAGGTGGGCGCAGGTCGGATGGTTGCTGGATTGTTTACCCGGCGTTGACGTGCAACACCTCGTCCAGGGGCCTGGTCCGATTGGCCGGCTCCGCTATGGCCTGTCGTTGCAGTGTCTGCAGAGGACGGATGGCACGGTGCTACAGTAGCTGAGCTAACAAGAGTGATCGGATTGGTTTCTACAGTCAGCAAGCATTGGCTCAATAAGGCCTGCCCGGCCACCGTCCTGGTAGCCGTTCTGGCTGCCCTGACCGCCTGTGGCCCATCACCCCCTTACTCCCCGGCCCAGCTGCAGGAATGGAACCAGCGCAAAGCCGACCAGGGGCCGACCTTCGCGGGCAGCCCCGCCTGGCAGGCGCACATGGCGGACGTGGAAACGGCCCTGGCCGATGCCGGCGTGGTAGCGGTGGAACAATACCCGGCGCCGTATACGCGTTGGTGGGCTCCGGATTTACCGACCCCCGCCGAGCGTTCACTGAGCATCGGGACCGAATCGCTGCCGGTGGCCAGTTACTGGGCGTACTCGGGCAGCACGCCCCCCGAGGGTGTCACCGCGCCGTTAGTCATCTACGAAAAGAAGCTGCCCCGCGAGCAATTGCGCGACCGTATCGTGGTGTTCCAGGTTGAAACGGTGCCCGAGGCCATGGGCCGCTTATTCAGCATCGGCCATGAGTACGCCACCGAGGATTTCGGCGCCGATTTGCCGAGCATCGCTGATGACCAGTGGTACCAGGGCAATTACGTCACCCGCCTGGGTCGCTGGGACGAGGTGCTCAAAGACAGCGGTGCAGCGGGGGCAGTGGTGGTGTTCGCCATGGAATTCGATCGCGTGGAAGGTCTGTACACATTCCCCTTGCTCAACCTGGGCGTTTTCGGCGTGCCGGGTGTGTACGTGGATCAGGACACGGGCGCCCAGGTGCTGGCCGCCGCTGCCGCCGGGCAGACCGCCACCCTGACCTTGCTTGCCTGGCAGGAACCGGTGGAACCTTACTTTTATACGGCCGTGTTGCCCGGCAAGGATTACGGGACCGACAAGGACGAACAGGTGCTGCTAGTCACCCACTCCGACGGCCCGAATCTATCCCAGGAAAACGGCACCATCGGGATCGTGGGTTTGATTCGCCACTATGCCCGCATCCCGCAAGATCAACGGCGCCACAGCCTGCGCGTGTTACTGGATCCGCAGCATTATTCGCCCGGGCGGCACACCATCAACTGGTACGACGCGCATCCGGCGATCATGGACCGGATCGTGGCGAGTGTCGGTGTTGAACATATCGGCCAGCGGGAATACGGGATGAATGTCGACGGCTTCGGTCCCACCGGCCGGCCGGAGCCCTGGCAGATTTTCGTGCGCGACGATCCGCGCCTGATCCAGGTGGCCATCGATGCCATCGAAACCAGCGGCGTACCGCGGACGGAATTGCGGGTGCCCGGGCGCAAAGGGCAGGGCCGTTGGGTTGGCCTGGGTGAGGTTGCCGTCAAGCGTGATATGCCGGGTTTCGCCACCTTGTCCAACATGAGTGGCTACTGGGGCACGACCGCCGGTATCGACAGCTTCGACGCCGAACTGGCAACCCGGCAGCTCGACTTGCTGGTCATGCTCATCGACGGCCTTAACTGAAAAGGGGTCGAACCGATTTTTACCCCAGCCGGGCGGGGAGATCGGCGATGGAATCGAGCACCGCATCCGGCTCGACATCGCCTTTAAGGTCCGTTGGCTGAAATTTACCCGTGCGGACCAGAAAGCCCTGCAGACCTGCAGCCTGGGCGCCGCGCACATCGCCGAGGATGTCATCGCCCACCATCACCGTCTCACTGGCCGTGCAACCGATCTGCGCCAGCGCAATAGCAAAAAACGCCGGCGAAGGTTTGCCCAGCACGACAGCCTCGCACCCGGCGGCATGTTCCAGGGCCTTGATAAAAGGCGCCACATCGAGCCTGAGTCCATCGGCAGCCCGCCAGTAGCGGGTCATGCCCAGGGCAACCAGTGCCGGTGGGCGTGTGGCCATCAGGCGTCGAAAAGCCTGGTTGAGCAGTTGGTAAGTCCAGGCCTCGCCGATATCGCCCACCACAATGGCGGAAAGTGGATCGTCGCCATCCAGGTTGCCGGCCGGAATGCCGGCGAAGTCTTCGCCGGTAGCCTCGGGTACCAGTAGCGCGGCCGGGCCCGGGGCATGGGCACTGAGCCAGCTGGTGGCCGCAATGGGCGGTGTAAGCAGTTTATCGGGATGGGTGTGGATGCCCAGGCGCGCCAGTTTTTCAACGATCAGCCGCACCGGTCGCGAAGTGGTGTTGGTGACAAAGAGGTAGGGAATCTCTTGGCGGTCGAGCCAGTCAACGGTTGCAGCGGCGCCCGGAACGACCTGGTCGCTCTCCCAGATCACGCCGTCTAAATCAATTAACACGCCTGGCATGCTTGGCTCCGGTCAGCAGCCTATTTTGACATGGAATGAGCCTGAGGCTGGTCTGGTCGGGCGTTGAATTAAGGGCAGGGCGAACAGCAGACAGCGCGCTGATACCCGGCAGATCAGAAAGCCTGGCGCAACGCTGTCGCCGGGACGCTTGGTGCGAGCAGCCGGCGCCCGGTGCCGCTGCCGGCGTATACGCGGTGGTTGGCGCCCGGGTGTGCGTAGCCGTTGATCAGCACGCGGCGATAACAATCAGACTGGTTCTCGAAACTGGCGTGGGCCGTGTACGGGCCGAAAAAGATGACGTCGCCCGGGGCGGCCTCAATAGTGACGGCATTTTCCTGGCAACAGTCATACAGGGATCGTTCAGGCCCGCAGTCACCGTGAGGGCAGGGATCACTGAAGTCGATGCGCCCCCATTCACCACTGCCGGGCATGAATTTCAGCGGCCCGCTGTCCGGGGTCATGTCGTCCAGCACGATCAGGGTCTGCACGTAACTGCCGCGGCCGTTCACGTCCGTCCAGGTGCCGTTGCCTTTGTCGCGGTGCTGAATGTCCTGGTGCCAGTCGAAGCTCACGCCGTCGCCCGGGCGCTTGAAGTGCGCCTGGTTCAACAGCTGGTCCAGCGCTTCGCTACCCAGCAATTGCGAGCAGGGCACGGTCAGACGGGGATCGTTGCCGATGCCTAACAGATACCACTGGAAGCCGCCGGCCCAGACGATGCGCTCGATGACCCGGCTGCCGTCCCGGTCACTGAGTACAAAATGGGCGCCGCCGTGGAGGCCCGTGCCGGGCAAGTCAGCGGCGTGGTCTTCCAGCGCATCGAAGCTGGCCCGCATCTCGGCCACTTCGGCAGGCGTGAACAGTTGCCGGCGGGTAATCCAGCCGCGCTCAAAAAAAGCCTGGATCTCTTTGTCAGTCAGGGCTTCAGCGGGTTGGGGGCAGGGCATGGTCGTTCCATCGACTCTTGTTCTTATTGGGCTTTGATTAAGTTATAGCGGATCTGGTCCGTCCCGTGGGCGGCAGGTAACTAAATACGGCAGACGCACATTATGTCCTGATGATGCAGGCGTAGAATGACCGGCAACCAAAGGAAGCTATCACCATGCACAATTCACTGGATCGCCGTTCCCTGCTTCAGGCCAGCATTGCTGCGGCCGTGGCATCGACCCTGCCGCGCACGCTCTTTGCCGCGGACATTGTCTTTGCCGACATCCCGCGCAGCGAGTTCGGCTTTGACACCACCGCCGACGAGGTGGTGGCCGGCCATGATTTAAGCGGCAAGGTCATCCTGATTACCGGCTGTAATTCCGGGTTGGGCTATGAATCCTTAAGGGTACTGGCGGCCAGCGGCGCCCACGTGATCGGCGCGGCCCGTACCCAGGAAAAGGCCGAAGAGGCCTGCGCCTCGGTGGCAGGCAAGACCACACCCGTGGTGTGTGAGCTCACGAGCATGGACTCCGTCGCCCAGTGCGCGAAAGACGTGCAGGCCCTGGGCAAGCCGGTGGATGTGCTCATGGCGAATGCCGGCATCATGGCCCTGCCCAAACTCGAGCAGGTGGATGTGAACGGCGTGACCCTGGAGAAGCAGTTCGTGGTGAATCACCTGGGTCATCAACTGCTGACCATGCTGTTGCTTGAGCAGCTGCAGGCGGCACCGGCCGGGCGGGTGGTCACGGTGTCCAGTGGCGGTCATGCTTTGGCACCCAAGGGCGGGATCCTGTTCGACAACCTGTCTTTCGATGACGGCTACCAGGCCTTCAAGGCCTACGGGCAAAGCAAGCTGGCGAATATCCTGATGACCAATGAAATCACCACGCGCTATGCCGGCGGTGACTCTCAATTAACAGCCAACGCCACCCACCCCGGCATCGTGGCCACGAACCTGGGTCGCTACATGCGCGGCGGCAAGCCACGCGACCCCGATACACCCATGCGCGACGGCATGAAAACGCCGGCCCAGGGTGCTGCCACCCAGGTCTACGTCTCCATCGACGAACGCCTCAATGGCGTCAGCGGGTACTACTTCGGCGACTGCAACCCGGAAGAAACCAAGGGCAACTACGCCACCGACCCGGCGTTGGCCGAGCGGTTATGGGACGTGTCCGCGGAACTGGTCGAGCCCTGGCTGGCCTGAGCCCCCGGCCCGCAGATTCAGCTCATGGGCGCCAGCGTCTCAGCCGATTGTATGTGCGGCTACAGTGATGAGCTGCGCATCGGCGCCGGTGCGGCCGATGCAGGCAGTGTTTGTTACTGGCCCGCAGTCTGCAGCCAGTGCCGCAAGCTGGTGGCGGTCGATCGCCTGGCGAGTGGGCACCAGTGCCCGGATTGCGGGGCAAGCGTCGAACTACTGGGTGATGCCACCGTCAATGACTGGGTGCAGGATATCGCCGTTGAATCGTCCGGGCATGCCCTGGCCGCCGGCCCCCACGCCTGCCCGGTGTGCGATCGCAATCGCCTGCTGTTCTCGCCGGGCAGCCTGGCCTGGGACTGAGAGTTCACGAAAGTTTTGCCCGGCCCCGATAGCCTGGCGGCAGAACAACTGTTCCCTTAGCCGCCGGCCACTTCCTTCACGAAGTCCTCAAAGGTCCGCAACGGGTGACCGACTGCTGCGGCTGAGGCCGCAACGGCCTCTGCGTCGGCGACCCCACCGTGCTGCTGCTGGCCAAGAAACATCTGCTTGAGTGAGCTGAGCAACCAGGGCGGCAGCATGGCTTCCACGGGTTTGCCCCAGGCGTCCACGTCATCACCGCCGTAGACCACCGCACGCCCGAAGTGCTTCGCATAGACCTCGGCAGCACCCGGTCCGCTGATGGTGTCCGGTCCGTGCAGGTGATAGTCGGCTTTCGAATGCCCGTCTTCCGTCAGCACGCGCACGGCGCAGTCGGCAATGTCGCGGGTATCGATGCGGTTGTTGCCAATGGAGCCGATGGGCATGGAATACACGCCGTGCTGCTTGATGACAGGAATAATCGACAGGTCCGTCTGCATGAAGAAGTTCGGCCGCAGGAAGGTGTAGTCCGCACCGCTGTTGCGAATGGTCTCTTCAATGGGCAGCTTGGCGCGATAGTGCGGTACGGCGGGTTCCTTGCCCGGGTTGCCCACGGACAAAAACACAATGTGTTTCACGCCGGCGGCAGTCGCCGCTTTCACGGCATTCAGGCCGCGCGCGGTTTCCGATTCGCCATTGCTGGTGATCAGGAACAGTTTGTCCGCACCCTCGCAGGCCG
>CAKZWQ010000041.1 GCA_937921935.1 uncultured Gammaproteobacteria bacterium | reverse complement strand
TGAGTTCCGGTTCGTGAATGCGCAGGGGCTCGCCAATAATTTCCCCAATGGTCATGCGCGGATTCAGGCTGGACAGGGGGTCCTGAAACACCACCTGCAGATCCTTGCGTACCGGCTTGAGTTCCTGGTTGCTCAGGCTGCACAGGTCGCGACCCTGCCAGACAACGCGGCCGCCTGCAGGGCGCACCAGTTGCAGCACGGCCCGGCCCAGGGACGACTTGCCGCAACCGGTTTCACCCACCACGCCCAGGGTTTCACCTGCTCGCAGTTCAAAGCTGATGTTCTGCACGGCTTTAAGTTGCTGCCGGCCACGGCCGAGGAAGCCGCCGCCGCGCACTTCGTAGTGCACGCTGAGATCGTCAACCTGAAGCACGGGGCCGCTCATGCGGCGTCAATCCGGTGGCAGGCGGCGGCGTGCCCGCTACCCATCGATAGCATTGCCGGCGCCGACGCCTGGCAGGCAGCAATGGCCTGCCCGCAGCGGGGGGCGAAGGCGCAGCCGGGGGGCAGGACTTCCAGATTAGGCGGCTGGCCCGGAATCGTGGGCAGGTCAGCCGTGGTATCGCCTCGCAGGGAGGGCACGGAGCGCAACAGTCCGACGGTATAAGGGTGCCGAGGATTATTGAAGATGTCATGGGCCGTGCCGGTTTCCACCGCGCGACCGGCATACATGATCAGGACCTTGTCGCACAAGCCGGCAACGACGCCCAGATCATGGGTAATCAGGATAATGGCTGTGCCGGTGTGTCGTTTGAGCCCATCCAGCAAGCGCAAAATCTGTGCCTGCACGGTGACATCCAGGGCCGTCGTCGGTTCATCGCAAATTAGCAGTTCCGGCTGGCACAGCATGGCCATGGCAATCATGACCCGTTGCCGCATGCCGCCGGATAATTCAAAGGGATAAGCGTTGTAACGTGTTGCCGGCGCCGGGATTTTTACAATCTCGAGTATTTCCAGCACCTTGGCTTTGGCAGCGGCCCGGCTTAAGCCGCGATGCCGAGCCAGGCTCTCCGTTAATTGTTCCCCAATGCGCATGGTGGGGGTCAGGCCGGACAGGGCGTCCTGGAACACCATGGCCAGGCGATCGCCGCGCAACTGGTCCAGTTCCTTGCGCGGCAGATTGAGAATATCCCGGCCCCGGTAGCGCACACTGCCCGTTGCCGTGCCGTTACCCGCCAGCAGTCCCAGCATGGCCAGCACGCTTTGACTTTTTCCCGAGCCGGATTCACCGACGATGCCCAGGCACTCGCCGGGCTGAACCTCCAGGTTCAGATCATTGACCGCGCACACTTCACCGTCTTCAGTGCGAAAGCGCACCTCCAGGTGTTCGCAGTCCAGCAGTGCAGTCATGCTTTAGCGATCCCGCGGGTCCAGGGCATCCCGCAGCCCGTCGCCGATGAAGTTGAAACAGAACATGGTCAGGGCGAGCAGTGTGGCGGGGAAGAAGATCAGCCAGGGTGCCGAATCCAGTTGCCCGGAGCCCTGGGAGATCAGCAGGCCCCAACTCGTCAGAGGCTCCTGCACGCCCAGGCCGATAAAGCTGAGATAACTTTCAATCACGATGTTGGTGGGAATCAGCAGCGTGACATAGACCACCACGGGGCCCAGCACGTTCGGAATAATGTAGCGCGCGAGGATGGCGCTGCGTGACATGCCGATGGCCACGGCCGATTCGACGTATTCCTTACTTTTTACCGTCAGGGTTTGCCCACGCACGATGCGCGACATGGTCAGCCACTCCACCGCGCCGATGGCGACGAAGACCAGGTAGATGTTTCTGCCGAACACGGTGACCAGGATGATGATGAAGAACAGCAGGGGCAGCGAATACATCACATCGACGAAGCGCATCATGAAACCGTCCGTGCGGCCGCCCAAAAAGCCGGCAACGGCGCCGTAAGTCACGCCGATAACCAGGGCCACCGCGGTGGTCATCAGGCCGATGGTCAGGGACACGCGGCCGCCATAGAACACCCGCACAAACAGATCCCGGCCATTGGCATCGGTGCCGAACCAGTGCCAGTCAGCAAAACTCGGCGGGGCCAGGATGCTTTCCCAGGAAGCATCCTCGATGCCGTGGGGCCAGAACATGGGGATCAGTACGGCGGTGAGGCCGATCATGGCCAGCACATAAATACTGCCCATCGCGGCGCGATTGCGGCGGAAGCGGCCCGCTGCCTGGGCCCACAAAGATCTGGGCGCCGCGCCGGCGGCTGCCTGGGCCAGGGTCTCGGACCCCAGTAGTTCGCCCGGGCGCGCGTTCATCGATAAGCCCGCCGCACGCGTGGATCGAGCGCTGCATAAGCCAGGTCGGCGAGCAGATTCAGCACGATTATCATTGCTGCATAGATGATCACCACGCCCATCACGAGGGGGTAGTCACGATTCAGGGCGCCCTGGATAAAGTAGCGGCCCACGCCGGGCAGATTAAAGATGAGTTCAATCACCAGTGAGCCCGTCATGATGCCCGCCAGTGCAGGACCCAGATAGCCGACCAGGGGAATCAGGGCTGACTGCAGCACGTGATGTATCACCACCTGGCTTTCGGGCAGCCCTTTAGCCCGGGCCGTGCGCACAAAGTTAGAGCGCATGACTTCCAGCATGCCCCCGCGCACCAGGCGCGCAATGATGGCCACCTGGGGCAGGGACAGGGCGACGACGGGCAGGACCATGTTTTGCCAGGCGCCGTCGTTCCAGCCGGCCACGGGCAGCAACTTCAGGTAAAGGCCAAAGAACAGAGCGAGAATCGGTGCGATCACGAAACTCGGAATCGCTATGCCCGTCATGGCCATGGCCATGACGGCATGGTCGATGAACTGATTCTGGCGCAAGGCGGCGATGATGCCGGCGAAGCCACCCAGCAGCAGGGCCACCAGCATGGCCGTCGCGCCGAGTTTCACGCTGACGGGCAAACCAATCGCGACAAGTTCCGTCACGCTGAAGTCTTTGTAAACCAGGGACGGACCCAGGTCGCCGCGCAGGGCATTGCTGACGTAAATGCGGAACTGTTCGATGACCGGTTTATCGAGGTTATAAGCAGCCCGAATGTTTTCCAGAACTTCGGGTTCCAGGTCGGCTTCCGCGTCGAAGGGCCCGCCGGGCGCTGAATGCATCAGGAAAAAAGAGGCCGTTGCGATCAACAGGATGGTTGGGATCGCAATCAGCAGGCGGCGCAGGATGAAAGCAGACATAAAGTGACTGTAGCGGCTAGCCCGCCTCGTTTGCCACTGCCGCCGCCGCCCGCGCCGCCTTGAGGCCACGCCCGATCAGCTTGCATATATAAAGAGCGGGCAGCATGGCGATGGCGCCGAGCCAGAAGGGGGCGTTGATACCCAGTTGGCCGTAGAGGGTGCCGGAACCCGCTTGTCCGACAAAGCGCGACAGGGAGCCGGCCGATTGATAAACACCCAGGACCAGGCCGCGTTCCGAGGGCCCGGCCCGCTGAGAAATCATGGTTTGCAGGCAGGTCTGGAACAGGGCTGAGCCGACGGCGCCGGTGGTCATGCCGATCATGATCCAGCTGAAGTTGGGCGCTACCACCAGCAGCATCCAGCCGATGCCGAAGCAGACCAGCGAGGTTTTGACCATGGCCAGTTCACCGAAGCGATTGGCCAGTCGGCCGATACCAAATAATTGGATGGAGGCAATCACGGTGGCCGTATAAGTAATCAGCAAGCCCAGTTCGCGGGGGTTCAGGCCGACCCGGTAATGGGCCCACAAGGGAAAGATGGTTTCGCGAGCCGCAATAAAAGTCATCACGATCAGGCACAGGATCAGCATCAGCGTAATGATGGGGCGGCGGGCGACCTGGCCGAAATTAGCGGACAGGGTAGGACCCGTGGGATCGCCCGGCTGGGCCTTTGCGACGGGTGGCCGGGTTTCCGGTAAAAAGAACAGCACGGCGAGAAAAGCAATCAAGGCAAAGGCCGCTGCTGCCATCGCAGGCCGCTGGAAATTGGCCGTCGCAATGTCATTGCCGGCCAGAAATCCCCCCAGGGCCGGACCTGCAGCAAAACCCAGGCTGAAGGCGGCGGAGATTTTACCCATGGCCGCGGCCCGTTTTTCCGGAGGGGTGACATCCGCAACGCAGGCGAAAGCCGTGGAGATGTTGGCCGACGTCGTGCCGCTGAGCAGGCGCGACACCATCAACAGGGCCAGGGAATCGGCGAAACCCAGAATCAGGTAAGCGCCCACATGCCCGGCCATGCTGATCAGCAGGATCGGCCGGCGGCCGAAGCGGTCACTCAATGAACCCCAGATGGGTGTGGCCAGGGATTGGCACAGGGGGTGAATAGCCAGGATCAGCGTAATCAGTTCCGGGCCGGCGCCCAGTCGTTCCACATAGAAAGGAATCAGCGGCATCAAAATGCCGAAGCCCACCAGGTCAATAAAAACGACCGCAAATAAAATCGGGATGGCGAAACGCGGCGCCGCTTGGGGTTGGGTCAAGGGCCTGGCCGGCGTAATACCTGCCGCTGTCGGTAAGTGAGGGAGCGCCATAACCATTCGGCCGGGCCAAAGTTATAGCGAGTCAGCCACCAGTTGCTCAGGGTGATCAGGAACAGCCAGATAGCGCCCACAAAGAGGTACAGATACCAACCGGTAATCTGGCCAAACAGGCCGAAACCCACAGTGTAGAAAATCAGCGCGCCCAGCAGGGACTGGGCAAGATAGTTCGACAGAGCCATGCGGCCGACGCAGGCCAGGCGCGCCTGCAGCCAGGCAAGGGTTCCGGACTGGCACAGCAGTAACATCGCGCCCAGGTGACCTGCCGCGACCCCGCCCCGGCGCAGGTCATACACCACCAGCCATTGCTTGCTCACGATGGGATCGAAGCCGCTGCCCAGGTGGGCGAGGGTGTCAGCCACGGCCAGGGGCAAGCCAATGCCGTAGCCCAGCAGGCAGGTGAGCCACAGGGTCCGGCGCGAAACTTCGCCTGTGAGCAGGCCGCTGCGTAACGCGGCCATACCCAGCAACATCATCGCCAGGGCATCCAGCACCCAGGCGTTCAGGGCGACGACAGTTTGTAAAATCAGACTGGATTTTGCCCGTTCGGCAAAGAATTCACCGAAGGTGCCCGAGCTGATGAGGCGAATGCCTTCCTGCATTTTCTCGCTGTCGGGATCCGG
>CAKZWQ010000040.1 GCA_937921935.1 uncultured Gammaproteobacteria bacterium | reverse complement strand
GTTGCACATTTCTCTTTGATGCTAGCGCTCGAAAGACATGAACGGGTTGCGACATATACCTACAACGCATGGCCCGACGTGGCGACGATGCGTTTGAGGTCGGGGTTGCCGGCGTGTCCCCTATCGGCCAGAAGCGGACATTCGCGAGACAAGAAAAACCCGGCGCCAGGCCGGGTTCATCAATCCTCCGAAATTTTTGCCCAATCAGGCAGGCCTGCGCCGGATCCAGGCCAATAGGGCGAGGCCGGAGCCGAACAGCCAGGCCGCTGCGGGAATCGGGACCACCGATACGTCAAATCCGCAGCGCGAGAGCCGGACATTCGAAATGTCTACGTCATTGCCGACAAGCTGGGTACAGCCGGTCAGGTTATCGACGGACAGGTTGCTGAGGTTGTCGCTGCTCAGGTCCCACAAGGCCACGCCGTTGATGACGGTATTGGAGATATCGAACTGATCGCTGCCCGTGGCGACGATCAGCACGTTGTTCAGGCCGATGCCGTCATCCCCAATGACCAGGTTGCCCTGGGACGTTTTGAAAAGCTGCGCGTCATCCACCAGCACAAGGGCGAACGCGTCGGCCGCGCCCTGGAAAATCAGGTTGGCCTTGACGTCGATAGCGTTGCTGGTGGTATCGAAGTTCAGAATATTCAGGCCGGACGAGAGATTAACCACCGTGTCAACTTCGATAACGCCGGAGCCGCCGTCTTTGGTGGCGATGGTGCCGGTGATGTCACCAGCACTGATGCCGTTGACAAAACTCGTGACCGCGGCAATTTCGCTATTCAGGGTAGTAAAGTCGACGTTATCATTGATGCCGTCCCCATCGCTGATACTGCGCAGTCCGGACCCGCCTGCGGCATCGTCATAATCCACGTTGGAAAGGTTACTGCCTGAATCGGTGCAGTCAGCATAGGTCCCGGCGCAATCGACGCCTGTACCCGCATATATATCCACATCAGATAACTTGATCGTCCCGTCCGTCTGCGTAACCGCCACGTTGCCGTCATAAGTCGGTGTGGTGCTGACAGTCGGCGCAACGCCAGGCGAATTGACGGCAGGCGCACTGCCGGGCAACGCGCTGACCAGACCAAGTTCATAGTTGCTAACGTCAACGGTACTTTCGTTGATCTGGTTGCCGACGATCAGGTAATTATCAATGGTCGCCGCTGACGCGACGGATAACACCGCGGAACAGATCAGCAAACCGGTGACCGCAAGAATCCTGCAGTTCATCGCAATATCCCCTTTATGCCTGCCAGACGCCAAGGCCTGGCGAGGCCGAATTGCTTTCCAATGTTTTTCTGGACGACCCGTCCTGAAGATTGCGTCATCGGGATGGTCGATAGATTAAGAACATACGCCCGTTAACCCAAGCTTTCAAATGGACATAATTCCGTGGTGCTAACAGGGACGCGAACGTCTGCTTTGGGTCGTTAGCGGACATTAACGCAGTTGCAGCAAAACCCTATGCCTGGCGGTGTCTGAAAGTCTGCTTTGGGTCGGAAGCAGCCGTTCAGAGCAGATGCAGCATTGGCTCAAGAATCTGCGATTCTCGTGAAGTTTGAGCTACGACCCGAGTTCGCTGCAGGACGAGCCATACTTGAAGCAGTTGTAGCAGCGATGGTGGTGCAACATGACCCGCTGCCCATCGGCTTCAGCCAGGCTGCCACCCAGGTCATAACCCGGGTCATCGTCCACCAGGGTGCAGGCGTAGACCCGCATCCGGCCATCCTGCTTGATGATCATTTTGCTGAAAGCGCACATGAACTCGCGTCGTGTTGCTTCGTTCTGGTAGCGGGTCATGCAGTCTTCGGTGACGTCTGGGACCTGGCGGTCCTCGTGGGGCGTGCCGAAATCCGGGAAGGCCACCAGGCGCAGATCCGCCGGCAGTCCATGTGTCACGAAGAGCTCGTTGAAAGCCGCATCGACGGAGGCCTTGTCTTCATCAGGCTCCATTTGCCGGGCCACGGTGACGGCAAAGCCCAGTTCGTGAAGACCTCGCAGACCTTTTAGCGCGTTGGCAAAGCTCTCGTTGCCGCGGCCGGCATCGTGGCGTTCGGCATCCGCATAATCGAGGCTGACGCGGAAAGAAATCGGCTGCAGGCTATCGGCCAGCTTCCTGATCTGATGCAGGCGCTTGAGCACGGGTTCGGTACCGTTGGTCAGGACCAGGCAGGGTTTGCGGGCGGCAGCATAGGCCAGGATGTTGATGAAATCTTTCACCAGGAAGGGTTCGCCCCCGGTGAAAGAGAACTGTTTCACCCCCAGAGCAACGGCTTCGTCGATGAGGGGCTGTGCGTCAGCCAGGGTAATCCGCTCCAGCCGGTTGTCGCCGGGTCTGGAGCCTTCCAGGCAGAAGGGGCAGGCCAGATTGCAGGCAGTCCCCGTGTGAAACCAGAGTTCTTCCAGACCATGGGGCTGGATATAGCCCCGGGCTTCACCGCTGGCTGTCAGTAACGGGTCTTTGCCAAGCACTCTTTCTAGCATTGCGCGCGTCCATGGCGGGTGCCTCGGTAGGCGCGCGCCAGACGATCAGGGGGGACGCCCAGCATGTAGGCGGTGGCCATTGCCCGATTAGACAGACTGCGTCGCAGCCAGCCGTCGTGCTGCCAGCGCCGGGGCGATACGCCCAGGCTCAGGGGCAGGGCGCGAAACTCGCCGAGGCGGCGCAGGGCTTTGACCAGGGGGACTTCCTCAAACAGCGGTTCGTCGGGAAAGCCGCCGGCGGCCCGATAGGCATTGGCGGTGGTGAAAATTCCCTGGTCGCCATAGGGTACGCCCAGCCGGCAGCGCCAGTTGATCAGGGTCGCCAGGCTGCGGGCCAGGACATGGTCGGTTTGCGCAAAGCGAAACCGGAACCAGCCGCCCACCGCGCCCCTGGCCAGGGCCTGGCGAACGGCGACGGCGCCATTCATGGGCGGGCTCGCATCGGCGTGCAGAAACCACAACCAGTTGCCGGTGGCTGTCCGGGCACCCGTATCCAGCTGCACACCGCGGCCGGTTTCACTTTGCAGGTAACGGGCGCCCGCCTGCAGACAGGCTTGACGGGTCTCGGGATCGGCATCCCCGTCCACGCAAATAATCTCATCGGGGGCTTCGCTCAGCTGGGTCAGCCGAGCCAGCAGCAGGCGCAGTTCGTCGGCATCCCAGAGCACCGGGACAATGACACTGAGTTTGCCCGCCGGCTTCATGTCCGGGTCCCGCCCCGGACACCAGTCGCCTGCCACCACTGCAGCAAGGCTTGCCGGGCCGGGCGTTCATCCTGGCGCAGGCTGCCGGCCAGCTGGTGCAAGTCGGCTTCATGATCCACGTCATGCCGGGTCTCCAGGGTGGCCAGCTTCCAGCCTTGCAAGATGCAGAGCTCGGCGAGAGCGGCCCCCAGATGCGCCGTGCTCCAGGGCAGCCCGCCCAGGTCCGGCCAGGCGGTCTGGTTACCCATCAGGGTGACGCCGCCATCGGCGGCCGGGCCGAGCACGGCATCGGCACTGTGCAGGGCCTGGCGGGCGGCGTTGTAGTAGGGGGCGTCCAGGCCTGGGGAATCACTCCCTATATACAAGATCTTTTTTGCTCCCTTTGCCCGCAGGGACCGGTCGACCCCATTGAGGCGCTCGCCCAGGTTGCCGGGCGGCTGGGCGACAACCTCGCAGGGCCGGTCCAGCAGCCCCGCGGCCCACTGGGAGTCTGCGGCCGAGGCCGGCGACAGCACCGCCGGACCCGGCCAGTCGTGCAAATCTTCCAGCGCGGCATCCAGCAGTAACTGTGCTGCCTGGGCAGCCGAATCCTGTCCCAATGAATGCGCCAGGCGCTGCTTGCCGATACCCGGGGCGGGGCGGCGGCAGAAAAGCACCAGGTGGATCGGGTCAGGCTGCATACATCAGGAACCAGGCGTGGGGCGATGAGTATTATGACCCTAAGACCGGGCCGGCTGACGGGGGTTCCGGGAACTGTGCGACTGGCCTACAGTCCATGATTACTGCAACCAACGCGGGCGCCGAGCCCCGGAGCACTGTATGCGAGCTGAAGTCCGACGCTATTACGGGGAGACCTTGCAGTCTTCGGCCGATCTTAAGACCTCTGCCTGTTGCACGGATGCAGCGGTGCCTGAACACGCGAAACCCGTCCTGGCGAGCATTCACGACGAGGTGCTGACCCGCTATTACGGCTGTGGCCTGGTGCTGCCCGAAGCCCTGGAGGGCGCCTCTATCCTGGACCTGGGCTGCGGGGCCGGGCGGGATGTTTATGTGCTATCGCACCTGGTGGGTCAGGGAGGCCGCGTGGTCGGGGTGGATATGACGCCGGAGCAACTGGCTGTCGCCCGGCGCCACGTGGACTTCCACCGCGAACAATTTGGCTATGAGGTCAGCAATGTCGACTTCATCGAGGGCGATATCGAGCATCTTCACGCCACCGGCCTGCCCGACGAGGCTTTCGATCTCATCGTCTCTAACTGCGTGATCAACCTGGCCACGGATAAACGCGCTGTGCTGGAGCAGGCCTGGCGGCTGCTGAAAACCGGCGGCGAACTCTATTTTGCTGATATCTATGCCGACCGGCGTATACCGGCCGAATTGCGGACTGATCCGGTGCTCTATGGCGAATGCCTGGCCGGTGCGCTGTATTGGGGGGATTTTCTGGAGCTGGCGCGCAAGGTCGGCTTCGCCGATCCCCGTCTGGTTGATGACAATCCGGTGGATATCACGGATCCGCGCCTGGCTGAAAAGCTGGGAGATATTAAATTTTATTCAGCGACTTACCGGCTGTTTAAACTGCCAGATCTAGAAGCTGCACCGGAAGATTACGGTCAGGCAGTTCGCTATCTGGGTCAGTTGCCTCACCACGCCGATGCCTTGCACCTGGATCAGGCACACCACTTTCCCCAGGGCAAGATCGTGCCGGTGTCAGGGAATACCTGGCGGATGCTCAACGAGACTCGTTTCAGGCCGTATTTTGACTTCCTCGGCGATGCAGAAAACCACTTCGGCGCCTTTGCTGAGGGCGTCGGGGGTATGCCTTTCAGTACCCGCCAGAGCCAGGCATCGGGGGGCTGCTGCTAGGCTGTCTCAGACGCCTCCCGAGGGCCTGGCATATACCTATAAATAACATTATAAAAATAATATAATAGATTGATTTTAATATTAAAATAAGAGTCATCAATTAACATAATCACCACCTGTGAGATATGATGTCTTAACGGCCTTTCAGCCCTGTCCGAGTCGGTTATACTGCCCGCCAACCGCTGCCCTGGAGGCACCGGAGACAGCTCAAATATCCAAGATCAATCGCTGTCCCGGCTTCTAAGTCAGCCTCCCGGATTCTGCGCAGCTGCGCCTGCGCGCTTCCAGCCAAGTTTGTGCCTGGCGCCTCGTCCAGCAGTGTTGCCGATGCCCGTGTCGGGGATAACCCATCGGGAAATATTGCGGCGGGGCGCCCGGCCCTTATCGACAGATCCGGAACTTTTCCTGTCGCAGGCGCCGCCGTCGGGCTCGCAGGCGCCTTGCCTGGGCCGGATGCTGACCTTGCCTGGCGCGGCTATCCAGATGCTTCAAGCGGGTTTTTAGCCACTCGCAGTGGGTGTCCCTGCGCGGCCGGGCCAGGGCTGGCTGATGCAGCCCGAGGCCTGCCAGGGCCGCCAGAAATACTCGTCGGTTCATGGACCAAGGATCTCTCCCCGGGCGTTTCACATAAAGGCCGAAAACCCGACGAACGGCCGAGTTAAAGAGATTTACTAAATATTTCAGTCGCTTACGTGATATACCTCCCTCCGCCTGCAAGCTGGTCTGGCTAAGTTAGGCGGATGAATAATTCCAATTACAAAAAACGCTTCCTGCTTTCCGCAGCCCTGTTCATCGCCGATCCGGCCCAGGCAATGGCCTGGGATTTCACCCCAGGCGGCGCCGGGATGGAGGCTGTGGATTCGGGCTTCGGCAATAGCCTGGATTTTCTCCAGGATCAGGAATTCCTGGTCGCCACCAGCTGGTGCGAGTTCGGGAAGAATAAAGCCAAATTCCGCGACGCCAATGTCAGCCAGTTCGATCTGGGCCTGCTGGCCTGGCTGCGCCGTAGCCTGGGCCTGCCCCTCGCCAAAGGCCAGGACTGGGCAGCTTGATCAGCCGGCCCGGCCCGGCAAGGGGCGGGTCGCCATCAGGTAGTCACGCACCGGTTTGCCCCCGATCAGGTGCTCCTGAATGATTCTCTCCAGCACCGCCGGTGTGCAGTCCCGATACCAGCTGCCTTCGGGATAAACCACGGCTACCGGTCCCTGCTCGCAGACCTGCAGGCAGTTGGCCTTGGTGCGGTAGATGCCGCCGGCGCCGGTCAGGCGCAACTGGGCCAGGCGTCGCTTGAGGAAGTCCCAGGATTGCAGGCTTGCTTCCCGGTCGCAGCACTTGGGCTTGGTCTGGTCGCAGCACAGCAAGATATGCCGGCGGATATGGGGCACCCCCAGTCTGTCCAGGCGGTCCTCCAGGCTGCTGTCCGGCGATGGCTCGTCCATGACTTGGTTTTTCTCCCGGTGATTATCCAGAAGCTAGCCTATCCGGGCGCTGCGCTGCAAAGTGGGCTCTGCCGCGGACCTCGGGCAGTCAGCCAGACGCCCGAGCGCGTCAACCGGGCCAGGGCAATATCCGCTGTTGATCGCCGCCCGCCCGTCAGTAGAATTGCGCCTCCATTTATTAACCACGACGCCTGCCGGCGGAGCACCTCTTAAAAATGACCGAGCGTACTGAAACCAAAACCATCATGGAGTTCCTCTCCGAGAACCCCAATGTCGATGTCTCCAAGGCCTGGGAGCGCTGCTGGAATATTCATTCCGGGATCGTGGATCGGGTTCGGGACCGCTTCGACGTCAGCAAGCATCCGTCCTGTGAAGGCGAGGACTATTTCCAGGCGCCGGACGGTCAGCTGGAAGGCTCATTCAATGCCTATTCAGGCAGCGAGGTGGACTGGCTGGTGCACTCCTGGATCGGCAATCGTAAGGCCAGCATCCTGGATATGAATGCCACGGTGTTCCTGTCCCAGGATAACCGCGTGCCTCACCTCGGGGTGATTTTCGGCACCATTCCCAAGTTGTACTTTTATGCTGAATACGTGCCGCGCGTGGATCTGCGCACCAATCTGGACTACCTCAAGAAGTACTACGAGCCGGCCAACGAGGACTTCCTGAAGTTTCGCAGCGACCCGAACTGGACGCGTTTCGTCAGTCATGGCACCTACCTGCGCGCCCTGATGTCGCCGTGTGCTACCAGTTCCACCGCGGAACTCAACGATGACAATATCTCCACCTGCGAGAAATTCCTCGGCCCCTTCGTGGATCGCTGGTTCCGCTGGCTGGATGAGGCCGAAACCGTGCCGGAGTCGGAGCGTGCAGCGCAGCGTGAATACGATTTCACCGTCCGCGAGCTGGGCTACCGCACTGATCCCATGAATTTCCTGCCGCAGAAGGTCTTCGGCCAGCAGGAGTTCGATCGGCGCCTGAATATGCGCATCGGCGTGGATCAAATGGCCGAGGCCCGCAAAGCGGCCTAGGTAAAAAAAAGAGGCCCGGGGGGATGGGCCTCATAAAGATCGAGAAAAATCGCCGGCGGGCCGGGCAGCTTCATTGCCGCCCGGCCCGCCGGATGCTAGAAACCGAAAATGGCCGGCAGCGTTGCCAAGGGGATCAACAAGGCCACCAGGCCCAGTACGATCTCATCGCGGCGATCAGTTCCCGAATTGTTTGTTTGCTTGCTCATCCTGGCTTCTACCTCAACATGGTTCCCTTGCGGGTTGAATAGAAATATAGGGCCTGGCCCCCGTTCAATCCTCTCGCGGGGGTAACAGCCTGTAACAATTTGTAACCCGCCCAGGGGTAGTGTTTTCAAGCAGTTACAATGGCCGTGACGACAGTTAACGGCCGCGCGAATTAGAGCGGTCTGCGGCTCCGGAAACCGTGACCTATGACTCGAATTTTGCTAATCGATGATGACGAGAAGCTCGGCGGGCTGCTGGGAACCTATTTCGGCCGTTTCGATCTCGAACTCATCGCGGCCACCCGGCCCTCGGAGGGCCTGGAGCTACTGCGCAAGGAGAAACCGGATCTGGTGGTGCTTGATGTCATGCTGCCCGAGCAGGACGGTTTCGAGGTCTGCCGGACCATCCGCAAGACCAGCGCTGTCCCCATCGTGATGCTCACTGCCAGGGGGGAGGTCACCGACCGGATTGTGGGCCTGGAAATCGGTGCGGACGACTATTTGCCCAAGCCCTTCGAGCCGCGTGAGCTGGTGGCCCGGATTCAGAATGTTCTGCGGCGCACTGCCACCCAGGGCGATCCGGCCGAGGGTTATCTGTTCAAGGGTCTTGAGGTTTTTCCCGAGCGCCGTACAGCGGTCCTGGACGGAGAAGAACTGGATCTGACGAGCATGGAATTTGCGCTGCTGGCGCTGCTGGCTGCCAACCCGGGCCGCATCTTTTCGCGTGACGATGTGCTCAATGAGTTACGGGGTATCGACGCGCAACTGTTTTCGCGCTCAGTGGATATCCTGGTTAGCCGGCTGCGCAGCAAGTTGCAGGACACGGCCAAGCAGCCGCGATTCATCAAGACCGTCTGGGGCGCGGGCTATACCTTTGTCGCTGAGGCACTCGACTCATGATTGCGCGTATTGCCCGTTCCCTCTCGGCTCGCCTGCTACTGGTCTTTTTGCTGACCTCTTTGGCGTATGGGCTGGCATCGCGTTTGGCCGTCGACCTGGTGCTGGACCGGGATTATCTGCGCGAGATTATCGGCGCGCATATGTCCCTGCATTCAAATTACCTGCTGCGCGACCTGGGTTACCCGCCCAGCCCCGAGCGCGCCCAGGCCCTGGCCGAAGTTAATCCCATTGATATTCGTATCGACGGTCCCGGCCTCAGCTGGAGTTCGGATCCGAATTTTCCTGCCCCGGAAGAACTGGCCTTTGAGCCCAGTCAGTTTGTGGACCCGGCTGCCATTGCCACAGCAGATGGCCGGCGCATGGACCGGGCCCCAAGCCAGCTGGATTTCACGAGCTACGACGGGCATTCATTCACCCGGATCGTAGAAGGTGATTACGGGATCACCATCGTGACGCCCAAGCTGGCAGAGGACACGCCGCCCAACCTGGCCTGGCCGATCATTGGCCTGATTTCAGTCCTCGTGCTCGCCGGCTGCTACTTCGTGGTGCAGTGGCTGGTGCGCCCCATTGGCTGGATCAAGGCCGGTGCAGACCGGATTGGCGGGGGCGATCTGGACCACCGCATTCCGCGCGTGCGCAATGATGAGCTGGGCGAGCTCACGGACAAAATCAACGGCATGGCTGACGAAGTCCAGGAGATGCTGGAGGCCAAGCGCCAGCTGCTGCTGGCCATCAGCCATGAACTGCGATCGCCCCTGACACGCACCAAGGTTGCCCTGGAGTTTCTCGAAGAGGATTCGACCCGGGCGAGCATTCTTGAGGACGTGCACGAAATGGAGCTCCTGATTCACGACCTGCTGGAGGGCGAAAAGCTCAACAGCCGACACGCGAAACTGAATCTGCAGGACACCAATGTGGCCGCCCTGCTCAAGCAGGTCGTGTCCGAGGATTTCGCCGATGAGCAGGAACGCGTCAGTCTGGATGTTCCCCGGGGCGATGCGCTGGCTGCGGTGGATCCGGTTCGCATTCGCTTGCTGGTCAGAAATCTGCTCAGCAATGCCTTGCGCCATACACCGGTGCAGGCGCCACCGGTCCAGCTCTCCCTGCAGCAGGGCGACGAGTTGCTGAAAATCATTGTCGCCGACCGCGGCGACGGTATGTCCTCGGAGGCTGTCGCCCAGGCAACGGATCCCTTTTACCGCGAGGATCCCGCGCGCAGTCGGGACACGGGCGGCCTCGGTCTGGGTCTGTACCTGTGCCGCCGCATTGCTGAAGCGCATGGCGGCGAATTATCCATTGTCAGCCAGCAAGGAGAGGGCACCGAGGTTTCCATACGCCTGCCCCGCCAGTCAGCCGCCGCCGCAGCCTGACAGGCAATGACTAGCCGGCTCGCGGCCGGGTTCAGGCCAGCTGCTTTCTGTTATCTTGCGCGCGGAGATAGCGGAGCTCCCTGATGACTGATTCGTCCACCCCGGGTGATGCCTGGCGACTGCCCCTGCTGGAGAGCGTCGCCGACGCCGAGAAACATTTTCTGGCCGGGCGCCGCAATCGCGGCGCTGATCTTGAAAGCGCCGTGCGCCTGTTCCTGGAGTTTCTGCGCGGCTTCGAAGAACTCGATATCCAGGGGCCCTGCGTCACTGTCTTCGGCTCCGCGCGTTTTCCGGAAGACCATGCGCACTACGACACGGCGCGGCGCCTGGGTCGGGCGCTGGCCGAGGCCGGCTATACGGTGATGACAGGGGGTGGTCCGGGAATTATGGAGGCCGCAAATCGCGGTGCCCGCGAAGGCGGGGGCCAGAGTATCGGGTGCAATATTCGCCTGCCCAAAGAGCAGCAACCCAATCCTTACCTGGATCGTTTCGTGGAGTTCGAGCATTTCTTCGTGCGCAAAGTGATGCTGGTGAAATACTCCAGTGCCTTTGTTGTCATGCCCGGCGGCTTCGGCACGCTGGATGAAGCTTTCGAAGTCATCACCCTGGTGCAGACCGGCAAGCTGGAACGCTTTCCGGTGGTCGCCATGGGGGGTGAGTACTGGCAAGACCTGCAGGACTTTATTCGCAACACCCTGTTGCCCGCCGGCACCATCGATCGTCAGGATGTAGATTTCATTTGCCGGGCGGAAAATGTCCCTCAGGCCATGGACTTTATCCGTGGCGCCGGTGAGTAGGGCGATGCGTCTGAGCCTGTTGCTTCTGGGCACGCTGGCACAAGTCGCTGTGGCGGCAGAGCCCTTGTCGGCCTGGCAGCCCGGGGTCGTGCGCTCGACCTTGCTTAACTTCATCGCCCAAGTGACGGAGCCTGACAGCGACGCTTATCGCCCGCCGGCCGAGCGCATTGCCGTTTTTGATCACGACGGCACGCTGATAATCGAGCAGCCGTTGCTGGTGCAGATGGCTTTCGTCCACGAGCGCGTCCGGGAGCTGGCACCGGCGCATCCTGAGTGGGTGGAACTGGCGCCGTTCGATGCCGTGCTGGCCGGTAACAATGCGGTGCTGGCGCAGATGGGCTTTCGCGGCACGGCCGCCCTGGTCAATGCGGCCCAGGCCGGCATTTCTCAGGCGGAGTTTCGTGCCGCGGTTAGCCGTTTTCTGGGGCAGGCTCGCCACCCCCGCTTTGAGGTCGTCTACCCTCAGCTGGTTTATCAACCCATGCTGGAGTTAATTGCCCTGCTCACAGCCAGCGATTTTCGCGTGTATATCGTCTCCAGCGGTGGCATCGAGTTCATTCGCGGACTGTCGGAATCCGTTTATGGCGTGCCCCGGGAACGGGTGGTGGCTTCAGTGATGAAGTATGAACTCCGGGAAGAGGACGAGGCTTTGGCCGTGTGGCGTAAGAGCGGTTTTCAGAGTCTCAACGCGGGACCCTTCAAAGTGCTGAATATCGATCGGCA
The DNA here is from genome assembly GCA_937921935.1 of uncultured Gammaproteobacteria bacterium. Taxonomy (GTDB): domain Bacteria; phylum Pseudomonadota; class Gammaproteobacteria; order Steroidobacterales; genus J054. The sequence continues at coordinate 2,334 of CAKZWQ010000040.1, read as the reverse complement.
TATCGGGCGGCGACCGGTGCTGGCCGTGGGGAACTCCGACGGCGATCTGGAGATGCTCAGTTATACGCAGGCCGGGCCCGATACACTGGCGGTCCTGCTGCGCCATGATGATGCGCAGCGTGAGTACGCCTATGCGGATGATTCCGTCCGGGTGCTGCCCGTCGCGGCGGCGCGCAACTGGCTCGTGGTCAGTATGAAAAAGGATTTCAGGCAGGTTTTTCCAACGGGTTCAACGGGTTCAATTGGGGGCAGATCTTGATTTATCGCGGCGTAGTTTTGCTTTTGTTGCTGGCCGCCCTGCCGGCGCTGGCTGCCGACAAGCCGAAGCGCTTCGAAATTACGCCCTTCGGCGGTTACCGCATCGGCGGCAGTTTCGAAGACGATGACACGGGCGAAGACTATGACATTGATGATGAGACGGCTTACGGACTGATCTTTAACATCAGGGATAAGGCCTACACCCAGTGGCAGTTCGAATGGAGCCGTTCGGAGACGGCCGTTGATGTGCCGGTGGTGAACAATGGGCCCGACAAGATCGATCTGGATATCGACTACTTCCAGGCCGGCGGGACCTACTTGTTTGATGGCAAGCAGGTGGAACCCTACATGGTCGCAACCGTAGGCGCGGCCTACCTGAATCCCGATGACATCGGCGACTCGGAAACTTATTTCGCTTTTTCCATCGGCGGCGGTTGGCGGTTTTGGCCGACCCAGCGTTTTGGCCTGAGGCTGGAAGGGCGGGTCTATGGGACCATTGTCGATAGCGACAGTGATATTTTTTGCCAGACGGGGCCCGGTGAGAACACCTGCCTGGTCAAGAGCCAGAGCGAGGTCCTGTGGCAGTGGCAGATGCTGCTCGGAGGTACCTTCAGGTTCTGACCGCGCCTTGCCGCCGGCGGAAAAACTCACGAGATAAGGCGAGAGATTCGCGGGCCCGCCACGCATCACCATCCAGTCGACCAGCTTCGGTCGCCGAGGCATTGGCCAGGCGCCGGGCCAGGGCCAGGGCCCGTTCACAGCGTTCGTGAAAGGCTTCTGTTTGCAGGCGCGCTTCCCGGTCATCACCGGCAGTGGCCAGGCAGGCCTGGGTGTCCCGGATCAGACTGCGAATCTCGTCGCTGAAGCGATTAGGCGAGGTGGGGGCGGCGTCCATGCCGAACTCTCCATCCGTGGGACTTTCAAACTACTCTCTAATCGGGCCGTGCACCGTTAGCCCGGTCACACTCCCGGGCGTCGGACGGGACCGGATGAGTTAGCATGAACCCGCGCCAGTGAGGCGGTCAGCGAGGCCGCGGAGAGACAAGCCATGAGTGCACCCGAGGAACCGGTCACGGTCTACGACGAAACTGCCCAGGAGGCCGTGGATCTGGGTAACCGGATTCTGGATAACGACGGTTCGGCGGATTCCTGGGAGGTCGCTTCGGGCCTGCTGGCCGGAGCCATCCAGTTCTGGCTGTTTTCGCGGCAGCCCTGCGACGATGCTTTCTGTGAGTCCTGCGCCCAGGTCAGCACCGCCGAGCGGCGCCTGCAGCTGCTGCTGGAGGAAGCCCGGGAGCTGGCCCAAAGCAGCGACTACTTCGACTCGCCCCGCGATGTGGGTGCCGGCACCCACTAGGCCGCTACCCGGCCCTTGGGCGTCGGACGATCCCCGGCCCTGTGCTATAGTCCGCGCCGTTTCGCAACGGGCAAAGAGCTGAATTCATGGGCAAGATCCACGTTATCGACCGCGACGGCGATAAACACGAACTCGACATCGACAACGGACTGAGCTTGATGGAGCCGCTCCGTGACCTGGACGGTGCGGGCATCGAAGGCCTGTGCGGGGGCATGTGTTCCTGCGCGACCTGCCACGTGTTTGTGGCGCCGCAGTGGTTCGCCAAACTGGAAGAGCGTCAGGACGACGAGCTGGAGTTACTGGAAGGGACCGAGACCTTCGAGGACGGCACCTCCCGCCTGTCCTGCCAGATTGTCATGCGTGATGATCTGGATGGAATAGAAGTGACCCTTGCCCCGGAAGAGTAGGCCGCACCCGTGATTCGCGGGCCTCGTCTGGCCATCCGGCCTTCGACGGCGACCGTCTGACACGGGCAACCCGGCTGGCTAAATCACCATGCCGCTGGATTACGCCGAGCTAATGACCCGCCGCACGCCCGACCAGGGCGTGTCCTGGCACGATCGCGACGCCATGCTCTATGCCCTGGCGGTGGGTATGAGCGGCTCCTCGGCCGCCCAACTGGCCTTCGTCTATGAGCAACCGGCCCTGCAGGTTCTGCCCAGCTTCGCCAGTTCCCTGGTGGGCATCAGCCTGCTGGATAACTGCGGCTGGAACTACGC
>CAKZWQ010000039.1 GCA_937921935.1 uncultured Gammaproteobacteria bacterium | reverse complement strand
GCCGGTCAGCTGCCCTGCAGCCGAAGGATGCCTTGACCCACGATACGCTCGGCTGGGTGTATACCCGTTGCGCGGCCCATGCCTTGGCGACAAAGCACTTCCAGCAAGCGGTTGCCTTGCAGCCGGACAACGCCCAGTTTCAGTTCAACCTCGCTGCCGCTCTCAAGTTCAACGGCGAGCTAACCGGCGCCGAAGCCGCTTACGATCGGGCCGTGGCCCTGAAACCTGACTTCTACCAGGCCCACTGGGCCCGCGCCAACCTGCGCCGCCAGACACCTGAAAACAATCACATCCAAAAGCTCAAAAGTTTATTGCAGGCAGCCGATCTGCCCGTCAATGCCGAGCTCTATCTGCGCCACGCCCTGGCCAAGGAACTCGAAGATCTGGGTGACTACGCTGGCGCCTTTGATAACTGGTGCCGGGGCAACGACCGGAAAAAGCGCGAGCTGGATTATTCAGCGGCTGAAGATGAAGCGCTGTTTGCCGCGCTGAAGACAAGCTTCAGCCACGAACTGTGCAGAGAAAAACCGGCCGCCGAGCAAAGCGCTGAACCGATTTTTATCGTCGGTATGCCGCGCACCGGCACCACCCTGGTGGAGCGCATCATCTCCAGTCACTCGGCGGTTTATGCCGCCGGTGAGTTGCAGAACCTGGGGCTGGTGCTCAAGCAAGCCGGCGGCAGTCAATCAACCAGGATCCTGGATCCGGAGGTTGTGAGCCGGGGCCTGCAGGTCGACCCGGCGAAGCTGGGCCAGGCCTATCTGCACAGCACCCGGCCGGCCACAGGCAAGACCGCGCACTTCACGGACAAGACGCCCCTGAACTTCCTGCTGATCGGCTTTATCGCCCGGGCCCTGCCAAACGCCAAAATTATTTGCGTCCGCCGGCATCCGCTGGATACCTGCCTGAGTAATTTTCGCCAACTGTTTGCCACGGACTTCTCTTATTACAACTACGCCTACGATCTGGAAGACACGGCGCGCTATTACTTGCAGTTCGACGCGCTGATGCAGCACTGGGATGAGGTACTGCCGCAACGAGTATTACGATTGGACTACGAGGAACTGGTTGCCAGCCAGGAGGCGCAAAGCCGACGATTGATCGAACACTGCGGCCTTGACTGGGAGCCGGCCTGCCTGGAGTTTCAGCACAATGCCGCGCCGGTGGCCACAGCCAGCGCCTCCCAGGTGCGAGAACCGCTCTACCAGGGCGCCGCCGGCCGCTGGCGGCGCTATGCCGAACAACTGGAACCGGCCCGCCAGGTGCTGCAAGCCGGTGGAGTGAGCATCGAGTGAGCCAGATCGACTGCATCACAGCCATCCTCGCCATACCAGCGGTGGAGGAAGACGGTGAAATCCGGGATGCAAAACCGGGCGAAGCGATACTTGATGCCTACGTCAGGCGTGTTGAAGATGACTTTGCCCGGCTTATCGAGCGCCGGGGCAACGAAGCCAGTGGCCTGGACAACATCTGGACGAAGTTGCTCGGCGAGCCGATCCGGATTGATGCGGCTGAACTCGGCGCCTATGAAAAGAAGGGGCTGGTCTATCCCGCAATCCTGATGCAGCCGGCGCGTATTGTGAATGCCGCCGGCGAGCCACTGACCCAAACCATCACCGTGCAATTCCGCGGCGACGACATCAGGGCCCAGCTCGCGGAACTGATCGGCACGCGGCTGGGTCTGGACTGGGTGAGTATTTATACAACTTTTGGCCCCACGGGCTAAGACAAAAGGCAGGCAACTGATGAATCCCACTGATTTTTTTCTCGGTTATCGCGCGGCTCCGGAACTCGACGTCCTGGCTGTCAGCCTGGTGCTCATCGCCACGGTCCTGGGCGGCGTGCTGTTCGTGGAACGTCCAAAGCATGACCCCGGCATACACAGCCCCCGCATGGCTTGGCTGCGAGCCGGCATTTATTTCTGCGGCGTGGGGCTGATAGCGTGGCTTACCGGGGTCTGGGGCGCCCTGTCTGCCCAGCCCCTGGTGACTTCTGACCAGCTGGGCGACCCGCTATGGCTGGGCCTCACGGGGCTGTGCGGGGCCCTGTTTGTCTGGGGCTATGTGTACTGGTGGCCGCGGGGCACCCTGACCCACGGGCGCCGCCTGTATCTGCTGCCATCCCTGCTCTTCGGGCTGATGTGGGGCGCCTGCAGTGCGTGGATGCTGTTGTCCATTTACGCCATCTTCGAAAGCTTCCAGTTGCCCGGCCCGGTCACGGCCCTGGGTACGCTGGTGGTAATTGCCGTGTACAACATGAATTACCAGTCCGGCTGGTGGGATATTCATGTGTCACCGCCCCACAATATCCGCGCCTGGAATAACAAGAAGGTGCTGGGTTCGCACAATCCTTTTCTGCTCGCGACCCTGAGTTATTTCGTCCTGTACGGCAATGTGGGTCTGTTCACCGTGTTCTATGCGGTGGCCCTGGCGGCTTCTGCCGTCGCGATGCACTTTCCGCCCTACTGGGAAGCAGACGGCCCGCGCGTCTCCCTCGAAACCGCCCTCGGCGAATAGTCGCCGTGAATTCCGGCGTGCTGCAGATCACCCTGCCGGGGCTGCTGCTGGCCTTTATCCCGGTGGTGATAGTGCTGCTTGTGTTGTATCGGTGGTCCCTGGGCGCCGGCACCGCCACCTATGCCCTGGGCCGCATGCTGCTGCAGCTGGTGCTGATCGGTTACGTGCTGAACTTCCTGTTTGCTGCCGACCAGGGCGTTCTGGTGGCAGGCGTGCTGGCCGTCATGTTGATCGCCGCCAGCAGCATCGCGGTGCGCCCCGTGCAACAGCGTGATGCCGGCACTTATGGCCGCGCCCTGGCGGCCATCTTCGTTGGCGGTGTACCGGTGCTCTGGCTGGTAACTCAGCTGGTGGTTCAGATCGAACCCTGGTACGAACCGCGCTATGTGATTCCCCTGGCCGGCATGATCTTTGCCAGCGCCATGAACTGCGTGAGTCTGGCCGCGGAACGCTTCGCATCGGAACGCACGGGCGGAACGGATCCGAGCACTGCCGTGCATGAAGCTTTTCAGGCAGCGCTGATACCCGTGATCAATTCTCTGTTTGCTGTCGGCCTGGTCTCCCTGCCGGGGATGATGACGGGCCAGATACTTTCCGGCATCGATCCACTGATTGCGGCGCGTTACCAGATCGTGGTGATGGCCATGATTTTCGGATCATCGGGCATCGCGGCCGCATGCTATCTTTGGCTTGCCTCGCGCCTGACTCAGGCCAGTCAATGATCCATGCGGCCGACGGCTGCACCAAGGGAGAGTCCTGATGGAAGTGAACGGTATTCTCGGTCTTCTCGTTCTGGTAGCGGACATCTATGCAATTTTGAAAATTGCCCAGAGTTCAGCCAGCACCGGTATCAAAGCGCTATGGATCGTCGTCGTGCTTTTACTGCCCGTACTCGGCGTGATTCTCTGGTACTTCTTCGGACCCGGCGCCCGCTCCGGGTGATCAGCGCGCGCTTGCCATGACGCCGCTGGAATTACTGGCGGCGACCCTGGCCATTACCGTCGGCTCCATGGTGCAGGCCGCCAGCGGTGTCGGTGCCGGCTTTCTGATTGTGCCCCTGCTGGCCTGGATCAACCTGTCCCTGGTGCCGGCCCCGATGATTTTTGCCAGCCTGGCTTTATCCGGGCTGATGGCCTGGCGGGAACGCGGGGACATCGACCGGGAGCACCTTAGCCCGGTCTTTTTCGGCCTGGTACCGGGCTCGGCGCTGGGGGCCTGGATCATCTCTTCCCTGCCGGCGGAGCAGCTTGGCCTGGTGTTCGCCGTAGTCATCCTGCTGGCCATTGCGCTGACCGTCATCGGCCTGGATATCCCGCTGAACAAAACCAGTGCGGTGGCAGCCGGCGGTGTATCGGGTGCCATGGGAGCCAGCACGGGCATCGGCGCGCCGGTGCTGGCCCTGTTGTTTCAGCATGCCAGTGGTCCGCGGGTGCGGGCGACCCTGGCGTTGATCTATACCTTCGCGTCAGTATTGATTCTGCTGATACTGGCCTTGTTCGGCCGCTTTGGCACCAGCGAGGCTGCTGCCGGGGCGCTGATGATGCCTGGCTTTCTGGCCGGCTACTGGATCGCGAACCGATTGCGCCACCGCCTGGACCAGGGCGCCACCCGCCCGGCGGTGCTCATCGTGTCGGCCGCGTCTGCTATCGGCCTGCTGGTCCGCAGCCTGGTTAGCTAGCGCAGGGTCACCAGCTCTTCGGCGCTGGTAGGGTGAATCGCCACGGTATTATCGAAGTCACGTTTGGTTGCTCCCATGCGCAGGGCCACGGCAAAACCCTGCAACATCTCGTCACTACCCGGACCGATCAGATGGATACCCACCACGCGTTCATCTTCACCCACGGTGACCAGCTTCATCCTCGTACGCGGCTTATGATCCGTGATGCCGTTGAACAGGGGCACGAAGTCGGAGCTGTAGATCTTCACTGCATCGCCATGCTGTTCACGCGCCTGGTCTTCCGTCAGACCGCAGGTGCCGATGGGAGGATGACTGAAAACCACGGTCGGAATGTTCTCGTAGTCCAGATGCCGGTCGGTCATGCCGCCGAATACCCGGTCGCTGAGACGGCGACCCGCCGCGATGGCCACGGGGGTCAGGGCAGCCCGGCCCGTGACATCACCCACCGCATAAACACCGGGCACATTGGTGGCCTGGTAGTCGTCCGTCGGCACAAAACCCTTGGCATCAGTCTGCACGCCGGCTGCATCCAGGCCAAGCTCTTCGGTCTCCGGCACCCGGCCCACGCACCACAGAAAGCAGTCAAAGGGCCCCAACTCGGCGCCGGCTTTGGTCTGCACCCGGATATTGCCCGGCTCGCCCAGCAAGGCCGTCGGCGTAGCCTGCGGTACGCAGCTAATGCCGGCTTCATCCAGGGCTTCCAGTAGCCCGCTCTGCAGCATGGGGTCGAAGCTGCGCAGGACGCTGTCATAGCGATACAACAGGGACACGTCCGCGCCCAGGCTCTGCAACATGCCAGCCAGTTCCACCGCGATGTAACCCGCTCCGGCCACGGCCACCCGGGCAGGCAACTCGGCCAGCTCAAAAAAGCCATCGGAATCGATACCCAGCTCGGCCCCGGGAATGGCCGGGAACCAGGGCCGGCCACCCGTGGCGATAATGATATGGGGCGCAGTGAGTTGACGATCACCCACTTCGACGGTGTGCGCATTGAGGAAACGGGCCTGGCCGGCGAGGTGCTCGATCCCCTTGTTATCCAGGTTGCGCGCGTAAATGCCGTTCAGTCGTTCCACATAGGCATCGCGCCGGCTCTTCAGCGCTGCCCAGTCATGGGGCACTTCGGGCACAGCGAAACCATAGTCGCGCGCATCGTGCATGCCATGGGCCAGCGCGGCCGCGTTCCACATAACTTTCTTCGGCACACAACCTACATTCACGCAGGTGCCGCCCAGCCGCCCCCGCTCGATCACGGCGACTTTCGCACCGTACTCCACCGCTCGCTGGGCCGCTGCCAGGCCGCCGCTGCCGCCACCGATCACTACCAGGTCAAGAGACTCAAGCATCGTTTTATGCACCACGAATCAGGGATTTGCGAGTTTAAGCCAGGCCCGGGGCCTGTGATAGGATGATTTTTTTTCGTGCAACGGCCCCCTGTGTCCAACCCCCTTCTCGACAGCACACATCTGCCGAGCTTCAGCCGGATTCAGCCTGAAGATATCGAGCCCGCCATCACCCAGGTCCTCGAGGAAAACCGCTCCGCTCTTGACGACATCCTGCAGGCTGCCGGTGACCAGGGTGACTTTGCCCAAAGTATTCTGCCCCTGGAGGCTCTCGATGAGCGCCTGCACCACGCCTGGGCGCCCGTCAGCCACTTGCATGGCGTCGCCAACTCCAAGGCTTTGCGCCAGGCTTACAACAACTGTCTGCCCTTGCTGGCTCGTTACCAGACGGAGATGGCACAGGACGAGCGGATCTACGCCCTGTACCGCAAAGCTGCCGACAGCGGCGCCGCGGATCCGGCGGCCAACCGACTGCTGACACTGGCCCTGCGGGATTTTCATTTGTCGGGGGTGGATCTACCCGCCGATCGCAAGCAGCGCTTCAAGGAAGTGATGGAAGAGCTCGCCCAGGTTCAGGCCACCTTCGAGCAAAACGTCCTCGACTCCATGGCAGCCTGGTCCTGGCATACAAAGAGTGGCACAGCGCTGGCCGGCATTCCGGCAGCCACCCTCGAGCAGGCTGCGAGCCTGGCCAAGGCAGAACAGCTGGATGGCTGGCTGTTCAAGCTGGATCAACCCACCTATATCGCCGTGGTGACTCACGCAGAGAATCGCGATTTGCGCCATCGCTTTTACCGGGCCTGGAGCACGCGCGCCTCAGGGGAGAGCGAGGCAGGTACAGATTTTGATAACAGTGACGTCATTGAGAAAATTCTGGCCCTGCGTCATGAGGCGGCCGAACTCGTGGGCTTCGATAATTTCGCCGAGTACTCTCTGGCCTCCAAGATGGCCAGTTCCGTCGATGAGGTCGCGGATTTCCTGCAGGAACTTGCCGATCGTTCTCAGGAAGCTGCCAGACGTGAGCTCAACGAACTGGAGCGCTTCGCCGGACAGGCCCTGGCAGCCTGGGACATCGCCTTCTTTTCAGAGAAGCTGCGTGAAAATCGCTATTCCGTCTCCGACGACGAATTGCGCCCGTACTTCCCTCTGGACCGGGTGCTCACCGGCCTGTTCGAGCTGGTCGGGCGTATCTACCAGTTACGTATCGAGCCCGTTGCCGATGTGGATACCTGGGACGCCGAAGTCCGCTTTTATCGGTTGATCAACGGCGACGGTAAGGAAATAGGCGGCTTTTATACCGACCTGTTTGCCCGCGCTGAAAAACGCAGCGGCGCCTGGATGGATGAGTGCCTGAATCGCCGCGACTATGGCGGGAACCTGCAGAACCCGGTGGCCCACCTGGTCTGTAATTTCGCCGGGCCCACAGCCACGCGGCCCTGCCTGCTGAATCACGATGAAGTGCTGACCCTGTTCCATGAGTTCGGCCATACCCTGCATCATGTACTCACGCGCGTGAATTATCCCAGCGTGTCGGGCATTAACGGCGTGCCGTGGGATGCCGTGGAACTGCCCAGCCAGTTCATGGAGAACTTTGCCTGGGAGCCCGATGTGATGCGGATGATCTCCGGTCACTATGAAAGCGCAGCACCACTGCCCGCAGAATTACTGGACCGGCTCCAGGCCTCCCGCGTGTTTCAGGCTGGCATGCAGATGTCACGGCAACTGGAGTTCGCGATTTTCGACATGCGCCTGCACGCGGAGTTTGATCCCCGCCGTGGCAGCCGGCTGGCGAGAATTCTTGACCAGGTGCGCACACAGGTTGCCGTGGTTCGCTATCCTGAATACAACCGCTTTGCCCACGCTTTTACACATATTTTTGGTGGTGGCTATGCTGCCGGCTATTACAGCTATAAGTGGGCAGAAGTACTGGCTGCCGATGCGTGGTCAGCTTTCGTCGATGCCGGCATTTTCGAACCGGATCTCGCCCGCAGCTTTCGCCATGAGATTCTTGAGGTGGGCGGCACCGTGGAGATCAGCGAGGCTTTCGAACGCTTCCGGGGGCGACAGGTACAGGTAGAGCCGCTGCTGCGGCAGGCAGGAATTTTGGCGGAAGATGCGCCAGCCACCGGTGCTGCCTGAGATAGACCGGCCCATGCGTATTGCCAGCTGGAATGTGAATTCGCTGCGGGTCCGCGAGGGCCACGTGCGCGAATGGCTCGAAAGCCACGAGCCCGACGTGCTGGGTTTGCAGGAAATAAAAATGCCAACGGCGGATTTTCCCGCCGATAATTTCCGCGCAATGGGCTATCACGGCGTCGCTAACGGGCAAAAAACCTATAACGGTGTCGCCCTGCTTTCCCGCCAGCCCGGAACCGATGTAAGCCATGACCTGCCTGGCTTTGCAGACGAACAACGGCGAGTGATCGCCGGGACTTATGGTGAAACGCGCGTGATTAATGTCTACGTGCCGAACGGCCAAACCGTCGATTCTGACAAATACGCGTATAAAATGAAGTGGTTAGACGCTCTCAGGTCTTACCTTGAAGATGAACTTAAACAGTATCCGAAACTCGTGGTGATGGGCGATTTCAATATTGCGCCGGAAGATCGTGATGTTCACGATCCCGAAACCTGGAAAGACAAAGTGCTTTGCAGTGCTCCGGAGCGCGAACAACTGGCCGCTTTGCTGAGCCTGGGTCTGCAGGACAGTTTTCGTTTATTCGATCAACCCGACAATGTTTTCAGCTGGTGGGATTACCGTTCAGCGGCGTTTCGTCGCAAGCTGGGTTTGCGTATAGACCTGCTGCTGGTTTCCGCTGCACTGGCCGACAACTGCTCTGCCAGCGCGATTGATTCGGAGCCGCGCGCTCTGGAACGGCCGTCCGATCACGCTCCTGTCTTTGCGGACTTCGTTGGGGCTGGCTGACGATGTACGGACCATTGCCGGACCGCCGTAACGACTACGATGTCACCAATACGGTGCGGGTCAGTTCCGCCACTGCCGTCCGCGACGAAGTCAGCCGGCTTTTCCGACAGAGTTTCCCCAAGGCAGCCTTTGATTCTTTGTGGATTGCCTTCCACGACTTCGATCGGCTGTTCGAAGGTCGTTACCCTGGTTACCTGGGCTGCGATACCGTTTATCACGATATACAGCACACGCTGGACATGACGCTGGCTATGGGGCGTCTGCTGGCAGGCTATGAACAGATTGCCGAACCTGAGGATCGACTCGGTGATGAGCGGGCAACCCTGGGGCTGATTACCGCCCTGTTTCATGATGCCGGCTATATTCGCCGCACAGACGAGCCGCGTTGGGCCAACGGTGCTGAGTTCACCAACTGGCATGTGTCGCGCAGCGCAGATTTCCTGCGTGACTATCTGCCGCAACTGGGTCTGGATTCTATGGTGAACGTCGCCACGCAGGTGGTGCACTTCACCGGTTACGAGATGAGCCTGAATGACATCGAGCTGGATGATCCGCGGGATACCATCGTCGGACACTTGCTGGGTACCGCCGACCTGCTGGCCCAGATGGCTGATCGCTGCTACCTGGAAAAATGTCGGGACCGCCTGTACGCAGAATTCGTCATTGGCGGCGTTGCCCTTGGCGCGACCGCCAAATCAGTACCCCTGTATGACTCAGGCCGCGACCTGCTCCGCAAAACGCCGGGATTCTGGCAGGAAGCGGCCCTGAAGCGCATGAGCCGCCAGTTCAATCGAGCCTATCGCTACGTTGAACCGCTGTACGGTGGGCACAATCCGTACATGGATTTCATCAATGCGAATCTGGGTTATCTGAACGAAGTCATCCAGGCTGATGACTGGCAACGGCTGCGCCGGCAACCGCCGTGCTTTACGGTGGGCACGGATACCCTGGATGAGGTCAGTGCGATGGTCAGCCACAAGCTGGCAGAGCATGACCTGCCGGCGTCTCAGGAAAGGCTGCAATAGCCAGCTAAACGTGCCGCGAGGGACAGCCAGCGGACGCGGTAGTTTTCTCAACGTGCCCCGGTGGTAATTCTTCCGACCAGCTAAGCCTTATTCCACTGTCACGGATTTGGCCAGGTTCCTCGGCTGATCCACATCAGTCCCCTTGATCAGGGCCACATGATAGGAAAGCAGCTGTAAGGGTACCGTGTACACCGCCGGTGCCTGGAAATAGGCCACGTGATCGGGCATCTGGATCACGGTCACACCCTCACTTGCTTCAATGCCGGACTCAGGATCAGCAAAAACAATCAGCTCGCCGCCTCTGGCGCGTACTTCCATCAAGTTGGATTTCAGCTTTTCGAGAAGATCATTGTTGGGTGCCACGGCGATGACGGGCATGTCGTCATCTACCAGGGCCAGGGGCCCGTGCTTTAACTCACCAGCTGCGTAGGCCTCAGCATGAATATAAGAAATTTCCTTGAGCTTCAGTGCCCCTTCCATGGCCACGGGATGCAGCACGCCGCGTCCCAGGAACAGGGCGTGATGCTTGTGGGCGAAGCGCTTGGCCAGCTCCACCATCTGCGGCTCCAGGGCCAGGGTTCGCTCAATCATGGCGGGAATCTTGACCAGGCGTTTGACCAGGCCCCGCTCACGTTGTTCGTCGATGTTGTGCGTTTTACCCAGGCCCAGGACCAGCATGCACAGGGCGGTGATCTGGGTGGTAAAAGCCTTGGTGGATGCCACGCCGATCTCAGGCCCGGCGCGCGTCAGCATAACCAGCTCTGATTCCCGGACCAGTGAACTCTCCGGCACATTGCAGATGGCCAGGGTGGACAGAAAATCACCTTCTTTCGCCAGCCGCAGCGCCGCCAGCGTATCGGCGGTTTCACCTGACTGGGAGATACTGACAAACAGTGTGTCATCGAGAATCACCGGATTGCGATAGCGGAACTCACTGGCGATTTCGATTCGGCAGGGTAGGCGGCAAATTTGCTCGATCAGGTAACGGGCCACCAGGCCGGCGTGATAACTGGTGCCGCAGGCAACGATGTGCACGGCGCGGGTACGGGCAAAGACCTTCGCGGCGGCGGGCCCGAAGGCCGCCTCCAGCAAGCGGCCGTTACCGATGCGCTCTTCCAGGGTCTGCGCGACGGCTCGCGGCTGCTCGTGAATCTCTTTCTGCATGAAGTGGGCGTATTCGCCCTTGTCTGCCGCATCGGCGGACAACTCACTTTCGGTAATCGGACGGTCGACGACTGTGCCATCGGCATCCGTGATAGTCAGCGAACTCGCATGAATGTCGGCGACATCACCTTCTTCCATGAATATGAAACGCCGGGTCTGGGGCAGCAGGGCAGCGACATCAGAGGCGACGAAATGCTCGTCTTCTCCCACACCGATCACGACCGGGCAGCCACAGCGTGCGAGGATCAGGTGGTCAGGTTCTTCCAGGGACATGACGACCAGGGCATAGGCGCCTTCCAACTCGCCCACCGTGGCCTGCACGGCCGCCAGCAGTTCCTGGCCTGTTGCCAGGTGCTGGTGGATGCGATGCACGATGACTTCGGTGTCAGTATCCGTATCGAAGCGGTAGCCATCGGCTTCCAACTCGGCCCGCAGCTGCTCGTGATTCTCGATAATGCCATTGTGAACGATGGCCAGGTGATCGCCCGACACATGGGGATGGGCATTGTCTTCACTGGGTATGCCGTGGGTGGCCCAGCGCGTGTGGGCGATACCCGTGTGGCCCTGCACCGGATCGGCATCCAGGGCGGCTTGCAGCTCGGCTACCTTGCCCAGGCGACGGCGGCGCTCAACTGATCCGTTACGAAAGGTCGCAATCCCGGCCGAGTCATAGCCCCGGTATTCAAGGCGATTCAAGCCCTCGATGAGGATAGGGACAACATCCCTTTCAGCTACTGCACCTACGATGCCACACATGTTCTTATTCCCTTTCGGCGTCCTGCCGATGCACCAGTTTCACAGGTTTGGGCGACAGGATCACGACCACTCTCGCAGTCTGTGCCGCTCACCGGTTTATTTTTTCTTGACGGGCCGCTGCCAGCCGGAAATTGTGACCTGTTTCGCACGCCCGACGGTCAATTCCCCCGCGGGCGCGGCCTTGCTGATCACAGAACCCGCGCCAATGGTGGCGCCGGCACCGATTTCAACCGGGGCGACCAACTGGACCCCGGAACCGATGAAGGCGCCGTCGCCAATCACGGTGGGATACTTGTTGGCCCCGTCATAATTGCAGGTAATGGTGCCGGCCCCGATATTCACCCCTTCGCCAAGGGTAGTGTCACCCACATAGCTCAGGTGATTAACCTTGCTGCCGGCGCCCACATGACTCTTTTTGAGCTCCACGAAATTCCCCAGCTTGGCACGCTCTTCCAGGTGCACACCCGGGCGCATGCGCGCGAAGGGGCCAATCTGGCACAACTCGCCGATGCGGGCCTCTTCGATCACACAGTTGGGATGAACCTGTGTGCCGGCGCCGATCACCGCATCACGAATACAGGCGTTGGGGCCGATGTGGACGCCGTCACCCAGCTCTACCTGGCCTTCGAAGACAGCATTAATATCGATAAACACATCGCGGCCACAGCGCAGTTCGCCGCGAACGTCCAGCCGGGCGGGATCGGCCAGCCTCGCACCCTGCTGCATTAAAGCTTCAGCCACCCGTGCCCGGTAAATGCCTTCGGCAACGGCCAGCTGACTACGATCATTGATGCCGAGCACTTCGGCGGCGGCGGTAGCCTGAACGGCAGTGACGGTATGGCCACTGGCGGCCGCCAGGGCAATGACATCCGTGAGGTAAAACTCGCCCTGGGCGTTGTCTGCCTTGACCTGGGACAGCCAGCCCTGCAGCAAGGGGACCGGCGCCACCATCAGCCCGGTATTGATCTCCAGGATGGCGCGCTGATCCACCGTGGCATCCCGTTCTTCCACAATGGACGCGACGTGCCCGTGAGCATCGCGCACGATCCGGCCGTAACCGGTGGAATCATCCAGTTCCGCGGTCAGCAAGGCGAGCTTGTCAGGGCCTGCGGCCTTGACCAGGGCCTGCAGAGCATCGGGCTGAATCAGGGGGACATCGCCGCACAGCACCAGGGCCAGGTTGGCCTGGGCCAGTAAAGGCAGGGCCTGCTGCACCGCATGGCCGGTGCCCAGTTGCTCGGCCTGCAGGGCCCAGAGCAAACCGTCATCGGCAAAGGCCTGCTGGACACTGTCACCGCCGTGGCCATAGACCACGCAGATTTGGGCGGGTTTCAGGGCCGCCGCCGTAGCCAACACATGGCTCAGCAGGGGCCGGCCCGCAAGGGGTTGCAGGACCTTGGGCAGGTCCGAGTTCATGCGCTTGCCCTGACCGGCAGCGAGAATGATGACGCTTAGTTCCATGCGTCCCTTTGATCCGCGGTGTTCAAACCGCTAACTCTAGTCCGTGGGGCGGAGCTTGTCTTTGCCCCGTTGCACAAAATCCCGCAGCGCAGCGGGCGCGGGGCCTAGCGCTTGCCCCGGAGCTTCTGGGCGGCCCGGTAGCGGGCAGCGGCTTCCACCAACTGTTCCTGGGCCTTTTCGATGTCTTCTTTGCCCGTGGCGCCCTTCATGGCTTCTTCGGCCTCTTTGCGGGCCTCCATGGCAGCGTTTTCATCAAGCTGTTCGGCATGCAAAGCAGTATCCGCGAGCACCGTGACCAGGTGGGGCTGCACTTCCAGGATACCGCCCGTGACATAGAAAAATAACTGGTCGGCATCACCAGGCATCTGCAGGCGAACCTCGCCCGGCCGAAGATCCGTCAGCAGGGGTGCGTGCCGCGGCGTGATGCCAACCTCGCCCAATTTGGCAGGTGCGATGACCAGCTCGGCCTGACCCGAGAAGATCGCCCCTTCGGCGCTGACAATTTCAACCTGGATTGTGCTCATAGTTATCGCTTGGACCTGAGGCTGCGTTTACTGCAGGGTCTTGGCTTTCTCCACTGCTTCTTCGATACCGCCAACCATATAGAAAGCCTGCTCGGGCAGGTGGTCATATTCACCGGCAACAATGGCCTTAAAGTCGCGAATCGTTTCAGCCAGAGTCACGTACTTGCCTTCCTGGCCCGTGAAGGTTTCGGCCACGGCGAAGGGCTGTGACAGGAAGCGCTGAATTTTCCGCGCACGCTGCACGATCTGCTTGTCCTCTTCGGACAGTTCATCCATGCCCAGAATGGCGATGATGTCCTGCAGTTCTTTGTAACGCTGCAGCACCGTCTGCACTGAACGCGCCACTTCATAGTGCTCCTGGCCAATCACGTTCGGATCCAGAATACGACTGGTGGAATCCAGCGGATCCACGGCCGGATAAATACCCAGCTCGGCAATCTGACGCGACAACACCAGGGTGGCGTCCAGATGGGCAAAGGTGGTGGCGGGTGAGGGATCCGTCAAATCATCCGCGGGTACGTACACCGCCTGGAAGGACGTGATCGAACCGGTCTTGGTGGAGGTAATGCGCTCCTGGAGCACACCCATTTCCTCAGCCAGGGTCGGCTGGTAGCCCACCGCTG
>CAKZWQ010000038.1 GCA_937921935.1 uncultured Gammaproteobacteria bacterium | reverse complement strand
GAAGCGCATCGCCTGTACGGCGCCGCCGTACGCAAACCCCTGAACAAGCGCGGTGACTGGCGCCAGGAAATTCCTGACGAGCGTGACGAGCGCAAGACGGAAGTGCAGATCTATGTGCCGGCGCCGTCCATCCGCATCCAGATGCACATGCAGCCGCCCAAGTCCATGATCATCGTGACGGCTTACACGCCGATTCATGACGGACTCACCCAGTTGCACTTCATCCAGGCCCGCAATTTCATGACGGATGAAAAATACGACGAGGACTCCCTCAAGCGCGTCTACCTGGTGCTGGGCGAAGATGCGGCGGTGCTGGATCACCTGAAACCCGCTCGCGTGCCCCCGACCCTGGCTGACGAACTACTGCTGGAGTCGGACAAGCACGGCGTGATGTTCCGCCAGAAGGTCCAGGCCCGGGAGGCCGCCGGCGACGGCATTGACAGCCAGGCCCTGGCCAATGAAAACGACTATGCCCGGGTCATTCCCTCACCTGCGCGCAAACAGGATCCATCTAACTGGGTGCTGCGCCCGGTGCCCCTGCGCAAACCGCCGGCAGCCAAACACTGAATTCAGTCGGCCGGTGGGAAGCACACCGGATTGTAGTCACTGGCGATGGTTTCACCAGCCTCAACACCGGGCATGAATTTTCGCCAGTCGCCGGAAATCATCGTGGGTTGCGGCACCACCTGCGCACCGTCCGCGAAATAAGTCGTCGCCAGTACCATTCGCGATTCATCAGTCCGGTTGGGGCCGGCCGTATGAAAAGAATAGGCATGGTGAAAACTGATTTCCCCCAGGGCAAAAGGCCCGTCATCTACCAGCACATCATGGGCCTTAAAAATTTCTGCGATAGCCTGATCGTAGCTGGTGTCGAACTTGCTAAAGGGCACTGACTCCACCAGCTCATGAATATCCATGCCGACGGCAAAAGCCAGGGGCCCCATGCTGCGGGGGATTGATTGCAGGGGAATCCAGGCCGTGCAGATATCCGGGCTGGCGATGGGAAAATGATCCTTGTCGTAATGCCAGGGCGTGCGGCCGCAGCCGGGCTCCTTGGCCAGCGCGTTGTCATGGTAAAGCCGCACACTGGGCACACCTAGCAGGGCGGCGGCAATCTCAGCCAGTCGCGGACTGAGCACGAAGGCACGAAAAATCTCGTTGCTCAGCCACATCATCTCGCCGCTGCGAAACTCCAGCCCCGGATTCGCGCCCAGGTCAGCGACCAGGCAGCGTTCCATCTCGGTGCGCAACAGAGCCAGAGCCGCTGGGGACAGCACCTGCTGCAGCTTCACATAGCCGTCACGCCGGAAACGCGCGATAGCCTCTTTATCCAGGGCATAGGTCCCCTTCAGCTCGCCCTCGATAGCAGCCAGCGTCCCCGCTTCACCGTCTGCAACCGGCATTTGAACCACTTCTGCCGACGGCTCGTCGGCTGCCGCCGCATTGTCCGCACTGCCCATGTACCAGTTCCACCATTGCTGATTATCGCCTTGCCACTCCTGGGCAATGACTTCGTCCTGGGCGTTTAGCTTCGGCAGAGATTTATTGGTCATGGGACAGATCCGGCTCAGCGATCACGCAAAATCAGCCTGGCGTCACTATGGGCGAACAAAGTCAGGCCGATGCGTTGTTCAAAATGATACTCATGACTGCCCTGTTGATAACAGGAGGCCAGGTAAGTGGCCAGGGGCTCGGTACTCAGCATCTTTTCCAGCGACACGCTGTCGTCGAAGGCGCAACGTTGCAGGTAAGACTCCAGCAATTCCTCACGCCCGGCTGAGACCACCGTGGTGTAGTTCAACTGGCGACTCCTGACGCTGACACCAAGCCGCCGCAGGGCCGCTTCTACCTGGGCGCCATCGCTGTAGGGAGTGCCCTGGCCATCCTGCAGAGCCTCGCGGAACACATCGTAGAAACCCACATAGTGCCCATCACGCAAACCCTGGGCCACGAAACCCAGGCCATCGGGTTTCAGGCAACGCACCATTTTCTCAAGACCCGTCGGCAATTCTTCAGCCGGTACGCAGTACAAGGCGTGGGTAGCCCAGGCGATGTCATAGGCGCCCGCATCGCAGTCCCAGTCCTGCAGGGTGCAGCAATACTCAGCACCCGCCTCAAAGGGCGGCCTTAAGACCTGCTTCGCCTCCCGCACGGAAAAATCGCTGGGATCGAGTAAGTCGTAGTGAACCTTCAGTCCGTCCAGCTGCTCCAGGCCGGCGTAGCTGAGCAGGGCTTCGGGAAACTTGCCACTGCCGCAGGCGATGTCGGCCAGGCGCAGGGGCTCGTCCCGGGCCAGCAACCGGCCAAAGGCATCAGCCCAGTCGTAGGTTTCTGCCAGGTAGCGGTAATCAATGCGGGCGAGCTCGTAGAAGGCTTCCATCTCGGCCCGGGCGTCATCGCTCCAGTGATCACAACTGCGTTGAAAGGTATCAGCGGCCATTTTTAGTTTTCCAAGGCGGTACGCAGGCTGCGCGGTACGACCACGCGTTCGAGCAATTCGAACAGCCACTGCACCAGCACGGCAAGCAGGGCAGCCGGAATGGCGCCCTCGAGAATAAGGCTGACATCATCCAGGCGGATGCCGGTCAGAATAGGTTGACCATAACCACCAGCCCCGATCAGGGCGCCCAGGGTAGCCGCCCCCACATTGATCACGGCCGCTGTCTTGATACCGGCGAGAATTGAGGGGGCAGCCAGCGGCAACTCGATCAAGCGCAAGCGCGCTCCGGCCGGCAAGCCCAAAGCTTCGGCCGACTCTCGCAGGCCCGGCGCGATTCCGGTCAGACCGGTATAGGTATTACGGACAATAGGCAGCAGGCTATATATAAAGAGTGCGACCAGGGCCGGCCCCGCGCCAATCCCGAACAGGGGAATCATGAAAACCAGCAGGGCCAGGGCGGGTATGGTCTGCAGAATCCCGACCAGGCTGAGAATGATCTGCCCCAGGCGCGGCAGGCGGGCGGCAACAATACCCAGGGGGATGGCCAGCAGGATTGCGGCGCTCAGGGAGGCCGCCACCAGCGCAATATGCTGACCGGTATAGCGCAGCAGTCGCTCGGTGCGGGTGGTTTCGCGCGCCTCCATGCTCATCTGGAGACTGGTGCGCAGGAAATCGGCAGCCACCATCTGTTCCTGTTCGCCGTCGAGTTTCACGCGGGCGTTCATGGCGATCATCTGCTGTTCGTCGATGAGTCCTTCGAGCTTGAGCATGGCCGCCAGCGCGTCGGGCTCGGTCTTGGCCAGTTCAGACCGATAAAGCAGCACCGCATCATAGGGCGGGAAGTAACCCAGATCGTCTTCCAGTACCTGCAGATCGTAGTAAGCGATTTCGGCATCGGTGGTATACAGATCCGTGAGATCTGCATCGCCGGCTGCCAGGCCACGATAAGCCAGATCATGCTCAACACCGAGCACATCCTGCTGCGGCAATTGATATAGCTGCCGTAGTCCCGGCCAGCCATCACCGCGCTCGGTAAATTCCGTACCAAAGCGAAACACCAGCTCCGGATGCTTGCGCAGGTCAGAAATACGCCGAATGCCCAGGCGTTGGGCCACATCCTTGCGCATACCCAGGGCAAAGTTGTCACGAAAGCCCAGGGGCTCACTCATGACCAGGCCGGACTCTGCCAGTCGTTCTCGCAGTGCGGCCAGAGATTCCGGCTTCTGATCGGCAAAAATTTCGTGGGTGAGCGTGCCCGTATATTCGGCATAGACATCAATCTCGCCTGATACCAGGGCGTTAAACACCAGCCGGGTGCCGCCCAGTGCCCGGCGATGGTCTGTGTCACCTTCCGCCGAGGCGGCCAGGCCTCGAATCAGCTCGCCCAGCACCACCCCCTCGGTGAAGTTCTTAGAGCCTACAACCACCTTCGCCGTCACCGGGGGGCTCGCCAGCGCGAGCGCCAGCAGACCGGCAAGCAGCAGGCGGCGGGGGCCGGGACGGACGGGGGCACAGGGACTCTGTTGAGGCATCAAAAAACCGTGGAAGCAAGGCAGGCTGCCGATCTGATGCAATCGGGAGGACAGCCGGGCAGCCAGAATACCCCAGGGCCGTGACCAAAAGCGAAGCTTTCGAAGAGCCCGGTTTGACACAGACAGAGCCCATCCAGTGTCATAGCGGGCCGCCATAATCAGAAGAATAGCTGCGTGAATATCACTGCCATTCGAGAAGTCCTCCAGCAGGGCGCCACGCCCGTGCCCCTGGAAGGCGAGCACTACGCCAGCAGCCTGGCCATTTATGAAGCGGCCAGCGACCAGCGCGACCGGATTCTGGCCTGGACCCGCGAGGCGCTGATACCCGAAATGGGGGCTGAACGAGCCTCGATATTGAGCGTGGGCTGCGGCGCGGGTGATCTGGACAAGGAAATCCTGGCGGCCAGCACGGAACAATCGAAAGTCGTGGCCTATGTCGGCCTGGAACCTGACGCACGCCAGTGCCAGCGCTTCCTGACCCAGATGAGGGACGAAACCAATGGCCGGGTGCAGGTTGAAGCACATAATGTCGGCTTTGAAGATCTGCATGATCCGCGTCGCTACGACTTGGTCATCATGGTGCATTCCCTCTATTACATGGCTGATCCGGCCTGGGCCGTGGAAAAAGCCCTCGGACTGGTCAAAGAAGGTGGTCGCCTGGTCATCCTGCTGGCCGCCAATGACACTCTCAATGAACTGTCGTCGTCTTTCTGGAAAATGGAAGCTGATCGGGAAGCCTGGTTCAGCGAAGACCTGGACGCCTATTTGAACCAGCTCGGCCTGAGCTATGAACGCGAGCGCATCGAGGGCCGACTGAACGTGACTCAATGCTTCAACCCGGCCTCAGTGGCCGGTACGCAGATTGCAGATTTTATTGCCCAGGTCGCGACCAAAAAGCTCACGCCACAACTCCAGGGCATGATCGGTGAGTATCTCGATGCAACTTCTGAGCATGACGGCCAGCAACGCTGGCTGCCGCATAACGTCGATGCCTTCACCATCAAACAACAGGCCGTCAGTTACGGCGCACTGGTCGCCAACGCCGGTCGCTAATCTCTGAGGCTCACTGTCCCGGATCAGCCCTGGCAGGGCATTGTTAAGCTCCATGCCCTTCGCCGCCTACCTTAGCTTCGCCGCCGGCCACCGACGCTTTCTGAGCTTCGGCTTCGTGCTGGCCTTTGCCTCGAGCTTCGGCCAGACATTCTTCATCGGGCTATTCGGCCCGGATATTCAGCGGGCCTTCGATCTCAGCAAGACCGAATGGGCCGGCATCTACATGGTTGCCACCCTGGCCAGTGCGGCGGTGTTCACCTGGACCGGCAAACTGATCGACCGCATGGACCTGCGGCTTTACTCACTGCTGGTCTGCGGACTGCTGGCCCTGGCCTGTTTCGGACTGGCACTGATAAACAGCCTGGTCATGCTGATTTTGGTCATCTTCTTATTGCGACAGGCCGGGCAAGGGCTGGCCAGTCATGTGGCCGTGACCAGCATGGCGCGTTACTTCGAGGCCGGCCGCGGCCGGGCCATCGCCCTGGCCAGCCTGGGCTTTGCTGCCGGGGAAGCCTTGTTGCCGATTGTTGTTGTGCTGGTCATCGCTGCTATCGGCTGGCGCTGGGCCTATGCCGGGGTGGGTCTAATCATCGCCCTGGTGTTTTTGCCAGCGGTCGCCTGGTTGCTGGCCGACCACCCGGCCAGACACCAGGCTTACCTGCAGTCCCTGCAGGCGCAGAACGACGCCGGCAATGCCCACGGTCAGGGCTGGACCCGTCGCACGGTATTGCGCGATCCGCGCTTCCTGATGGTGCTGCCCGGCGTCGTGGCGCCACCGCTGATTCTGACAGCCCTGTTTTTTCACCACCTGACCCTGGCGGATGCCAAGAACTGGAGTTATGCATGGATCACCGGCAGTTACGGCATTTACGCTGGGGCCGGAATTGTTGCTTCGCTGGTAGCCGGCCGACTGGTTGATCGTTTTGGCGCGGCGAGCGTGCTGCCCTTCATGCTGCCGCCCCTGGCTGCCGGCTTGCTGCTGATTGCCTGGCTGGATGCGCCCTGGGTCGCCTGGCCTTATCTTTGCCTGCTGGGCATCAGCACCGGCCTGCTGGTCGCGCCGGCCTCGGCACTGTGGGCCGAACTCTACGGGTCCGCCAATCTGGGCGCCATACGCAGCCTGGTCACAGCACTGAACGTATTCGCCTCCGCGCTGGGGCCGGTGATCCTCGGTGGGCTCATGGACCGGGGCCTGCCCATTGAGTTCGTCTGCGTCCTGTTCGCCGGCTATGCCGCTCTGGGTGCCGTGTTAATCAGCCTGGCCTTGCGCCGTGTTAGTTCTCGCTAACTCATCACACGGTTCAATGAGGCTTATCCCCCGAGCTGTTAGTTCTGATACTTCGCCTTCCATTCCGAATACGGCATGCCATAAACAAGTTCGCGAGCTGTCTCATAATCCATTTCGATGTCTCGCTCCTGCGCTGCGGCGAGATACCATTTGCCCAGGCAGTTCCGGCAAAAGCCCGCCAAATTCATCAGGTCTATGTTCTGCACATCTTTTTGATCGTCGAGGTGTTTGAGCAACCGGCGGAACGCCGCCGCTTCCAGCTCAACTTGGGTTTTGGGATCCATTTCTTTGCTCCTTCTGGGGCATTCTGGTGACAGTTTACTTATCTTGCTATCCGCCCAACCACCTTGCCGCAATACACCGATAGTCGGCAAGCTGCTATCGTCTGGATCTGTTCGGATAGAATTTAACTCGCTTTGCCGAGCAAGCGGCTCAACTTGAGCGGACGGCGGTTTGGCTTAGACTTCGAATCGTTCGGGAGAACAATAATGAGCATAGTCCACAGAAAACCCTTCGCGATTCGCATGGCAACCTGCCTTGTCGCCTTGCTTTTTGGGATCATGGCAACCACGGCCAGCGCGCAACTGCGGGTACTGGTCACCAATGATGACGGGGTGGACGCTGAGGGCCTTTCCGTCCTCGTTGAAAGGCTGCGCGAAAATCCGAATCTTGACCTGACAGTGATCGCACCTGCCGACGAGCAGTCGGCCTCCGGTGACGATATCAGCACGCCTGTCGACGTTTTCGACGCATTCACGGCCGCTGGCTATCCAGCGCTTGCCGTAACCGGGGAACCCGGCGATACAGTCTTGCTTGCCGTGCTCGAACTGTTGCCGGAGCCGCCAGACGTGGTGATCAGCGGCATCAACTCAGTTTTCAACCTCGGCCGTGACCTGGCGCCGTTCTCCGGAACGGTTGGCGCTGCGCGATGGGCTGCAAGGCTCGGTATTCCGGCAATCGCCGCCAGTCAGGCCGGCGGCGCGGACAATGATTATGAAACTACGGCCGACTACGTCGCGGCGATTGCACAGCTGCTGGCAGAGGACAAGATGACCGGGAGCCAGTCACTGCCGTTTGATACCGGGGACGGCCGCGGCACCAAGGTCCTGCTCAGCATTAATGTGCCGAACTGTGACGGCAATCTGCGCGGCTTTCGTGTCGTCGCTCTCGGCTCATTCTCGAGCCCAACGAGCTTTACGCTGCAGGCGGATGACGGGATGACGCGCACTTATAGTCGCAATGATACGTCCAACATTAACCAGGGCGGTTGCGATTCAACACTCGAAGAAACCCTGACCGATTTTGACGCGTTCTATAACGGCTTCGGCTCGATCACTCCACTCGATGAGAGTCTGAGCGTCAGTGAGCCGACTCTGGAGGACTTCAAGTTGCTGGAGTCCTTGAATTATGGCCCCCAGGGCGCGGTGGTCTCGTCATTACCCGGCGGTGGATCCGGCGGGCTATCTTTCATTTTTCTACCTGTGGTTGCCGTGGTCTTTCGACGTCTGATTCGGCGGATCAGAAAGGGCAGATAACGGACAGGTATTTCAAGCGCCCTGCCATGCCCTGCAAAGAGCGGTCGAGGCAGTAAGCGGCTGCCGGCACCAAAGGATCGGAGACCGGAATTCGATGCGCCACCAGCTCTGGATGAACTCTGAACCTGCTCGTCAGGGCCTGTTCAGCTCGTGCAAAGGCAGCCCCACAGCGCCAGACGGGGGTTTGGTGCCCAGCAAGACCGCCAGGCTTGGCGCAACATCCACGGTTTCCACCCGGCGCATGAGTCGCTGGGCCGGTATTCCGGGCCCGGCGAAAACCAGGGGCACATAGGTGTCGTAACGCCAGGGGGAGCCATGAGTGGACGCGACTTCCAGACCATCAAAATCATTGATGAAATGATTGGGCTCGAAGACCACGAAGATATCCCCGGAGCGCGTCGGGCTGAAGTTGCGCAGCACCGAGTCATGCAACGCGAAGTTCGGGACCCGACCCTGGGCCAGCGCGGTGCTGGAAACAGCCAACGCCACCCCGGCAAAATTCGTCAGCACCTCGGCCACGGCTTCTTCCACCTGCGCCTGGTCGAGTCCGCGTTCACGGATCAGTCTACGATTCAGGTAAACGTAGGGGTGATTGTAGTTGAGGATCAGTTCCTCGCCGATGCCAAAACGCGCCTTGACGGGCGCCAACTCGGCCCGGGCATCGAAGCTGTTCGGATCGATGTAGTCCGCAGACTGGCCCAGGCTCTGCATATAGCCGGGTGCCTCCGGTGCACCATGATCTGCGGACAGCACAACCAGTGTCCGCTCCAGGCCAACGCGTTTGTCCACATAGGCCAGCAAATCCGCCAGGGTCCGGTCCAGACGCAGCATGTTGTCCTCGGCCTCGAGACTGGACGGCCCGAACACATGACCCACGTAGTCCGTGGAGGACAAGCTGACTGACAGATAATCAGGCACCTCGTCGGCACCCAGGGATTCTTTCTCGATCAGGGTCTTGGCGAAGTCCACGGTGAGCTCGTCGCCGGCCGGGCTGACCGTCAGCAGCGTGGTGAAATAGCGGCCGTCAACCTGGCCAAAGGGGTGAGGAAACACCCGCCCGAAGCCTGGCAGGGCGGTTTCAAAGGCACGATCATCCTGGTCGCCGAACAGGTAGGTCGCCTTTTTATTGAGTAAGACCCAGGAGGTATCAGCGTACTCGTCAGGCAGGCGGCGAGCATTCCAGTCGTTCACCCAATCCGGATAGTCTTCATAATAAAAACGGCTGGTAATGAATTCGCCCCGTTGCTTGGAGAACCAGAAAGCCTTGCCACCATGGCCGGCCATGGCAATCGCACCGCGGTCTTTGACAGAGACGCCAAAGGCCTTGGCTCGCGCACCGTAATGCAGAACCAGCTCATCGCTGAAGGTTGATACCTGGATGGCCGCGGGCGAGCGCCCGTCCGAGCGCGCCGCGCGCTGCGTCGGATCGATCTCGGTACTCTGATCCACGCCTGCGCCCGCCGTCAAAATGGGATAACGCGCATCCTCGACGTTATAGACCAGCACGTTCTGGGCACGATCCAGCCAGACATTCCCGACCATGCCATGAGCTGCGGGGTCAGCACCGGTAGAAAGCGTTGTGTGCCCGACAATGGTCTCTGTATTGGCATGTCGGTGATGCGCGTCGAGGTACACGCTTCCATTTTCCAGCAAATGCCGGAAGCCGCCTTTGCCAAAGCGTTCGTAGTAGCGCCACGGCAGGTCGCCGCGCAATTGATCAACGGTAATCTGCAGGATGAGTCGCGGCGGCTTGTCGCCGGCTGCAGCCTCGCTGTTGGCGGCATGAGCCAAACCGGTACAGAACAGAAAGAACAACGCCACTAGCGCGGTCATTGATGACAAACCTTCTCTTTTCATCGATCTCCCCGAGAACTGACGGCTTCTGGATGCCTGAGCATTCCGGGGACAATTGACTTATCTCTCGAACCCAAGAGTTCGCCGCAAACATTCAGCGAAGCGAGATAAGTCAATTGTCCCCGAAATCCAAGGATACCTGTCCATCAGCCGCTGCGCGATGGCGGGCCAAGAGTTGATTCTGCGCT
This sequence comes from uncultured Gammaproteobacteria bacterium, assembly GCA_937921935.1. GTDB lineage: Bacteria > Pseudomonadota > Gammaproteobacteria > Steroidobacterales > J054. The sequence continues at coordinate 3,137 of CAKZWQ010000038.1, read as the reverse complement.
GTTGCACAGGAGACAGCGCAGGGAAAACCCTGTATTGGATCGGCGTGGGCCAACAAAAGGACCTCAATCCGAGGCAGTGATTATCGAGTTGCCCGCTTCTTGTATATTTACCAGTAATGCAATTTTTGCCCTAGCCCGGCAGCCGCCCCCGGAGCCCATGAAACCAGCAAGGCCAGAGGCCAACTTTCGCCAGACTGATACAGCCGTATGGCATAGCCTGGAGGCGAATGAAACAAGCCAGCGTCTGCGCGCGGACCTTTCTCAGGGCCTGAAACAGCAAGACGCCGTCAACAGACTGCGGCAGTCCGGTCCTAATGAACTGAAAAAGACCGGTATCCGACCCTGGTTCGTTGTGCTGGCGAGCCAGTTCATTGATTTCCTGATCGTAATTCTTTTGATCGCCGCCCTGGTGTCACTCCTGATCGGCAACACGATTGATGCCGGCACAATACTGGCGATCGTCATATTGAATGGTCTGCTGGGATTCGCACAGGAGTGGCGCGCGGAACGCTCGCTGGTTGCACTGCAAAGCCTGTTGTCACCTAGTTGCACCGTAATACGCGATGGTGTTGAGCAGGTGATTGATTCACGTGCACTGGTTCCGGGCGACCTCGTCGTACTCGCCATCGGCAATCGAATACCGGCGGATCTGCGGCTCACGGATACGCTGAATCTCCGGGTGGACGAGTCGGTGCTAACGGGTGAATCATCACCGGTACAAAAAGTCACCGAGCCCCAGGCCGACGAGGCCCCTCTGGCCGAGCGATACTGTATGGGCTGGATGGGCTCGTCGGTGACCAACGGGCGCGCTATGGGGCTGGTTGTCGGCACGGGCATGGGCACGGAATTCGGTCGCATCGCCTCGCTGACGCAGTCCATTGATCAGGCCAGGACTCCGCTGCAAAAAAGCCTGGCCGAACTGGGGAAAAACCTCGGTATCCTGTCAATCGTCTTGTCAGCCGCTGTTGCCCTGCTGGGCTGGGCGCTCGGCAACTCGGCTACCGATATGTTCCTCACGGGTGTTGCCCTCGCGGTGGCGATTGTCCCTGAGGCCTTGCCGATTGTTGTCACCACCACCCTGGCCCTGGGCGTTCGCAACATGGCCAGAAAGCGCGCGCTGATACGGCGCCTGCAGGCCGCCGAAACGCTCGGCTCGGCCACGGTGATCTGTGCGGATAAAACCGGCACCATGACCAGCAATCAAATGACGGTCACAAAAATCTGGCTGCCGACCGGAGAGATTTCCGTCACCGGTCAAGGCTACGACCCGGCCGGTCACTTTGAAGTTGACGACCAGCGGATTGATTACCGCGATAGAAGCGACCTGCTGAGACTGCTCAAAACCGGCATGATCTGCAATCATGCCCACGTCACGAAGGGCGCTGACGGCTGGACCCAGACCGGGGAACCAACAGAATCAGCGCTTGTGGTGGCGGCCTACAAGGCCTGGCTGCCTGGCAACGAAGCCCTGGAGCGAGTCAGCGAGCTGTCCTTTAATTCTGAGCGCAAGCGTATGACGGCCATCGTACGTTCGCACGGGAAATTGGTGGCGCATGTAAAAGGCGCACCGGAAACCATCCTGGCCCGGTGCACGGCCTATTGTGACGGCAAAGCCGAGCTGCCCCTCTCGCCATCAGATCGCGACCGGATCCAGGCTGCCTATCAGGACATGGCGGGCCGGGGCTTGCGGGTGCTGGCGCTGGCCAGGCGAGACATTGATCAACCGGTTCTGCTCGATGAGGATGAGGTGGAACGGGAGCTCTGTCTGCTGGGCCTGGTGGGCATCATTGATCCACCCAGGCCTGAAGTAGAAGCCGCGGCCCGCGAGGCACGAGCGGCCGGGATACGCGTCATCATGATCACTGGTGATGCGCCGCAAACCGCTCTTGCCGTCGCCAAACGCATCGGCCTGATGGTCGATCGGGTGCTGGTCGGCGACGAAGTCGCCGACCTGTCTGATGAGCAATTGACGATCGCCCTCAAAGGCCAGGTTCTGTTCGCCAGGGCCTCACCGGAACACAAACTACGCATCGTGAAATGCCTGCAGGACCAGGGAGACACAGTCGCCATGACCGGCGACGGGGTGAATGATGCACCGGCCCTCAGGAAAGCCAATATCGGTGTCGCCATGGGCAAGCGCGGCACTGATGTGGCGCGCAGCGCGGCCGACCTGATCCTCACGGATGACAACTTCGGCTCCATTGTCACTGCCATTGAAGAAGGCCGTCGACAGTTCGATAACGTGCGCAAGTTCGTTCGCTACATTCTTTCGTCCCACATGGGCGAAGTGATGGTGATCTTTGTCAATATTGTAATTGGTGGGCCCTTGATTCTTCTGCCCGTGCAGATTCTGTGGATGAACCTGGTTACCGACGGTATGACCGCCATCGCCCTGGGAGCCGAACCGGGGGAGCCTGATCGCATGTCGCGACCACCACGAGATCCCCAGGAGCGCCTGCCGAATCGGCAGGGCATTTATATGATTTTTGCTGCCGGCGCCTATATCGCCGCCGCAGCGGCGGCACTTTTCTACGCGAATCTGGGCGATGGTTCAGAGGCCGCCATCATCCGGGCGCAGACCATTGCCTTCACCGGCATGATCGTGCTGGAAAAAGTTAACGTGCTGAACTTCCGTTCCTTGAAGCACCCCTTGCGAACGGTAGGCTTTTTCTCGAACAAATGGCTATTGCTGGCCATCGCAGTTACGGTCGGCGCGCAAGTCTGTGCGGTTTACGTGCCGTTTCTACAAACTGCCCTGCATACCGTGGCATTGTCCGGACAAGACTGGTTCATCATGCTGATGGTGGCCCTGCCCCTGTTCATCATTGGGGAATTCGCAAAATGGCTGGCCGCGAGGAAAGCATCTGGGCCACTCGGCACTTGATGGATCTGCAGCTAACAGTTCTCGTGCGGGAGATACGCGCCGTTCTCTTCAAGCCAGAGGGGCCTTCTAACGAAAAGAAAAGCCCCGCTTTTGGCGGGGCTTTTCTAATGATGATCGAGGGATAAAGTAATGCCCCGATCTGGTTTGTAATAAATATAAAAGCTGGCGCCGCCTTAGCCTGGGCGGCGCACTGAACCGAAGCAATTCCCCCGGGCCTTGCTCCTCTCCCTTTAGCTGCTTTGCCTGGCCTGAG
>CAKZWQ010000037.1 GCA_937921935.1 uncultured Gammaproteobacteria bacterium | reverse complement strand
CGCCGTGAGACAAAGGACCGGGCCTTCTCGCTTGCCATTGACCACCAGCACCGGTGTTGCTGTGGTGATGCCTTCAAAAACTTCGCTGGCGGACCAGGTCAGGCGGGCAGCTTCGCCGGGTGGCACGGTTTTGCCCAGGAGTACCAGGCTCCCGTCCGGCGCCATCTCGGGCACGTCGACATCAGCTAGTTGAGAATCAACCAGCGCCGGCGCGACCAGCACGGCCTCAGTGTTCAGGCTCTCCATCGGCTCAGGGGCCTGCTCGGGGGCGAGCTCTTCCGGGCTTGGCAGCGGGGCGGGCGCCACCGGCCCCTGCCGCAATGCAACGGATGCCGGCGATGGGTCGCAGCCCGCCAGCAACAGGGCCAGCGCCGCCGTAATCAGGCCGGTCCGGCCTGCATAGGAGCGTTGAAGTGCAGCTTGATACACAGCCTGCCTGCGGGTTAGGTTATGTTCATAAAGTGGCCATAAGGTAATGAACCAAAGGCCCATTTACCGTGAAACGGTAGCAGTTTTTCAGCGGGGGCATAACCTCTGCCCTGAACCTGCCCAAAAACCGGACCGTCGATTATGTGAAGCGGTTCAGGCCGGTGGCGCCGCCACAGGCCTATTCTGAGTGTCGCCGCAATGACCCCGTGGTCTGGCACCCGGCAAAAATCGCAGGACATCGAGACGGGAATGACATCAATGCTTCGTAAAACGCCGACTTCGGCTTCGCGCCTTGCGCTGTTCCTTATTCTGGTTTGGGGTTCTTGCGCCGCCCAGACCACCGATGGCCTGCTCAGGCCGCCCGGTCTGGAGCCGGAGATCGGTTTCTGGCGCGAGATCTTTAGTTCCGTGACTTCCGCGGAGGGACTGGTCCACGACGATCGACACCTGGGCGTTGTCTACGAGCGGCTGGAGTTGCCCGACAGTGCGAGCTCGCGGCAGCGGCGTCGCGCGGCCGACAAGGCGCGGAAAAAATACCGGGGCATTCTGGAGACCCTGGCCGGCGGCAAGCGCAATGGCCTGACGACGGAAGAGCGCCGGGTTCTGGGTCTGTGGCCCGATGATGTGAGTGATGCTGAATTGCGTCGCGCCACTCGCCGGGTCCGTTTTCAGCAGGGGCTGGCGGATCGTTTCCAGGCCGGTCTGGTCCGGTCCGGGCAATGGCGTGATTACATCAAGGATCGGCTGCAGGAAAACGAGGTGCCCCTGGAGCTGGGCGCTTTGCCTCATGTGGAGTCTTCTTTTAATCCGTCCGCCCGGTCCCATGTGGGTGCGGCCGGCCTGTGGCAGTTCACCCGCGGAACGGGTCGGCGCTTCATGCAGATAGACCATGTGGTTGATGGCCGGCGAGACCCGTTTATTTCCAGTACCGCCGCCGCGGAATTGCTCAGTTACAACTATTCGATTCTTAAATCCTGGCCCCTGGCAATCACGGCTTATAACCACGGTGTTGCCGGGATGCGTCGGGCTGTTCGAAAAATGGGTACGGAGGATATTGAAGCGATCATTCGTGGCTATGACGGCCGTGCCTTTGGTTTCGCTTCCCGAAATTTTTACGTGGCTTTTCTCGCCGCCGTTGAAACCCAGCAAAACGCGGAACAGTATTTTGGCCCGGTAGAGTTTGCCGCGCCTGATCGCAACCCGGTGGTAACGACGACGGAGTTCATTCCAGCAACGGCTCTTGCCGAAGCTTTTGGCGTGTCGGCCGACAGTTTGCAGGCTGCGAACCCGGCATTGCTCGACTCAGTCTGGAGTGGCACCAAGCACGTGCCGCGGGGATTCCCGGTCCGTGTGCCAGAGCCCGGGTCAAATTCTGAGGCGGCCGAATGGCTTGCCCAGGTGCCTGCCGGCCAGCGTTTCAACGAGCAGACGCCTGACCTGTTTCACCGTGTGCAACGGGGTGACAGCCTTTCCGTCATAGCGGCTCGTTATCGAACCAATGTCCGGGAACTGATGGCGCTGAATGGTTTGAGTAACCGCAATCGTATTCGCGCCGGCCAGGTGCTGCGTCTGCCCTTTGCCGGTGAAGTGCCTGCCGTTGCCATCGATGAGGATGCCGAAACTTACCGCGTCCGGAAGGGCGATACCCTGGGCATCATTGCCCAGCGCTCAGGCATCCCGGCAGACCGGCTGATGGCCCTGAACGATATTGGCAACGCTAACCGGATTTACCCGGGCCAGGAGCTCATCCTGCGCGGGGGGAATGTGACGCCAGCTGCCCCTGCGCCTGCACCGGTTCCCGTCGCGGAGCCGGCGGCAACGGCGATAGTCGCGGAAGTCGATGATCCGCCGCCCGCTGCGGCAGAGCCCGAGGCGGAAGAGGTTGAAACGACGGTCGAGATCATTGCCGAGGTCCCCGACGATACAGCGCTGCCAGTCGCTGATACTCCAAGTGAACAGGATGCGCAGGCCCTGCTGGCTGACCCGGCTGATTACCTGGTATCCAGTGATGGCAGTATCGAAGTTCAGGCTGCCGAAACTTTGGGGCACTACGCCGACTGGCTGGAGCTGAAAACTCAGCGATTGCGCGATCTGAACGGCTATGCCTTTCGCCAGCCGGTGGTGATCGGTCGGCGCGTGAAGCTTGATTTCAGCGGCATCAGCCCGGAAGAATTTGCTGACCGGCGCATTGCCTATCACCGTGAACTCCAGGAAGCGTACTTCACGCGCTACCGGGTAACTGACACCCAGGTCCACCAGTTGCGGCGCGGGGAGTCAGTCTGGCTGCTGACCCAGCGCCGCTACAAAGTGCCGGTCTGGCTGCTGCGACAGTACAACCCCGAACTGAACCTGGATCGGGTGCAGCCTGGTGATCAGGTGGTATTTCCGCGCGTTGAACGCGTGCAGGCGATGGGCCCCGAGGGGCCGGCCATGGCTGATGGTCGCTGATGTGCCTGGCGTCCTTGATATCGTCCGGGCCTTGGGATTAACTTGCGCCCGTCCATGCTAGCGGGATTGGCTGTTGGTCCACGGAAGTAAAGGCCTGCTCAAACTGTCACTGGCGTTAGTTCTGGTGTCATTCACCTTGCCGGTGCCGGCTGCTGATTTTCCAGTGGCTGACCGGGTAGTCATCGATAAATCCGATCGGCAAATTAGCCTGTGGCGTGGCGATACGCTGCTCAAACGGGCCAAGGTTGCCCTGGGCCTAAGGCCGCAGGGTCACAAAAGCCGGGAGGGGGATTTCCGGACGCCCGAGGGCCGGTATCAGCTGGTTGAGCGCAATCCCAACAGCGATTTTTTCCTGTCGATTCGCGTGTCTTATCCGGCACCCGCCGATGTGCGTAAAGCGGCCCGTCTGGGCGTTGCACCGGGCGGACAGATCATGATTCACGGCCAGCCTAACAAGCCCAAGCACAATGAAGAGTATTACCGGCGCACAGACTGGACCGACGGGTGCATCGCGGTTTCTAATTCCGACATGGTAGATATCTGGCTGATGACTACCCCCAGTACGCCAATCACTATTCGCCCCTGACCATGCCCGGCCCGGCAAGGGCCGCCCGCAGGAGGCTACAGCGAGCCATGAATCCAAGAGTCAAAACCGTCCAGGTCATGCCCGAGCGGAGCCTTGAACTGCTCTCTCAGCAAGAAGTGGATTTACTGCGCCGGCGGGGCGAGGGCGGGCAGCATGAGATCTTGCGTCGCTGTGCCCTGGCCGTGCTCAACGTGGGCAGCCGCACCGATGATACGCGCGCGATCCTGGAGCAATACGCCGACTTCGATGTGGGCATATTGCAGCAGGATCGAGGCATCAAGCTGGAGCTGACCAACCCGCCCGCGGACGCTTTTGTCGACGGCCAGATGATCCGGGGGATTCGTGAACAGCTTTTCGCTGTCTTGCGAGACGTGGTCTACATCGACTCTGAAGTAACGGGTCATTTTGACCTGGACAGCATCGATGGCACCACCAACGCAGTCTTCCATGTCCTGCGTAACGCTGACGTCCTGCGTTTGCAGAGCGAGCCCAACGTGGCGGTTTGCTGGGGCGGTCACGCCATCAACCGGCGCGAATACGAGTACACCAAGGACGTGGGCTACCAGCTCGGCTTGCGGGCTATGGATGTGTGCACGGGTTGTGGCTCAGGCGCCATGAAGGGGCCCATGAAAGGCGCAACCATCGCCCACGCCAAGCAGCGCGTCCGGGATGGCCGTTATATCGGCATCTCGGAACCCGGGATCATCGCGGCCGAGTCGCCGAATCCTATCGTCAACGAGCTGGTCATCATGCCGGACATGGAAAAGCGGCTGGAGGCCTTCGTCCGGGTGGCCCATGCCCTGGTGATATTTCCCGGCGGCGTCGGCACCGCCGAGGAATTACTCTTTCTCCTGGGCATCATGATGAAGCCAGAGAACGCCGGTATGCCCTTGCCGCTTATTTTGACCGGGCCGGAGTCCAGCGCAGATTACTTTCGTAGCATTGACCGCTTTGTCACCGAGACCCTTGGGGAAGAAGCGCGGCGCCTGTACCGGATCGAGCTGGGCGACCCGGCTGCCGTCGCCCGGCTGGTGAGCGAGGCGATGTTGGAGGTGCGTGAATTCCGTCACAGTCACAAGGATGCCTTCTATTTTAACTGGCGTCTGCAGATAGATCGCGATTTCCAGGTTCCCTTTGAGGCGACACACGAGAACATGTCAGCACTGCAATTACATCGCGAACAGAATCCTCACGATCTCGCGGTTCATCTTCGGCGAGCCTTCTCGGGGATGGTTGCAGGCAACGTCAAAGAAGATGGTATTCGTGCCATCGAAAACCATGGCCCGTTTGAACTGCAGGGAGATCGCCAGGTCGTGGAGCAGCTTGATCAATTGCTCGGTGGCTTCGTTGCGCAGCGGCGAATGCGGCTCTCCACTGAAACTTACGAGCCGTGCTATCGATTGCTTCGCTGAGGCAGCAAGACTGCAATCTAACGCGTGTTGATCAGACTCCCTCACTCATCTTTGATGAGATAGGTTCTTCATAATCAAAAGGTTAAATCGCAACCCCTGTGATGTAGTTCCTCGCAGCTGGTCGCATTGATTCCTATGCTTTGTCCACGTTCCGCATAGCGGGGGATAAGCATATGACTGAATCAAAAATCGCACATCCGTATACGAATAACGGGGACCAGGACAACGGCGCCGATGCACCGGACCCAAGCACGTCCGCAGCAGACCGGCACCCGCGTGAACTGACTTCTGGTGACAGTCGCAAAGCCAATGGTTGGGATACCTACAAGCGTTGGCTGACGCGTGTACAGGCACCGGGCAATCGCCGGGTACCGCTGGACGCAAACTTGTATACGTGGAAGGGCTATCGCAGCTGGTCAGACAAAGTTCGGCGTGACTGGAAGCCGGAAGACTAGCGTTAACGCGGTCTCCTTTGATTTGCCTGTTACACGGCGCTAATAAATCCGATTGGAAAAAAACTGGGAAAAGACTATGTCAGAAGCCAAACATAGCGAAACCATGATCACTAACGAAGAGACTCGCCGTCGCCGCGAGTGGGTAGAGCGGGCCCTGGCAGGCGTCCGGGGCCGGGTTGCCGGCACCGATGCTGGCCGCAAGTCTGCCGACTCAACACGGCGCCCGAATCTGTACGTCGTCGGTTCTCCTCGCTCACGGTGAGTTCTATCAGGCCGGAAGCAGTCGTCCGCTGGCTGGACGACCTGGACGCTGCTGCCTTTGCCATGCGTATGTTCTGGGCGGGAGCCCCGGCTCGATTGCTGGCCGGGGTGGCCCTGCTGAGCGCTGGCCTGGCTGGCTTCCTGCTCCTGACTGCTGCCGCCGCCGGCTGATTTTGCTGTGGCGGGCTTGAAAGCTCTGCCGGCCATCCCCACATCGCTCCCGTCGAGGGCGTCGCCGGCGCCCCGGGAATCGGGACCAGCGGATGACAGAAACAAGCAGCCAGGCCACAGCCGGCGAAACTCTTGGATTTCAGGCGGAGGTCAAACAACTCCTTCACTTGATGATCCACTCCCTTTACAGCAATCGCGAGATCTTTCTCCGTGAACTGATCTCCAATGCCTCTGATGCAACGGACAAGCTCCGATTTCAGGCCATCGCCGCCCCGGAGTTGCTGGAAAGCAATCCGGACCTCGCGATTCGGGTGGCCTTTGACCCCGAGGCGGGGACCATCAGTGTTAGCGACAACGGTATCGGCATGTCCCGCGAGGATGTCATCGCCCAGCTCGGCACCATTGCCCGTTCGGGTACAGCAGAGTTCATTACCAGCCTGACCGGTGATGAAAGCCGTGACGCCAACCTGATCGGCCAGTTCGGTGTCGGTTTCTATTCCGCCTTTATTGTTGCCAAGCGCGTCGATGTTTTTACCCGTCGGGCCGGGCTGCCTGTCGAGCAGGGCGTGCACTGGAGTTCTGATGGCGAAGGTGAGTTTCAGGTGGCCGACATCGAAAGGGCCGACCGCGGTACCCAGGTGCTGTTGCATCTGCGGGACGATGCCAGGGAATTTGCCGATGATTTTCGGTTGCGCAGTCTGATCCGTAAATACTCTGATCACATTGCCTTTCCGGTCCTGATGGCGCCCGTTGTGCCTGACGATGCAGAAGAAGCACCGGCGGAGGAGGCGGTCAATACGGCCCAGGCTCTATGGACGCGCCCGCGCACCGAAGTCCAGGACGACGAGTATCGGGAGTTTTACAAACATATAGCCCACGACTTCGAAGACCCGTTGTTGTGGAGCCATAACAAGGTCGAGGGTAAGCGGGAGTACACCAGTCTTCTGTACCTGCCGGGCCGGGCTCCCTTTGATCTTTGGAATCGGGAAGCGCCGCGCGGGCTCAAACTTTATGTGCAGCGCGTGTTCATCATGGATAACGCGGACCAGTTCCTGCCCCTGTATTTGCGGTTTATCCGGGGTGTTGTGGATTCCAGTGACCTGTCCCTGAATGTGTCGCGTGAATTGCTGCAACAGGACGCGACGGTAGACGCCATTCGCAGTGCCCTGACCAAGCGTGCCCTGGATATGCTCAATAAGCTGGCCAAGGATGATGCTGAAAAATACCAGGGCTTCTGGAATGAGTTTGGACGGGTCATCAAGGAAGGGCCGGCCGAAGACCCGGAGAACCAGGCGCGCATCGCACCCCTGCTGCGCTTCGCGACCACCCACACGGACCAGGAAACGGCTGATCAGTCCCTGGCGGATTACCTGGAGCGCAAACAGGCCGAGCAGGACAAGATTTACTACATCACGGCAGACAGTTTCGGGGCCGCCAAGTCCAGCCCGCATCTGGAGGTCTTTCGGGCCAAAGGTATCGAGGTCATTCTGCTCAGTGACCCCATCGATGAGTGGTTGATGGGTCACCTGGCTGAGTATGAGGGCCTGGCTCTGCATGACGTGCGTCGCGGCGAGCTGGACCTGGGTGGTGAGCAGGACAAGTCTGAAGACGACCAGGCCGATGCCGGCGAGCACCAGCCCCTGGTGGACCGGTTGGGTGAGTGTCTCAAAGAACGTGCGGCGACGGTTCGGGTGACGGATCGCCTGACGGAGTCAGCGGCCTGCCTGGCCCTTGGCGAGCACGACATGGGTGAGCAGATGCGCCGCATCCTCGCAGCCTCCGGTCAGCAGGTGCCCGATAGCAAGCCCATCTTCGAGATCAATCCCGAGCACCCGCTGGTGCAACGTTTGGCTGCCGAAGCTGACGATCAGCGCTTTGCGGATCTGGCGGACGTGCTGTTCGACCAGGCCAGCCTTGCCGATGGCCGGCAGCTTCAGGATCCGGGGCAATTCGTGCAGCGGCTGAATCGGCTGCTGCTGGAACTCAGTACCTGATCGCGGGGTTACTCCAATCGGTCCACGAGCCGGTGGACCAGGAACAGGATGCCGAAGCCGATATAGAGTCCGGCCAGTGCGATCAGCATGAGTAATGCCAATTGGGGTGTTACTACGCGATAAACGGCCAGCCCGATTACCAGTGCGACCAGTCCGGTAAAAGACAGGGCGATCAGCGCAGCCAGTTTCGCGACAGGGCTTATGGTGGCTTCTCCCTTAACGGCTTTTGCCAGCTGGTAGGCGGTCTGCAAATCTTTCGGCGCTGATTTTCATGAGTGCAAGTCCTGACAGCTCATGCGCATTCAGTCAGGGCGGCGTCAATCTGTGTCACCGCCGCGTCGATCTGGTGACGCTTCACGATCAGGGGCGGCGCGAGGCGCAGGACATTGCCGTGAGTTTCACGAGTGAGAATGCCCCTTTTCAGCAGGGCTGAGCAAACCCGATGGGCTTGCACCTGTTGCGGGTCCAACTCCATGCCCTGCAAGAGCCCCCGGCCGCGAATAGCCTGCACCGCCGGCTGGGCCAGCTGGCCGAGTTGCTGCATCAGGTATTCGCCCTGGCTGGCTGCGTTATCAATCAGGCCTTCCTCCAGCAGGACGTTGAGAGCTTCCAGTCCCACGGCGGCGGCCAGCGGGTTGCCCCCGAAAGTGCTGCCATGAGAGCCTGGCTCGAACAGGCCCAGGATCTCCCGGCGACCCAGGACCAGGGAGACAGGCAGCAGGCCGCCCCCCAGGGCTTTGCCCAGCAGCAACAGGTCGGGTCTGACCGATTCGTGATCACAGGCCAGCAACTTCCCGGTGCGTCCCAGCCCGGTCTGAATTTCATCGGCGATAAGCAGCACGTTTTCGCGGGCGCAGATTTGTGCACATTCCGCCAGATAGCCGGCAGGCGGGACCACAATGCCGCCTTCTCCCTGGATGGGCTCGACGATAAAGGCCGCGGTTGCCGGGCTAATGGCTTGCGCCAGGGCCCGGGCATCGCCGAAGGGGACCAGCTGTGAACCCGGCGCAAAGGGGCCGAAGTCGCGACGGTAGTCGGCTTCACCGGAAAGGCCGATGGCGCCCAGGGTTCGGCCGTGAAAGTTGCCGTTACAGGCAATGATGCCGGCTTGATCGTCGGCAACACCCTTGACGCGGTAGGCCCAGCGACGAGCCGCCTTAATGGCGGTCTCCACGGCCTCGGCGCCGGTATTCATGGGCAGGGCCTGCTCCAGCTTGCACAGTTCGCAGGCCCGGGCCAGGAACTCCCCCAGGCGATCGCTGTAAAAGGCTCGCGAAACGACGGCCAGTCGGCTGGCTTGTGCTTGCAGAACGGCGACCAGCCGCGGATGCGCGTGACCATGGCTGACGGCTGAATAGGCGCTCATGAAATCCAGATAGGCCTGGCCGTCGACGTCCCAGACCTGGCAGCCGGCCGCGCGACTAAGAGCCACGGGCAGCGGCGCATAGTTGGTGACGCCGAAACGGGCCTCCAGTTCCATTGGGCTAGTCATGGTTCGCTAATGTTACCCTCCGCGTCCTCAGTCCGAGTCGCAGCAGGGATAACAGCCTTGATGAGCACTAGTGCGGGGCGCCGGGAAGCGCTGACTCTCGAGGGACCAGCCGGTCGGCTGGAAGCCTTGCTCGAAGAACCCAAAGACCTGTCGGCTAATGCCGTGGCCGTACTGTGCCATCCGCACCCGCAGTTTCACGGGACCATGCTGAACAAGGTGGTGCACACCCTGGGGCGTGCAGCCAACGGTCTGGGTGCACCGAGTGTGCGTTTCAATTTTCGTGGGGTGGGCGCCAGTGAAGGCGAGTACGCGCAGGGTTTGGGTGAAGTTGAAGATACCCTTGCTGTGATTGACTGGGCACGCACCCGGTATCCGGGCGCCGCCCTCTGGCTGGCAGGCTTTTCCTTCGGCTCCATGGTGTCCATGCGGGCAGCGGTCACGGCACAGCCAGATTGTCTGGTCAGCATCGCCCCGCCGGCACCCCGGGTAGCCAGCTTCCTCGAGGGCGAGCAACCCAACTGTCCCTGGCTAATTGTCCAGGGCGATGCGGACGAGGTCTGTGACTGTGAGGCCGTGGTTTCGTGGGTAAATTCCCTGGCGCCCGGGCCTGAACTGATTGTCTTGCCTGGAGTGAGTCATTTTTTCCATGGCCGCCTCACCCTCTTGCGGGAAACCGTGAGCGAGTTTCTGAACGGAGCATCGGCATGATCGGTAAATTGCGTGAGCTGCTTGGCGGCCTCGTCGAGGGACCGGCGGAACAGGCCGCGGAGGAGTCTCTGGATCTTGCCGTGGCCGTGTTGCTGGTCGAGATGGCGCGGGCCGATCACCATCTGGCCGATGCAGAGCAGCGAGAAATCCAGTTACAACTGGAACAAGCCTTCTCGCTACCTGCTGATCAGTCGTCCCAGCTCCTGGAGCGCGCCGGCAAAATGGTTGAGGATTCTGTTTCCCTGCACGAGTTCACGCGCGCAATCCATGAGGGTATGGACTACGACGAAAAGCAGCGGGTGGTGGAGATGCTCTGGCAGGTGGCGCTGGTAGATCGCAGTCTGGACAAGTACGAGGATTACCTGATCGCCAAGCTGGGTGAACTTTTATATGTCTCTCGTGGTGACGTGATTCGCATTAAGCACCGCGTCACCCAGAGACTTGCTGCCAAGGACCAGTAAGCCTAGTCGCTGAAGAACTGGCGGGTGAAGCGTACAGAAAACCGGCTGCTCTCATTCATGGGAGTGGCGTCCACATTGAATACCAGGGTCTCCCGATCGGCTATATCCACATCGCCGATGTAGTAGACAGCGCCCCCGGATTTCACTTCGCGCAACTTAAGGTTCTTTTGCTGGCCTGTCAGGTTGCTTGCGGAAGCACTGACGCTGCCTGGAACTGACTCCCCGATCGTACCTTCTTCTTTGCGAATAATGGATACGTTCAGCATCGCCCGATTCTTGCTGCGCACGATGCCGTATTGCTTGGCGACCTCGGGCGTGAGTTGGTCTGTGGTCAGGGCATTGAAGTGCAACACGTAGTCGCCAAAGTCCTTGGAGGAGGCGTCGGCGGGTACCTGTGCCGGCCCGCTTTCGAAGGTTTCGATGTCTCCACCGCCGCCGCCACAGGCAGCCAGACCAAGCCATACCAATGCCAGACCAAGCGATTTTAGAGTTCCAGTCATCTTCGGCTCTCCAGTGAATCTTTGCATAGGGAAACTATAAACCACCGGTTCATGGCCTGTCCCGGGACGTTTGACCGGTGGCCTCCCGGTTGCCCCACGGCAGGGCCGCGCCGATCATGGTAACTGCCTGCCGGTCCTAGATCACCGCGCCGCAGACCAGGTCGCCAAGGAGTTGGCGGGTAGGTATGAGTCTGATTAGAAACTGTGTCACCAGGATCAGCACAATAGGTGAGAGGTCGAGACCCGCAATAGGGGGTATCAGTTTTCTAAATGGTCGTAAGACTGGTTCAACGATCTGGCCCAGCAGATGCAGCATGGGGTGGTATTGACCTGGTGAGAGCCAGCTGGCCACGACATAGGCAAGAATCATCCAGAAATAAATATTAAGTAGCAGTTCCACCAGCCTGGCAATGCTAAGTCCCACCAATTGCAACAGCCCCGGCCCGGCGATGCACGCCAGGTTCAGCAGGGCAGCCATCAGCAAGCCCTGCAAAACCAGGGCGACCAGTAATGTGGCGGTGTCGAGCATGCCCACGGACGGCAGGACGCGTCGCAGAGGCACCACCAGCGGGTCAGTGACCTTGAGCACGAATTGGCTGATCGGATTACGGAAATCAGCGCGCACCGCTTGCAGGATGAGCCGCAGAACAAAAGTCAGAATGTAGAGTTCCAGCAAACTCCGGAACAAAAATATGAGCGCTTCCTGCATGGATGATCCTTGTGGTCAGAGTTCGGTCAGGTCTGCTTAGTCGGACTTGCGTCCGCCCAGTTCAAGCGAGCGACGGCGGGCGGCCGTGAGTGCCTGGCGGAGTAATTTATCCAGCCCGCCCTGCTGCAACACTTCGATGGCCGCCTGGGTCGTCCCGCCCGGGGAAGTCACCATTCGGCGTAGCTCTCCAGGCGCGGTATCGGCTTCGCGCGCAGCGAGACCCGCACCATGCGCGGTCTGCACAGCAAGCTGGCGGGCCACGTCGGCGGGAATGCCCATGTCACGGGCGCAGTCTTCCAGGATTTCCATCACCAGGTAAAAATAGGCCGGCCCGCTGCCGGATACTGCGGTCACGGCATCCATCAGGTCTTCGTCATCGACCCAGGCTGTCGCGCCGGCCGCACCGGCAAGATACTCGGCCTGCGTGCGCTGTATGTTGCTGACCCCCGGTGCGGCACACAGGACAGACATACCGGCCCCGACCAGGGCCGGCTGATTGGGCATACTGCGCACGCAAGGTTGCGCCGGCCCGAACCAGTCACGCATGGCTGCAAGGCTTATGCCTGCGGCCACGGAGACAATAAGCTGCTGCGGCCCCGGTTGCAGGGCCTGGGCCACAGCAGACATGAGCTGCGGTTTGACGGCCAGCACGATGATGTCGGCACCGCTTATTGCCTCGGCATTGTCAGCGACGATGACCAGTCTCTGGCCAAGCTTTTCAAGTTGCGCCCGGCGCTCGGCATTCGGGTCGGCAACCTGTAGCTTGTCCGCCGGGTGCCCGGCCCGCAGCAGACCTGCCAGCATGGCGCCGGCCATATTCCCGCCGCCGACAAAGCCTATTTGCAGTGCACTGTTGTGCATCAGTTCTCCCGCGGACCAAACAGGTCCGTGCCGATTCTTAACAGGGTCGAGCCTTCGGCCACAGCCGTTTCCAGGTCGTGGGACATGCCCATGGACAGAGTATCCAGTTCATAGCCCGCAGAGCATAGTTCCTTGAACAAGTGCCGGCCGGCGGAAAATTCTGCGCCCAGCGAAGCGGCATCTTGCCCGGGCAGCGGCATCACCATCAGTCCGCGCAGCGTCAGGCGCGGCAGTTCGGCCAGGTGGGCAGCCAGGCCGGCCAACTCCGCCGGTGGTACGCCTCCTCGATCTTCGCCCCCCCGGGGGGCGACCTGGATCAGGCATTGCAGGGGCTCGGCCTGGGGCGGGCGCTGGGTGGCCAGGCGATTGGCCAGACGGCGGCTGTCCAGGGTCTGCACCCAGCTGAAGTTCTCCGCCACGCTGCGGCTTTTATTGGACTGGATACGGCCGATGAAGTGCCAGCTGGGCCCCGGCCCGCAGGCGGCCATCCGGGGCAGGGCATCCTGGAGGTAGTTTTCCCCCAATTCCGTGATTCCGGCGGCAATGGCAGCCTTTACGCGGTCCACAGGCTGGCGTTTACTGACCCCCAAAAGGCGGATATCAGCCGGATTGCGGCCTGCAGCAAGGGCTGCAGCCTCGATTCGGGCCCGCAGGCGGGCTAATTGTTCCGTGATTCGCGTCACGACCGCCTTCAGACCGGTGGCTATACTATGTTTTGTGCTCCGCCCGGTTATGGTAAGGCCAAAGGGAGCCGGTGCGGATAACTTCTTGATCCGGGGATCGAAAATGTCTGTTGATATCGCTCAGTTGTTGGCCTTCTCGGTGAAGAACAACGCCTCTGACTTACATCTCTCTGCTGGTGTGCCGCCGATGATTCGTGTCGACGGCGACGTCAAGCGGATCAACATGCCTGCACTGTCGCATAAAGACGTGCACAGCATGATATACGACATCATGAACGACAAGCAGCGGAAGGACTTTGAAGAGTTCTTCGAGACTGACTTTTCATTCGAGATTCCCAAGCTTGCGCGTTTCCGCGTCAATGCTTTCAATCAGGCGCGTGGCGCCGGTGCGGTTTTCAGAACCATTCCGTCTGAGATCCTGAGTCTGGAAGATCTTGGTGCGCCGCCAATCTTCAAGGATATCTCGATGTATCCGCGGGGCATTTGTCTGGTCACCGGCCCGACCGGGTCCGGCAAGTCCACCACCCTGGCCGCCATGATTGACTATGTGAACGACAATAAGCCGGATCACATTCTGACCATTGAAGACCCTATTGAGTTCGTGCACGAGAGTAAGCGCTCGCTGATTAACCAGCGTGAAGTACATCGGGACACCATGGGTTTTGCCGAGGCTCTGCGATCAGCCTTGCGCGAGGATCCCGATGTCATCCTGGTCGGCGAGATGCGCGATCTGGAAACCATCCGCCTGGCCCTCACGGCTGCTGAAACGGGCCACCTGGTTTTCGGCACCTTGCATACGAGTTCGGCGGCCAAGACCATCGACCGTGTGGTTGACGTATTTCCCGCCGCAGAGAAAGAAATGGTTCGGTCCATGCTTTCCGAGTCCTTGCGCGCGGTTATCTCCCAGACTTTGATGAAACGTATCGGCGGTGGCCGTATTGCGGCCCACGAGATCATGATCGGCACGCCCGCCATCCGAAACCTGATTCGCGAGGGCAAGATTGCCCAGATGTATTCCGCGATTCAGACGGGCGCCGATTCAGGTATGCAGACCCTGGACCAGAATCTCCAGGATTTGATGGCCAAGGGCGTGATTACCAAGGAAGAAGCGCGCTTCAAGGCTACCAACAAGGACACTTTCTAGGCGCCCATGGCCTAAGGCCGGTTGAGGAGTTGAACGATGGAGCGTGATCAGGCAACCCGATTAATGCAGGGTCTGCTGAAGAAATTGGTAGCCCAGAACGGCTCCGATCTCTTCATTACTGCAGGTTTTCCGCCGGCTATAAAGGTTGATGGGGACGTCCATCGCGCCGGGGAACAACCGCTGACACCCGAACAAAGCGCGGTGATTGTCCGTTCCATTATGAACGACAAGCAGGCACGTGAGTTTGATGCGACGAAGGAATGTAACTTCGCTATCAGTCCCCAGGGCATTGGCCGCTTCCGCGTCAGCGCTTTTATCCAGCAGGGCGCGGTTGGCGCTGTGCTGCGGACGATTATTACCCAGATCCCAACCCTGGAGGAGCTTGAACTGCCCGGCATCCTGAATGATGTGGTCATGAGTAAGCGTGGGCTTGCTATTTTGGTGGGCGCCACGGGTTCAGGTAAATCGACGACCCTGGCGGCCATGATCGGGCATCGTAACGAAGTTTCGCGCGGCCATATTGTGACCATCGAGGATCCGGTGGAGTATGTGCATCCGCACCGGAGTTGTGTCGTGACGCAACGTGAGGTCGGTGTGGATACTGACTCCTGGCACAATGCCCTGAAAAACACTTTGCGACAGGCACCCGATGTGATCCTGATTGGCGAGATTCGCGACCGGGAAACCATGGAATACGGCATTCAGTTTGCCGAGACAGGCCATCTTTGTCTGGCAACCTTGCACGCGAACAGCGCCAACCAGGCTCTTGACCGTATCATCAACTTCTTCCCTGAGGAAAAGCGCGATCAGCTGCTGATGGATATGTCCCTGAATATTCAGGCGCTCATATCCCAGCGACTGTTGCCGCGCAGCGGGGGCAAGGGCCGGATCGCGGCCATGGAGATCATGTTGCGCTCGCCGTTGATTGCCGACCTGATCCTCAAGGGCGAGGTGCCCCAGATTAAGGAAGTCATGGCCAAGTCAAACCGACTCGGGATGAAAACTTTCGATCAGGACCTGTTCGATTTGTATGAAGCCGGCAAAATTGATTACGAAGAAGCCATGCGCAATGCGGATTCCAAGAATGAGTTACGTCTGCGGGTTAAGCTGGAGAGTAAGCGAGGCGCCAAGGAAGCTGAAGCAGGCGGGCTTGAATTGATTGAGGAAGATGATGGCACGCTGGTGTGATAGCGCCGCTTGGATAGATCGATAGGAAGCGTATGAACGTTCAGCCGTTATTCAGTTTGATGGTAGAGAAGAAGGCCTCTGACCTTTTTCTTACCTGTTTCGCCCCCGTCAAGATCAAGATCGACGGCAAGATTATGCCCGTTAACAAGCTTGACCTGACGCCGAAAATGGTTCGTCAGGCAGCCATCGAGTTAATGTCCGAGGAACAGCTGGAAGAGTTCAGCCGGGAACTGGAAGTAGATTTTGCAGTGTCCAAGCCGGGCCTGGGCCGTTTCCGCGTCAATGTGTTTCATCAGCGCGGCAATGTCGCCATGGTGATGCGTTACATCAGCCACGAAATCCCTAGCCTTGATGAACTGGCCATGCCGCCAATCCTCAAGGAACTCGTCATGTTCCGCCGTGGTCTTGTGCTGATGGTGGGCGCTAGCGGTAACGGCAAGTCCACGACCCTGGCCGCAATGATTAATCACCGGAACGAGAAGACTTCCTCACACATCCTGACCATCGAGGACCCGATCGAATTTCTGCATACCAACAAGCGTTCCATCATCAATCAGCGAGAAATCGGCTCGGATACCCGGTCCTATGGCCGGGCTTTGCGCAGCGCCGTACGTGAAGCGCCGGACGTCATCCTGATTGGCGAGATTCGCGACCGGGAAACCATGCAGGCGGGCATCGACCTGGCTGGTACCGGACATTTGGCCATCGCTACCTTGCATTCGAACAATGCACCGGAGACGCTCGATCGCATCATCAACATGTTCCCTGAGGATCAGCACAAGCAGGTTTACATGGATTTGTCCCATTACTTGCGGGCCATTATTTCCCAGCGCCTGGTGCGGACTATTGAAGGCAATCGGATAGCGGCTGCTGAAATCATGCTTAACACGCCGCGTATCGCCGAGCTGATCCAGTCTGGTGATATCGGTGCTGTGAAAGAGGCCTTCTACCAGACGACTGAGCAGGGCATGCAGACTTTCGACGAAGCGTTGCTGGGTCTGTACCGCGACGGCAAGGTATCCATGGAAGAGGCCCTGGCCAACGCGGATTCCCGCGCCAACCTGGAAGCTCAGATCCACTTCGCCTGATTCAGCTCGTTGTCCTCGCGGGATAAACTGCCGCGCCATCAAATACCGGCCCATCGACGCAGACCCGACGCATGGCCGGTCCTTGGTCTGTCTGCACTTCCACGGCACAGCCCGCGCAACCACCCACAGCGCACGCCATGTATTCCTCCAGGCACAGCTGTGACGGCAGCCCGAACTCATCGGCCAGCGCCTGGGCTGCGCGCAACATGGGATTTGGTCCGCAGCTGAACAGGGTGCAGTCTTGCCGGTCGGCTTCGTTGAGGCTGGCCAGCCAGTGTCGGGCCAGCTCTGTGACATAGCCGTTGTAGCAGCCGGCCAGCCCGGCGCCGCTGGCCAGTCTGCCGGGCAAGCCCCAGTCCTCCAGCAACTGCAGGCTATGGGTGGCTGCTGCCGGGGTTTCCAGGGCCAGCTGGCTGGTTTGCGTGACGAAAGGAAAGGGCAGTTCAGAGCCGAAAAAGGCGATGCCTGAATATTCGGCTGAGGCCTTTGCCAGCTGCTCGGCCAGGAACAGCAGGGGTGGGATGCCCACGCCACCGCCGATCAGGACGCAAACAGGCCGGTCTGAGTCGAGCCTGAAGCCCTGGCCGATAGGCCCGAGCAGATTGACCTGGTCCCCCACACTCAGTTTGGTCAGTGCATCCAGGCCGTGGCCGATCGGCTTGTAGAGCACTTCCAGCCAGCCGGCCACCGCCTCCACGCGCATGATCGACAAGGGTCGCCGCATGGGAATATCGCGATCGCAGCGCAGGTGTACAAATTGTCCGGGCATGGCTCGCATCGCGCACTCGGGTGCAGACACGCGCAGCGTGTATTGCTCGCCTGCCTGCAGGTCGTGGCTCAGGACCTGCGCCTCCTCAACGAAGATGGTGCCGCGATGCTTGCGGCTCAACGGTCGCGCCTCGATTCCATAACCATCGTCAGTACGGCCATGCGAACGGCTACCCCATTGGTAACCTGGTTAACTATGACTGAGCGGGGCCCGTCGGCTACATCCCCGGCAATCTCCACGTCCCGGTTCATCGGGCCCGGGTGCATGACAATGGCATCGGGGTCCGCGCGCTCCAGGCGCCTGGCATTGATGCCGTATTTCGCATGGTAGTCCGCCTCACTGACCTGGCGTCCCTCATTGGGCAGTCGTTCGCGCTGAATACGCAGTGCCATGACGACATCGGCGCCATCCAGGCCGCGGGCCAGATCGTCCGTAAGGGTGGCGCCGGGGTAGTGGGCCGGATCCGGGGCCATCCCGGTGGGCGCTACCAGCCGAACGTCCCGCGTACCCATGGTGCGCAGGCCCAGCGCCGCGGAGCGCGCTACCCGACTATGGGCAATGTCACCCACGATGCACACGCTCAGGTTGTCGAAGCTGCCTTTGTGCTGGCGAATGGTCATCAGGTCCAGCAGGCCCTGGGTGGGATGGGAGACGTCGGCCTCACCGGCATTCAGGATGCTGACATGAGGTTGCACGGCGGCGACAATCGCGGCGGGTACTCCGGCCGAGGCGTCGCGTACCACGAAGACATCAACCTGCATAGCTTGCAGCGTATAAATCGTGTCCAGAACGCTCTCGCCTTTTTTACGCGACGACATATTCACGTCGAGGTTAAGGACGTCGGCACCCAGGCGTTTGGCCGCAAGCTCGAAAGAGGCGCGGGTGCGCGTGCTGGGTTCAAAGAAGAGATTGGCCACCGTGCGCCCGGCCAGGGACTGATCCCGGGCCGGCAGTTCACCCGGGCCGCGCAGATTCGATTCGGCCCGTGTCAGTAATTCTTCCAGCAGTTCCCGGTCCAGATTTTGCAGCGTCAACAAGTGACGCAGCTGTCCGGAGGGGGTCAGTTGCTCGCAGTGCGGGGGCTGGCTATCCATCGTTGCTCTTGTCGTGACTGTCTGCGTTTCTTAGCCAACTTTGTGCAATCAGCAGCGCCGCGGTCCGGTCCACATCTTCTTTACGGATGCGCCGTCGGCGTGCGCCGGTCTGACGCTGCTCCCGCAGCATGGTTTCGGCTTCTGCCGAAGTTAGCCGTTCGTCAATGGTTTGAACGTCGAGAGCGTAGCGGCCGGCCAGTTCCTCGGTGAAGGCGGTTACTTCAGCCGTCATGTCCGATTCACTGCCGTCGGCATTATAGGGCAAGCCACTGACCAGCACGTCTGGCCCCCATTCCTGCATGAGTTGATCCAGGGCGCGCCAGTCGGGTTGTCCGTCGCGTGCGGCCACTACGGTGAGGCCGGTGGCGGTATTGCTCAGGCGATTGGCGATGGCGACCCCGATACGGCGCCGCCCATAGTCGAAGACCAGGGCGGTTTGCACGGTCATCAGTGCACCAGAGACAGCACAGCCGCCATCCGGATTCAGGCGTGCCCGGCTTCGCTGCTGAGGGTGACGATGTCCACACCCAGCAAGGTGGCCGCTTTTTGCCAGCGCTCTTCGAAGGGCGCCTCAAAGATGATTTCGGGGGTCGCCGGCACGCTCAACCAGCTATTCGCCACCAGTTCATCTTCCAGTTGGCCGGCGCCCCAGCCGGCATAGCCCAAGGCCAGTAAAGCATGCTCGGGCCCGTTACCGTCGGCTATGGCACCCAGAATGTCCTGCGAGGTGGTGACGAAAATGTTGTCAGCCACTGCCACCGTTGAGTCCCAGTCCTCGGGTGACTGGTGGATCACAAAACCGCGCTGCAGTTCCACGGGGCCACCTTGCAGGATGGGGGTGCTGGCGACAGACGGATCGGGGTTGGTCAGGGACAGTTGCGCAAAGACTTCGCCCATTTCCATGTCCATGGGTCGATTGATCACAATCCCCAGGGCCCCCTGGTCGCTGTGTTCGCAAATATAAGTGACGGTGCGATGGAAATTCGGATCCAGCATGGCGGGCATCGCAATCAGCAGCTGACCGGTCAGATTAGCAGTGTCGTCCATCCGCCTCAGTATCTGTCGCTGTAGTCATGCGCACAAGGATCACTGCCCCGACTACTGGGCCGAGCGAGCCGATAGTCGCTGAACACCGGCATCGGGCCCAAAGCGCCATTCATAGGCGAAGCGCAGCACGTCGTAGTCGGCGCGCAGGAATTCGGGAAAGGCATCAAAAGGGGCGGCGATGCGCAGAATGTCCATGGCCGCCTGATCCAGTACCTGTTCCCCCGAGGAGTTGCGCACCACGACTTCCTGCAAGCGGCCGTCGGCACCGATGGCCACCTCCAGGGTGGGATAACGGCTGCCGGCCTGGGCATCGGCCTGGCGAGGAAAGTTCAGGGTGCCGACGCGTTCTACCTTGCGTTTCCAGTTGCTCAGGTAGGCGGCGATGCGCGACTCGCGGGTGCTGGCACTGATAACCAGCTCCCGGGGGTTCTCATCGGTGATGAAGGTCTGGGTCGCGGCTTCGTCGATCAGTTCGACCTGGCTTGCGTCGCCCGGCAAAGCCGTCCTCTGGGCCATGGCCCGGGGCACGGGTTCACCCAGTTCCTCCGTGCGGCTATTGGCGCTGCCGGAGGCCGTCGTCATCACCAGGGGGGCTTGCTGCATTGCGCCAACCCGCTGGGTCTCCCGTTCACCCGGGCGCTGCGGACCGGGGGCATCGGCGCTACGGGCAGAAGCGGTCTGCAGGGGCACTGCCTCGGTCGTATTGCCGGACCCATCGAGATTGCTCTGGGCAAGGACCCGCGCGTTCTCCGGGGCCTGCTCAGCCGTCTGGGTGTCCAGAACCAGGACGACGTCCAGGGAGGTAGCCGGTTCGAAGTCGATGCCGCCTGTGCCGAAGGTCACGCCGAGGATGACGATCCCGTGCAGCAGGGCAGCCAGAAACAAAGTGGAGGAAATACGGTCCCGGGCAGCCGTCATCGACCAGGCCCGGGGGGTCTCACTCCGGGCGCCATCGGTCTGCGTTGCTGTTCCCATGGGTCGGATCCTGTCTGCCTTGGAGGCCGGGACAAGGCTGTGTTCATTATACGCCCTTGCCTGCCGACCAGCGGCACTGGTTCACAGTTCCAGGCGCCTTAGCGCGCCGCCATCCGGGCATCCAGGGCATCCATCAATTTGGCCGCCAGATCTTCATCGCCCAGCCTGGCGATCTCGCGGATGCCCGTCGGGCTGGTGACGTTGACCTCGGTCAGATAATCCCCGATGACGTCCAGTCCGGCGAAAATAACCCCACGTTCGCGCAAGATGGGCCCCACTTCGGCGCATATCCAGCGGTCGCGGTCCGACAGGGGTCTGACCTCGGGCTGGGCGCCCATCACCAGATTGCCGCGATTATCGTCAGGCGGGGGAATCCGGGCCAGGCAGACGCCGGCCGGCTCACCGTTGACCAGCAGAATCCGCTTGTCACCCTCGGTGATCTCCGGGATATACCGCTGGGCGATGGCGAAAACCTGGCCGTCCTGAGTCAGTGTTTCGAAGATGACGTTGGCATTGTTGTCGCCGCGGCGGACCACGAAGATCGAGCGGCCCCCCATGCCATCCAGGGGTTTGACCACCATTTCCCCGTGGTCTTTGAGAAAACTGCGCATCTGGCTGATGGAACGAGTTATTAAGGTGTCCGGGCAGCACTGGGGGAACCACGCAGTGAAGGCTTTTTCGTTGATATCGCGCAGGGCGGCGGGCTCATTGATCACCAGGGCTCCCTGCTCCTTGGCCCGTTCAAGGATATAAGTGGTGTAGATGAACTCCATATCAAAGGGCGGATCCTTGCGCATCAGGATCACATCCAGGCTGCCCAGGGGCAGGGTTTCGGGAGCCGCCAGCTCGGACCAGTCACTCGGATGGTCACGCACGACCAGTTGCCGGCTGTCGCCAATGGCCTGACCATTGCTCATGCGCAGGTTGGACTGTTCAAAGTAGTGCAGCTCCCAGCCGCGGGCCTGGGCGGCCAGCAGCATGGCCAGGGTGCTGTCCTTGGCAGGCGTGATACCGGCAATGGGATCCATCACAACCCCGAGGCGCGTGCGTGACATTAAGTCTTCTCCATGACCCCGCGGGACGGCAGGATTGCCCTGCACGGGATGAACTGTGTCCCAATTCTGTCGTAGCCCTGCTGAAATATCACCTGCCGCGCAGTATCATCGCCGCGTTGCGAGCGGGTTGACGATGGCGTTCGGAATCGGGCTTTTTGGCCGCTTCAGGCGGTGGGTTGTTGAGTGACGACAAGTGCAAGGGGCGGCTTTCACCCCTTAATTCGGGCCTCAGGGCCTTCTGGTCATATCATGGATGTGCGCACACCCTTATGTTAAAAATGACAGGATGGGGCCGATGATGGAGATGCCCGTGGAAGCGGCGGCTGCCCGAAAGCTGGAGGGCCTGAAAGTCCTCGTGATCGATGACAGCAAGACGATCCGGCGGACCGCAGAAACCCTGCTGAGTAAAGAAGGCTGCACTGTTTATACGGCCGTGGATGGCTTCGATGCTCTGGCCAAGATCGCTGATCACCATCCCGATGTCATTTTCGTTGACATCATGATGCCGCGGCTGGACGGGTACCAGACCTGTTCCCTGATCAAGCACAACAAGACTTTTCGCGATACGCCGGTGATCATGCTGTCCAGTAAGGACGGGCTTTTTGATCGTGCCCGCGGTCGCATCGTCGGTTCTGAAGAGTATTTGACCAAACCTTTTACCAAGGACGAGCTGCTGGGCGCGATTGCGGCCCAGGTTTCGTCCGCCTGATCCGGAGGGTTGTACCGTGGCGCTAGTCCTGATTGTTGACGACTCCCCGACGGAGCAGCATGTGCTGTCCCGGGTGCTGGAGAAGAATGGTTTCGAGACCCTGCTGGCCAGCGATGGCGAGGAGGCCATCAATATTGCCGCATCCAACCATCCCGACCTGATCCTGATGGACGTGGTAATGCCTGGCATGAACGGTTTTCAGGCGACCCGGCAGTTGTCGCGCAATCCTGATACCTCGGCAATCCCGATAGTCATGGTGACTTCCAAGGACCAGGAGAGTGACCGGGTCTGGGGGCTGCGACAGGGAGCCGTCGACTATTTGATGAAACCGGTGGCGCAAAATGATTTGCTGGCTGCGGTCAGGGCGCGAATTGGCTGATGCCCGCAGCAGCCGGCACCTCGCTTCGATCCTTGTGCGAACACCCGTTTGACCTGCTCCAGGAACTTGAACGCCGCAGCAAGGTAGCCCTGGCAGGCGGCGCCGGTGCAGATATCGATGTTACCGAGTGGGTGGGTATCGGCTTCCGACTGGGCGCGGAACAATTTGTCATGGCGCGGGAGGAAGTCCGGGAAGTTTTGATGGTGCCGTCATCGGTGACGCGCGTACCCGGCGCCCGCGCCTGGATGCGTGGCCTGGCGAATGTGCGTGGACAC
The DNA here is from genome assembly GCA_937921935.1 of uncultured Gammaproteobacteria bacterium. Classification (GTDB taxonomy): domain Bacteria; phylum Pseudomonadota; class Gammaproteobacteria; order Steroidobacterales; genus J054. The sequence goes on along the minus strand of CAKZWQ010000037.1, from coordinate 32,803 downwards.
CTGCTGCCGGTTGTTGATCTGCGAGCTTTTCTTGGCTCAGGGTCAGGCGGCATGGGGCGCAGTGCACGGGTGCTGGTATTGAACGACAACGAGTTCGCGGCCGGACTGGTTGTTGATGAGGTTTATGGGTTCCGACGCTTCCTGGACCGTGAGCACCAGAGCGATGTACCGGAGACACTAATCCGGTGTGATCGTTTTCTGGCCGGTTCATTCCAGCGGGGCGACGAAGTATGGCCGTTGTTCAGCGCCACACGGCTGCTGGCGACGGAAGAATTTGCCCGGGCGGCAGAGAATTGATGCAGGTCGCCGTTGTGCAGGGCCGGTATCTGGTAGTGCCGGCTGCTTCAGGCGGGCGTAAGAAAATGGGGTTCGGGGTATGACGACAACGACAAGTGGCGGAAAACTGATGCCCTCGCTGGCGGGGCTGTTGATTCTGTCCCTGGGCGGGGCACTGGCTTTACTGCTGACAGATTCCGGTGGCACTAAGGCACCGCCGAACGCCAGCAATGCTAATGCGGTTGCTGCAATCCAGGCGACCCTGGCCCGGGCCCGACTGGCCTTGGATGGCGATACCGAAGCCTTGTCCGGTCTGGGCGATACCGCGGCGCAGCTGGACCGGCAACGTCGCGGGCTGCCCGATGAGCAGGCTCGCGCTGCCGGGCAACTGGTAAAAAGTCTTGAGAGCGTGTCAGGTGCGCAATCCGCTTTGCTTGGGGTGCAGCGCGCGGCTGATGATCTGGATCTGCTGGCGTCCGAGTTGACCGAGGGCGTCTACAGCCTCGAAAGCGCCATGGTATTGCAACGTGAGCCGGTTGTGACGGCCCAGCTGGAGCGGGTCCGTTTGCTGGGCGATGGGGCGCGTCGTGACGTGCGTAGCCTGGCAAGCGGCGCTGATCCCGGCACTCTTAGCCAGCCATTGCTGGATGCCGAACTGGGTCTGGAACAGATTATTCGCGGCCTGGGCGAAGGCGACAGCGAGCTGGGTTTGCGCGCTGTGGCCGATCCAGGCGCGCGTGACGCCTTGCAGGCACTGACCGCAACCTCCAATGCCATTGCGGAGAGAATTCGCGATGTGCTGGCACAGTCCGAATCGCTGGCCGCCGGGGCGCGGGCACGAACTCAAATCAGTCTGCTGGGCGCCGAGCTGATCCCCGCCGCCGGCCAGAGTGTAACTTCAGCCGGCAGTACCGGGGATAGTTTGGCTGCACAGTTATTGCTCGTCTTGCTGGTGGCAGCCCTGGCCCTGTTTTTGGTGATGGCTTTTTTGTACTGGCGTTCAGCCGGGATGCGCCGGAACGCGCAATTGCAGGCCGAGCAAACCGAACGCAATCAGAGCGCCATCATGCGTCTGCTTGATGAGCTGGGCAATCTTGCTGATGGCGATCTGACCGTGAAGGCTACGGTGACGGAAGACATTACCGGCGCCATTGCTGACTCCATCAACTTTGCCATCGAGGCTTTGCGTGAGCTGGTCACGACGGTAAACGACAGTGCCATTCAGGTGGATGGTGCGGCAAAGCAGACGGATACCACGGCTCAGCAGCTGGCCGAGGCCTATGCGACGCAGTCCAAGCAGATCGAAGCCGCCTCGGATGCTATCCAGCAAATGGCTGCTTCTATTGAAGAAGTCGCCGGCAACGCCGAGCGATCTTCGGATGTGGCCAGGCATTCCGTGGACGTCGCGCACAAAGGCGGTGACGCCGTGAGACGGACTATAGCCGGCATGAATACCATTCGCGAAACCATTCAGGAGACGTCCAAGCGCATCAAGCGGCTGGGGGAGAGTTCCCAGGAGATCGGCAATATCGTTGAGCTCATTAACGATATTGCTGACCAGACCAATATTCTGGCGTTGAACGCCTCCATTCAGGCCAGCATGGCCGGGGAAGCCGGCCGCGGCTTCGCCGTTGTAGCCGATGAGGTGCAAAGGCTTGCCGAGCGTTCCACCAATGCAACCAAGCAAATTGAAGTGCTGGTGACAACGATTCAGGCGGATACCAATGAAGCCGTCGTTTCCATGGAGCGCAGCACCACGGATGTGGTGGGCGGGGCGCTGCTGGCCGAGAATGCCGGCGCCGCCCTGGAGGAGATCGAGCAGGTTTCCAACCAGATCGCGTCGCTGGTGCACAACATTTTGGACTCTTCCCGGGAGCAGGCCAAGGCGGCGGATGCTGTGACCCGGAATACCGAAAGCCTGCAGAAAATTAATTCCGAGACAGCGACCAGCACGGCCGAGACCACGGATGCCATTCGCAAGCTCGCCGAGCTGGCCGCGCAATTACGCGAGTCGGTCTCTGATTTTCGTTTGCCGGTGCCGGGCGAGCCCGAGGCTGATAGCGTCTACGTTACGGACGCAGACGACGAACCCGAGGTGGACTACCCGCCTGCAGAAGTTGTTGATGAATCCGAGCCCGTGGCCTTCGTTGACCAGAAGACGGCCTGATCCCTTGGCAGGCACCCTCGACGCATGAACGCTGTCGTTTCTGAATCCCTGCAAATCGTCGGCGATGAGCTGGCGGTAACGCTGCAGGACACTCGTCTTGCCCTGGAGCAGTTTGCCGAGGGCGAGGGTGGGCCTAACGTCCTGGATCAATGCATCCGGATGCTGCACACCATTCGCGGCGTCCTGCGCATGACTGAGACTTATGGGGCCAGCCTGCTGGCCGAAGAGATGGAGGCGACCTGCCAGCACCTGGGTCGGGTCCGCCGGGAAAATGCCGAAGAGGCTCTCGATGCCCTCAGTCGCGCCGCTGTGCAACTGCCGGCCTATGTTGAACGCATTCTCAATGGCGGCCAGGACATCCCCCTGGTGTTGTTGCCCCTGCTTAACGATCTGCGCGCCGCGCGCGGCAAACCCCTGTTGTCGGAGAGCACCTTGCTGCTGCTTAACGTCTTCGGCGGGGACGGCCCGGGCCCCGCTATGCCGGAGCGTGAGCCCAACGGCGAAGACATCGTCGAGCAGTGTCGTAGCCTGCGGCCCAGGTTCCAGCTGGCTTTGCTGGGCTGGATCAAGGGCTCGGATGCTGACCGGAATCTGGCTCAGATGGGTGATATCGCCGCTCGGCTGGAGCAGGCAGCGGTGCTGCCGGAGGTTCATCGCCTGTGGTGGGTGGTGGCTGCCGTGCTGGAGTCCCTGCGCGACGGCACTCTGGAGACGAGTGTTTCTCTTAAGCGTCTTATGGGTCAGACGGATCGTGAAATCAAACGCCTGCTCAATATCGGTGAAGAGCGTTTCGGTGCCCAGCCACCGCGCGATCTGGTTAATAATTTTCTTTACTACATAGCCCGGGTAAGCAACGCGAGTCCGCGGGTTAAAGAAATTCGCACTGTCTTTAACCTCGGTGAACTGGTGCCGGGCAACGATCAGGTAGAAGCGGTTCGCGAGAGTCTCGCTGCGCCCAGCGCGAAGTTGATGCAGACGGTGGCCGAGGCCATTCGCGAAGATCTGGCGCGGGTGAAAGACGTGCTCGATATTTATCTGCGCACCGGCATGGCCCATCCGGAAGAGCTCGTGCCCCAGGTCGAGATGCTGAAAAAGATCGGCGATACCCTCGGGGTTCTTGGTCTGGGCGAGTTGCGGGAAATTATTGGTACCCAGCGCTCAGGGCTAGACGAAGTAGCGACGGGCGCTGTCGAGGCGGAGGAGGGACGCCTGGTCAGCATGGCCGCCGCTCTGCTCAGCGTTGAACATCGCCTGGATGAACAACTGCTGCGGCTGATTGCGCCGCCCGACGAAGCGGGTCAGCAGGCCACCGGGGATGGCGATGCCGACTACGAGGAGGTAGCGCGCGCAGTCATGCGCGAATGCGTGGTGAACCTGTCACGCGTTCAGGACGCCATCACCCAGGTGCTTGAGCGCCCGGCAGACGGCAACGTGCTGGATACCGTGCCGCCCCTGCTGCAGGGAATCACGGCCGGGCTGCTTATTCTGGACAAGGCTGAAGCGGTTGAGCTGATCGAGGATATTCAGTCCGGTATCCAGCGCTTGATTCACCAGGGCGAAGAAGCTCCTGATAAGTCGGCGCTGGACTTGCTGGCTGATGCCATTGTCAGTCTCCACTACTACATGGAAACCCTTGAGGCCGGGCGACGCGAGCCGGGCTACATGCTGGATAACGCTCGCCGTTGCCTGCTGGCCCTGCATGAAGCACCGGCGATGCCGCAGGTGGACGGAGTTTCCTCGGGCATGGCAACGACCCTTCAGCTCTCCGAGCCATCGGCCACCGTGGAAGCCCTGGACCCGCGGGCCCTGGCGTCATTGCCGGGCATCGACACCCGCGAGGCGCGTCCGGATCCAGAGATCATCGAACTCTTTATCGAAGAGGCAGGCGAGGAGATCGAGTCCATCCAGGCCTGCTTCGCCCGGTGGTCTGAAGATCCGGGCGATGCCGACGCACTCAATACCATGCGACGTTCCTTCCATACCCTGAAGGGCAGCGGGCGCATGGTAGGCGCCGGCCTGATGGGTGAATTCGCCTGGAGCATGGAAAATCTTCTCAATCGCCTGATCAACAAGACGTTGGAAATGGTGCCGGAGATCATTGACTGCCTGGGTGACGCCCGCAACGCTCTGCCGGAATTGCTGGAGCAACTGGAATCCGGGGAGCCGGTTAAAGCAGATATCGCCGGCTTAATGTCCCGGGCTGCTGCCCTGGCCGAGGGTCAGTCGGCAGTGGCTGAAGAGTCGGTTGATGCGACCGGGGAAGAAGACGTCAGTGTCCACGAGGCAGAGGCGCCGGCAGTAACGGGCATAGAGGATGCGACCGCTGAGGTTCCGGCTTCCCCGCCGGCTGAAGAAATTCCGGAAGATATTGTTGCGGCGGCAGACGAGGTCGAGGCAGCTGTCACCGAGTCCGTTGCGCCCGGCATCGATCCCGTGTTGCTCGACATTCTGGCCAAGGAAGTTGGCGGCCACCTGCAAGTGATCCGTGACTTCATCGACGAATGCCAGCCTGGTTCGCCGCCGTTCAAAGTGTCCGAGGCTCTGTACCGGGCCTGTCATACCTTGCATGGCAGCGTGACGATGGCCGAGGCAGATCAGGCTGCCACCGTGAGTGGTCCCCTGAACCGGATGATCCGGCACGCCTATGATCATGACTTGGGTATCGACGAGCCCGTGCTTTCGGCCTGCGCTGATTCAGCTGTCATGCTGTCTTCCGTAATGGGGGCTCTGGCGGACACCAGTCTGCCCATGCCCGACACGGCGCAGTTGGAAGCGCAGCTGCTGGCGCTGGATGAAGAAATTGAGCAGGCCGCGGCCGCAGCTGCAGAAACTGCTGCCGTCGATACGGCCCAGACACCGGTGCTTGAAGTAGAGGGGCCAGCGGCTACGGTCGATGTGCCAGCCTTCGATGCAGATATTGCCGGCATCTTCGCGGAGGAAGCGGCAGAGATCCTGGAAAGTGCAGATGCTGCCCTGGCGAGGTTGCCCACCGCAGATTCCCCCGACAGCGTCCTGGAAGAAATGCAGCGTTACCTGCACACGCTCAAAGGCGGGGCGCGCATGGCGGGCCTAGTGGCCATGGGAGATCTCAGTCACGATCTGGAAGCCCTGGTGATCGGGGCGAGTAGCGGCCGTCTGGCAGCTGATGGTGAATTGCCCGCCATGCTGCAGGCTGTGGTGGATGAGCTGCATCGTATGCTCGACCAGGTCATTCAGGGCATGGCACCCCAGCCGCCGGCGGCCCTGGTCAGTGGTCTCGCGGCTCTGCTGTCGGGTGACACCGAAACGGCCGAAGCACCTGCTGAAGCCGCTGAGATAACGCCACCGGATACGAGTGCGCCAATCACCCCGGATATCAGCGAAGTCGAAGTCGAATCAGAAGCTGCGGCCGATGCAGAGGCCGAAGCAAAGGAAGAGCAGGAGCCGCCGGCACCTGTCGAGCCGGTGATGCCCGTCCTGGATCAGATCGGAAAGCTGGCCCAGGATCTCAAGGGACCGGCACAACCGGCGGAGTTGGACACACTCCAGGACTTGCTGCCGCCGGCCCGTGAGCCCGCCGTGCCGGAGCGCCGTCAGTTGGCACGCGTGGATCCCGCAGTCCTTCAGGAGCTCCTTAATAACGCAGGTGAGATCAGCATCTTCCATGCGCGGCTGATGCAGCAGATGAGCCAGATCCAGTTCAACGTCGAGGAGCTGGGCCAGACTAATGTGCGCCTGCGGGACCAGTTGCGGAACCTGGAGCTGGCCACGGAAGCCCAGATTCTGTATCTGCACCAGGCCGATATGGCCAAGGATGAGGGTTTTGATCCGCTGGAGCTGGATCGTTATTCCAAGATTCAGCAGCTCTCCAGGGGTTTGGCTGAAACGGCCAGCGACGTGAATAGTCTGAAAGATCTCCTGGCGCAGCTCACGGCTGAAACGGAAGGTCTGCTAGCGCAGCAGTCACGCACGGCCAATGAGTTGCAGGACGGTCTCATGCGTACGCGCATGGTGCCTTTCCAGGAACACGGGGCCCGGCTGGCACGGCTGGTCCGGCAAACTGCCGCTGAGCACGGCAAGCAGGCCGAGTTGCAGCTGGAAGGTGGTGGTGAGCTGGATCGCCAGGTACTGGAGAAGATGCTGCCGCCCTTCGAGCACATGTTGCGTAACTCGGTGATTCACGGCATCGAGTCTCCAGCGGAGCGTCAGGCCGCGGCTAAGGATCCCGCAGGCCGGGTGGCCATTCAGTTACGCCGCGAAGGCTCCGAGGTAATCATCCAGGTTCAGGATGACGGCCGAGGTTTGAATGTCGATGCTATTCGCCGGAAGGCAACAGATCTTGGCTTGATCAGCGCCGAAGAGCAGCTGACTAATGAAGAGGTCATGCAGTTTATTCTGCGCTCTGGCTTCTCGACAGCGGGTCGGTTGACTCAGTCTGCCGGACGCGGCATCGGCATGGATGTTGTGGCCAGTGAAATCGCCAAGCTAGGCGGGACTTTGCGTATGAGTTCCGAAGCGGGTGCGGGCACGCTGTTTACTATTCGCCTGCCCTTTACCCTGGCGGTTACTCAGGCGCTGATCGTGCGCACCGGCACGGAACTCTATGCTCTGCCTCTGCCGACTGTAGAGGGGATCATCCGCATCAGTCGCGAAGAATTCGAAACTTATATGGCGGCCGATGATCCGGCGATTGACTACGCGGGGCAGCGTTATAGCTTCCGGCATCTGGGGCAGTTTGTGGGCACCGGTCCCTCGCGCCTGGCTGAGGAAGAAGAACGGATTTCCATTATCCTGGTGCGCGCAGGCGACAACTCAACTGCACTGATTACTGATGAAATGCTGGACAGTCGTGAGATTGTGGTGAAGCCGGTAGGTGCCCAGCTGGCGACCATCCGGGGTATTTCAGGCGCGACCATTCTGGGTGACGGCCAGGTGATCGTAATTCTCGACGTAGGCGCGCTGGTGAGATCTTCGCGGCCGCCCTTGGAGGCCGCTGAGCGCCAGGTCGAAGAGCGGCCCCAGGAGCCAATTGCCCTGGTCGTAGATGATTCCATCACCATGCGCCGGGTGACCCAGCGCCTTCTGGAGCGCAACGACTTTCATGTGTTCACGGCCAAGGATGGCGTGGAAGCTATCGGCGTGCTGCAGGAGCAGCGGCCCGACATTATTTTGCTCGATGTGGAGATGCCGCGGATGGATGGCTACGAATTTGCTACCCATGTGCGCAATAACCCGGACACCCATGATGTGCCTATCATCATGATCACCTCGCGTGTGAGTGAGAAACATCGGGCCCGAGCTATTGAGTTGGGCGTGAACGATTATCTGGGCAAGCCTTACCAGGAGCAGACCCTGATGGACGCCGTTGGTCAGCTACTGCAGTTGCCGACAGAGTAGGATTCAATGGAGCAACAGAACGAGGAGCTTTACAGCATGCTGGTGCCTTTGCATCAGCATCGGCTGATTGTGCCGCGTGCCTGTGTGGCGGAAGTGGTTCGTTACGTGCCCAGTGAGCGCGTTGCCGGCGAGCCTGCCTGGTTGCGGGGCCGACTGTCCTGGAATGATCTGCAGTTGCCCTTGATTTCCTTCGAAGAACTGGCCGGCCTGCCTGCCACCGAGCCCGGCAGCCGGACCCGGGCTGTCGTCTTTCACGGTATTGCCGGCCTGCTGGCCGACGGAGCCTTCGCGTTGCTCAGTGAAGGCTTTCCTCAGCTGGTGCGGGTGAATCGACAGGTCATGGAGCCGGATACCCGGCATGCCTGGCCGGAAGAGGGTCCCATCGTCTGCCAGATTCGCATGATCAACGAGTACCCGTTGATTCCGGATCTGGAGCGCCTGGAGTCTCTGATTGTCGAGCAGCTCAGCGCTGCGGGTGTGGAGCCCGCCTGATTCAGCTCAGGGCCAGGTCGCCGTGCAGATACTGAAGAATGCTCAGCGCGACCAGTGCTGCGGTCTCGGTACGCAGGATTCTCGGTCCCAGGCGAACCCGCCTGAAACCGGCCCGCACGGCTGACTCGCGCTCTGCCGGACTTAGGCCGCCTTCAGGCCCTGCCAGCAGCGCCAGTGTGCCTGGGCCGGGTGACAGATCCCGGAAGCTTTGTTCGCCCTCCGGGTCCAGCAAGATGCCCACAACCTCGTCTGGCAGGCCTTGCACAGCCGGGTCAAAGGCTGCGGGCGTGCCGACTACAGGGACGATGCCGCGGCCACATTGCTCCGCCGCGCCAACGGCAACGCCTTGCCAGTGTTCCCGCCGTCGTTGCGCGCGTTCCGGGTCCAGTCGCACCACACTGCGTTCGCAGCTCAGGGGCTGAATGGACGTGACCCCCAGCTCCGTGGCCTTCTGAATGACCAGGTCCATTTTTTGTCCCCGGCAAATACCCTGCAGTAGCAGTAGTTGCACCGGTGACTCACAATCAATGCGGCGGGCAGCACCAACCATGGCTTCGGTTTTGCCGCCAGAGGCCGTTTCGAGTCGGGCGGCATACTCGTTGCCATCACCGTTGAACAGGAAGATTTCGTCGCCCGGCGTGAGCCGCAGGACCCGGCTAATGTGCCTGGCGGCATTGCTGCCAAGCACGATTTTGGCGCCCTCTTGCAGCGGCTCCGGATGATAGATTCTGTGTCTGCGCACTGGGCAATTATGTCTGAGAAGCCATGGATTTGCGGCTTTGTTTGCTTTCGATGAATTCAGCAGGGTGGTAGGCTGATCGGCAGAATAATGATTGGAATCAGCGCGACATCCGGTCTTGTCAGTTGTGCCAGGCTGGTGCCTTCACCTAACCACGATGCCCGGCCCCCTAACTGCCAGCCAGAGCTCATCGTGGTGCATGGGATTTCCTTGCCGCCAGGCGAGTTTGGGGGGCCATGGATCGATGACCTGTTTATGAACCAGCTGGATCCTGATGCCCATCCCTACTTTTGTGAGATTGCCGGAGCTCGTGTGTCCAGTCATCTGCTGATTCGTCGCGATGCTGAAGTTGTGCAGTATGTGCCGCTGAATCTCCGGGCCTGGCATGCGGGGGAGTCCTGTCATGCAGGGCGTGATAAATGTAATGATTTTTCCATCGGCATCGAACTGGAGGGTCAGGACGACGTGCCTTACGAAGACTGTCAGTATGTGCGCTTGGCCGAGCTGGTTGGTGCGCTGCGCAGGGCCATACCCAGCCTGAAGAATGCGCCTGTCGTTGGTCACTCGGACATTGCGCCGGAACGCAAGACGGACCCCGGCCCCGCTTTTGACTGGCCCCGTTTTCGGGCCCTGTTAGAACCTGCCAGGTGAAGTATCGCGCATGAATTTGTTCGCCCTTTTGCTGGGTCTTGGCATCGAGCGTCTGCTGACTCACTTGTTTCACCTGCGTGAGTTTCGCTGGCTGGATCCGGCTTTTGACTGGGCCCTTGTTCGCTTGCACGAAAAGCCCCGGGCAGTGGCGCTGGCCAGCGTGGTCGGCCTGGCCTGCTTACTGACTGCTCCCGTCGCCCTGTTGTCCTGGCTGCTGGACGATGCCTTGTTTTTCCTGCCGGCATTTATTCTGGCCGTGGTCGTTCTTTTGTTCTCCCTGGGGCCGCGTGATCTTAAAGAAGAAGTAGACGAATACGCTGTCGCTGTGGATGCCGGCAATGCGCAATCCGCCCGTCACGTTGCGAAGGAGTTGCTGGAGGCTGAAGCGCCTGAAGATGCCGGCACCCAGGCCCGCCTCGTCGAGCGCGCAATCTTCGTGCAGGCCAATAATCGTATCTTTGCCGTGGTCTTTTGGTTTCTGATTTTTGGGCCCACGGGAGCCTGGCTGTTCCGGGTGCTGGATCTGATGCGCCGGCGCGCCGCCTACCACTACGCTGATGAGACCATTTTGATTGGTGCGGTGCGCACCGCGCACGGCATATTTGCCTGGATTCCGGCGCGGCTGCTGGCTGTGGGTTATGCCCTGGCCGGCAGTTTCGAAGAGTCCGTCGCCGACTGGCGCGGCTATTACGCGAACTGTGCCCCGCGGGTGTTCGATGTGAACAACGACATCCTGTCATCCGCGGGTATGGGGGCAGCCGGACGCGCCGAGCCCTCAGTGGCTGTCACCCCATCAGCCGGTGCCCGGGCTGCCATGGACCTGGTGCTCAGAACCCTGTGGGTCATCTGGTGTCCGGTGATTGCTGTCCTGACTTTGTTGAATATCGTGTCGTGATCGTCCTGGGCCGGGTCGCCCGGTGCGGGTTATTGCTGCTACTCGCCCTGCTTTGTGGGGCTTGCGAGAAGCCTGCGGCAGCCGCCCCTGAGGCGGTGGCTACTGCCCAGCGAATTGTGTCCCTTGCCCCCCATCTCACGGAGATGACCTATGCCGCCGGCGCCGGTTCGCAACTGGTGGCGGTGGTGGAATTCAGTGACTATCCGGCCGCGGCCAGGCAACTGCCCCGGATCGGGGATTCTTTCCGGATTGATTACGAGCGTCTCGCCGGCCTGCAGCCGGACCTGATACTGGCCTGGCAGAGTGGTAACCCCGCCGCTGTTATTACGCGCCTGCAGGAGCTGGGCTATCGGGTTGAGGCCTTCATGCCCAGACAACTGGACGATGTGGCGGACGATCTGCAGCGCATCGGCGACCTGGCCGGGACGACTGCACAGGCCAGTGAGTCAGCGGCTGACTTCCGGCGACGTTTGCAGTTGCTCCGGGAGCGCTATCGCGACGCGCGCCCGGTCAGGGTGTTCTACCAGGTCTCAGCTCAACCCCTGATCACGGTCAGTGACGAGCACTTTATCGGCCAGGTTGTGAGGCTTTGCGGTGGCCAGAACGTCTTCGCGGACTTTCCGCAACTGGTGCCGGTCGTTTCCCTGGAAGCGGTGCTCGATCGGGAGCCGGAGGTGATTCTGGCGGGGGCCAGCGCTGCCGGCGATGACGCCGGACTAGGGCACTGGGCGCGCTGGCCTTCCTTGCCTGCCGTCAGGCAGGACCAACTGTATGCCGTGCCAGCGGATTTTATGAGTCGTGCCGGTCCGCGCTTGTTAGCCGGTGCCGAAGCTGTTTGTCGCGCCCTGGATGTGGCCCGGGTTAAGGATCAGGGCTGATTTTTCTGCCACAGGGGTTCGTCGACGCCGGCCCTTCGATTCAGCACGCGCGCCAGCACGAACAACAGGTCCGACAGCCGATTCAGATATTTCAGACTAGCCTCGCTGACGGTTTCTGCACCGGCCAGGGTCCAGCAGCGTCGTTCGGCCCGCCGGCAAATCGTGCGCGCCATATGACAGGCAGCTGCCGCCTGACTGCCGCCCGGCAGAATGAAATCTTTGAGGGCAGGCAGATCGGCATTAAAGGCATCCAGATGTTCTTCCAGTCGGGTCACGGCATCGGCTGTGATGGCCGTATGGCCGGGCATGCAAAGTTCGCCGCCCAGGTCGAATAGTCGATGCTGAATCTGCACCAGACAGCTTTGTACGTCCCCGGGCAGATCCGGACAGGCCAGCATTACGCCAATGGCGCTATTGACCTCATCCACCGTGCCGTAGGCTTCGACGCGCAAGTGATCTTTCGCGACGCGTTCACCCGTGCCCAGGCCGGTGGTGCCCGCATCTCCGGTACGCGTGTAGATCTTCGTGAGTCTGTTGCCCATAAGTAGATACTAACCAATGTTTGGTGTGGCGAGGCCGCTTTGCGTGGCTAGTGGGTTTCGAAGCGGCGAGCCCGATGGATGCCGGGCCGCGGCCAGTATTTGAGGCTGTCAGCCCCCAAGGCTTGCCTGGCACGCACGCAAGTCAGGTCCAGCGTGCCAGGGGGGGCTCAGCTTCAACTGCGCACCTGAGAACAATCCCATGGCGTCGATTGGGCTGATGTTGACGGGCTGAGGTGCCAGCTGATTGGCAGCGGCCGCGATAACCAGGGCTAAGACCAGGGCTGTTCGCCGGCCCGTCTGCTGGCATCAACGCAATCGCATGCGGACCCCGGCGTAGTAGCCGTCACCCGGACTCTGGAAACCGAAAATGTTCTCGTAGTCCTTGTCGAACAGATTCTCCGCCCGTGCATAGACGCTGAACGCTTCGGTGACGTCGTAACTTGCTACCAGGTCTACCAGGGTGTACTCATCAAGCTGCACGCGCTCCACGACAAACGTGGGGGCGAAGAAATCGTCCTTCTGTTTGCCGGTATAGGATACGTTGAGATTCAAGCGGGCACGCTCGTTCAGGAACTCGTAGTTCAGGTTCATCGCTGCCATGTGACGGGGGCGCCGAATTTCGCGGCGCTTGCCGCCATTGGCGGCATCGGGTTCCTTGGAATCGGTGTAGGTATAGCTGGCCTGGGCGTCGAAGCCGCCAGCTAATTGGGCGCTGACGTCGAATTCCACGCCACGGCGGCGACTGTTGCCGTCGGCGTTTTCCGCCGTAAACGAACCGGTGCCGGGATCAAAGACAAATCCGTTGATCTCGTCTTCTACCTTGTACTGAAAGTAGGTGAGGTTGGCCTGAACGCGGCCTTGCGCCGCTTCCTGAGAAACACCGAATTCATAGCCAATGGATTCCTCGGGCTTGAGGTCCGGGTTGCCGATAAAACTGCCTGAGAAAAAGCCGAAGCGCTCGGTGAAAGTAGGTGACTTCTGGCCCTTCCCGGCGCTGGCGCGCAGGCGGGTTCCCGTATCGTCAAAGCGCCAGGTGCCTGATAGTCGCCAGGTCGTTTCGTCATCGAAGTCAGAATTATCGTCGTGGCGAAGGCTCGCGGACAAATTCACAGTGCTCCAGGGCTGAATCAGGTATTCGGCCACCAGGCCGGTGTTGTCTATTTCCTGCTTCTGATTCGGATCATCGAAGGTGACAGGCCCGCTTTGCTGGTATTCATCGCGCTCATGTTCAACGGCCAGGATCAGGCGATTCGTTTCCGGATCAGCGCTGAAGTCGTAACTGGTCTGGTACTCAAAACCGTAACGATAGCCTTCGAAGTCGACGGGATCGTCGATCAGCGGATCACCAACCGCCCGCCCGTCCTTGTTGTCTCGATCAGAACTGGAGTAGGTGAACTGGGCACGATTCAGCCAGCGCTGATTGGCCAGCGCGAGGTCGCCCGTTGCGCGCAACAGGAAAAGTTCGACATCCGATTCCAGCGGTGCATCCGTGGGCAATGATGTGGCGCCATCGATGGCATCGAATTGACTGGTGCCATCTGAATAGCGTCCGATCAAGGACAGGTTCAGGTCTTCTGTGGCCGCAAAGCTACCGCGCAGGCTGGCGGTGATATTCTCGTAACCATCTTCCTCGCCACCGGTGCGGGAAATATTTTCGCCGTCCGTGTCATAGCGTGAAGCACTAAAATCAACCGAACCGCGACCGAAGTCACCGCCCAGGTGACCGCCATAGTTGCTGGTGCCAAAGGAGCCCACCTCGCCGAAGCCGCCGATGCTGCGCTCGGTTTTGGTCTGTCGTGTGGTGATGTTGATCACGCCGGCCATCGCGTCGCTGCCCCACAGGGCGCTTTGCGGACCGCGCACCACTTCGATGCGCTCGACGTCCCAGCTGGTCAGTTGTTCAAAGCTGAATTCGTCGCTGGCCGCCGGATCATTCACTTCCACCCCGTCGATCATGACCAGGACATGATTGGCTTCACCGCCTCGCACCCTGACCTGGGTCTGGTTGCCGAAGCTGCCGGCGCGGCTGACGGCAATACCCGGCATGTCCCGCAGGAAATCTGAGACGAATGGCGCCTTGCGACGTTCGATCTGCTGGCGGTCGATGACCGACACGGCGCTGCCGAGCTGGTTGATGGGCTGTGGTGTGCGACTGGCTCGCACCACAAGATTATCGGTCTGGTTATCAGCGCCGGCGATTCCCGGCGTACCCAAGGCGACGGCTGCTGACAGCAGCCAACTGATTCTGGTCATTTTTATCCCCCCCCCCGCGCGACCCCGCGCAGGCCTGGTTCCCATGTCTTAAGGGGGGGAGATGCCGGACAGCCAAAGACAGTGACTGACCGAGCGCCCGCCGCACCCTTGTCCCTGACCAGGCCGGTTTCCGGGCTGACGAGCAGGCGTTTATTGCCGGGCCGATTCACCTTCCCGCGCTGTGCGCAGTGGTTGCGAACCCGTGTTGGGTTCCGCTGAAGCGGCTTAACTCGATCACCGTTGCGGGGGCAGCGCCGGGTTTTCTGGAACCAAAGGTTCCGGAGCACCGGCTTCCCGTTATCCCGACCTGACAGTCGGGAGCACCTGGCTAGCGGCGACTCTAAGGGGCGCTTCTACCGGGGGTCAAGTTGTCAGGTGCGACGGGCATCAGCAGTTGCCGCGTGCCGTGATGGACCGCGACGAAGGGCGTGTCATACAGGGCTTCGAGATGCGCCTGATTGAGCAGTTGCGATGACGGGCCGAAAAACCAGCTGCCATCACCATGCAACAACAGCACGTGGCTGGCGTATTGCGCGGCTAGCATGGGGTCATGCAGGCTGGTAATCACAGCTTTACCACCGGCACAAAGTTCCGTGAGGCAAGCCAGCACAGCGAAACGGTGCTGGGGGTCCAGATGGTTCAGTGGTTCATCGAGCAGCAGTAACTCCGGGTCCTGCATGAGCAGCGTGGCCAGCGCCAGACGTCGTCGCTCGCCGCCGGAGAGGGTGGCTGCGGTGCGTTCTTCGAAGCCGGCCAGATCCACCCGAGCCAGCGTATCGCGGGCCAGGTGGCGGTCAGCGGGCGTTTCCCAGCCCCAGATTCCATTGCGCGCATGGCGACCCAGCAAAGTGGTCTCCAGCACGCTGGTGGGAAAGGGATCGGTCTGATGCTGGAGCATGAGTCCCAGGCGGCGCGCAACGACCGGTCGGCTTAGCTGGCGCAATCGGGTATCGCCCAGATGTATGTCGCCTTGCTCAGGTTCACGCAAGCCTGCCAGCGTCAGCAGGGTCAGAGTCTTGCCCACTCCGTTGGGTCCCAGCACAGCAATGAACTGCCCGGCATGGACCGCCAGGTTCAGCGCTTTCACCAGTCGCCGGCCGGCGACCGTGATGGCCAGATCCGTCGTGCTCAGCAGGGCGGGATTGTTCTTCGTGCTGTCAGCGTGCATGGCCGCAGCATAAAGCACCCGGTTATGAGGCCGAGCCAATTCTTGCGGGTAAAAAAAACCCCGCTAGGGAGGCGGGGTTACGGGTTATTGTTGTTGTCGCGAATTCGGTTGCTTTACCAGCAGCTAGGCTGTGGTGGATTGTAATTTTTGTTATATATCCTGTGCTTCTTATTCTTCTACTATCTTATTCTTGTTATTCGCTTCTTCTGGCTTCGATGTCTGGTGATCAGATGTCGAAATTGCCACTGCTTCTGCAACCTCTTTTTTGTGCGCACAGTTGTAATGCAATTGCCGTGCCAGTGAGCCAAAAAGGTTTGCACATTAGAGGCTTGGCCATCTGAGGTTTAGTATTTTCCTCACGATCGGCGGACAGTTGTAACGAATACCGACAGGGTCCTTGTACCCGGCTGACTCAAGTATTGCCCTCAGGGCGCTGATCGCCGGAGGAAAATCCGCCTTGCAGCCCGCTCTGGCACTGCCCGTTTGGCTTCCTGATGCAGGTGAAGCAGCCTGTGGGAAAGCTGTGGAATAGACAAAAAATGAGCTCTCAGGCCAACTCTGACTGTAAATTTTTCCAACGCCTCAGGGATTAAGCAGGCTCTCACGGGGATACAGCCTGCCGGCGGCGACGGTCGCCACGACCTGGCCCGTTGCCGTGATGTCCTGCAGGGGATCGCCGGCCACCAGCACCAGGTCGGCCAGCATGCCGGGGCCAATGCGCCCCAGCTGCCGCTGGGCCCCCAGGGCGGCAGCGGCATCGCGGGTGGCCATACGCAGGACCTCAAAACTTTGCAGGCCGGTGGCACGCAATAGCTGCAGTTCCGCCTGGGTGCCCAGGCCGGGAGGTACCGCGGGGGAGCCACTGCCCGTTACCACCCGCGCGCCTCGCGCGATGGCCCGGAACAGGCTCTGGCCGGCGGTGCGGGCCTCAGCCCGCAGGGCGGGGCCGAATCGGTTTGCCTGCTGCTGCCATGATTGCTGATACCAGCCCCTTTGCGCAGCGCCGAACAGGCCGTTAAAGGCTGCTTCGGCAAACCAGTTCTGACGGCGGTCCAGAGTGGCCAGGCCCACGGCCGACAGGCCCGAGATCGAGGTCAGGCCGCCGGCGCCGGCAATGTCGATAACGTCGCCATAGACAAATCGATTGGCCGCTTCGGGAAAACCGGTCCCGTTGCCCAGCAGCAGGGTTTCTTCGGCGCCGAGCAGCGCGCCGGGGAAGATTCGCGGCGTGATGCTGATCAGCCCGGCCGCCTGGGCCTGCGCAATCCACTCGGCCTGGACCGGCCCGTTTTCTGCATCACAAAGTTCTACGGCCACGGCCTGCAATTGCCGCGCCCGGCGGGCGTAGTCTGCCGCCACCCCGTCGCTTGGTGCGCCGCAGACCCGCGCCACCGGGAACAGGCGGGGGCCGGGTCTTTGCCGACTGGTCCAGCTTTCCATTCGTTCCAGGGTGGCGTAAGGGTCGCGCGAAAATTCCCGGATGCTGGTGACGCCATAGGCCAGCCAGGCACGGCCTTCGCTGCCGGCCTGGGGCCCGTCCGGTCGAACCGCAAGATCAATGAGGCCTGGCATCACCGTCAGGTGACGGGCATCAAAAAGTTTGCCCGGGGGCGGGTCACGCCACGGACCCATGCCGACAATTCGGCCGTCCTTGATCACGATGTCCTGCGCGTATTCGTAGTCAGGGCCCAGGCCATCAAAGACACGTCCCGCCCTGATTACCAGGGCCTGGTCGCCGGGTTCGGGTCTGGCCTGCCAGGTCAGGCGCAGGGGCAGGGATGTTTTGGCTTGGTCCGCAACAGACCAGGTCATCAGACCATCGGGGCCAAGCCAGGCCAGGGACCGGCCGCCGTCCACCCAGCGCGGCTGGCTGGCCCCGGCCGCGATATCTTTGGGGGGCGCCAGTTCACCCGTGTCCTGACGAGCCGACACGCGCAGCTGGCCGGCCTGGACCCAGGCCAGAAAGCTGCCATCCGGAGACCAGCGCAAAGTGCCGGGATTTACCGGCAGGCCGGCGGGCACCCTGGCTGCCTTGCCGTCTGCTGCATAGGCCAGCAGTCCGCCGCTGGCCGGGGCCAGCAAGATCAGGCCATCGGGTGACCAGTCTGGCGATGTGGGGCGCGGCAGGCCTCGTGCGAGGTTGACGATCTTGCCTGTGTCCAGGGCCACGGTTTTCAGGGCCCGTGTCCGGGCGCCGGGATGGGGCGCAACCAGGTAAGCGATGGCGGTGCCGTCCTGTCGCCAGGCAGGTTGTTCCGGCGTACCCGTTTCCTGCGTGAGTTGCCGGTTTATTCCAGTCGCGGTATCCATCGTCCACAGTTGCAGTTCGCCGCTGCGATCGGACAGAAACGCCAGCCGGCTGCCGTCAGGTGAAGCCGTTAATTGCGTTTCAAAGTAGGGGGCACTGCTCAGTTTGCTGACCACGGCGCCGTCGCGATCCAGTTCCCAGATATCGCCCAGGGCGGTGACAAATCGCCGCGCGCCCGTTTGCGCGAAACCCGTAACGCCCTGGACGGGGTTTGGGGCTTCACGAGCGGCATCGACCTGGGCGGTGACGGCCGGCCGGGCGGGCAGCCGCAGCGGGGCGCGGAACGACAGGTCCGTCGCACTGAAGTCATCAAAACGGCGCCGCCGAATGCGGCCGTCGGCTGCATAGATGAAAGTATTTTTATCCAGCCAGCGCGCCGGCGATGCAAAGACGTTTTCCCCCCGAGTCAGGGCTTTGACAACGGGTGGATTCGACAGAATCAACATCCGCAGTTCGCTGACGCCGGCGGTGCGGTAAACGAAGGTCAGCAGGCTTCCGTCGGGGCGCCAGGAAGGCGCATGCAGGCTGCCTTCGACGGACAGCACGGTGCTCGTCTTGCCGGCGGCGTCCAGCACAAATAGTCCCTGTCCCAGCGGTGTACTGGCCACATAGGCCAGGCGGCTGCCCTGCGCATCGTAGGCAGGATCTCGTTCGTTGCCGCGCGAGAACGTCCTTTGTCTGAGGTCCAGACTGGCGATATCAATTTCCCAGATGGCCAGGTCACCGCCCCGATTGGATGTGAAGGCCAGCCGCTGTCCGTCCGGATGCCAGGTGGGCGCAGCATGATCAAAGGCCCCGAAGGTCAGGCGTTGCGGCGAGCCCTGCAGGTCGCCGAGCAGCTGCAGCTGCCGTTGGCCCGGCAAGCCCGTCAGATAAGCAAGCTGCTGCCCGTCCGGTGCGAGGGCGGGTTGCCGGGCAAGCTGTGTGGCTGCAGTGATCGGCCTGGCGTTGCCGTCAGCCGGGTCCATGACCCAGACCAGGCCGGCCAGATCGAAGCTGATGCGTCGGCCCGTGGCATCCGTGGTGACATGCATCGCCGAGCCCTCGTCAAGCTTGACGACTTGCTCGGCAGCGCCCGGGGCGCCTGTTAGCAGGGCGCAGCCAATAGCCAGTGCACAGCTTGCCCCTCGTTTGTTCAGTCGGTTGATGTCCATGTGCCCCCGGTTCGACGGGGATCGGCGGCAACTTCAAAGCCCGTTTCAGGGTGCCAGGCAGCTGCGCCGACGCCGCCGAAAAACATGGACAGCCCGGGGAAGTGACGCGTGGGCTGATTGGCATCAATGGCCAGGCTTTCCTCACAGGCGACCCGGTAGTCATCGCCATGAAATTCCACATGCAGACGGGGATGCTGGACAGCCTCCTGCAGGCTCATGCCCAGCGCGAAGTAATTGATCAGGGTCTGGAGCAGCGCCGTCGTGATCCGGTCGGCGCCCGGCGAGCCGATGGCCAGCACTTCACCGTGGCTGCTGACGGCCGTGGTCGGCGCCATGTTGGAAGGCAGCCGCGAGCCCGGCGCCCCGGGCTCCAGGCCGCGCTTGTTCAGTTCCAGTTCACCCAGGCAATTGTTGAGCCAGATACCGGTCCCCGGGGGCATTTCGCCTGCGCCATAACCGGCGGACAGGGTAATACTGCAGGCCAGGCCATTACTGTCCACGGCCGAGGTATGACAGGTGGAACCAGATTCCAGCAGGGTCGTCAGGTCACCGGCACCGGCTGCCGTTAGCAGCCGTTCGGCATCGCCGGCCAGGTTGTCGCTGAGGTCCAGCCGCGCCCGTCGATAGCCCAGCACTGCGCGTTGCACCTGAATGAGGCGGGCCAGCCCGGCGGCATCCCAGGTCAATTCCCGGGATTGACCCATGAGCTGGAGCATCGCACTGAGCACGGCGCCGCCAACCGCCGGGGGCGGATTGGTGGCAATTTCCCAATCACCGAGTCGGCTAATCAGGCTGGGCCTTTCCAGCACGGCGTAGCTTGCCAGGTCCTGCTCGTTGAGTCGGCCTCCTGCTGCCAGCACAAACTTCGCCATGGCCTGGCCGAGTTCACCGGTATAAAAGTCTGCTGCCCCGACGCGTCCGATGCGTTCCAGTGTGTCGGCCAGGTGGGGGACCACGATGTTCTCACCGGCTGCTTTGAGCCGGCCATCGGGGTGATGCAGGGCCTGTTTGCCGTCGGCGGAGCGGCCGAAAATTGGCTCGCCCGAGTACTCCAGGTAATGAAAGGAAGCAGCCGGTAAAGGAAAACCCCGGCGCGTAATCTGCACAGCCGGCTCGAACAGGGTGTACCACGGCAGCGCGCCGTAGGCGCGGGATGCGGCATCCAGCAGCGCGATTCCGCCAGGCACGGCGATGGTATCCGGGCCCACAACGGTATCCACCCCGCCGCCGTACTCAAGGTGAACTGGCACGGCGAGCCGATCCTGCTGGTCCGGCGCCCGGCCGGCGCCAGGTACCGCCACATAGCCATCGTAGGTTATGGCCGCCTCGCCCGGCGCGCGCACGGTGACATAACCGCCGCAACCCAGGGAGCAGACGCCGGGTTCGGTATTCATGGAGACCAGTGCGGCGGCAATGGCAGCGTCCACGGCGTTGCCGCCGGCGCGGGCGATGTCCGCGCCCGCCTCGGCCGCGAGGAAGGAACTGGAGGCGATGGCGATCTGGTTATTCATGATCCGGCCGGAATTCTACCGGAGCCTGTCACTTTATCGGTCGGCAACACATCCTCGTCTAAGTTACCTTATGGGCCATCATGACCTTGGAAGAACTTCGCGCCCGCCTGACTGCCATCGACCGGCAGATTATCGACCTCGCTGCCGAACGCCAGACCGTGGTCGGCCGTATCGGCGAGGTCAAGCAGGCCACAGGCACGGCAACCCGCGATTTTCGCCGTGAAAAACAGGTCATCGATGCTGCTCGTGACCAGGCTTTGGCGCTGGGTTTGCCGCCGGAACTGGCCGAGTCCCTGATGCAGTTACTGATCGAGTCGTCCCTGACGAAGCAGGAACGGGCTCGCGTGCGCGCCGAAGGTCGGGGACGCGGCAAGCAGGCCCTGGTCATTGGGGGTGGCGGCAAGATGGGGCAGTGGTTTGCCGAGTTCCTGGATTCGCAGGGCTATGAAGTGACCATCGCCGATCCGTTCCATCAGCCGGCAGCTTTCAATTGCGTCCCGGACTGGTCAGCCACCCCGGATAGCTTTGACCTCACTGTTGTGGCGGCACCTATCCGGACCAGCCAGGAAATTCTCGCTGCCTTCGGTGAGGCGGGCCGGCATGGCCTGGTATTCGATATCGGTTCGCTGAAGGCACCGCTGGCCGACACACTGAAACAGCTGGCAGCTAAGGGCTTACGGGTGACTTCACTGCATCCCATGTTTGGTCCGGACACGCAGCTGCTGTCCGGCCGACATGTGTTGTTTCTCGATGTGGGCGTGCCGGAGGCAACCGCAGAAGCCAAGTTACTGTTCGATTCCACGATGGCGCAGCAGATTGATATGCCCCTGGCTGAGCACGATCGGCTGATCGCTTTTGTGCTGGGCCTGTCCCATGCCCTGAACATCGCTTTCTTCACGGCTCTGGCTGACAGTGGTGAGTCCCTGCCCAGACTGGAGTCCCTGTCCAGCACCACTTTCGACGCCCAGCTGGAGGTGGCATCACGGGTTGCGAGTGAAAGTCCCGAACTGTATTTCGAGATTCAGCACGACAATCCCTTCAACGCTGAGGCCTTGCTGGCCCTGGCTACCGGTGTTGACCGATTGCGCACGATTGTCGAACAGGGTGACCGCGAGGCTTTCGTCGCCTTGATGGCGAACGGTTCCGATTACCTGGCGCGCCGCGCTTAGGCGGGTCGGCTGCGACCAGGGCCCTGGCGCAACAACAACAGGAATAGCGGCACGCCGATCACGGCGGTGATGGCGCCCACGGGCAACTGGCGGGGTGCCAGCAGAGTTCGCGCCACGGTGTCTGCGATGACGAGTAAGGTTCCTCCCGCCAGCGCGGATCCCGGGACCAGGGCGCGATGGTTCGTCGCACCGAGCAGGCGCAGCAGGTGAGGCACCACCAGGCCGATGAAACCCACGGTGCCTGCCGTGGTGACGGCCACGGATGTTAGTGCGGCGGCGGCCAGGTAGGTCACCGTGCGGGTTTCGGCAACTGGCAGGCCGAGTAAGGCAGCCTGCTGATCACCGGTGGCCAGTAAATTGAGGGCACGACTGCCCAGGGTGCCCAGCACGGTAGCTACCAGCGCGGCGGCCAGCACCAGCACCGGTGAGCCGGCAAAGGCAAAGTCCCCCATTAACCAGAACAGCATGCCGCGCAGTCCGGCTTCGGGCGATGTAGCGAGCAACAGGCTGATCAGGGCGCTCCAGCCGGCGGCGATGACAACGCCTGTGAGCAAGAGTCTTCCCGGTGCCCATTCCCCGCGTTCGCGCGCCAGCCCGAATACCAGAAAAGTACTGGCCAGGGCGCCGCCAAAGGCGGCGGCATCGATCAGCAGGCCGGCAGCGCCCAGCAGCATCGCGGTCAGGGCAGCCACGGCGGCTCCGCCTGATGTTCCAAGGATGTAGGGGTCGGCCAGCGGGTTACGCAACAGTACCTGCATGAGTACGCCAGCCAGGGCCAGGCAGGCTCCGGTCCCGAAGGCCGCCAGCGCCCGCGGCAATCGCAGGTTGAAAACGATGTCCTGCGCTGCCTGATCGCCCTCCCGCGTCAAGGCTGCCAGCATCTCGGCCGGACCCGTGCTGCCACTGCCAATGGCCAGGGCCAGGGCCAGGGAGGCCAAAGCACCCAGGCCTAGCAGCAACAGCAGTGCGGGAGTCCTAATTTGCATTGTAGAGCTTCGCAGGAAACGCGACGCAGTTTACAGAAGCTGTTTGAATTCGTGGCGGCCTATTTCTCGATGTGAAAGAATCTCAGCCAATGAGTGACTGTATCGACCCACGGGGTTTCCGGGCTAACGTTGGCATTATTCTCAGCGATGTAACACGAGCGGTGCTGGTCGGCGGCCGGGCTGGTCAGTCTGGATGGCAGTTTCCGCAGGGCGGCATTCAACTGGACGAGAGTCCGGAAGAGGCCATGTATCGAGAATTGCACGAGGAAATCGGTTTGCAACGCACGGATGTTGAGATCCTTGCTTGCACGACTGACTGGTTGTACTACCGCCTGCCCAAACGTTTTGTGCGTCGCGATCGTCAGCCTCTTTGCATCGGCCAGAAGCAGCGCTGGTATCTGCTGCGGCTGGTGGGTGACGAAAGCAAAGTGCAGCTGGACACATCTGACCTGCCCGAGTTTGATCGCTGGCGCTGGGTCGATTTCTGGCGGCCGGTCAAAGACGTCATCTATTTCAAGCGGCCGGTTTATGTGCAGGCCCTGGACGAGTTAGCCCCTGCCTTGTTTCCTGACGGCGCGCCACCGCAACCGACCTGGTGGCCGAGCCGTTGGCTGGGCCACTCTGAATGAGGGTCTCTCGTAAAGCGGCGACTTCACGTCTGGGCAAAATTGTGGCTGGGTTCTCAGTGCTGCTGGGTCTGGCTGCGGCCTGGGCGGCTTTCGAGGTCGGCCAGGTTCGCGGCGGCCATAATCGCATGGCAGCTTTCGAGCGCGAGGCCGAATTGTTGGGAGAATTGACGCAGACGCGGCAACTCAATGATGAACTTAAGGAACGAGTGGCGTTGCTGGAGACCGACAGCAAGGTAAAGGCTGAGGCTTACCGACAGGTCGAACAGCGCTTAAGTGCCCTGCAGTCGCGCATTCAGAAGCAGGACGAAGACATCGCTTTTTACCAGGGCATCGTTGGTGACCAGCAGTCGGGTCTGCGGGTGCAGGATTTCGGCTTGTTTCCCTCTGCTGCAGGGGACAACATCAGCTTGCGCCTGGTGCTGGCTCAAGCACTGCGCGACGGTCGCCGGATCAAAGGGACGGTAGAGGTGGCTGTTGCCGGCGAACGGGATGGCCAGAGTGAGGTGCTGGGGCTTGATGAGCTGGGGGTTGATGGGCCGAAGACCCTGAACTTTTCTTTCCGTTATTTTCAGAATCTTGGGGCCGACCTGGCGTTGCCGGCTGATTTCCTGCCGGAGACGGTAACGGTCCGGATCCGGCCCTCGAGCAAGGGGGTAGAGCCGGTAGAAGCCTCCTTTGACTGGAAGCTGCAGCGCGGCTGAGGAGTGGGGTGTGAACCCGGTCAGGTTTATGGCCAGATCAAGGGTCTAAACTGGAGCTATAGCTGAAACGCCATTTCGGGAGGCGGGGCAAATGTTTGGGAAGAAAAAGCGACGCAGTGATGTGATCCAGACCCTGGTGGGTGAAGGCTCACGGATTGAGGGGGATCTGCGTTTTGAAGGCGGTTGCCATATTGACGGGATCGTCCATGGCGGCGTCGTGGCAGATCGCGATTCGGAAGCATTCCTGAGTATCAGTGAAGACGGCCGGGTGGAAGGCAGTGTGAAAGTGCCCCGGATGGCGCTGAACGGCACGGTCGAAGGGGATGTTTTTTGCACCGAACGCGTGCAGCTCGGGCCCACTGCCCGGGTCGTCGGCAACCTGCACTACGAGTTAATTGAAATGGCCGCGGGTGCCGAGATTAACGGCCAGTTGATTCATCAGGCCGGCGCTTCGGCGTCGGCGCGCACTGAAAAACCTGGCACGGATGCTACTCAGCCCATGGCCACGGTCATGGTCAAGAACGAGAGTTAATGCAGGCAGGCTCCCGGGCCGCGCCGCTCGGGGCGCCTTCGCCTTCCGACCAGAGCGATACCGGTGTTCTGGCCGCCGTTGATCTGGGCTCCAATAGTTTCCACATGGTGGTAGCCAGGTATTCCCATGGCCAGGTTACTGTTATCGACCGTCTGCGTGAGATGGTCCGGCTGGCCGCGGGGCTGGATGAGGACAAGCAACTCAAAGCCAAGAGCCAGGAACGCGCGCTGGCGTGCCTGTCCCGGTTTGGTGAACGACTGCGAGAAATGCGGGCCGGGCAGGTTCGTGTGGTGGGTACCAATACCCTGCGCAAGGCACGTAACCCCCAGGCCTTTCTCGATGAGGCTGCTGAGCGTCTCGGTCATCCGGTAGAGATCATTTCGGGGATCGAGGAGGCGCGCCTGATCTACCTGGGCGTGGCACACAGCATGCCTCTGGTCGAAGGCCCGCAGATTGTGGTCGACATCGGCGGCGGCAGCACAGAACTAATCCGCGGGACGGGTTACGAACCGGAGATATTGGAAAGCCTTTACCTGGGCTGCGTGGCGATCAGCGCCGCGCATTTCGGTTCAGGCAAGCTGACAGCGCGGCGCTTCGAGCGGGCGCGACTGGCGGCTCGCCTGGAGCTGGAGCCCGTCAAACCCCGTTTTGGTGCCGTTCCCGTGGTTCGTTTCGCCGGGGCATCCGGCACCATCCGCGCCTGCCAGCGGGTGTTACGGAATCTGCACGGCGAAGAAAGCTTTATTACGCCCGCCGGTCTGGACGATCTGATTGCCCGAATGGTTGATGCCGGCAAAGTGGATCACCTGGACCTGCCCGGCCTTTCGGAGCAACGTAAACCGGTGTTTGCAGGCGGGGTCAGCATCCTCGCCGAGATCATGGCCATGCTGGAGGCCGAGCATCTGCGGGTCGCCGATGGCGCCTTGCGTGAAGGCATTCTCTACGACTTGCTCGGCAGGCTGAGTCAGGAGGATGCGCGCTTCAGGACGGTGCGCGCCATGATGGCCCGCTATGGCGTTGATACAGAACAGGCGCGCCGCGTTGAAAAAACGGCCCTGGATTTGCTGGCCCAGGTGGCTGAGCCCTGGGCCCTGAGCGCACCTGCAGATCGCCTGGTGCTGGGTTGGGCCGCCCGCTTACATGAGATCGGTCTGGATATCGCCCACTCTCACTATCAGCGGCACGGCGCCTATCTGTTGGAGCATGCGGATATGCCGGGCTTCCCCAGGCAGGAGCAAAGGCTATTGTCACTGCTGGTCGGGGCTCATCGGCGTTCCTTCGCAGGCAGTGAATTCGAGACCTTGGCCGGCAAGCTCAGTCTGCGTGCTGCCAGGCTGGCGGTTGTGCTGCGACTTGCGGTGCTATTGAATCGTAACCGGGCTGCCGGCCCGGCTGTGCCTTTAACCGTCAAGGTTGGCAAGAAGTCCCTGGCGCTGAAGATGCCCGAGGGCTGGCTAGAACTAAATCCCCTGACCCGTGCCGATTTAAAGCAAGAGCGCAGTTTCCTGGACGCTGCCGGTTTTGGTATGGAGTTCGCCTAGCTCTGCTCGGCCAGCTCGCTTAACAGCCTTGCCTGGGCGGACAGAGCAGCGTCGCCTTTCTCAGGCTGGAGCAGTTCATAGCTGCCGTCGGGCTGTAACTCCCAGGCATGGGTGTTATCGCTGAGGTAGGTGTCCAGGTCCGCCAGCAGCCGGGACTTGATATCCGGATCAGCAATGGGGAACGCGGTTTCCACCCGACGGAAGAAGTTCCGATCCATCCAGTCAGCGCTGGAACAGAAAACCTTTGCCTCGCCATTGGCGTGAAAATAGAACAGCCGTGAGTGCTCGAGGAATCGACCGATAATTGACCGCACGCGGATATTTTCCGAGACCCCGGGAATGCCGGGCCGCAGACAGCAAGTTCCGCGCACGATGAGATCCACCATGACGCCCGCACTGGAGGCTCGGTACAGAGCGCGAATGACTTCCGGCTCTACCAGGGCATTGATCTTGGCAATGATGTGGCCAATTCCGCCCGCAGCCACATTGCTGATCTCCTGTTCGATCAGCGCAACGATGGTTTCGTGCAGTCCGAAGGGTGCCTGGGAGACACGCCGCAGCGGCGGAGTCTGCATCATGCTGGTGAGTTGCAGAAAGATCTGGTGGACGTCATCACCGATATCCGGGTCGGCCGTCAGCAGGCCATAGTCGGTATAGAGTCTGGCAGTGCCAGGATGATAGTTGCCCGTACCCAGGTGCACATAGCGCCTTAGCTTGCCGGCCTCCCGGCGCACGACCAGGGCCATTTTGCAGTGGGTTTTGAAGCCGCGCACACCATATACAACGTGGGCACCGGCAGCCTGCAAGCGGTTGGCCAGTTTGATATTGGCGGCTTCGTCGAAACGGGCCCGCAGCTCGACACTGACAGTCACTTCTTTCCCGGCCTGCGCTGCAGTCACCAGGGCATCAACAATGGGGGAGTCCGGGCCTGTGCGATACAGCGTAATTTTTACCGCGAGCACGGCGGAGTCCTGGGCGGCCCGGCTAATAAATTCCAGCACCGGCCCGAAGGATTCAAAGGGATGGTGCAAAACAATATCGTGGTTGCTCAGAGCCGCAAAAATATTTTCTTTGTCGATCAGGTCTTTGGGTACGCTGGGTATGAAAGGCGGGTCTTTGAGATCCGGGCGCTCGCAGCGTCGGTAAACTTCCATCAATCGATTGAGATTCACCGGACCGTCGACCTGATAGAGGTCTTCGCTGTCCAGGTCGAACATGTCCAGCAGGAAGTTCGTCAGGTCGGGCGGACAATTATGGGCGGTCTCCAGCCGCACGCCGGCGCCATAACGACTGGCAATGAGTTCACCTTCCAGGGCCCGCATCAGATCATCGACCTCTTCGTCGTCGACATACAGATCACTATTTCGCGTAACCCTAAATTGATAGCAGCCGGTGATCTCCATCCCGGTGAACATCTCGTCCACAAAAGCATGAATGACCGATGAGAGGAAGACGAAGTCATTAGGCCCGGTCTGTTTCAGGTCCGGTGACAGGCGAATGAGTCGTGGCAGCGAACGAGGTGCCTGTACGATAGCCCGATTGCATGGCCGGCCGAAGGCGTGCACACCTCTCAGCCCGACGATGAAGTTCAGGCTCTTGTTCAGGATCCGCGGAAACGGTCGGGCAGGGTCCAGCGTAACCGGGCTGAGTACCGGCTCAATTTCGTTTTCGAAGTAAGTGCGCAGCCACTGTTGCTGCGCCCGATTCCAGCGAGTGCGGCGGATGAACCGGATACCTTCTGCATCCAGTTCCGGAATCAGGACGTCGTTTAATAGCCGGTACTGCTGTTCTACGAGCCCGTGGGCGCTTTCGCCGATATCGTTCAGTGCCTGCTGCGGTGTCAGCATATCCGGCCCAGCCGGCGCCGAGCCGATTTCCAGACGTTGTTTTAATCCGCTGACGCGGATTTCAAAAAACTCATCCAGATTGGTGCTGACGATACACAGGAACTTCAGACGCTCGAGCAGGGGTATCTGTGCATCCATCGCCAGATTCAGCACGCGCCGATTGAACTCGAGCGCGCTGAGCTCGCGGTTGATGTAGTAGTCGGGAATTTTGAGGTTCGGCGTGTCCAAGGCTACTTTCCTGTGCAGCCTTTCACTATATCAGCGCAGACAGACCGGGCTGTCTAGCCTGTCACATTTGTCATAATGATCTTGTTGGCGGCAGGTAAAGGCCGCCCTGGCTGACAGCCAGCCGTGCGCCCGTGACGGCTGGCAAACTACTGGTGTTGCCGGCCAGGCGTTCGTGCGCAAGCCAGGCGAAACCGGCCGCCTCAACCCAGTCAGGTCCGATGCCCCAATCTGCCGTCGTAACAACCCGCCACGTGGGCAAATGTTGCCGCAGGCGTTTCAGTAAATCCTGGTTGTGGGCGCCGCCGCCGCACACGGCCAGGGCGGCTGGCTGCAAGTTTGTCGCCGTCAGGGCATTCGCAATGCTGACCGCGGTCAGTTCCGCCAGCGTGGCCTGCACATCAACAGGGGGAATTGCCGAGTTGAAATTTGCCAGGTTGCTATCGAGCCATTCGCGACTGAAGTAATCGGTGCCCGTGCTCTTGGGAGGCGGCGCATTGAAATACGAGTCGGCGAGGAGCCGGGCCAGCAGGCCGGCGTGCGGCTGCCCGCTGGCAGACCAGGCGCCACCCGGGTCAAAGTCCCCGTCGCGATGACTGCGGTGCCAGTCATCGAGAAGCGTGTTACCCGGTCCGGTATCGAAGCCGGTGGTGAGCCCTTGCGTGGGCAGCAGGCTCAGATTGGCAATGCCGCCGATATTCACCAGGGCCCTGTCTTCGTCGGCGCTGCCAAAGGCAAACTGGTGAAAGGCTGGCATCAGTGGGGCGCCTTGACCACCGAGGGCCATATCGGCGCTCCGAAAATCTGCCACCACGGGAATCCCCGTCAGGGCGGCCAGCGCGCCCGGGTCACCCAGCTGCAGGGTGAAGGGCGGCTCGCTAAGTGGCGCGTGAAGAATTGTTTGCCCGTGACTGCCGATGGCGCTGACCTGATCAGCGCCGCAGGCAGCTTCGCTTAGGAGGTCTGCAACAGCAGCAGAAAATTCGCGCGCCAGCACGGCATGCGTGCTGCCAAAGTCATGCAGGGTGAACTGCTCGGGCCGCGCCGCACCCGCCAGCAATTGTTCACGCAGTCCAGCCGGATAGGCACGACTCAGTGATGCAAGCATTGTGGGCGTGCTGCTATCGAAGCGGACCAGCACCGCGTCGATGCCGTCCATGCTTGTGCCGGAGATCAGGCCGATGTACAGCACGGCGCTGGTGGTGTGAGGGGTCAGATCTTGGTCACGTCGACCTGGGCAACGGCCAGGCTGGGGCGAGTCTCAAGTTGTTCCAGCAGATCGCTGGCGATGGCGCGAAACTCAGGCAGGTATTCCGGATTGATGGGGTCTGCTTCCGGGAGCTTTACTGTCCGCGGATTACGATGCACGCCGTTGCTGCGGTATTCATAGTGCAGGTGTGGCCCGGTGGCCAGCCCCGTTGAGCCGACGTAGCCGATGATCTGTCCCTGGCGTACGCGGGATCCATTGCGGAAATTGCCGTAACGGGACATGTGGGCATACAGGGTAGTGATGTTGCCACCGTGTTGCAGGATGACGGTTTTCCCGTAGCCGCCCTTTACGCCGCGATGGATCACCTTGCCGTCACCGGCGGCCTTGACCGGGGTGCCGGTCGGGGCAGCGTAATCTACGCCTTTGTGCGCACGAATGGTGTTGAGTTTCGGATGGCGTCGCTTGGGATTGAAGTTTGAGCTAATACGGGAGAAGGACAGCGGCGCGCGCACGAAAGCTTTCCGGACACTGAGACCGTCGGGCGTGTAGTAGTCGACTCGTCCCTCGGGATCTTCAAAGCGGATGGCGCGGAAGGACTGACCCTGGTTAATGAATTCTGCCGCGAGAATTTCACCGTCGCCCAGGCGTTCACCGTCGCGCCAAAGCTCGTCATAAATAATCTGAAACTCATCGCCGGTGCGGATATCCAGCACGAAGTCCACATCCCAGGCAAAGATGCCTGCCAGGTTCATGATGGTCCGGTCCGATATCCCGGCATCCGCCGCCGCGAGGAACAGGGAGGAGGATATTTCTCCGCTGGCCCCGGCTATCCGCCGCTCCAGTTCGCGATCTATCAGTTGGGCATTGAAGTCGTCACCTGCCCGCTGAATCTGCAGCGCCTGGGTGAGGTTGAGGTCTCTGCTCAGGCTCAAGACCTGCTCGCCGTCGTGGCGAACGGCAATTTCATCGCCAGGCCGCACCAGCCGCAGGTGCTTGCGGCCAAGCTCGGTCTGCATGATGGCGGCCAGATCGGCTCGACTGAGGTCGTTGCGAGAGAAAAGTCGATCCAGACTGTCGCCGCGGCGAATGGTCATTACCAGGTCGGTGCCGGCCGGGTTTTCAGCAACCGGGAGTTTGGCCGCAGCGATTGCCGGCGCGGCGGACTCCGCGGGGGCACGGCTGCTCGCCTGCTCTGCTGAAGCCTGGGCAGCTGGCTCTTCGATCGCTATCGCCGCTTGCTCAGGCTCAGGGTCGGCCTCTTTCTGGGGCCCGATCAGGGCAAAGGCCAAAAGGGGTATGCCCACGCCGGCCACGAACCAAGGCACACGCGACGCGGATGGCCTGGGTGGTCCCATGGGCTTGTAGTCCGGAATAGTCCGGCGCTGATTACTCACGACAACCCGCTCCCTGACATGCTGTCGGCCGCTCCATGGGCCGGTTCGCTAGGATTCCGGCCTCGATTGAGGTTTCTGAAAACTGACCTTTCCCCGGCAGATCCTAAAGGTCTGCCTGGGCGATGCCGCCCACTGGTCATAAGTACTGGGATTATCAGCAAATTCAGAATAGTTGGTCAACAACCAAACCTGCAATCTTGCAGCTTGAGTGTGACGGCTGCCCCTGAACGGGCGGATCGTATATTCTCGGCGCCCCGCATGGGACTGCTAAAGAGGCTGGCATGGGTTCAGGGCCCGATCAAATGGCGGAAATCCGCCGCGGCGCAGAAGAAATTCTGGTCGAGGACGAGCTCAGGCAGCGCCTGAGCAGCGGTCGTACCCTGCGTGTGAAGGCCGGTTTCGACCCCACGGCGCCGGATCTGCACCTGGGCCACACGGTCCTCATTAATAAGCTTCGGCAGTTCCAGCAGCTCGGCCACGAGGTGATTTTCCTCATTGGGGACTTCACCGGCCTGATTGGCGATCCCACGGGCCGCAATGCCACCCGCCCGGCCCTGACCCCTGACGAGGTCGCCGAAAACGCCCGGACCTACCAGTCCCAGATATTCAAGATCCTGGATCCGGAGCGCACCCAGGTGGTTTTCAATTCCACCTGGATGGGCAAAATGTCCGCAGCGGACCTGATCCAGCTGGCGGGTCGCCATACGGTCGCGCGGATGCTGGAGCGTGATGACTTCAGTAAACGCTATGGGGCAGGCAAGCCGATAGCGATCCACGAGTTTCTCTACCCCCTGGTGCAGGGCTATGACTCGGTGGTGCTGAAGGCCGATGTGGAGCTGGGCGGCACGGATCAGAAATTCAACTTGCTGGTGGGCAGGCAGCTGCAGCAAAGCTGGGGCCAGCCGCCCCAGGTGGTGCTGACCATGCCGTTGCTGGAAGGCCTGGATGGCGTCAATAAAATGTCAAAGTCCCTCAATAACTATGTGGGGATTACGGATGCGCCGGCGGAAATGTTTGGCAAGCTCATGTCGGTATCCGACGAGCTGATGTGGCGCTACTTCGAGCTCCTGAGTTTTCGGCCTCAGGCCGAGATTGCTTTGCTGCAGGACAGCGTGAAGACTGGGACTAACCCGCGGGACGTGAAGTTTGAGCTGGCGCAGGAGCTGGTAGGCCGCTTCCATGGGGATTCTGCGGCACGCGATGCCCAGGAGGCCTTTGTCCGCCAGTTTCAGGGCGGCGGCGTGCCGGATGACCTGAAAGAATTCGATCTGGAGGCCCCCGATGGTGGCCTGGGGATTGCCAATCTCCTGAAGGCGGCGGGTCTGGTCACCAGCAACTCAGAAGCTTTCCGCCTGATTGGCCAGGGCGCAGTCCGCATTGACGGGGAGCGGGTAGCCGACCGGGACCTGAGCCTGGGCTCCGGGGCGGACCATATTGTGCAGGTCGGCAAGCGGCGATTTGCCCGGGTGCGAATTAACTGAAAAAAAAGTGCCTTGGGGTATTGCTGGCGGCAGGTTTTTGCTTATAATTGTGGACTGCCTGCGGTAAACGTAGGCCCGATCTTTAACAATCAGGAAACAGATAATTTGTGTGGGCGCTCGCGTCGACTATGGTGTCTTGCCATGGCCCGACTCGAGTGACCGAACATACTCGTTATTAAATTCATTTGGTAATTAGCAGTTCGGGATCTCAAACTTCAAACTTTAATTGAAGAGTTTGATCCTGGCTCAGATTGAACGCTGGCGGCATGCCTAACACATGCAAGTCGAACGGTAACGCGAGGAGCTTGCTCCTTGGCGACGAGTGGCGGACGGGTGAGTAATGCTTAGGAATCTGCCCATGTAGTGGGGGACAACACGAGGAAACTCGTGCTAATACCGCATAAGCCCTAAGGGGGAAAGCGGGGGATCTTCGGACCTCGCGCTATTGGATGAGCCTAAGTCGGATTAGCTTGTTGGTGGGGTAAAGGCCTACCAAGGCTACGATCCGTAGCTGGTCTGAGAGGACGATCAGCCACACTGGGACTGAGACACGGCCCAGACTCCTACGGGAGGCAGCAGTGGGGAATATTGGACAATGGGGGCAACCCTGATCCAGCAATGCCGCGTGTGTGAAGAAGGCCTGCGGGTTGTAAAGCACTTTCAGTAGAGAAGAAAAGC
>CAKZWQ010000036.1 GCA_937921935.1 uncultured Gammaproteobacteria bacterium | reverse complement strand
TTGCAGCTACGATCCGGAAACTCGCAGCGGCCTGCCCGGTGCGGAGCGGAAAGTGAAAGGGACGATTCACTGGGTTTCGGCTGCTGGCGCCATCGAAGCGCCCGTTCGGCTATACGATCGCCTGTTTACCGTGCCCCGGCCAGATGCCGACAAACAGGGCCGGGACTTCACCGAATTCCTGAATCCGGATTCTCTGGCTTTGCGCCCTGCGGCCAAACTCGAGGCCGGTCTGGCAAGCGCTTCGGCCGGCCAGGTCTTCCAGTTCGAGCGACTCGGCTATTTCGTTGCCGATGCCGTGGAGTCCGAGTCGGGCAGGCCCGTATTCAATCGGGTCGTGACCCTGCGAGATTCCTGGGCGAAGCAGGAGAAGGCGGCGATGCAGAGTCTCATGGCCTAGTTTGCCCCGGCGGGATAAATGACCGCCAACGATCCTTGGGCAATCGTTAAGAAGCTTCCAGAAAGAGTTTGCCGCTTAGAATCAGTCTGCTTGTTGTGTCGGCCTGAAGACGAGTGTTCACCGGCAAGCCAGATGCGCTGGCAAGAGCGGGCCGAGCTGCCGTGAAGTGCGCAGATCCCCGTGTCGTGACTCTTCCTGCAGTGCATCAGATGGCCTTCTTCCAGCACCGATTAATACTATGTTAACCGGGGAGGGCCGAAGAGCCACTTGTTGTTTAATAATAAGAAAAATATTGAAATTTTCATTTGCTCAAAAATCAATATTTACTTAAGTGATGGTAACTAGATACAAGAAAAATAATCTCCGTACCGCCACGCTGGCTCTGCTGCTTCCGATATGTCTCAGTGTTTCTTTTCCCGTCAGGTCGGCTGGGGTAGTAACCGGTGACGGACCCGCTCTGGGGCCGCTGGAATCGAGAACGAGGCAAATCGATCTGCAAAGCGATGTCAAATCGCTGCGGCAAATCCGGCAGATGGGTATAAAGATTTTTACTACGCAATTTCGCCATGCAGACGGCTTTGGCGATGGCCCCATTGAGCTCGGTGGCAGGCCAACACTGCAGGACAATGGCACATTCTTGCGCGTCAATGGCCTGGACTCCCAAACCTGTGTTGCGTGTCACGATGTTGTCAGTGCCGATGCCGCTCCGGCAATTCTGGGCGTAGGCGGGTCTGCCGGCATCGGTAGCTCTGCCATGTTTATGACTCGCGCCATTGATGCAGCAGATGCCACTGGCAATGGCTTCGCGGCGTTTGATGGACGCTTGATTAATCCCCCGGCACTTTTTGGGGTTGGTGGAGTGCAGCTGGTTGCCAAAGAGATGACCGCCAAGCTCCAGGAACTAAAGAGACAGGCGATCAATAATCCCGGTGTTCAAGTGCAACTCAATGTAAAGGGGGTTGATTTCGGGCATGTGGTAGCTGATCAGGCCGGCAATCTTGATACAGCGGGAGTTGAGGGGGTTGATCTTGATTTGGTGGTCAGGCCCTTTGGTCGAAAAGGTGAATTTGCAACCGTCAGGCAGTTCGACGTAGGCGCGTTAATGTTTCACTTTGGTATGCAACCTGTCGAGTCGGTTGGACGAGACGTCGATGCGGACGGGGACGGCGTTGCTAACGAAATCACTATCGGCGAACTCTCGGCACTGGAAATTTTCCTGACCACCCAGGAGCGCCCCGTTCAGTTGTCGATGGATAAATTTGCGCGAAGCGGCTTTCGCCAGTTTAAACGCGTCGGGTGCGCGGGCTGTCATAAGCCTGCCATGAACACGAAGAATCAATATCTAAGCTATAGCTACCCTGAGGTTGAAACCGATCCAGGTTTAAATGTCTATTTTGAGGTTGATCTAACGGCGCCTCCTTCAGGATTCCAGAAAGGCCGTCGCGGTGGTCTGGTTGTGCCGATGTTTTCGGATCTCAAGCGACATGATATGGGCCCTGAACTCGCGGAGGACTTTCACGCTGCCACTGCGCAGCAAAATAGCGAATTCATTACAGCGAAACTATGGGGCGTTGCAGACTCGGCACCGTATCTCCACGATGGCCGGGCATTAACGCTCAATGAGGCGATTTATCTTCATGGTGGCGAAGCGCAGAGCGTAAGAGATACCTATGTCGCTTTGTCTATCCCAGAAAAGAATGAGCTGATCGCTTTTCTCTTGACTCTGCGGAATCCTCGCAATCCTAACGCAGACGTCTTGGAGTGAGCGCTATTTAGCTGCCGCCTCGATTCTCTGAAGCTTTAGGTGACCTTGTTTCCGGCTACCATCGTGTACCGGCAGAGTCTGGCCGAGTAGCCTCTTCCGGCTAAAAGCGGGCATTCAATTCCGTTCAATTTGCCCGGTTAATGGTCTTCCAGTTTTTTCGCCGGGTTGCATTTGTGGCAGGCTGTCAGATTGCCTATGGTTTCAGTGCTTGGAGGCAATACTTATGATTCTCAATCAATTCCGCCTGCTGGCCGCCTATAACACGCAGATGAACCGGCAGTTCTATGCGGCCTGCGCCGGGCTGGTTGATGCTGAGCGCAAACAGGACCGGGGTGCTTTCTTCAAGTCCATTCACGGCACTCTCAATCATCTGCTGTTGGTGGATCGCTTGTGGTTCGGGGGGTTTAGCGATAATCCGGTTGCCTTCGGCTCTATGGATGAGGAGCTATACGCTGACTTCGAGGAACTGCGGGCTGCGCGTGAGCAGATGGATGCGGATATCCGGGCATGGGTTGAGACCCTGACGCCTGAGTACCTGCAAGAGCCCTTTGGCGAACGGCTTCGATATCCGCGATGGCTGACCCTGACTCACTTTTTTAATCACCAGACACACCACCGGGGTCAGCTGGCGGCCTTGCTGAGCCAGTGCGGCGCGGATTACGGCGTCACGGATATTCCCTGGGTCCAGGATATCGACCGGCCGCAGGTGCCTCTGCCCTAGGGGGCGGCTGCCATCGCGTTTGTTGGCACCAGCCGGATGATCTGGCTGCCTGTTTTGTGCTCCAGCAGGATGTACAACTGGCCATCAGATCCTGTTTCGATGTCCCGAAACCGGGCGAGATCCGTTAGCAAGGTTTCTGTATGGACCACCTGGTTGTCTTCCACTTCCATGCGTAACAAATCAGTCGCCCGCAAGGTGCCGACGATGATGTTGCCCTGCCACTGCGGAAATTCCTGCGCGTCATAGAAAATAAAACTGGAGATGGCCCGGGCAGGCGTCATGTCGACCACGGGAAATTCGGTCTCGGCAGGGTCCAGTTCGCTGCCCAGTTTTTTCGCGCCATCCACCGGACGTCCGTCGTAGTTCACGCCGCTGGTGAATACCGGCCAGCCGTAGTTACGGCCCCGGATCAGGCGGTTGATTTCATCGCCGCCGCGGGGGCCCATCTCGGTGCTCCACATGTCGCCCGTCTGCGGATTAAATTCCAGGCCCTGGATGCTGCGGTGACCGTAGGTCCAGATGGATGGGATGGCGTCAGCATCCTCAGTGAAGGGGTTGTCGGCCGGGATGCTGCCGTCGTCATTCAGGCGATGAATCTTGCCGTAGGGCTGGTCGAGCTCCTGGCAACCCATCCAGTCCAGGGGTGCTTTCATGCCCACGCTGAAATAGACATGCCCGCTATCATCGAAGGCGATGCGGCCGCCGGCCGCGAGGTCGGAAGTGTTGGTGTACATCTCCAGGTCGGCCGTCCACAGCACCTCTTCATCAATCCAGGCGCCGTCCCTGATACGCCCGCGGATCAACCGGTTCATTGACACCGGTTGTTCTCCGCGGCGGCTCAAGTCATTGCAGTCTTCGCAGCGGTCAGTGTGATGAATATAGATCCAGCCGTTGTCTGCGTAGTCAGGATGAATTGCAACATCCAGCATCCAGCCCAGGCCCTGCACCTGGCCGAGGAAACTGCCCGCGTCGTCGTAGACGGGTGGTGTACCGATGATATAGGCAGAAGGTTCACCGGTCGGGCTGATGATGCGCAGGCCCCGCATGCGTTCTGACAGCAGGATGCTGCCGTCGGGCAGGGGCGCGATAGAGAAGGGCATGGGGTCCAGGCCAGCGGCAATTTTTTCAATGCGGAAGCTGTATTGCTCACTCGTGATGCTTTGCGCCGGGATTTCCAGCGGGATGTCATCCCGCTTGTCCAGAATGGTCGTGCCCTGGCGCTGTTCTGCTACATATAAGGCCAGGTTCCAGATCTGGTCGGCGTCCAGGGTTTCTTCCCACGCCGGCATGCCCTTGTCCGGGAAGCCTGTGGCGATACTGTTCGCAATCTGTTCAACGCTGTCGCCATGGCGCAGATCCATTCCCACCAGGGGTGTGCCCAGGGGGGCGCCGCGCAGGTCTTCGCCATGACAGACGGCACAGTCTTTGTTGAACTTCTTGATGAAAAAATCTTTCATGGGAATTTTGCTCAGCGCTTCCCAGTTGATGGTCGCGGGATCAAATTCCTGGGCTACGGCGCCGGGATTTGTCAGCCACAAGGCAGTGAGCAGGCACAGTGTCCCGCGGGAAATCCTTAACAGCTTGCGCAGCATTGGTTGTTTCTCCCTTAGCCGGCTTTCGTCTGGCCGTTGACCACCACGGGTGCACCCCGTCCCAGGCCCAGGCGATCAGCCGCATTGCCTTCGGCGCAGGCCAGTTCCAGCACACCGAAGGAATTAATCAAGGCCAGGAATTCTCCCGGCTTCGTCTGCCCGTAAGTGTCCAGCAGCGGCAGGCTGCGCCCGGCGGCCTGGACCCGGGCCGCGGTGAAGCTGGCCAGCAGAGACGCGTCGATATTCGTAATCAGGTTACCGAAGTTATCGATGGTTACCACACAGCCCTTGACGATGTCGCCGGTGACTGCGGGCGGTTCGAGCAGGGAGGGAACAATATCCGTCGTCACCGGGCCGATGTCCGCCGGGGCCGTGCGACCGCTGGCCAGGTCGGCGGCCAGGGGCGCGAAAATGTCGCGGCCATGGAAAGTGTGGCTGGGCGCTGGCCAGTCCTGTTGCCGGCGCCAGCTTTCGTCCAGGCGATAGACCTTGGCCGCGGGATCGTCCTCGATCATCTGGGCGAGGAGGCCATTGTCGGGGGCCAGGAACACATGCCCGTCGTGCTCGGCGGCGAGGATGGCGCGACTGGTGCCGACGCCGGGATCCACCACGGCGATGTGCACCGTGCCCGGGGCAAAATACGGGTAGGCGCGAGCCAGCCAGAAGCCGGCCTCGGCAGGCCAGTGCACGTGAATTTCGTGGGTCAGGTCGATAATGCGCGCCTCGGGCGCACGCGCCAGGATCACACCGCGCATGACTGCAGCGAAGGGCCCCTTGTGGCCGAAGTCCGTGGTCAGGGTAATGACGCCGCTCATGGGTTCGTCATGTTAGGGTGTTTTAGGCTTGATTCCATGGCCGCTAGCTATAAGGAAGGGCAATCCATGACAGAAGTCGCTGCTAATTGTGTTGTGAGTATCAACTTCACGCTCCGGGACGACAAGGGCGACGTCCTTGACGCCTCACCGGCGGACCAGCCGCTGGTCTATTTACATGGCGCCGAGGGGATTATTCCTGCCCTGGAGGCTGGCCTGGTTGGCAAAACCGTGGGCGAGGAATTCAGTATCACCCTCGAGCCGGCCGATGCCTTCGGGGATCGCCAGGAAGACATGGTGGTTTCAGTGCCGCGCAGTTCCTTCCCCGCTGAGCAGGAACTACAGGTTGGCATGCAGTTCCAGGCCGAGGACCCGGACAGTGGCGACACACGCCTGCTGCTGATCGCGGAGGTCGGTGCTGACACCGTGACGGTGGACACCAATCATCCGCTGGCGGGTATCACACTGAGCTTCCAGGGCAATGTGCATGAAGTGCGCACGGCCACCGAGGAAGAAATCGCGCAGGGCGCTCCGGGCTAAAGGCACGCAGTCACCGCGCGCCTTTGCCGGCTAGCCTTTACCCATCCGCTCGCGGACCATCTGGCCGGCTTCCTTGTAAGTCTCCGGGAGTGCTTCCAGGAAGGCATTCGGCTGAAAAGTTGGCTGATACTGCTGCAATACCGGTAGCAACAAGGCCATCGGTATCTCCGGAAAGCGGCGGGTCTCGCGAAAGTCCGCCAC
This sequence comes from uncultured Gammaproteobacteria bacterium, assembly GCA_937921935.1. Lineage (GTDB taxonomy): Bacteria > Pseudomonadota > Gammaproteobacteria > Steroidobacterales > J054. The sequence continues at coordinate 8,633 of CAKZWQ010000036.1, read as the reverse complement.
GGGGATCCGGGCGAAGGCGATATCTTCATGATGATTGGTTGTGCTGCCGGCCACGCGACCGCGGGGATCCACGATCACCGTGCCTTCATCTTCAGCGCCGGCGGCATCGGGGAAGCCCACATTGTCCGGTGATACCGAGTTGCATATGCCCACGGTGTAGATCCGGTTGTGCTTGGCGGTCGCGATAGCTTCCTCTCGATTGGAGCCCCCCGTCACACTCATGATCAAGACTTCGGCGCCCTTCAGCGCAAGGGCCTGGTAAAGAATGGGTTCCCAGCCCACCGCCGTCATGGCGATGTTGCCGATATCCAGGCGGGCAATGGGCAAGGTCGCGTCCCAGCCGTACATTTCTACAAAGCGGTCCAGGACGTCATAAACGGTGGTGCCAATGAGGGCGCTGTCACCGAACAAGCCCAGGATATTGCGGGCCTTCCACTGCTTGGCGACGATGTCGCCCGTCGGGCCCACAATCACTGACATGTTGATGACGTGGCGTGGCCAGTCGGGATCCCGGGCATAGCAACCAAAGGCGATGTAGCAGCCAAATTCCCTGGCCCGCTTTCCGATAGCCTCCGACTCCGGTCCCGGTAGCTCGATGGCGACTTTGTTGAGTTCGGTGCGTGTCCAGGGCTGAAAACCCTGCACCGGGAACTCATGCAGACAGATCAGATCCTGCTTGCCGCCCCAGCGGCGTTCGCGATTCCAGGCATCGGGTGAGCCCTGGGCTATGTCGATCAGCGACAGCACATGGTCCAGATTGCTGCCCATGGTCTTCTTCAGGTTGTTGACATCCACTGCCCGCACCCGCGACTGAACGGCGGCGACACTGATGGCGGGTTGGCGCAGGGGGACGGTTTCATAGGTGCCCTTTTGGGCAACACTGACTGTCTCTGCCGGGCCTTCATGAGCGCCGGCACGGGCTTCACTTGCGCCGAATGCCAGGCCGCCCAGGCCGGCGGCCGATGCGCCTGCCAGCAGGCGACGTCGTGCTGAATCAATGGGATCTTTAGCTTTGCTCATGTTCACGCCCCCGTGTTTGTTCCGTGCTGATGTTCTGCATGTGCCGAGGCATTGCAGGAAGTCAGCACCGACCATACACCAGGCGATGATTCAGGCGCCTGAATCAGGCAATTTTGCAACCTGGAATCACCCGGGGCCGGCGGCTGCCGGCCCCGGCAGTGAGTCGTTCGTCTCAGCTTTGCTGAATCGGAGTTTCAGGCCGGGTCTGCGCAGGCCCGCTCTTGAGCAGCCGACGCTGCTTGATACGCTGAGCAATATTGGCCTGAATCATCAGCAGTGAGGGTGTCAGCACCAGGGTCAACAAGGTGGCGAATATAAGGCCGCCGGCAATCGCAGAGGCCATCTGTTTCCACCACTGGGTTCCTGGTCCCCCCATAAAGACTTCGCGATTCACGAAATCGATGTTGATGGCCATGGCCATAGGCAGCAGGCCCAGCACCGTGGTGACGGTGGTCAGCATCACGGGCCGCAGTCGTTGCGCACAGGTGCGCACGATGGCTTCCCGCGCGGCCATACCCGTCTCACGAATCTTGTTGTAGGTGTCGATCAGGACAATGTTGTTATTGACGACGATACCCGCCAGCGCAATGGCGCCGATGCCGCAATTCACCAGGCTGAAGGCCTGGCCCGTGACCAGCAGGCCCAGCATGACACCGCCGGTGGAAAAGACGACCGCGGTCAGGATCAGGACTGCCTGGAACACACTGTTGAACTGGGTCACCAGGATCATGGCCATCAGGGCCATGGCCAGCAGAAATGCCTTGGACAGAAAGGCCATGGCTTCTTCCTGGTCGCGGGCCCCGCCCTTGAAGCGCAGCTGCACGCTCGGGTCGACCCCAAGCTCCGGCATGCGCTCCATCAGGCGATCCAGGACTGGCTGAAGCTGGACACCGGGTTCCAGGTCAGCCTGCACGAGCAGCGTGCGTCGACCATCGGTGCGCATGATATTGCGCGTCGCGTCAGCCGGCTCCCGGGTGACGAAAGTGCCGATGGGGATATTGCCCGTGGGTGTGGGGATGCGCAATTCACCCAGCCGATCCAGGCTGCGCTTGTCCGACGGGAAACGCACACGAATATCGATTTCTTCGTCTGCATCATCCGGGCGGTAATCACCCAGCTTGATGCCGTTGGTAACGAGCTGGATCACGCTGCCGACCAGCTGAACATCAGCACCAAACTTGGCAGCCTCGGCACGATTGACCTGCAGGCGCCACTCAATGCCGGGCATTGGCCGGGTATCCTCTGCATTCAGCACGCCTTTATAGGAGGCGAGTTCTGCCCGGATCCGGTCAACGGCATCAGCCAGCGCATCGCGATTGCCCGATGAGGCTTCAATAACGATAGGCTTGCCTTGTACGGGGCCTTCTTCAGGGAGTCTGGGTTCAATCACCAGCCCCGCAATATCATCCGTGCGCTTGCGAATGTCCGCAACGATTTCCGCCGCCGGCCGGCGGGTCCGCCAGTCGGAAAAATTGAGGCGAATCGAGCCGATCTGATCGGGTGCCGCACCCTGGTTGGATTTGCCGGAGCGGACATAGATATTGTCGACGCCATCTATGCCGTAAACGCGTTCCTCGACCTGGCGCACCAGGCGGTCTTTTTCCTGGGCAGACAAGTCACCCAGGGCGCGAATGTCGACGGCACCCTGGTTCGGCTCAACTTCCGGAAATAGAGTAATTCCATTACCAAACTGCCAGTAAGCTCCATAGAGACCGAAGAGTGTGGCCGTGACTAACATGACCACTGTCCAGGGTCGACGCAATGCCCCATTGACCAGTTTGATATAGCGGCCCGTGCCGCCGCTGATGGACTTCAGGTCACCCGTTTCAGCAGCCAGCAGGTTACGCCTGATCTTCTCGTTGAAATTGCCTGGTTTGCCGATCACGGTACCCAGTGACGGCACGAAAATCAGGGCCATAACGAGCGAGGCGCTTAGGATCGCCATCAGGGTGATGGGGAAGTAGACCAGGAAGTTGCCCGTTAATCCGGGCCAGAAAACCAGCGGCAGGAAGGCCACCAGGGTCGTGGCTGTGGACGCAATAATGGGCCAGGTCATGCGTTTGGCTGCTTCAGCGTAAGCAAAGCGACGGTGCACGCCCTCCGCCATTTTTCGGTCGGCGAGTTCGGTCACCACGATGGCGCCGTCCACCAGCAGGCCGACGGCAACGATGGCGGCAAACAACACGACCATGTTGATGCCAAAACCGAAGGTATTGAGAATGATGAAGCCCGCGCAGAAAGACCCGGGAATGGCTACGCCGACGAGAAAGGCATTCTGAAAGCCGAGGATGCCAATCAGAACGATAAAGACCAGCACAATGGCAGCAGCCACGTTGTTGACCAGGTTATTGATGTTCTTTTTGACGTAGACCGATTTGTCGCGCGTGTAATTAAGCACCACGCCCGGCGGCCACAGCGCAGCGGATTCCTCGATTACAGCGCGCACCTGTTTGACCGTTTCCAGCATGTTGGTGTCGGAACGCTGCACCACTTCGATGGCTAGCGAGGGGCTGCCGTTCAGGCGTGCGAAGCTTTCCGGGTCCTTGAAGGTACGGCGGACGGTGGCGATATCCTCGAAATGTACGACGCGTTCGCCCTCTACCTTGATGGGCAGACTCAGCACGTCGGTTGGGGATTCGATGACGCCGGGAACCTTGATGGCAAAACGTCCTTGCTCGCTCTGCAATGCGCCGGCGGCAACCAGTCGATTATTTCTGTCGACGAAGCCCAGGACATCCGTCGGTGCCAGGCCGTAGCTCTCCATGGCAAGGGGGTCTACGACCACCTCAAGCACTTCCTCGCGGGCGCCGACAACGTTAGCTTCCAGGACGCCGGGCAGGGATTCCAGTCGGTCCTTCAGGGCCACGCTGATAGCCAGCAGTGTGCGTTCGGGCACTTCCCCGCCAATATTCATCACCAGCATCGGGTTGAAGCGGGAGAACTTGAACTCGTTCACCAGGGGTTCGTCTGCATCCTGCGGCAGTTTGGCCTGGGCCATATCGACGCGTTCGCGAACATCCTGGATGGCCTCGCTGACATCGACGTCGGGCTCAAACTCCAGGGTAATTGATGCCCTGCCTTCGGCGGCCGAACTGACCATTTCCTGCAGGCCCGGCGTGGTGCGTAATTCCTGTTCCAGGGGTCGGACCAGCAGCCGCTCGGAATCTTCCGGCGACACGCCGTCGAGCCTGACCTGGATGTTGATGTACGGGAAATTGATGTCGGGCTCGTTTTCCTTGGGCATGCTCCGATAGGACGACACGCCGGCAATCAGGATCACCAGAAAAGCAATAACCACGGTCCGACTGCGGCCAATGGCGCCGTCAATGACCCGCATCATTGGCGTTGCTCCGACGCCAGCGCCGTATCCGCGTCAGCCATCATGGCTTCGACCTCCAGGCCGACGTTCACGTAGCCCTGGCCCACGACGATGATTCGCGATGTTTCCGGCAATCCGGAGATCCAGACACCGTCGGTTTCCGAGCGGGCAATCTCTACCGGGTGGAACACAACCTGGCTGAAATCATTGACGGTCTTGACCCCGATGGTCCCCGTGGCATCAAGGCTAAGCAGCGATGGCGAGATCTTATGGGCCAGTAGCTCACCACCGGGGATCTGGAGTTCCGCCGTGACACCAGCCGGCAGGGTGCCCTCCGGGTTCGGAATCTCAACTTCCACGGTAAAGGTGCGGGTGGCCTGATCAGCGACGGGCGCGATGTAACGCACCCGGCCCTGGACCGTCTGCCCTGTGACCAGCTTGGCCTCCGCCAGCATATCCAGCGCTACGTAGCGCGCATCCTGCTCAGCCACAGTGCCCGTCACAATGATCCGGGTGTTGTCCACAAAGCTGACCACGGGGTCGCCCTGCTTGACGAAGTCGCCGAGTTCTACCTCGCGGTCGAGGATGACGCCGTCAAAGGGCGCCCGGATTTCCCGGTAACGCAGATCCAGTTCAGCGCGGGTGAGCTCTGCTTTGGCGCCCTCCAGTTTTGCCAGGGTTTCGGCGATCTGGGTATCCGAGACATAGCCGTCGGGTTGCAGGCGCAGCTGGGCTTCATAGGCCGTGCGGTGTTCTGTCACGCTGGCGCGGGACTGTTCCAGACGGGCCTGCCGATCCCGCAGATCCAGCTGCAGAATGCGTTGCCCTTTCTTGACCTGCGCGCCGCGGTCAGCATCTATGGACTGCACGCGACCGTCGGTCTCCGACTTGATTTCGACGCTGCGGGCGGGGGCTGAACGCCCGTAAACGCTGACATAGCGGGTAATGGGCTTGGCCGTCTGCACGCTGACCTGCACGCTGGGAATGTCAGGCCGGGATTCGCTCCCCACGTCAGCGGCACGCTTCAGGTCGGCTCCCGAGTCACGCCCGGTCAGGATGCCCGACAGCATCCACAAGCTCACCAGGGCAGCCACAAAGACGGCCAGCAGCCAGGGTCGTTTGGAAATGGCGGCACCAATACTCATAGCCGTGTCTCGATAGCGGGGGAGGCCGAGGTTCTTTCACTGGCTCTCTTACCTTGGCTTTGCCGGGTTTCCTTGAGCAGTTCCGGGCCGTGTTCAGCGATGTACTGGGCAGCGGCCTGGGCGACCGCGGCGCCGAAGCCGGCGACGAAACGCGCCCCGGCGGGGAATTCGCTCGCTCGAAGCGATTTAGTTTCTTCAATATGATCAATAGCTTGTGTCAACTCCATCACACGTTGGTCTAGGAGTTGCTTCAGATGATCTCCGTCCATCATTTCAGCAAAATAAATAGTGGCCAGAAACTCCGAGCGCAGTTTGTGCTGGGGTTCTGCCTCGCGCAGGGCAGCGGCGAAAGCGCGCCGGCCGGCCTCGGTCACCTCATAGACTTTGCGGTCGGGTTTGCCGACCTGCGGGATTTCCTCGCATTCGAGATAGCCCTGGGCCGTCAGGTCGGCGAGGGCCGGATAGATCGAGCCATATCCAGCCGGGAAAAAGTGCTTGAACAGAGACTCGAACTCTTTCTTCAGATCGTAGCCACTGCCGGGCCGAGAGCTTAGTAGCCCCAGGCATAAAGTCTTCACGTCCATGCGTTATCTCCGCGCATCCTTGGTTATCAGTCCGTGATATATCGGGTTGATAGCGTATATCGAGACGATACTTTAGCCGCTGGCGTGTGACAGTCGCCACCGGCCATGCCCGGTCCTTCGCTGGGGCTGGACGTGTGCTGCCCAGATAAAAGATATTAAAAACAATAAGTAATTAGATAAATATCTTGTTTTTTCTAGGCCTCTGCCCCTTGTAACTTTTTGTAACGAGCCGCCGGCCGCAGGCCTCGGCTCAGGCGCAACTGGCGGTCATGCGCGTGAGGCTGAAGCGGCCGGTGGTTTTGAACATGTCGTCGGCAGGCAGCAGGCGCACCCGGTTCCGGCCGCCTTCCTTGGCGGCGTAACAGGCGGCATCAGCCGCTTTGAGCACGCTGGAGGCGTTATGGGAGCCGCAGCGGCCGTAAGTGAGGCCGATGCTGGCGCCTATCTGATAGGTCCGCCCCTCGAAATCCAGGCGCAGATTGGCAATATCGCGGCGCACGTGTTCGGCAATCTCCAGGGCCCGCTCGGCCGGGCAGCCTTCCAGCAGCAGGGCAAATTCATCGCCACCGATGCGGGCGGCCGTGTCGCGGGCCCGGGTGTGCGCCCGCAGGATATCGGCCACCTTGCGCAGCAGGGCATCCCCGGCCGCGTGGCCGCCGGTGTCGTTGACTCCCTTGAACAGATCCAGGTCAATAAAGACCAGGGAGAATTCCGGCGCCGGCTCGCGTTCGTTGTCGGTCAGGCGCTCCAGTCGTCGCTGGAACTCCCGGTGGTTGATCAGATCGACCAGGCTGTCGTGGGTTGCCTGGTGATGCAGGGTCTGGGCCAGTCGGGAGTTTTCTTTCTGCAGTTCCAGCAGGTTGCGCAGATTATCTCCGGAGCGATGAGCAATTCGGCTCATCAATAAGGTAAACAGTGCGATAAGCAGGCCGAGTATTTGTTCCTCGCGAACGGCACTCGTTGCCATCCTTGTCACGAATGGCATCAGCGCCGGCACGGCAAAGTAGAGAAATCCGTTGGGCAGCGGGGAGTAGGCTGTTACGGCCCCTGCGCACAGGCCACTGAGCACAATCGCGATATAGAGCTGGTGGATCAGGGAGTCAGCCGGGAACAGGAAATAGGACAGGGCGCCCCAGGCTATGCCGGAGAAAAATACGCCGGTGGCGAAAATCTGTTGCCAGGTACGGGGGGCATCCACTTCACCGCGACGCAAAAAGCCTTGCTGCATCAGCAGGCGCGCCAGGGTCAGCATCATCAGCATGCCCAGCCAGGCCAGCAGGTCTTCCCTGGCCGTCACCGGCCAAAGGAGGATCACCAGGGTAGCGGCGCAGAAGGCCGTGCCGCCCAGCGCCAGCACTGTGTTGCGACACAGCAGCTGGAGCTGCTGGCGCATGATCCAATCCGGGTCTTCAGCGCCCTCAGGCAATGGTTGGGATGTTGTGAGTTCGCTTGCGTTCATGGGCACAGGCCTGGCGACTGTCCATAATCCCGCAGGGCGGCGGCTGCTAACGTGATGGCAGTCCCAGTCTGGCAGGCCGATGGGCCAATCCCTCGGCTATAATTACCGTATGTTTGCTCGGCATGGATTTCGAGTTTTCGCTAGCGGCTTCCTGGGACTCTTGCTGGGCTATATGCCTTTGGCTGGAGCCGAGAGCTCCCTGGCATTTGGCCCTGCTGCCGGGCTTTCCGACGGCGCCCGGGCCTTGTTCGCCGGTGACTATGACAACGGTATCGCCCTGACGCAGGACGGCCTCAAACAGGAAACGGGCAGACAGGAACGGGCGGCCGGCCTGAGTAATCTGTGTGCCGGCTACGTGGGCTCAAAGGAATACGATCTGGCCATTGCCGCCTGCACGCAGGCCATCGAATTACGGCCCTCCAACTGGCGGGCCTTCAATAATCGCGCCCTTGCTCACCTGGCCAAGGGTGATCTGCGCGCCGCCCGCTCTGATGTGACGGCGGGCATGGCGCTGAACCCCGAATCAGGCCTGCTTGCCAGGGTCGATGACCTGGTTAGTGCGCGGGAACCAGTCCGGGTTTTTGCTCAGACGGATCAGAATTAGGTAGAACTACCGATCCGCCGGGAATCCACAGGCAGTTAACATGCGCGCGGAATCGGTGCATGCTTGAGGCTTGGTGGTGATCGTTTTCACAAGAATTTAGCTTCGGGCCAGGCATGGCGCGAATTGTTTTATGAATTGTTTTAACAGTACGAGGGTTGTGTTGATGCGTGACGAAAATCTTTCCCGGCGCAAGTTCCTGCAGGGTCTGGCCGTGGCCGTGCCGGCGGGTAGTGTGTTAGTTCAGAGCCGGGTGCAGGCGCAGGATCTGCCCAAACTGGATCCGGCGGATCCGGCTGCCCAGGCATTGGTCTATGTTGAGGACGCCGCCAAGGTTGATACCTCCAATCCCATGGCTGCCCGCTTCGAAGCCGGTCAGGATTGCGCGAACTGCGCCCAGATTCAGGGGGAGGACGGCGCCGAATGGCGGGGCTGCGGGATTTTCCCGGGCAAGCTGGTTGCCGCCAAAGGCTGGTGCAGCGTTTGGGCGCCCAAGCCTTGATTT
>CAKZWQ010000035.1 GCA_937921935.1 uncultured Gammaproteobacteria bacterium | reverse complement strand
ATGCCGTTCACCTGGCCGACCCGGGTCGAACCCCCTTGTCTATACCGTGGGTTCGAACCAACCGACGTCAGTCAAAAAACATAAAGGCCCCACGAGGGGGCCTATATGTTTTTGGCGGAGAGGGTGGGATTCGAACCCACGGTACGGTAAACCGTACACTTGATTTCGAGTCAAGCCCATTCGACCACTCTGGCACCTCTCCTAAACTGGTTATCGCTTCGGGCGTGCCGTTACCGAAGGCGAGGCACTATCGGGCAAGTGCGGGCCGATTTCAAGGAAGAGGCGACCTGCCCGTCAGAACTCGAAGCCCAGAGCCGTGTTAACCCCGTAATCAGAGTTCGAGGCATTTTCGTCTGACACCTCGCTGTCGTACTGGTGGTAAAACCTCAGATCCCAGAAGAAATCCTCGATCAGCTCCTGCCGAAAGGTGATATCGAACACGGTCCGATACTCGCCAGCTTCCGTCAGGCCCGGGAACAGCGCAAGAGTCGTATCCAGCTTCCGCTTCGGCGTGTCATGCACAAAAATTTCCCAATTGCCGCGAAGCAGGAGTTCGAGCTCAGTGTCGGTGCGCCCATCGGCATTTTCGGTGTGATTTATAACGGGCCCGGCCTCGGCTGCAATCTTGGACTTGTTCGTCTGCCAGAAGCGTCGGCCAAAGCCGCCGCCGGCCAATACGCGCAGGTCGACGCCCAGCTCGTCATTCTGTTCGGCGGAAGCCGTGGCCAGCCAGTAATTGCGATCCTGGCGCCAGCGCCGGAAATCCCCCGAACCCAGCCACTGGCTGGTCGTGTCCTCGCCGTCGTCAGTGGTTCTGCCACTGAGATTCAGATCAATTCGGTGACGCTCGGTAATCATGGTTGCGGAATAAGCCAGCGTGAACTCCTCAACTTCACTGGATTTGGCGTAGCTGTAACCAGCCGCCAGGGTGCTGTCCACTTTGTCTCGGAAGCCTGCTTTGATGGTTCGGATTCGCACCACATCATCCGCCGCAAGCTGCACCGGCCGGCCTTTTTCCCGGACCAACAGGGTGCCCGAACCCGGGCCGGGCTCAATGGACCCGAGATAAAACCGGCCGCCGGCCGTTTCCACACGGTAGTAAGCCTTGCCTGTCAGGGAGGTGATTTCATCCCATTCGATGAAGACGGTGCCCAGGGAATCGGTGCTGTACTTGAGCTTGCCCTGATCAAGCTGCTTGATCTCCCCGGTCACCACGTTGCCGTTTTCCAGGGTCACCGAATCCACTTTCTCGGCCTTGGCGGCCACGGAGACCTGAATCAGTGCCGCGACAAACAGCGGCCCAAAGCCAACCCTCAGCGGGTTTGTGCAACCCGCTGACGTATTCTTCCTACGCACGCTAGACTCCTGACCAAATATCCCCTGGCGGTAAATGTCTGCCTAATCGAACTCTTTGCCCAGGCCAAACAGTAGCGTGGAGTCCGCCTTCTCGGAGTCATCGGATGGGTCCGACTCCCAATCCCAGTCATAGGACAACTTGACGTACCAGTCATCGAGAAACTCCATTTCCATCCCGGAACTGGTCTTCAGGACCGTATTGTCCTCGCCCGTCACATTGTGGGTCACGCGCTGATTGAAGAAGACCGAGAGATCCTTGACCCCTGGGATATCCGCTGCCATGCGATTACGCGCCTGAACTGTCGCCTGACTTTCGCTGTTATCGCCCCGGTCTTCGAACTGGGCGCCGGGGCCGGCCTGGATGGACCAGAAGCGACCTGCCGAATCCCAGATATCACGGCCCAGGTTCAGGCCAAGGTTGTATCGATAGTCCAGATCTTTAATGGGGTCACGTTCGTAGTCGACGGTGGCACCGACAAACCAAGGCCGATCGAATAGCCAGTTGTATTCATAGTTAGCCAGGTCCTGGCGCTTGGTACTGCTGCCGTCGGTGCGTTCCCGAAGAATCTGGAGGCCTGCGATGTGACGGTTATTGCCGTGCTTGAAGCCGGCCGCGCCAGCCAGTTTGTTGTTATCTGTGTCGGTATTACCCCGCGTGATGTTGAGGCTGACATCGAAGCTGGCATTCCAATCATAAAACTCCTCTGGTTCGGTCACTTCCTCCAGCTCGGTCAGATTCACGGTCTGGGCCTGACCATCGATTTCCACCTTCTGGATACCGTCCTCTCCCTCTCCGAGGAACTTGAAATCAGCATCATCGCTTAGGGACAGCTTCATCTCGAAGTCGCGCTCCGACTCGATGAAGTCGATGGCTGACACGTCCACCGTAAATTCGTCAGCGTAGTCCGGCTCAATCGTGACTTCCGAATCGTAGATTTGGGTGATAACACCCGAAATCCGATCACCGTTCTTCAGGTGAACCACGCCCGCTCCTGCTGAACCGGCAGCAAGTAGCAGAGACACAGACAGAAACAGGGCACGGACCAATCCGCTCCAGATCGGGTTATTCATGAGAGCTCCTCAGGCTGATTTTTTCGTTAACGCGTGAAGACGGATGACTGCCTCCCCAATCGGGCAATCGCCAACATCCGCCGAGGGCGAATCATAGCTGCCTTGAAGGGCGCTGTGCGCCCGGGCCTGAGAGGACACCTGCCAGAGGACAACCTGAGCCTAAAGATCCTGGGGCCGGAGCCGAAATTGATAATAAGTTATTAAAATTCAGTAATTTAATTACTTTCTGTTATGTAAAGTCTTGTTACCCCCCGGTCGCAGCCTTGGACCGCTGTAATCCCTACAGTGGCCTTGGGCTGACTGTGATCCCGGGCTGGGCACAGGCAATGGACTGCGGAACGAACAAACGGGCAGATTGAATGGACCTCGCGACTCTCGGCGGACTGACTCTTCGGCATTATCGTCATTCTTGGGGCGATCCTGGTCGGTGGTGATCTCGGCATATTTTTCAATATTCCGGTCCTGCTGGTGGTCCTGGGCGGCACCATTGCCGCCACCCTGATCAAGTTCTCTCTGGCTGATTGTCTATACGCCATCAAGCTGGGCGCCAAACAAGCCTTCGTGGATGAATCCGCCAACCCCCACGAGCTGGTCAGCAAGATCAAGGATCTCGCCAACAAGGCCCGCAAAGACGGCCTGCTGGCCCTGTAAGACGAGCCGGTAAACCACGAGTTCTTCCAGAAGGGCATCCAGCTCTGCGTGGATGGACAGGCGCCGGAATTCGTCAACAGAGTCCTGGAAAACGAGATGTACCGGTCCATCGAAAGCAAGGTGGTGATTCGTTTTCCAGCCGAAATCGCCTTCCCCCGGGCAGCGATAGCCTGACACCGGCCATGCTGCCAATTCTTGAGCGCGTGACCTCAGCCCTGGCCGAATCCCCCGGCACGGTCATGGTGGCCGGTCACACGGATGACGTCCCCATCAAATCGCAGACCTTCGGCTCCAACTGGGAGCTGGCAACGGACCGCTCTGTGTCAGTGGTCCACCAGATCATCGAGCTGGGCAACCTGTCCCCCAATAGAATCCGTGCCGTGGAGTATAGCGACACCAGGCCGGTGGCACCCAACGACACAGCGGAAAATCGCGCCCTGAACCGGCGCGTGGAAATTGTGATTGAGCGGGAAGTACTCGAATAACCGGCCTTAAGCCTCGGCGGCGAGATAGGCCTGCAGGACCGCCAGAAACTCCACCGGTCGTTCGATGCAGGCATTGTTCACCGCATCACTGTCCACCGAGCAGGCCGACGGCGCTGGCGCCGCTTGCTGCCCTTCCGAAGCTTTTTCCATGCGATAAAACCGGAACCACTGCCCCAGGGCAATGGGCTCACCCCGGCCCTTGGCGGCAAACTGCCGCTGGGCGTCGAAACGCTCGAACACCAGCTCAACCTCAGCCGGATCGATGCGGTTGGCGTGCGCAAGCGCACGCCAGTCTGGGCTGGAATTCTCCACCATGATGTCTCCGGAAGGCTGGCAGTTTGGGCCGCACAATTTACTACAGACCGCTCCACGGCGGGCGCTTGCGAAAACAATCTATAAATTATGTGAATTTAACTTCATAAGTTATTGATTCCCAATTGTGAAAAGAAGCGCAAAGACCAGGCCTTGGGCACCTGTCAACATGGTCATATTGCCTGCCGCGTGCTAGCGTGAATCTTATGCTGCCGAGCACTATGAACCTGCGCCCCGCCGGGGAGACTGTACGGTGAGAGCCTTATCCATCATCTGTCTGTGCGTCCTGATGGCAACCTGCAGCCGGGCACCGACTCTGCTTGAAGAAGTGCGCCTGATGGGCGCACTGCGGGTCGTCACGCGCGAGAGTCCCACGACCTATTACCAGGGTCCCCTCGGCCCCATGGGCCCGGAATATGAACTGGTAAAGGGCTTTGCCCAGTTCCTCGGCGTTGAACTGGATATATTCCAGGCGAACCAGTTCAACAATCTGCTCAGCCGGGTGGAGACTGGCCGGGCGCACCTGGCTGCCGCCGGCCTGACGGTGACTGAAGAGCGTGCGCGCCGCGTGGTTTTCGGACCGGCCTACCAGCAGGTCGCTCAGCACGTGATCTATCGACGGGGCAACCGCAGGCCCCGGTCAGCGGCCGACCTGACGGGCAAGCAGGTCGAAGTCATCGCCGCCAGCAGCTTTGCCGAGCGCCTGCGGAATCTGCAAAGCACTGAGCCGGATCTGGCCTTTACCGAAAACCCGACGGCGGACATCGCCGAGTTACTGCTGGCCGTGAACGGCCGGGAGATCGACTTCACCGTCGCGGACTCCAACCAGTTTGAGATATACCGAAACCTGGCCCCCGAAATCCGCCGGGGCCTGTTACTGGCAGAAAATGACGACCTGGCCTGGGCCCTGCCCCGCCGGGACCCGAGTCTGCTCCGGGAAGCAGAACGGTATTTCTCCTTCATCCGGGAAAGCGGTGAACTGAAGCGAATCCTTGATCGCTACTACGGCCATACGGGCCGGTTTAATTACGTGGGCACGCGCCGACTGATGCGTGACTACGAGGCCAAACTGCCTGAGTACCAGGACATGTTTGCCGAGGCCGCGACCGACGTGGGCATGGACTGGCGCCTGCTCGCTGCCGTCGGCTACCAGGAATCCCATTGGGATCCGGATGCGGTATCCCCGACCGGCGTGCGCGGCATCATGATGCTCACGGAAAGCACGGCCCGATACATCGGCGTCGATGACCGGGTGGATCCGGCCCAGAGTATTGCCGGCGGCGCCCGATACTTAAGTCAGATGCGGGCCCGCTTTGCCGACATCCGGGAACCGGATCGCAGCTGGTTTGCCCTGGCCGCTTACAACATCGGCTACGCTCATGTGCAGGACGCCCGTCAACTGACCCGCGAGCAGGGCCTGAATGCCGATACCTGGGTACAGGTGCGGGAGAACTTCGCCAAGCTCAGCCAGGCGCGCTGGTATCGGCAGACGCGACACGGCTATGCTCCGGGCTGGGAACCAGTGCGCTATGTAGAAAATGTGCGTAACTACTATGACATCCTGGTCTGGCTGACCCTGGATGAGCGCGAAGAGCCTGCTGAGACGGAAGACCCGCTGACTCTGGCCGGCCTGCGGGTAGCAACGCCACCCAGCGCCAGGCTTTAGTCCCGGCGAGCCCGGAAAAACGCCCGCAGCAACTCAGCGGCGGCTTCGGCGCACACGCCAGCTTCAACTTCCAGACGGTGATTGAGCGCCGGCGAGCGCACGATATCGAATACCGTGCCCGCGGCACCTGCGCGCGGATCCGCCGCGCCGTAAACCAGACGTTCCACGCGCGCCTGCACCAGGGCCCCCGCGCACATGGGGCACGGTTCCAGCGTGACATACAGGGTGGTACCCGGAAGCCGATAGTTCGTGTGTTGCCGCCCCGCTTCACGCAGCACCAGGATCTCGGCGTGAGCGCTGGGATCATGCGCACCGACGGAGGCGTTGTGGCCGGCCGCAATCACTTCACCGTCTTGAACAAGCACAGCCCCGACGGGCACTTCGCCGGCGGCCTCGGCTTCGCGGGCCTGGCTTAGCGCCTGCTCCATGAAGCGCAGATCGTCGGGCCTTACTCCCACTCGATAGTGGCGGGCGGCTTGCCGGAAATGTCATAGGCCACCCGGGAGATGCCGGGGACTTCATTGATAATCCGCCGGGATACATGGTCTAAAAAGTCATAGGGCAGATGCGCCCAGCGCGCCGTCATGAAATCTACGGTCTCCACAGCGCGCAAGGCAACCACGTAGTCGTAGCGCCGAGCATCACCCATGACACCGACGGAGCGCACCGGCAGAAACACGGCAAAGGCCTGGCTGGTCTTTTCATAAAGATTTGCCATACGCAGTTCGTCAATAAAAATTGCATCGGCGAGCCTTAACAGATCGGCGAACTCCTTACGCACCTCGCCCAGAATACGCACCCCCAGGCCCGGTCCGGGGAAGGGATGCCGATACACCATTTCCCGCGGCAGGCCCAGCTCCAGGCCGATGCGACGGACCTCATCCTTGAACAAATCCCGCAGGGGCTCGATGAGCTTCAAGTTCATCTCTTCGGGCAGGCCACCGACGTTATGGTGAGACTTGATGACATGGGCCTTGCCACTGGAGGCTCCTGCGGACTCGATGACGTCCGGGTAAATGGTCCCCTGGGCCAGCCAGCGAATGTCCTGGAGCTTGGCGGCCTCTTCATCGAACACTTCGATGAACAGACGACCGATAATCTTGCGCTTTGCTTCAGGATCCTCGACCCCGGCCAGACCTTCAAGAAAGCGGGCCTCGGCATCCACGCGGATGACGGTCACGCCCAGATGCTCGGCAAAGACACGCATGACCTGGTCGCCTTCATCAAGGCGCAACAGACCATGATCCACGAATACGCAAATCAGCTGGTCGCCCAGGGCTTCGTGCAGCAAGGCCGCGACCACGGAAGAATCCACGCCGCCAGACAAGCCCAGCAGGACCTTGTCGCTGCCCACTTGTTCGCGAACCTGGATGATGTCGCGCGCCACGATATTGCCCGGGTTCCAGTTCGTTTCGCAGCCGCAGATATCCTTGACGAAGCGATCGATGATTGGCTGACCCTGGTCCGTATGGGTGACCTCAGGATGAAACTGCAGGCCATAAAAGTTGCGGGATAAATCGGCCATGCCGGCCAGGGGTGCGTTGTCGGTGCTGGCGATGGCCATAAAGCCCGGCGGCAATGAGTCGACGCGATCACCGTGACTCATCCAGACGTGCAAAGCCTGGGAACCATCGGCCAGATGCGTATCGACCAGCCCATCGAGCAGCCGGCTGTCGGCAGCGGGCCTGACCATGGCGTAACCAAACTCGCGATGCTGACTGGGCGCAACTGTGCCCCCCAGCTGAGCCGCCATGGTCTGCATGCCGTAGCAAATGCCCAGTACGGGGACGCCCAGCTCAAAGACCAGTTCCGGAGCCCGCGGTGGTTCTTCGACGATAACGGACTCAGGGCCACCCGACAGGACGACGCCTGTCGGCGCCAGATCGCGGATGCGCTGCACATCCACATCCCAGGGCAGAATTTCGCTGTAGACGCCGGCCTCGCGCACGCGGCGGGCAATCAACTGGGTGTACTGGGAGCCGAAATCCAGGATCAGGATGCGGTGCGCGACCACATCGGGTGCAACGCCTGTGTCAGGCCGGGCTGACATAGCCGTCAGACCTCACGCCGGTAGTTCGGGGGTTCCTTGGTAATCGTCACGTCATGGACATGACTCTCGCGCATACCGGCCCCGGTGATGCGCACGAAGCCGGGCCGGGTGCGCATTTCCTCAATGGTGGCGCAGCCGGTGTAGCCCATGGCTGCCCGCATGCCGCCCACCAGTTGATGCACGATGGCCGTCATACTGCCCTTATAAGGCACGCGGCCTTCGATACCTTCGGGGACCAGCTTCTCCAGTTGCTCCGAGGAGTCCTGAAAATAGCGATCCGAAGAACCGTGGGTCTGGGCCATGGCTCCCAGGGAACCCATGCCGCGATAACTCTTGTAGGAACGACCCTGGTACAGCTCCACCTCACCGGGCGATTCCTCGGTGCCGGCAAACAGGCTGCCGATCATCACCGAGTAGGCCCCGGCGACCAGGGCCTTGGCGATATCACCGGAGTAGCGAATACCGCCATCAGCGATCAGGGGCACACCGTCTTTTTTCAGTTCGGCGGCCACGTTGGCCACGGCCGTGATCTGCGGCACGCCCACGCCCGCCACCACGCGCGTGGTGCAGATGGAACCCGGGCCAATGCCCACTTTCACGCCATCGGCGCCGGCATCCACCAGGGCACGCGCGCCCTCGGCGCTGATGATGTTACCGCCAATCACGGGTAAATCCGGATAAGTCGTCTTAATCGCTTTGACCCGGTCGAGCACACCGCGGGAGTGCCCGTGGGCCGTATCCACGATCAGCAAATCCACGCCGGCCGCCACCAAAGCCTCGACGCGTTCCGGCGTGTCGCCCCCGGTGCCAACGGCAGCGCCGACACGCAGGGCGCCCAGCTGATCCTTGCAGGCCAGGGGAAAGTCCGTGGCTTTCTGAAAATCCTTGGCGGTGATCAGCCCTTTCAGCTCGAACTTGTCATTGACCACCAGCACTTTCTCGATGCGATGCTGGTGCAGCAAACCCAGGACCTCATCTTCACTGGCGCCTTCGCGCACCGTGACCAGCTTGTCCTTTGGCGTCATGACACTGGCCACCGGCGCATCCAGCTGAGACTCGAAACGCAAATCACGGTTGGTCACAATACCTACCGTTTCGCCCGCATCGACTACCGGCACACCGGAAATATTGTTGGCGCGTGTCAGGTCGAGAACTTCGCGAATAGTCATTGCCGGGCTAACGGTAATGGGACTGCTGACGATGCCACTTTCAAATTTTTTCACCAGGGTGACCTGGCGGGCCTGCTCGGCCGGGCTCATGTTCTTGTGAATGATGCCCATGCCGCCTTCCTGGGCCATGGCAATAGCCAGGCGGGCTTCGGTGACCGTATCCATGGCGGCCGACAGCAGGGGGATATTCAGGCTAATGCCGCGGGCGACTTCGGTGCGCAGGGCGACCTCGCGGGGCAGAACCTCCGAGTAGGCAGGTTGCAGGAGAACGTCATCAAAGGTCAGGGCTTCCTGGATGATGCGCATCGTGCCTCCGGGGCTGGGTCGGGAAAACCGGCAATAGTACGCCCCGGGCCGATACGCGTAAACTAGCGTCACAATGCAGCCCCGTCCCGATGAACCCATTTTCACTGTCTCCGAGCTGAACCGGGAAGCCCGGGAGCTGCTGGAGGGCGCGCTGCCGGCCCTGTGGGTGGAGGGCGAGATCTCCAATTTCATCCACCACGGCTCCGGCCATATGTATTTCGACCTCAAGGATGAGGGCGCCCAGGTGCGTTGCGCCATGTTCCGGGGGGCCAATCGCCGCCTGCAGTTCCGGCCCGAGAATGGCCTGCAGGTCCTGCTGCAGGGCCGGGTCACCCTGTATGAGCCACGCGGCAGCTACCAGCTGGTGGCCGAGGCCATGGAGCCGGCCGGTGAAGGCCTGCTGCGGCGGCGTCTGGAAGCACTGAAAACCAAGCTGCAGGGTGAGGGCTTGTTCGCGGCTGAGCACAAGCAGACCCTGCCGAGCCTGCCCCGCCAGATCGGCGTTATCACTTCACCGACGGGCGCGGCCGTGCGCGACATCCTGAAAGTCCTGCGGCGGCGGTTTCCGGCCATACCGGTGATCATCTACCCGACCCAGGTCCAGGGGGAACGCGCCGCCGGTGAGATCAGTGCAGCCCTGGCCACAGCAGCCCGACGAGCTGAATGCGATGTGCTGATTTGCGGGCGCGGGGGCGGTTCCCTGGAAGATCTCTGGAGCTTCAACGAAGAACAGGTGGTCCGCGCCATCTTTGCCAGCCCCATTCCCGTGATCTCCGCCGTCGGCCATGAAACGGATATCACCCTGGCTGACCTGGTTGCCGACATGCGTGCCCCGACGCCGTCAGCGGCCGCAGAACTGGTGGTCCCGGATGCGCAAGGGTGGCAGCAGCAATTCGCCGCCACCGAACGCCGCTCCGGCAGTGCAATGAACCGGCAGCTTCGCATGCTCGCGCAGGCTGCGGCCCAATTGACGGGCCGACTGCGGCGGCGTAGTCCGCGTTTTATCCTGCGACAAAATGCCCAGCGCCTGGATGAACTGGGCAGCCGGGCCCGCCGGGCCAGCGCCACCAGGCTGGATGCCGAAGGCGCCCGCCTGCTGCAACTGGGCACCCGTTTGCTGAATGCGTCCCCCAGCCGGCAATGCCAGGCGGGACGACAACAGCTCAGGGAACAACAGTTACGCCTGTCAGCGGCCATACAGGCGCGTCTGAACGCGGCCCGGGCCCGCTTGTCTACCGGGGCCGCCGGCCTGCAGATCGCCAGCCCCCTGGCCACCCTGGAACGCGGCTACGCCCTGGTCACTGATGGGAAAACCGGCGCCGCCCTGCGCGACGCTGCTGAATTGCAAACCGGCCAGGAAGTTCAAGCACGCCTGGCGCACGGTGGCTTCCGCGCCACCATCACCCGGGTGCTAAAAGAAAAGCCCTGAAGCTCGCCTAGCTGCCGCTGCAGATCTTGCTCAGTGCTTGCCAGTCGCCGTTAAAAAAACTGCACAGCACGGGGCGGAAGCTGTCCATATCAGCGAGGAAGGAATCGTGTCCCTGGATGGATGGCAGTTCTGCCAGGCTCACGCGCCGTCCCGCCGCTTCGATGGCCTTGGCCAGCTCCTGTTGCTGATGAACAGGAAACAGAAAATCCGTTTCCACGCCAATCACCAGCACGCGCTCGGCCTGCATATCCCGCAGCGCCGCTTCAATGGAACCTCCATGGTCGGCCAGATCGAACAAGTCCGAGGCACGCGACAGGTAGAGGTAACAATTGGCATCAAACTGACCGGTGAATTTTTGCGCATGGTGTTCCAGATAGGCTTCCACCTCGAAGTCCGGCGCAAACATGTCACCTGATTGCCGTTCCTCGGCAATGCGCTCACGGCCGAAACGCTGCTCCCATTCGATCGCAGAACGATAAGTGATCATGCCGAGCTTGCGCGCCAGACGCATGCCTTCAATGGGTCCGCCACCGTCCGGGTACTGACCGTGCTCCCAGGCCGGGTCTTTGCGAATCAGTTCCCGCTGCAGGGAGCGCAAGGCGGTGGCAAAAGGCAGGGAACGGGCACCGCAGGAAATCAGCACCACGCTGCGACTCACGGCCGGATACAGGGCGGTGAAGGCCAAAGCCGTCATACCCCCCATGGATGGACCAACCAGGCTGTACAAAGAAGCTATGCCGAGGTGATCAAGAACGGCCTTACTGGAGGTCGCGACATCTTCCAAACTCAGCACCGGAAAATCGAGGCGGTAGATCTCCCCGGTCTCGGGATTGACCGAAGCCGGGCCGGTGGAACCGAAACAGCTGCCCAGGGAGTTCACGCAAATGACGAAGTAGCGCCGGGTATCGATGGGCCGATTCGGACCGACCATCTCTTCCCACCAGCCGGGGGCCGGATCGGCCGGCGAAGCGGCGGCATGGGCCGATGGTGACATGCCCGTGAAAATCAGCACCGCGTTGTCGCGGTTATCGTTGAGTTTCCCCCAGGTTTCGTAGGCAACGGTGGGCGAGCGCAACACGCCGCCGCGGCGCAGCTCGAAATCGCCCGTAATGGTAAAAGTCTGTCTGGCGTCGTTCATTAAAACTGTCCGCTGTGGCGGAAGGCAGAATTATCAGCCGCGACCGGGCCTGCCAGCTAATAAAATAGTTATAAGGTTATGCGCCAATTCCGACGCCCGGTCAATGCTTTTTGCGGTGGCGCTGCACCCGCGAACGAGCCCGCTGCTGGCGGGGTGTGAGCCGGTTGCGACGCCCGGCAAAGGGATTCTCGCTGGTCTTTAGCTCCAGTCGCATCGGCGTGCCCCGCAGGCGAAAGGCCTTGCGAAAGGTATTCAGCAGGTAGCGTCGATAGGCATCGGGCAGACGTTTGGTCTGATTGCCATGCACAACGATAACGGGCGGGCGCTTGCCGCCCTGGTGCGCGTAACTGAGTTTGGGGCGCGACCGCCGCACCAGGGGAGGCGGATGAGCCTGAATAGCACTCTGCAACACGTCGTTTAATCGTGCGGTTGGCAAGTCACGCCTGGCAGCGCGCGCTGCTTTGGTCACACTGCGCAGCAACTCATGAATATTACTGCCGTGCTGGGCGCTGATGAATTCCTGATCAACAAAATCCAGAAAGGGCAGCCGACGATCCAGCTCCCGGCGCACTTCAGCGCGGCGCGACTCGGACAAGCCATCCCACTTGTTAATGCCCAGGGCCATGGCACGACCGCGCTCGAGAATCAGACCAATCAGGGAAACGTCCTGCTCCGTCACACCCTCGCGGGCATCCAGCAAGACGATAACAGCGTCCGCCTCCTCAACTGCCTGTAGCGACTTAACGACGCTGAACTTTTCAATGGTTTCCTGCACCCGCGCACGGCGGCGAATGCCGGCGGTATCCACCAGCACATAGTCACGATCATCGAGACTAAAAGGCACAGCGATACTGTCACGGGTAGTACCGGCCAGGTCCTGAGTTACCAGGCGCTCTTCGCCAAGGTATCGATTGATCAGAGTGGACTTGCCGACGTTGGGTCGCCCCACCACCGCAATGCGAAGACCCGGGGGGATTTCTTCCGGCGCAGCGTCGCCCTCGGGACAGACCGCCAGCACGCGGTCCAGCAAATGGTCGATGCGCTGCCCGGACACAGCGGCAATTGCGACGGGGTCGCCCAGGCCCAGGGCATGGAATTCAGCCACCGCGGTTTCAGCGGCCCGACCTTCGGTCTTGTTCACAGCCACGATAATCGGCTTGCCTGTGCGCCGCAGCTGTTCAGCAACGGTCTGATCACTGGCCGTCAGACCGGCCGGCCCCTCGGTGAGCAGAACAATCACCTGGGCCTCGGCCACGGCCAGCTCGACCTGCCGGGCCATGCTGACTTCGAGTTCACCGCGATTATCGGTCAGGCCACCGGTGTCAATCACCAGCGCACCGCGCTCGCCCAGCCGCGCGTAGCCATAGAGGCGATCGCGCGTGAGGCCAGGGTAATCAGCTACCAGCGCATCACGGGTGCCAGTCAGCCGGTTAAAGAGGGTCGACTTGCCAACATTGGGTCGGCCGACGAGAGCGATGACGGGAAACATGACATTGCCCCCGCTAGGTACCGGACTCCCGGAACGCATACAACTTGCCGCCATCCGTCATCACCAGCAGGGTGTCGTTGACGACGATGGGTGCGGAGGTAATGCGAGCGGAACCTGCCCGGACGCGCGCCTTTAGCGTGCCGGAAATAGTGTCGAACCAGTGCAGATAACCTTCAAAGTCCCCGACGACGACGGAGTTTCTATACGTCGCCGGACCGGTCAGGTCGCGATTAAGCAAGCTTGCATCGCGCCAGATTTCCCGTCCGGAACTACGCGCAACTGCATGCAGTTCGCCGCTGGCATCAGTGACGTACAAAGTGGTGAGATCCGTCGCCGGCGGTGTGCCACTGGAAATATCGCGCGCCCATAAAACCTGCCCGGTCTCCAGCGTCATGGCCGACACAGTCGCCTGATAGCCGGTGATATAGAGATCCTCACCCGCCACCTGCAAGGTCGCGTTGAGATCGGCCAGTCGCTCCACCTCGGTCCGACCGCTGGCAGGATTAATCAACTCTTCCCACAAAGTGGAGCCATCGCTCAGGGCATAGGCGGCGACCTTGCCGTTATCAAAGCTACCCAGCACCGTGGTGCCCGCGATGACGGGCGCGCCGGTGCCGCGCACGGACAATCGCGGCATGGATTGCTGCACAAACCAGGCTTCCTGGCCATCCTCCGCATCCAGGGCGATCAACTTGCCATCGACGCTGCGCACCATGACCAGCCCCAGGGCAGTCGCAACCGCAGGCGGTGCCAGCACCTCGCTGGATATGGACACCTGCCACCGTTCGCTACCGTCCTCGGTGCTCAGGGCAAGGACTTCGCCATTGCTGGTCCCCATGACGAGGAGGTCGCCCCGTACGGCCGGGCCGGCAGAGATGGGTAATTTCGTCTTGACGCTCCACAGCCGTTTGCCATTGTCGATTTCAAACGCAGACACCCGGCCATCGTGGGCCGCGGCAAATACCCGCGAGCCGTCGCTGGCGGGCACCAGGGCCAGGCGCAGATATTCGGTGCTGTCGCCGATACCCGCGCTCCAGGCTTTGCGAACCTTCATGCTGGCCTTGAAGCTGACCAGGTCCGCCGGCGGGGCCGACTCCTCTTCGCTGTCAAACAGACTGCAGGCATTCAAGCCCACGGCCAGGAATAACAAACAAAGGAGACGGCAGGAAAGAGACATGAGGTATTCCGGCGCCGGGCCTATTCGGCCGGGGCGTCTTCAGCGGGAACGACAGCCTCCGCCGCGGGTGAAGCTGCGCTGCCCACGCCAAGACTGTCCAACTTGGCCTGCACCAGGCCCCGGTCCAGCGCACCGGCTTCCACCGTGGTCAGCGCGGTCTCATATTCAAGGCGAGCAGCCTCCCTGTCACCGGCAGCATAGTGGGCATCGCCCCGCACATCGTGGAAGCGACCAGCAAAGGCAGAGTTCTCATCGATAGCGGACAGCACCTGGAGCGCATCATCGTACTGCTGCTGCTGGATCCGCACGCGCGCCAGGCGCAGGCGGCCGATGTTTTCCATCGCTGCATCACTCGTGTCATCGACCAGCCTGACCAGGTAACCCGCCGCCTGCTCGGCTTCGTTCCGATCCATATGCAATTTGGCCATGGCCAGCCTGGCCTGATCTACGTAGGGCGAACCGTCATGCTCGGCGACCAGCTGCGCTTCAAGCTCGGCAGCGCGCACGGGGCGGGAAAACTGCACGGCATCGGCCAGCTGGGCGTAAAGCAACGAGGCCTCGCCGGCATTTTCCTGGCGACCATCCTGCCACTGATTCCAGCCGAACAGTCCGCCCAGCCCGAGCAACAAGCCCAGCAGCAGAAAGCCACCGTTCTCACGCAACCACGTGCGCACGATTTCTGCTTGTTGTTGATCTGTCAGAAGCTCATCCACTGTCCTGTCCTTCCCGTTGTTTGCGCTGTCTATTGCAGCAATTGATCAAGGGCTGCCGGCAGCGCCTGCCAGGTCACACTTTCCTGCTCCCCGTCGCCCCTCAGGGGCTTGAGGCCAATGCGCTCCTCAGCCAGTTCAGTCTCACCCAGTAGCAGGGCAAGTCGCGCACCACTTTTGTCGGCCCGCTTCATCTGGGCCTTGAAGCTGCCACCGCCCAGATTCACCTCCAGGCGCAGCCCGGGGCGCTCATCCCGTAGCCGCTCGGCCAACCGGAATGCGGCCGGCAGGGTACCTTCTCCGGCTGCCACTAGATAGAGGTCGGGATCAGATTTTAGCTCGGCACCCCCGCAAACCCGGTACAGCTCGATCAGCCGTTCCAGACCGATGGCCATGCCGATGGCCGGTGTCGGACGCCCCCCCAGCTGCTCAACCAGGCCGTCGTAGCGGCCGCCCGCACACACGGCGCCCTGGGAACCGAGCTGGTCGGTGATCCACTCAAAGACTGTCCGGCTGTAGTAATCCAGCCCTCTGACCAGGCGCGGGTTAACACGATAAGCAATGCCCGCGTCATCCAGCAGCTCACACAACACGGCAAAGTGCCGGGCCGATTCATCATCCAGGTAATCGCTGATTTCCGGCGCCCCGGCGACAATCTCATGCATGGCCGGATTCTTGCTGTCCAGAATCCGCATGGGATTGCGATGCAGGCGACTCTGACTGTCCGTATCCAGTGCATTCTCATATTGACTGAAGTAGGCCAGCAGCGCTTCCCGATAACGCGCACGCGATTCGGGCGTGCCCAGGGAATTAAGTTCCAGGGTGACGGCATCGATACCCAGAGCCGCCCACAAGCGAGCCGACAAAATAATCAGCTCGGCATCAACATCGGGGCCTTGGAAGCCGAGGGCTTCCACATCGAACTGATGAAATTGACGATAGCGACCCTTTTGCGGCTTTTCATAGCGAAACATGGGCCCGGTGAACCAGAGCTTCTGGCGCTGATTGTGCAGCAAGCCATGACTGATGCCGGCCCGCACGATACCCGCCGTCGCCTCGGGCCGCAGGGTCAGACTTTCGTCGTTGCGATCCGCAAAGGTGTACATCTCTTTCTCGACGATGTCCGTGACCTCGCCGATGGAGCGCTTAAATAACTCTGTGCGCTCGACCACGGGCACACGCAGCTCGCGATAACCGTAGGCGCTGAGCAAGTCGCGCAGTTGATCTTCAATGGCACGCCAGGTGCCGCTATCAGCAGGCAACAGGTCGGCCATGCCACGCACGGGCTGCACGGGCGCGCTCACAGACGACCCTCGGTGGGCGCGGGGGCAATAACGAAGCGCGCGACCTTACCGCGATTACGGCGGGGCACGGGGTAGGCCTCGCCATCCAGGTACACATCAACACCACTGGCGTTACCCAGCAGTACCTGGAAGGGCGGCTCACCCGTGAGCTGGCGGCGCATCCCTTCGCGCTGCAAACCAAACAAAATCCGTTGCTGCGCATCGGAGATCTCGGCCCAGGATTCTTCGCGGAAATAGAGCTCAAGCTCCCGTCCGTCGGACTCTTCGGCAGCTACGGTGTCCGTAACTACAGGTTCAGGGACTGGCGGCAGCACGACTTCGGCAACGGGCGGAACGACCGGGGTCTTCGTCACCACCGGTACCAGTGTCTTTACCGTCACCTCCGCCGCCGGGGGCGCCGGGTCTGCCGGCGGGGCGGCCAGGCGCGCAGCAGCTAACGGCAGCGCCGCACCATCTGCAGCGGCCGGAGGCGGACTATCGCTGACGGTTTCCGGCGCAGCTGCCAGGCTGCCTGAATCCTGGTCCGGCCCATCCTGCAGCACATAAAACGCCAGACCGATGGCCAGACAGGCACCCAGGGCACCGATGGCCCAGGGGCCGGGGTTCAGATTCAGCCCACTGCCAGAGGCCGGCGAACGAGCCTGTAACGGAGTCGTTGCTGCCTCAGGCTGCAGGCCGCGATAGGCCGCCAGCAGGGGTTCATCCGGCATGCGCAGGACCCGCGCATAGGCCTTGAGGTGGCCGCGCACAAACACGGGCGCACCGACATCCTCAAAACGACCAGCCTCCAGGGCCTCAACAATCGGCTCGTCCAGGTGCAGACTCTCGGCCACCTGCTCGATGGACAGCCCTCGTTCCGTGCGCGCCTGCCGCAGCAGCTCGCCGGGACAAGGGCCCGGCTCTTGCGCCACCGGCCCCTCGCTCTCGGCTTCAGCCGGCATTGCGTTCCTGCTCAAGCAATTGTTTTGTCTCAACGGCGGCAGGAAAGTCTTTCTTTAACTGCTCGGCGTACTTTGCCGCCGTGCGCATGTCGCCCAGAGAACTTTCGATCTGCACCCCAAGCCACAGGACCGTTGGGTTTGGCCTGCCAACCGCCAGGTAACGCTCGAGAAAAGCGCGCGCCTGCAGATCGTTGTTACCGGAATGCGCCACGTCGGCCATCTGCAACAACGCTTCACGATAGCGACTGTCGATCTGCAAAGCCTTGCGCAGATATATCTCTGCCGTCTCCAGGTCCACCGGCTTCATACACACGCCGGCGTTGGTGTAAATCACTGCCTTGTTGACGAATTTCCTGGACAGGGGCACGGCTGCTGCCCGATCAAAATACTTCATGGCCTCATCACGCTGGCCATCGCGCCGACACAGGAACTGCGCGTAGTAGTTCAGGGCATCGGGATCTTCCGGGCCAAGCTGCACAGCACGCTTGTACATCTGCCCGGCTTCCTTGGGATCATCCAGCCGCTCATAGACCAGGCCGAGAATGCTATGGGCCTCTACATTCCTGGGATTCAACTCGACAGCGCGTTCAAGCTTTTCCTGGGCAGCCGGCAAATTGCCCTGCCGGTAATAACCCACCCCGAGCTGGAGATTGCTGTCGGCAGCCTCCTCGGGATTCGCTTCCGGAATTTGTCGCCCTTTGACCTCGGTCACACAGGCATTCAGCAGCAAGACTGCGATGCTAACGAGCAATGCTCTTAGCTTCATGACGGGGACACCCCTCTCGATTTATTACCCACCGATTTACCACCCAACGGCGCACTCACCAGATTATTAACCCGCCCCGCCAGCTGCCCGCAGGCGGCCGCGATATCGTCACCACGAGTCTTGCGTGTAATGGTCATGATGCCGGCACTCATCAGCACATCACGAAAATCATCAACCTGCGCCGACGTGGAGCGCTCATAGCCACTATCGGGAAATGGATTGAAGGGAATCAGATTGACCTTGGCCGGCCGATTACGCAATAGCCTGGCCAGTTGACGTGCCTGGACCAGGCTGTCATTCACACCGGCGAGCATGACGTATTCGAAAGTGACATCACGGGTATTGGTCCGCTCCACGTAGTCCCAGCAAGCCGGCAATAGTTCGGCGATGGGATGGCGTCGGTTGATGGGCACCAGTTCATTGCGCAATTCATCATCGGGCGCATGCAGGGAAACCGCGAGCGCCACGCGTGCCGACTCGGCCAACCGCCGGATCTGCGGCACCAGGCCCGAGGTACTGACTGTCACCCGGCGCCGGGACAAGCCGAAGCCCAGATCATCCGTCAGCACGTCCACCGCCTCTGCCACCGGGCGAAAATTAGCCAGGGGCTCGCCCATGCCCATAAAGACCACATTGGTGACGGTCTTGCCCTCGCCCGCTTCAGCCAGCTCGCGTCCGGCCAGGACCACCTGGCCGATGATCTCGGCAGCGTCCAGGTTGCGATTGAAACCCTGCCGGCCGGTGGCGCAAAAGCTGCAGTCCAGGGCGCAGCCCACCTGGGACGAAATGCACAGCGTCCCGCGGCTGGCTTCAGGAATGAAGACGGTCTCGATGGCCTGGTTACCGCCCGCCGCCAGCTGCCATTTCCAGACGCCGTCACTGGCCTCCTGGCGCTCCATGACCGTTGGCAGGGCGAACCGGGCCGACTCGCTGAGCCGCTCCCTGAAAGCCACACTCAGGTCCGTCATTGCATGGGGATCCAGCTCTGCGTGACTGTAGAGCCAGCGCATCACCTGGCGGGCACGAAAAGGCTTCTCGCCCATCCCCACGAACAGGCGTTCGAGTTCCCCGCGCGATTTGCCGACCAGATTGATGGCGCCCTGACTCATGAGCCCCTAGCGGGTCCGCGGGCAGAGCTGATCGTCGCTGAAAAAGAAACTGATTTCATCGCGTGCCGTGTCCGGGCCGTCGGAGCCGTGCACAACATTCTCTTCAATACTGGCGGCAAAATCGGCACGGATGGTACCCGGCGCTGCGTCGGCTGGATTGGTCGCGCCCATGATGTCGCGATTTTTGCTGATTGCGTTTTCGCCCTCGAGCACCTGCACCATCACCGGCCCGGAAATCATGTAACTGACCAGGTCATTAAAGAAGGGGCGTTCTTTGTGGACGCCATAGAAACCTTCGGCCTGTTCGCGCGTGAGATGTACCATGCGAGATGCAACGATCTGCAAACCGGCTTCCTCAAAGCGACGATAGACTTCCCCGATCAGATTCTTCTGTACGCCATCCGGTTTAACGATGGAAAACGTGCGTTCGATGGACATGAAAACTCCCTGTGATGTTATGTGATTAGTAAAAAAATCAAATGTTGAAACTTTCGCCGCAACCGCATTCGCCCGACGCGTTCGGATTACGAAACCGGAAGGCCTCGTTCAAGCCTTCGCGGACGTAGTCCACTACCGTACCGTCGATGTACTGCAGACTTTCCTGGTCAACAACGACCTTCACGCCGGCTGAATCGAAGACCGCGTCGTCATCACCGACCTGTTCGGCAAAATTGACCACGTAGGCCAGCCCCGAACAGCCAGTTCGCTTGACCCCCAGACGCAGGCCCAGGCCTTTGTCCCGGGTACTCAGAAAATGCCGCACATGCTCGGCGGCGCGGTTGGTCAGTGTGATCATGGGTCGCTCCGTGACGCGCTGGATCTGGACAGCTGGCTATTGTCCCAAGCTCGCCAGCAGCTCCGCAAGGCATCTTCGATACGCAGCAGCGCCCCACGCTTGCCGGGCGGCACCTGCAGCTGATCCGCCACCTGCCCGATGGTGAAATCCCGCAACAGGGCGACCGGCGCCCCCTGCAGGCCCTCGGCCGCCAGGCTGCAGGCCGCCAGGGTATAGGGACAGCCATAGGCCCGGAATGTCAGGGCCTGGATGCTGTCATTGAGCACCCGCAGCTGGAAACTCACCACCACCCCCTCGGCAAGCGCGCCGGCCCGGCCGGAGAACACTGCCCCCGGGCCTTGGGGCAGCTCGCCCGCATGCCGCGGAGCGGCAAAATGCGCCAGGACTGCCGCCGGGTAATCCATCTCAGGCGGGCGCCAGGGCCCGCAGGCGTTGGGAGGTGGCATCGACGGCAGCAACCAGGGCATCCACTTCGGCCGCGGTACTGCCCCGGCCCAGGCTGATCCGCAGGGAACTCAATGCCAGGTGGTCGGCAATGCCCAGGCTGCGCAGAACCGGCGAAGGCTCCCCGGATTCCGCCGCGCAGGCAGAGCCGCTGGACAGGGCAAAACGACGCAGCCCCAGGCGCAGGCTTTCGCCCTCAACGCCGCCGACGCGCACGTTAACGATATGACAACTGCGCTGCTCCGGGCTGCCGTTGAGCTGCACGTCGGGCAGGGCCAGCAAGCCGGCCTCCAGGCGCCGGCGCAGGGCCAGAATGGCCGGCGGGTCCGAGGCCAGGCGGGCGCGCGCCAATTCGGCCGCCATGCCCATACCAACAACCTGGTGCACCGGCAGCGTGCCCGGACGCAAGCCCCGCTCCTGGCCTCCCCCATGCAGCAGGGGGCTCACGCGGCGACAGCGCTCGGCGTCCAGAAACAGGGCGCCGATGCCTTTGGGCCCATACATTTTGTGGGCCGACAAGGACAACAGGTCAATTTGCTGGGCCTTCACGTCGATGGATTCCCGGCCGGCACTCTGGGCAGCATCCACATGCAACAGCGCGCCGTGCGTCCGACAGATGGCACCCACGGCGGCAATATCGTGGATCACGCCCAGTTCATTATTGACGTGAGCCAGGGACACCAGAACGGTGTCCTCTCGCAAGGCGGCGGCCACGGACTCGGGCTCAACCAGGCCCGCCCCGTTCGGTGACAGGTAGCTCACCTGAAAGCCCTCGGCCTGCAGGCTGCGACAACTTTCCAGTATCGCCGGGTGCTCTGTCAGGGCAGTAATAATGTGGCGCCCGCGCTGTTGCTGGAATCGAGCCGCGCCCACCAGGGCCAGGTTGTCCGCTTCCGTCGCGCCGGAAGTCCAGACAATCTCGCCCGCCCGGGCACCAATCAATTGCGCCACCTGTTCACGCGCCGGCTGCGCCCGGGCTGCCGCGGCACGCCCGGCCCAATGGGTGGCCGCCGCGTTAGCCATGGCATCGGGATCACGCAGACACGCATCCATCGCGTCCGCCACCTGGGGATCGACGGGTGTGCTGGCGGCATAGTCCAGGTAAACGGGCTCGCTCATTCTTCGTCCGGGGGCGGCCGGTTACCTGAACCGGGTGCCAGCGCACTGAGCATGCCGCGCAGGATATTCATCTCGTTCTGATTCAACTCCGCGCGGTTAAACAGGCGCTGCAAGCGCCGCATGATGTGTTGCGATTTGTCCGGATTAATGAAATTAACCCCCAGCAGGGCACGTTCAAGGTGCTCATAAAACAGGGCCATTTCCTGGCTGCTGGCCGGCGGAAACTCAGCCGGGGGTGGCGGCGCCTCGCTGATCAGGGCCAGGCGCAACTCGTAGGCGATCAACTGCACGGCCGAGGCGAGATTCAGGGAGTTGTAGTCCGGATTACTCGGGATATAGACCAGGGCGTTACAACGATCCAGTTCCGCGTTACTCAGGCCCGCGCGTTCGGGGCCGAACAGCAGGGCCACCGGACCCTCACTTAGCCGGCTGGCCACCGTGCCGGCACAGGTACGGGCGTCGAGTTCCGGCCAGTTCAGCCGCCGCTTGCGCGCGCTGGCGCCGGCCACAAAACCACAGTCGCCAATAGCGGATTCAAGGTCGGGCTCAATGCGGGCGGCACTGAGAATATCCAGGGCCCCGGCGGACCTGGCCCGCGCCTGGCCGTCAATCTCACACGCCGGGTTCACCAGCACCAGTTCGTTAAAGCCCATCGTCTTCATCGCCCGCGCTGCCGCCCCCACATTACCGGGGTGGGTGGGCTCAAAAAGAACGAAACGAAGCGAGTTGGCGATCACGATGAGGAGCTTGGCGGCAGAAGGTATTCTAACCGCGCAGCTCCCGGGGTGCCGCCTCGGACGCCAGCCCGTACAATACCCGCCCGCTTCGGCCCCGCCCGGCAGATCTGACCAGCATGCAAGCCCTTCTCAATACCGCGGTCCAGGCCGCCCGGCGCGCCGGCGATACCGCCGCCGGTTACTTCAATCGCGCCGACCGCCTGGACATTCGCAGCAAGGACCGGAATGATTTCGTCACCCAGGTCGACGAGGCGGCCGAGGAACTGATTATCAGCACAATCCGGGAACGCTACCCGGACCATGCCTTTCTGGCCGAGGAACGCGGAGCCCAGGGCAACAGCGACCACGTCTGGATCATTGACCCCCTGGACGGCACAACCAACTTCATCCACGGCTTCCCGGTGTTTGCCGTTTCGATTGCGCTGCAGGTTCGCGGGCAGCTTGAAGCGGGCGTGATCTACGACCCCATGCGGCAGGAATTGTTTACCGCCATGCGTGGCCGCGGCGCGCAGCTGGAAGGCCGACGGATTCGCGCCGCCAGTCGCACTTCCCTGGAAGGCACCCTCATCGGTACCGGCTTCCCCTACCGGGCTAACGCCAAGTGGACAGACAGTTACCTGGGCATGCTGCAGCGGGTAATGGAAAACACCGCCGGCATTCGTCGCCCGGGCGCAGCCGCGCTGGATCTTGCCTACGTGGCTGCGGGCCGTCTGGATGGATTCTGGGAATTTGGTCTGCAAGCCTGGGACCTGGCAGCGGGCGCCCTGATGATTCAGGAAGCCGGCGGCTTGATCAGCGAATTGCACGATGCAGGCGACTTCCTGGAAACCGGCAATGTCTGCGCCGGCAGCCCCAAGGTCCACGATGCGCTGAAGAAGCTGCTGATTAATCCGGACTAGCGGATCAGGGCAGGTCGCCTGCTTCGTCCTCGATCTTGGGTGGCAGCAGATCCACCGGCGTTACATTCAGCGCCAGGGCCGCGGCACTGGCAATAAAGATCGAGGAATAGGTGCCAACGGCGACACCCACGATCAGGGCAATGGAAAAACCGTGCACGGCTTCGCCGCCCAGGAAGAACAGGGCCAGCAACACCAGCAAAGTGGTCAGACTGGTGATTACCGTGCGACCCAGCATCTGATTAATGGATGAATTCATCAGGGCTTCTGCCCCTTCTTCGCGCAACAGCCGGAAATTTTCCCGAATACGATCAAACACCACGATGGTGTCGTTCAGGGAGTAACCGATAACCGCCAGTACGGCCGCCAGCACGGCCAGATCGAAGGGCACCTGCAAGACGGAGAAAAAGCCCAGCACCAGCATCACGTCGTGCACCAGGGCGGCCACGGAACCCACGGCGAATTTCCATTGGAAGCGCGCCATGATGTAAGCCAGGATCATCAACAGGGCAAAGAGCATGGCCAGACCGCCCCGCTCCGTGAGCTCCTCACCCACCTGCGGGCCGACAAACTCGACACGCCGCTCCTGTACGTTCACGTCGCCCTGACTGAGCAAGCGGAAAATGTCCCGGCCCACCTGCCCGCTGTCGTTACCCTCGCGGGGCAGGACGCGGATCAGCACATCGGAAGCGGTCCCGAAATTTTGTACCTGGGCATCACCGAAGCCGCCGGCCGCCAGGCGCTGACGGATATCCGGCAGATCGGCCGCGCCTTCATAGCCGGCTTCCAGCAGCACACCGCCGGTGAAATCGATACCAAAATTCAGCCCGCGGGTAGCCAGCGAAGCAATGGAGACAACCAGCAGAATGGCCGACACGATCGCGGCGACCCGACGGGAACCCAGGAAGTTGATCTCTCTGTTAAGGCCTGACAATGCCATGGTCGCTTCCTAAATAGGCAGCCGCTCGAGGGTCCGACCGCCATAGACGGCGTTGGCCAGCGTGCGAGTACCAATGATGGCAGTAAACATGGAGGTCACAATGCCCAGGGACAGGGTGACGGCGAAGCCCTTGATGGGACCGGTGCCAAACACAAACAGCACGACGGCTGCGATCAGCGTCGTGATATTGGCATCAGCGATAGTGGACAGTGCTTTTTCATAGCCGGCATGAATACTGGCCTGGGGCGAGTTGCCGTTGCGTAACTCTTCGCGGATGCGCTCGAAAATCAGCACATTGGCATCCACCGCCATACCGACGGTCAGAACGATACCGGCAATGCCGGGCAACGTCAGGGCCGCCTGGAGCATGGAGAGCAAGGCGACCACCAGCACCAGGTTAGTGATCAGGGCCAGGTCGGCGAATAAACCGAAGGCACGGTAATAAAACAGCATGAAGATCATCACGGTGCCCAGACCGATCTGAATCGCCAGCATGCCCTTGTCGATATTCTCCTGACCCAGGCTCGGACCGATGGTCCGCTCTTCAACCTTGAATATCGGCGCCGCCAGGGCACCGGCGCGCAGCAACAGGGACAGATCCCGCGCTTCGAGCACCGTCAGGCCGGTGATCTGGAAGTTCTTGCTGAACACCCCGCGAATGGTCGCCACATTAATGACTTCCTTCTCTTCGCGCGGCACTTCAACCAGTTCGCCGTCTTTTTCAACCACATCGCGCTTTTGCTCGACGAAGAGCACGCCCATAGGCTTGTTGAGATTGGCCTTGGTGGTTTCCAGCATGGAGCGCGCGCCCTTGCTGTCCAGGGTCACATTGACGGCGGGCTGACCTTCGGAGAAGCCGGAACTGGCATCGATGAGCTGGTCACCCGACACAATCAGGCGACGTTTGAGAAGTACCGGCGAACCGAGGCGGTCGTAAAATAATTCGCAGCCCAGGGGGGCGCGGCCACGCAATTCTGCCTGGGAGGCGTCTTCACCGTCGCAGACCAGCCGGAACTCAAGGGTCGCCGTGGCGCCCAGAATGCGCTCCGCTTCACCGGGATCCTGCACACCCGGCAGCTGGACCACGATGCGATCCAGGCCCTGACGTTGGACGACAGGCTCGGCCACACCCAGTTCATTCACTCGATTGCGCAGGGTGATGGTGTTCTGCTGAATGGCAAAATCGCGACGTTCGCGAATCTGGTTTTCTGTCATCTTCAGGGTCAGGACCCCGGCATCGCCGTCCAGTCGCCGACTGACATCCAGGTCGGCGTCCGCTTCGCGAATCAGGGCCTCGGCCCGATCCAGATCCGCTGCGTCCGGCACCCTCACCCGCACCGCGCCGTTGCTGATATCGACGCTGCGCCGGATGCGTTCCTCGCGCAGCAGCTTGCTGAAATCGTTAGCGTAGGCGTCCAGACGCTGGGCAACAGCAGCATCGACGTCGACCTCAAACAGGAAATGCACGCCACCGCGCAGATCCAGCCCCAGGCTCATGGGCTCCAGGCCGGCATCACGCAGCCAGGCCGGCGTCCGCGACGCCAGGGTGGAAGCCACCACGTAGCCCTGCTGCAACTCTTCGCGCAGGCGGTCACGCGCCAGGAACTGCTCGTCCACCGTGGCAAAGCGGATAATGACCCGGCCATCGTCCGCATACAGGGAAGCCCAGCTCAGGTCGCCGCCGCGCAGGACATTTTCGACTGCATCCTGCTCAAGCGACTCCATGGCCTCGCCGTCTTCACGGCTGACCTGGATGGCCGGATCTTTACCGAACACGTTGGGCAGGGCTATCAGCGCGCCGACGACAATTACGCCGAGCACGAGCAGGATCTTCCAGAGCGGATTTCGATTCATCAGAAACTCGAGCTCAAACGCTCTTTATGGTGCCCTTGGGCATGACGGCACCGATGGTATGTCGCTGCACGCGCAACTGAACGCCGTCCGCAACTTCGATGCGCAGGAACTGTTCGCTCACTTCCGTAACCTTGCCGAGTACGCCGCCGGCGGTGACTACTTCGTCACCCACAGCCAGGTTGCTAACCAGCTCCCGGTGCTCCTTCTGCCGCTTGTTCTGCGGCCGGATCAGCAGGAAATAGAACACCACGAAAATCAGGATCAGCGGCAAAAAGCTGATCAGCGGATCGGGCGCGGCCTCAGCCTGCGCCCATGCGTCTTGAATAAACCAGTCCATCAGGTGAGTTCGCCAAAAAAAGGCGGCGTATTATTGCACATCCCGCCCGTTGTCACGCTGCCTGGCGAGGACCTCGGCGGCAAAATGATCCAGCCGGCCGGCCTCGATGGCCGCCCGCATCCCGGCCATCAGTGACTGATAGTAGTAGAGGTTATGGATGGTATTGAGCCGGGCACCCAGGATTTCGCCGCATTCGTTGAGGTGGCGCAGATAGGCCCGGCTGTAGTGCCGGCAGGTGTAGCAGCCGCAATCCGGCTGCAAAGGCTCCGGATCATCCCGGTAGCGCGCGTTGCGGATCTTGATGACGCCGTCGGCTGTAAACAGATGCCCGTTGCGCGCATTGCGAGTGGGCATGACGCAATCAAACATGTCCACGCCCCGGGCCACGGCAGCCAGCAGATCTGCGGGGGTACCCACGCCCATCAGGTATCGAGGCAGGTCCGCAGGCATCCGGGGCAGCGAGTGGTCCAGGATCTGGAGTCGCTCTGCTTCCGTCTCCCCCACGGACAGGCCGCCGATAGCCAGCCCGTCGAAGCCAATTTCTTCCAGGCCGGCGAGGGATTCATCCCGCAGGTCGGGATACATGCCACCCTGGATAATGCCAAATACCGCGGCGCCGCGGTCAGCAGCCCCGCCCGCATCGAAGGCGTCACGACTCCGGCGCGCCCAGCGCAGGGACAGAGCCATGGACTCGCGGGCCTTGTCTTCCGTGGCCGGATAGGTGGTGCATTCGTCAAAAATCATCTGGATGTCTGACCCGAGCTGGGCCTGGACTTCCATGGAGCGCTCCGGCGACAGGAAGACCTTGCTGCCATCCGTGGGCGCGCGAAACTCGACCCCGGCTTCCGTCAGTTTGCGCCGCTCCGTCAGGCTCCAGACCTGGAAGCCGCCTGAGTCCGTCAGGATCGGCCCGTCCCAGTGCATAAACTGATGCAAACCACCCAGTCGCTGCATCCGCTCCGCGCCGGGCCGCATCATCAGGTGAAAGGTATTGCCCAGGATGATCTGCGCCCCCGTCTCGCGCAGCTCCTCCGGCGTGACCGCCTTGACCGTCCCGTAGGTCCCCACCGGCATGAAGGCCGGGGTATCCACGGCACCGCGCTCCAGGACCAGGCGCCCGCGGCGGGCGGATCCGGCCTTCGCCTGGATTTCGAAGTCCACCCCCATCAGGACGCTTGCCGGTGGCAGAACATGGCGTCGCCGTAACTGAAGAAGCGATAGCCTTGGGCGATGGCATGGGCATAAGCGGCGCGGATTCGGTCATGGCCGGCGAAGGCTGACACCAGCATCAGCAGGGAGGAATCGGGCAGGTGAAAATTAGTCAGCAATGCGTCTACAACGCGGAATTCAAACCCGGCCTGGATGAACAGGCTGGTGGTGCCCTCGGCAGGCTCTAAGTCACCGGTTGCCGCCGCGCTCTCCAGCCCGCGCACCACCGTGGTACCCACCGCAATAATCCGGCCGCCGCGGCCACGGGTGGTAGCAATCTGCCGCACCAGCTTTTCCGGTACGACAAAGTTCTCTGCATGCAGCTGCCCGCTTGCCAGTTGCTCGGCCCGTACCGGCTGAAAGGTGCCCGCTCCCACATGCAGGGTCAGGTAAGCCACATCGACCCCGCGCGAGCGCAGGCGATTGAGCTGGCCCCGGTCGAAATGCAGACCGGCTGTAGGTGCAGCCACGGCGCCGGGCTCGCGGGCAAAGACTGTCTGGTAGCGCTCCCGATCAAAGTCAGCGTCAGGCCGCTTGATATAGGGCGGCAGGGGCATGTGGCCATGCGTCTGGAGAATCTCATCGATGGCCACATCGAAGCGCAACAGGAAAAAACTCCCCTGCCGGCCTTCCACCGCGGCACCCACCCCGTCAGCTATCTCAAGACGGGTACCCACAGCAGGAGACTTGCTCGCCCGCAGCTGCACCAGGGCCGTCTGCTCATCCAGGCGTTGCTCCAGCAGAATTTCTGCCTGACCGCCCGTGGCCTTGCGCGCCTGCAGGCGGGCAGGAATCCCGCGCGTGTCATTGAACACCAGCAGGTCGCCGGGGTTCACCAGGGGCGGCAGATCCGTGAACTGGAGATCGTCCAGCCGGCCCTCGGGGGTCAAATGCAACAGACGGCTGTCAGCCCGCTTGGCCAGGGGCTCCTGGGCAATCAGCTTCTCGGGCAGTTCGTAGTGGTAGTCACCGGCTTGCATGGCGGGCGATTGTAAAGCCTGCGCCATCCCGAGCGGGGACAGTTGCCGGAAGCTGCGCTAGCTTGCCTTGGGGGGAGCTTCCTTGGCGCTGGCAATCAGATCAAGATTCAAGTTCTTTAACAGCTTTACCAGGGCAGGCCCTTGGGGTAAGTCATGGCGGTCCAACTCGGCAACCTCGGAAATGCGATCAAAAATCGCCTTAAAGGCCCCCCGATGCCAGACTTGCTCAGCCTTGGCGAGCGCCGTAGGACGCAGGCGGCGGCGGCGGCGGTCGGTGGGATCGATAAACTCCTCCAGCATGCCTGCATTCATCTCGGCAGCCACGTAACGGGACACACTGGATTTAGGCAACTGGACGATGTCAGCCAGTTCCGTCACCGTGGGCTGGTAATCAAAATCATCCAGCAGGACCAGGGTGATGACCACCAGGATTTCACCCGTGGGCGAGCTGCCATAGCGATGGACGGCAAGGGAGATCCACCGCCAGAACAGCGCGTATAGCGTTAGCGTATCTATCCCGTGACTGCTTTCTTCTTGTGCCAATGTTGGCCCTCCAGACAATCTGGATAGACTATGCCGTGCGCTGGGCGCAATCAATCCCGACTATTCGGGATGCTTTTTGCTAGGATCTGCGCCCTTGGCCGGGATGGCGGAACTGGTAGACGCGCCGGACTCAAAATCCGGTTCTGGCAACAGAGTGGGGGTTCGATTCCCCCTCCCGGCACCATCTTAAGTTCAGCCAGGTTTACCCCTGGGACAGAACTTCCCCATGCTCTCGAGTCGCATGGAACTGCACCTTGGGCCAGCGCTCTTCCGCCAGCTCCAGGTTGTAGCGGTTGGTGGCAAGAAAGACGGGGTTGCCGTCCACGTCCTTACCCAGTGAAGCACTTTCCTGCTTTTCGAAGTCGCTGCGAGTCGCCGCATCCGGAAAAGTCAGCCAGCGGGCCGTGTGCAGCGCAACGCTTTCGTTGACGGCGTCCACGTTGTACTCACCTTTCAGGCGGTGAGCAACGATCTCAAACTGCAGCTGCCCAACAGCTCCCAGCACGATCCGCCCCGACGCCAGGGTAAACACCTGCACGGCGCCCTCCTCGCCCAGTTCCTGCAAGCCTTTCTGCAGTTGCTTGGCCTTGAATGGATCACGCGGCCGCACCCCCATGAATAATTCGGGTGCGAAGTAAGGAATGCCGCGGAAGCTCAGGGTCTCGCCTTCTGTCAGCGTATCCCCGATCTGCAGCTGGCCATGGTTGTGAATGCCGATGATGTCGCCGGCTACCGCTTCCTCGCTCTTTACGCGTTCGTTGGCCATGAAAGTGGTGGCATTGCCCACGCGCATTTCCCGCCCGAGGCGCAAATGCTGCACTTTCATGGCCGGTCGATATCGCCCGGAGCAAACCCGGAAGAAAGCGATGCGGTCGCGATGCTTGGGATCCATGTTGGCCTGGATCTTGAAGACGAAACCACTGAAGGGGCTCTCGTCCGGCTCCACATCACGCTGCTGAGCCGGCCTGGGTTGAGGCGACGGCGCCCAGTCCAGCAGCGCCTGCAGCACTTCCTGTACGCCGAAATTATTAATGCCGGAGCCGAAAAAGACCGGCGTCTGCATCCCGGCCAGAAACAGCTCCAGGTCGAAGGGAGCACTCGCGTCACGAATCAGCTCTACCTCTTCGTGTAGCCGCTCGACCTCGTTGGGAAACAATTCTGCCAGCCTTGGATTATCGAGGCCTTCGATTAACTCACCGGCATCGCCGACCCGTTTTTGACCGGCCGTGAATCTCAGCAAGCGATCTTCGAGTAAGTGATAAACACCCCGGAAGGTCTTGCCCATGCCCACAGGCCAGGTGACTGGGGCGCAATCGATACCCAGGGTCTCTTCCACCTCAGCCAGGATATCCAGGGGACCGCGGACCTCGCGGTCGAACTTGTTGACGAACGTGATGATCGGCGTATTCCGCAGCCGGCACACCTCGAGCAGTTTGATGGTCTGGGCTTCCACACCCTTGGCGGCATCGATCACCATGACCGCCGCGTCCACGGCCGTCAGCACCCGGTAGGTATCTTCAGAGAAGTCCTGGTGACCCGGGGTATCCAGCAGGTTGATCGTATGACCCGCGTACTCGAACTGCATGACGGAACTGGTCACGGAGATCCCGCGCTGCTTTTCGATCTCCATCCAGTCAGAAGTCGCATGCCGCGACGCGCGACGCGCCTTGACTGCACCGGCCAGCTGGATGGCGCCACCGAACAACAGCAGCTTTTCCGTGAGCGTGGTTTTACCCGCATCCGGGTGAGAAATAATTGCAAAAGTCCGGCGCGCAGCAACTTCCTTTTGCAGGCTGCTCAACCCGGCTGAATTATTGGCGGCTTCTGACACTCAATCAGGCACTCAATCGTGAGGCACGCTTGCGTTCGGATTCGGTAAGAATCTTTTTGCGAATACGAATATGGCCAGGTGTTACCTCAACCAGCTCATCATCATCGATGAACTCCAGGGCCTGCTCAAGACTGAAACGCACGGGCGGCGTCAGGATCAGGTTCTCGTCCGTGCCGGCGGCGCGGATGTTATTCAGTTGCTTCGCCTTAGTTGGGTTCACATTCAGATCATTATTGCGACTGTGAATACCCACGATCATGCCTTCATAAACCTCGTCCCCATGCCTGGCAAACAGACGCCCGCGTTCCTGCAAATTAAACAAAGAGTAGGCCAGGGCCTTGCCGGGCGCATTGGAAATCATTACGCCGTTGTTGCGCTGTGCAATCGTGCCGGGCACCTTGCGATCGTATTTATCGAACACATGGTAGATAAGCCCGGTGCCCGCGGTCGCCGTGAGGAACTCCGTACGAAAGCCGATCAGGCCGCGCGCCGGAATTCGGTAATCCAGCCGCATGCGGCCCTTGCCGTCAGCCAGCATCTGCAGCAGCTCGCCCTTACGCTGGGCCAGCCGCTCCATCACGCCGCCCTGATACTGCTCTTCGAAATCCACGGTGAGCTGTTCCCACGGCTCGGACCACTGGCCATCAACTTCCAGTTCGATCACTTCGGGTCGTGACACAGCCAGTTCGTAGCCTTCACGGCGCATGGTCTCAATAAGCACGGACAGGTGCAGTTCGCCGCGACCGGACACCTTGAACTTGTCCGGGTCTTCGGTGGGCTCAACCCGCAGCGCAACATTGTGCTGCCGCTCCCGATCCAGGCGCTCGCCGATCTGGCGGCTGGTCAGAAATTTGCCGTCGCGACCGGCGAAGGGTGATTTGTTGACCTGAAAAGTCATGCTGATGGTGGGCTCATCCACCGACAAGGGGGGCAGTGCTTCGGGAATTTCCCGATCACAGAGGGTGTCGGAAATGCCCAGCTCATCAATCCCGCTGAAGGCCACAATATCGCCCGCTGAGGCCTCGTCGATTTTGATGCGCTCCAGTCCCAGGAAGCCATAGAGCTCACCCACCCGGGCCCGGCGTTCGCGGCCGTCGGCCGCCACAACCGTGATGGCCTGGTTCGGACGCACGGAACCCCGCGTGACGCGGCCGATACCCACCATGCCCACATAGGTGTCGTAATCCAGACTGGAGACCTGCAATTGCAGACCGCCATTCACATCAACAGCCGGCGGCGGCACCTTGGACACAATCGCCTCGAACAGGGCTGTCATATCACCCTCGCGAACCTCGTCAGACTCGCTGGCGTAGCCCTCCAGGGCCGAGGCATAAATCACCGGGAAATCGAGTTGCTCATCGCTCGCGCCCAGGCGATCAAACAAATCGAAAGTCTGGTCCAGCACCCAGTCCGGGCGCGCGCCATCACGATCAATCTTGTTAATCACGACCAGGGGCGTCAGCCCGCGGGCGAAGGCCTTTTGGGTAACGAAGCGTGTCTGGGGCATGGGGCCGTCAACAGCATCGACCAGCAACAACACACCGTCCACCATGGACAGTACGCGCTCTACCTCGCCGCCGAAGTCGGCATGGCCGGGCGTATCCACGATGTTGATGCGCCAGCCGTCCCAGTTGATGGCGGTGTTCTTGGACAAAATGGTAATGCCGCGTTCACGCTCCAGATCACCGGAGTCCATGACGCGATCGGTTAATACCGCCCGTTCGTCAAAGGTACCGGACTGGCGCAGCAGCTGATCCACCAGGGTGGTCTTGCCGTGATCCACGTGGGCAATGATCGCAATGTTGCGTAGTTTTTGCGGGTTGGACATATCGCTATTCCGTGTCGTTTTATCGGGGGCTTCAGCTGGCTGCGCGGCGGGCGCCACTGCGTCCGCGTCGCCGCCGGTTGCTGTTGCCGGCCGGACGTCTGGGCCCGGAGCCTGGCCGGCCCAGTTGCACCGCCTTACCCAGGGGTGTCACGGGCTCATAGCCGGCAACGACTTCCTGGGGAATATCTCGCTTGATCAAGCGCTCGATGCCACGCAGGTAATCCGTTTCCTCGGCGCAAACCAGCGAAACGGCCTGACCTTCGCGACCGGCACGCCCGGTGCGCCCGATGCGATGAACGTAGTCTTCAGGCACGTTGGGCAGTTCATAGTTCACAACATGGGGAAGCTGATCGATATCCAGGCCACGCGCGGCTATATCCGTGGCCACCAGCACGCGTACCGTACCGTTCTTGAAGCCGGCCAAAGCTCGCGTGCGCGCACCCTGACTTTTGTTGCCATGAATGGCCAGGGCACTGAGCCCATCGCGTTCGAGTTGCTGGACCAGTCGGTTGGCACCGTGCTTGGTGCGCGTAAAGACCAGCACCTGGCGCCAGTTTCGCTGACCGATCATATGGGACAGGAATTCGCGCTTGCGCCCCTTGTCCAACGGAAACACCAGTTGATCGACACGTTCTGCCGTGGCGTTGCGCGGCGCGACCTGCACCGAGACGGGATCATCCAGTAACTGATTGGCCAGTTGCCGGATTTCCGGCGCATAGGTTGCCGAGAACAGCAGGTTCTGTCGCTGCTTGGGCAGCAAGGACAGAATCCGGCGGATGTCGCGCAGAAAGCCCATGTCGAGCATGCGATCCGCTTCGTCGAGGATCAGGGTCTCCACGTTGGACAGATTCACTGTTTGCTGGGAGGCGTGATCGAGCAAACGCCCGGGTGTTGCCACCACGACATCCACGCCCCGGTGCAAGGCAGAAATCTGCGGATTAATACCCACACCGCCGAAAATCACCGTCGAACGCAGCGACAGATGCTGGCCATAGGTTTGCACGCTGGCGGCCACCTGGGCGGCCAGTTCACGCGTGGGCGTGAGAATCAGGGCACGCACGCGGCGCTTGCCCTGTGAAGGGCCGGCAGCAGCCAGACGCTGGAGTAGCGGCAGGGCGAAGGCGGCGGTTTTGCCGGTACCCGTCTGGGCGCCGGCAAGTAAATCGCGGCCCGCCAGAATGGCGGGGATGGCTTCGCGCTGCACGGGCGTCGGCTCGTCGTAGCCTTGCTCGCGCACAGCACGCAGCAGTTCGGCCTCAAGGCCGAGGGAATCAAAAGACATTTTGTATGTGTGCTCCGTGATCCGCCTGCCCAGCGCACAAGCGCGGGTACGGTCGGGGCAAGATCACCAGGATTTCTTGGCTAGCCAGGATGGCTAATTAGGTCGAACGCAGACCGAAGTGCGTTCGGGCGCGGCGACTATAGCAGATACCGGCCAGACAAAAGCAAGTCAAACTCACAGCCCGGCCTCATGGCCCGGCAATTGGCAGCCCTGAGGCCTACCACTCGGCAGCCCGCGGGCGCAGTTCGGAGTGAAAGGTCCAGGCGCCGGCAGGCTGACGATGCAATTGCAGACAATGCTCGGCAACGGCCCGGGTCGGCATCAGGCGATCCGGACCATAGCGCTCTGCTGCATCGGGCATGGCGGCTCGCAGAGCCGGCGTGTCAATCATGCTGTCCAGCACGATCAGGGCGACATGCACGCCGATCGGGGCCATCTCCCTGGCCAGGCACTCCACCAGGCCCCGCAGGGCGAATCTCGCACTGGCCAGTGCCGCATTGCCCACCCGGCCTCGCAGGCTGGCGGTGGAGGTGGTAAACAGAATGGTGCCCCGGCCCCGGGCCTGCATCCTTCGGGCCGCCGCACGGCCCGTCAGGAAGGCGCCGTGGGTAATGCGCGCGGCGGACTGAAACTGCTCAGGACTGAGCTCCAGGACCGGCCCCATGACGTAATCAGCCACGTTGTAAACGACCAGCTCCAGGGGCCCTAATTGCGACTCAGCCTCGTCAAGCACGGTCTCAACCCCTTCACCCTCCGCGGCATCCAGGGCGAAGCCCTTGACCCGGTCAGCAGCAGTAAAGCTTGCGGTCAGGCGCTCCAGCGCCTGGGCATCGCGCCGCACGAGGGCCACATTCAGGTCCGCGGCCAGCAATTCCTGCGTCAGGGCAGCGCCGATTCCCTCGCCCGCGCCGACGATCAGTGCCGAATGTCTGCTCATGAATTGCACCTTCTGCCGCCGGCGCGGCGCTGTCAACGGGCGCCTCGCGCCGCCTGCGCTGATCTTTTACCCTTGAGCCATGAACTATTGCGGAGAGTGCGGTCAGCCTGTCGAATCACGGGTCCCCGAGGGCGACAACCGGCCGCGCTTCATCTGTGGCAGCTGCGGCAACGTTCACTATCAGAATCCTCGCCTGGTGGTTGGCTGTGTGCCAGACCATGAAGGCAAGATCCTGCTGTGCAAGCGCTCAATCGAGCCCCGCTCCGGCTACTGGACGGTACCAGCCGGCTTCATGGAACTGGGCGAGAGCCTGGCTGAAGCGGCAGCCCGCGAGACCTGGGAAGAAGCCTGCGCGCGAGTGGAACTGGGGCCACTGTATGCCCTGGTGGATGTGGTGCATGCGGGCCAGGTCCATGCCTTTTTCGAGGCCCGGCTGCCTACCCCGGAGTTTGCGGCCGGGGAGGAAACCCTTGAGGCCCGGCTGTTCCAGCCCGAAGACATTCCCTGGGACGAGCTGGCCTTTCCGTCGATACGCCTGGCCCTGGAGCGCTACCTGGAGAACCGGCGGGCGGGCACCAGCGCCCTGCACCTCGATAGGGCTACCAGGCTGCGGATATCCTGAGGCCATATACTCATGCCCCATGAGGCTTTGCATCGGGCGGCCAATTCAATAAAGTAGCGCGTTTTCCGCGAGCGGGATCGCGGACGTGTGGAGACTAGAATGACCTTCGTCGTGACGGAAAACTGCATCAAGTGCAAGTACATGGACTGCGTGGAAGTGTGCCCTG
Organism: uncultured Gammaproteobacteria bacterium; assembly: GCA_937921935.1. Lineage (GTDB taxonomy): Bacteria > Pseudomonadota > Gammaproteobacteria > Steroidobacterales > J054. The sequence goes on along the minus strand of CAKZWQ010000035.1, from coordinate 20,925 downwards.
TGGATTGTTTCCACGAAGGCCCCAACATGCTGGTTATTGATCCCGACGAGTGCATTGACTGCACCCTGTGCGAGCCCGAGTGCCCCATCGAGGCCATCTACGCGGACGATGAAGTCCCCAAGGGCCAGGAGCAGTTCCTCGAACTGAACATCGAACTGTCCCAGCAGTGGCCAGTGATCACCGAAGCCGGCACGCCGCCGGCGGACGCCGATGACTGGAAAGACAAGACAGACAAATTGAAGCTACTGGAGCGCTAAGCGCAATCCATTGCAGCGCCGCACGCCACCCTTGAAGGGCGCGCTGCCGCACTCAACCGTCAGGACTGGCCGTCGATCCGCTCGATGAGATCGTCGGCAGGCACGTAGCCGGGAATCAGGGTGCCGTCTTCAGTAATGATGGCGGGCGTGCCGCGAATCCCGAACGACTTCCCAAGCTGGTAATGCTGATCCACGGGCGTAACGCCACAGTCGGCAGCCTGAACCACCTCACCGCGCTTGGCTTTGGTCAAAGCTGAATTACGATCTTCGGCGCACCAGACTTCATCCGCCTTGGTCCAGCTTTCGGTGTTGGGGCCGCTGCGCGGGAAAAACAGGTAACGCACGCGAAAACCCTGCTCGTTGTAGTCAGCGATCTCGCGATGCAGCTTGCGGCAGTAGCCGCAATCGATATCCGTGAACACGGTGATGGTCCGCACGGCCTCACCATCAGGCTCAAAGACAATCATGCTGGATTCGCCCACGGCGTCGATGGCCGAAACGCGGGCCACAGTGCGGCGTGCTTCCGTCACATTCTTTTCAGTTTTCAGGTCGAAAATGTCGCCCTGCACCATGTACCGGGCATCTTCAGTCACATAAAGAATATTCTGGCCGTAACGAACTTCGTAGATACCGGGCAAGGGAGACGGGCTGACGTCCTCCACATTCACCTCGGGCAGTTGCGAGGCGATGTAGGCCGCTTTGTCATCTTGCGCGAAAGTCGCGAGGGGTAAGGCCAGCGCCAGCAGCAGCGCGGCTAAGAATCGCTTTACGAGTGCCATGAATGAATGTCCTGTCGGCCCCTGGTTACCGGATATTGACTACACCGGGCGCCCTAAGGTTCCGGGCAGCGCGGCGGCGAGATAGTAGCATGGGGCCCCGCCGACGGCGGGCAGCATCAACCGCGGGGATGATGCCGGGCGTGCAGCTCTTTCATGCGTTCCCTGGCCACGTGGGTATATATCTGCGTAGTGGACAGGTCACTGTGGCCGAGGAGCATCTGGACGACCCGCAGGTCGGCACCATGATTGAGCAGATGCGTGGCAAATGCGTGCCGCAGAGTGTGCGGTGACATCTTGCCCTTGATCTCGGCCTTTTTGGCATAGCGCTTGATGATGTGCCAGAAGGCCTGCCGCGTCATGCGATCGCCCCGGCGGGTTGGAAACAGATAATCGGTCTGACGTTCCAGCAGGATTTCCACCCGCGGACCGCTCATGAAATCACGTAACCAGCGCTGGGCTTCCTCACCGATGGGGATCAGGCGTTCCCGGTCACCCTTGCCGGTAATACGCAGCACACCCTGGTTCAGGTTGACCTGGCTCTGCTCGAGGTTAATCAGCTCGGACACACGCAAACCTGTTGCATACAGCAACTCCAGCATGGCCCGATCGCGATGGCCCAGGGGGTCACCCGTCTCAGGGGCGCCGAGCAAGGCATCCACTTCAGCCTCGCTCAGGGATACGGGCAGCGAGCGACCAACCTTCGGCATTTCAATCTTGAGGGTCGGATCCTCGCCGATGGTGCCTTCGCGCAGCAGGAATCGATAAAAACGGCGGAAGCTGGACAGCTGCCGTGCCGTGGAACGCGGTTTTGCGCCGGATTCGGTCCGCCAGGCAATGAAGGCCAGCAGATCGGCGCGGGTCGCGAAAATCAGGCTGACATCGCGCTGGGCGAGCCACCTTTTCAAAGCCACCAGATCGGCACGATAGGCGCCCAGCGTATTGGTGGACAAGCCCCTTTCCATCCAGATGGCATCGAGAAATTTGTCGATGATCGCCTCGGGGGACCCAGCAGGCGCGTTGGACGCGGCCGGTCTATTTGCAGATGCGCTTGACATTACTTCAGTCCAAAGCTCCCAGCAATCCCGTAAAACGGGATTGATCCTTAATCATGCGCGCGTCGATAATTAGCCCCGTCGCCTCGCACGTCCCTACGCTTACATTGATACCGCTTTGCGGCACCAACGCCGCTAATCCTTAGCGGTTCTGATGAGGGGCCAGTATGGGGCGGGGTCCAGAGGGTCTGCCGTGACTGGTTTCACAAAACATATCAAGGGATTACATAAACGCTGCGGGCGGGGGGCCGGCCTGTGACCCAGTTCCCGGGTCGCCTGGCGCTTCGCCTATGGGGATTATTCGCGGCCGGGCTGTTCTTTGCCGTGACCGTGCCCACACTGCTGCTGCTGAGCGTGCTGCCCAAGTTGGCGTGGCGGCGTCAGCTGGTCCGCTCTGCCGGCCGGCTGACCCTGGCCGGCTGCGGCGTCCTGCCCCGGGTTGAAGGGCTGGAGAACCTGCCCAAGGGCGACTGCATCATCGTGTCCAATCACGCGAGCTATCTGGACGGTGTTATTTTGACCGCCGCCCTGCCGCCGCGATTCAGTTTCGTCATCAAGCGTGAAATGACCAAGGTACCCGTGGCGAATTTCCTCCTGAGGCGCGTCGGCTCGGAGTTCCTCGATCGCGACCGGGGCCGGCAGGGAGCCAGCGATGCGCGCCGGATTCTGAGGCAGGCCGGCACCGGTAACTCCCTGGTATTTTTCCCTGAAGGCACTTTTTATCTGGACCCTGGCCTGCGGCATTTCCATTCCGGCGCCTTCAATGCAGCCCGGCGCGGCGAAGTCCCCCTGGTACCCGTGGTAATCCAGGGCAGCCGGGACATGCTGCCGGCCCACCATCGCCTGCCGCGTCCCGGCCCACTCGTCGTGAGCATTCAAGCGCCCATCGTGGATACGGCAGGCGCCAAGACACCGGAGCTGATTGCCCGGAGCCGGCGAAAAATACTGGCCAATCTGGGTGAACCGGATCTGGATCCCAAGGCGCTGGAAGCTTGGCGCGAGCCAGACAGCCCCGCATAATCCGCCGTTCATTTCGCCGGGCGCTGAATTTGCGACCGCAGCCAGGGAGACACCGTGAGCCAGGAAGATGTCGTCATCGTCGCCGCCCGCCGTACCCCCATCGGGGCTTTTCAGGGCGCCTTGAGCACGGTCAGCGCAACCGAGTTATCTGCCGCCGCCACCCGGGCGTGCCTGGCCGACACCGGCATCGACAGTGCCGATATCAGCCATGCCCTGATCGGCTGCGTGCTGCAGGCAGGCCTTGGCCAGGCGCCGGCACGGCAGGCAGCCCTGGCAGCCGGCCTGGCACAACAGGTGGACTGCACCACCATTAATAAGGTCTGCGGCTCAGGCCTGCGGGCCGCCACCCTGGGCGTTGACCTGCTGCGCGCCGGCAGTGCCTCCGTGGTTCTGGCCGGCGGCATGGAATCCATGAGCGGCGCCCCCTACCTGCTGCCCAAAGCACGCGAAGGCTATCGCATGGGCCATCAGCAGGTGATTGATCACATGTTTTTCGATGGCCTGACGAACGCTTATGACGGCGAGATGATGGGCAGTTTCGGCGAAGCCACCGCGCAGCGATACAGCTTCAGCCGCGAGCAGCAGGATGAGTTCGCAGTCAGTTCCGTGGAGCGCGCATTGGCCGCCGCCAGCTCGGGCGCTTTTGCCGATGAGATCACGCCGGTGACAGTCACAAACCGCACGGGCGAAACGGTGGTCGCACAGGATGAAGAACCCTTGCGCGCAAAAATCGACCGCATCCCGACCCTGCGGCCGGCTTTCGCCAAGGACGGCACGGTAACCGCTGCCAGCTCATCATCTATTGCTGACGGCGCAGCCTCCCTGGTATTGATGACCGCGACCGAGGCTCATCAGCGCAAGCTCGAGGTGCTGGCTCGGGTTGCGGGTCACAGCAGTCATTCCCATGAACCGGAATGGTTTACCACGGCCCCTGTGGGTGCGATCCGCAAGTTGCATGAGCAGCTGGGCTGGACGGCAGAAGACGTGGATCTGTATGAAGTCAACGAAGCCTTCGCCTGCGTCACCATGGCAGCCATTCACGATGTCGGCCTGGATCGCCGGCGGGTCAACGTTAATGGCGGAGCCTGCGCCCTGGGACACCCCATTGGTGCCAGCGGTGCGCGCATTGTCACCACCCTTGTGCATGCCCTGCGCCATCGCGGCGTCAAGCGAGGTATAGCTGCCATCTGTATCGGCGGCGGCGAAGCCCTGGCGATCGCCCTGGAAGCCCCCTAGGGACGGCTACATCCCCGAGTAGTTCGGTCCGCCGCCGCCCTCGGGCACGACCCAGTTGATGTTCTGTGCCGGGTCTTTGATATCGCAGGTCTTGCAATGCACACAGTTCTGCGCATTGATCTGAAAACGACGGGCCCCACCCTCTTCGACAATCTCATAGACGCCCGCCGGACAATAACGCTGGGCCGGCTCATCAAATCGCGACAGATTTTTGCCTAAGGGCACCTCGGGATCTGCCAGCTGCAGATGACAGGGCTGATCTTCCTCATGATTGGTACTGGATAAAAATACCGATGACAGGCGGTCGAAACTGATCACGCCATCGGGCTTGGGATAGTCAATTGGCGATGCCTGGGCTGCCGGCTGCAGTTGCGCGTGATCAGGGGCAGGCGAGCGCAGGGTAAAGGGCAGCCGCCCACCGAAAATATTCTGATCGATCCAGGCGAAAGCAGCGCCCAGGAAATTTCCCAGCTTCTTTTGCGCGGGTCCGAAGTTTCTCGCGCGATAAAGTTCTGCGTATACCCAGGACTCGCGCACGGCCCGCGGATAGTCCTCCAGTACAGCGGGCCGGTCCTGCTCTGAGCCCAGGCCGGCGAATACAGATTCGGCGGCCAGCATCCCTGTTTTCATCGCGGTATGAGAGCCCTTGATCTTCGCCCCGTTGAGAAAGCCCGCATCACAGCCTGCCAGCAGGCCGCCCGGAAAAACCAGTCGCGGCAGGGACTGCAGACCACCCTTGTTCACTGCCCGAGCGCCATAAGAGATGCGCTTGCCCCCTTCCAGGTACTGACGGATGCGGGGATGCTGCTTCCAGCGCTGAAATTCCTCGAAAGGACTCAGATGGGGATTGGTGTAGTTCAGGCCGACGATAAGCCCCAGGGACAGCTGGTTATTCTTCGCGTGGTAGAGAAAACCGCCCCCCTCGGTGGCGTTATCCAGGGGCCAGCCCAGGGTATGCACGACCTGTCCCGGTTGATGCAGGGCCGGATCAATTTCCCAGACCTCCTTTATCCCCAGGCCATAGTGCTGGGGATCGGCATCGGCGCGCAGATCGAAACGCCCGATCAACTCCTTGGCAAGGCTGCCATGACAACCTTCCGCAAAGATCGTGTACGGCGCCCGCAGTTCGTAACCGGCCTCGAAACCGGCTTTAGGCTGCCCGTCGGCACCCCGGCCCATGTCACCCGTTGCCACGCCCACCACGCGATCGCCGTCGTAGAGCAATTCGGCCGCCGCGAAGCCCGGGAAAATATTCACCCCCAGCGCTTCGGCCTGCTCGCCGAGCCAGCGGCACAACTCGCCGAGACTGATGATGTAGTTACCGTGATTACGGGCGGGACGGGGCACCAGGAAATCCGGCACGCGCCAGGCACCAGACTCGCCGGTCAGGTAATAGAAATCGTCACCACTCACCGCAGCCGTGACCGGGGCACCCTGGTCGCGCCAGTCGGGAAACAATTCATCCAGGGGCCGGGGCTCGAACACGGCACCGGAGACGATATGCGCGCCGATTTCCGAGCCCTTTTCGACCAGGCAGACATTGAGCTCCCGATCCTGTTCCGCCGCGAGTTGCATCAGGCGACAGGCAGCGGCCAGTCCGCAGGGCCCTGCCCCGACAATCACCACGTCAAAATCCATGGATTCGCGCTCTGCCATCCGTCTGCCCTTGCCCGCAAAACGCGAAAGTTTAGCACCGGGTCTTGGGCACAATGGCCTGTAGACGCTAAAGTGTGCGCCGCCCGCCGGAGCCTGCATGCGCACCATCGACCTGGACAACTTGTACCGCCAAGCCCTTGAAGAACAGGGCTATGCAGCCGATGCAGCCCAGCTGCAGGCGATTGCGACCCTGCAGGCGGTAGCCGACGGCTTGTGCGCACCCGCGCAGCCTGCACCGGGGATCTCGTTGTTGAGCCGCCTGCTGCGCCCACGCGTGCGGCGGCCAGGCCCCGTTCGCGGCGCTTACCTGTGGGGCGGGGTCGGCCGGGGCAAGACCTTCGTGATGGACCTGTTCTTCTCTGCCCTGCCCTTTGAGAACAAGTTGCGCTACCACTTTCACCGACTCATGTATCGGGTGCACCGTCGACTCAGCGAACTGGAGCAGCAAAGCGACCCGCTGCTCACCGTTGCCGATGAACTGGCGGCCCAGGCGCGCCTGATCTGCTTCGATGAATTTTTCGTCAGCGATATTGCCGACGCCATGATCCTGGGCCGCTTATTCGATGCCCTGTTCGAGCGCGGCGTATGCCTGGTCGCTACCTCGAACATTCCGCCGCACGAACTCTATCAAGGCGGCCTGCAACGGCAGAAGTTCCTGCCGGCTATCGCTCTGATTCAGCAACACACCCAGGTGCTGGCCGTCGACGGCGGCAGTGACTATCGCCTGCGAGTCCTGGAAAAGGCCGAGATCTATCACTCCCCCCTGGACAGTACGGCAGAGGAAAATCTCGCCAGGTATTTCTCGGAGATTGCCCCGGATACCGGCACCCGCGGACAGAGCATGGAAGTCCTGGGACGTGACATTTCCACGATCCGGCGAGCCGATGGCATTTGCTGGTTCGACTTCGCCGCGCTGTGCGCAGGCCCGCGCAGCCAGGATGACTACATTGAAATTGCCCGTTGCTTTCAAACCGTCATCCTGGCGGATGTCCCGAGACTGGATGAGCTACGCGAGAATGAGGCGCGGCGATTCATCGCCCTGGTGGATGAATTTTATGATCGCCGCGTCAAGCTGATCATTTCCGCTGCCGAGACGGTCGACAGTCTGTACCAGGGACGACGCCTGCAGCGAGAATTCGCGCGCACCCGCAGCCGGCTGCAGGAGATGCAGTCGCAACAATACCTGGCCGCCCCCCACATCCCCTGACGACCACTTGCCGGGCGGTTACACTAGACACCTGAGTGGAGGAGCACACTATGGCAGGCAAACTCGTCCTGTGCCGGCACGGGCAGAGCACATGGAATCTGGAAAATCTGTTTACGGGCTGGACCGATGTGGACCTGACCGAACAGGGCGTTACCGAAGCGAAAACCGCCGGGCAAGAATTACGCGCCCTGGATTTTCATTTCGACCTGGCCTACACCTCGGTGCTAAAGCGCGCCATCCGGACCCTCTGGCTGATCCTTGATGAAATGGACCAGATGTGGATTCCCGTGGTGCGTGCGTGGGAACTCAACGAGCGCCACTATGGGGCGCTGCAGGGGCTGAACAAGGCACAAACGGCCGAACAGCACGGCGCTGATCAGGTCCACATCTGGCGTCGCAGTTACGATATTCCACCGCCGCCCCTGGCCCTCGACGATGAGCGCCACCCCAGTCACGATGCCCGCTATGCCGGTATCCCCGATCTCCCGGGCACCGAGTCCCTGAAAGAAACCCTGGAGCGCGTGGAACCCTACTGGAATGCGCAGATTGCACCGCAACTGCGCGCCGGCAAGAACGTACTCATTTCCGCCCACGGCAACAGCCTGCGGGCGCTGGTAAAAATGCTCGACGGCATATCCGATGAGGAAATTACCGGACTGAATATTCCCACGGGCATTCCGCTGGTCTACCAGCTGGACGATGACCTGAATTCACTGGGCCGCGAATTCGTCGGTGACCCCGACGCGGCCCGCAAGGCTGCTGAAGCCGTGGCCAAACAAGCCAGCGGCGGCTGATGCTCTACGCACTGGGCGATCGCAAACCGGTAACCGCGGGGAATTTTTACGTCGCCCCGGGCGCCGCTGTTATCGGCGATGTGCACCTGGGTGCAGACACCAGCGTCTGGTTCGGTGCGGTGGTCCGCGGTGACGTCGAACCCATCACCCTGGGCCGGGGCTGCAACGTGCAGGATGGCTCGGTGCTGCATGCTGACCCCGGCGCACCCCTGGTCCTGGATGAGTTCGTAACCGTCGGCCACCAGGTCATGCTGCACGGATGCCGTATCGGCCGACACAGCCTGATCGGGATTGGCAGCACCATACTGAACCGGGCGGTAATAGGCGCGAATTGCATTGTCGGCGCCCATGCCCTGATTACCGAAGACAAGACCTTTCCCGACGGTGTGCTGATCCTTGGCGCACCGGCCAAAGTGGTCAGGGAACTCACGGCTGAAGAACGGGCATCCCTGCCGGGCAGCGCCCAGCGGTACATCGACCGGGCCGAGGAATACCGGCAAAAACTCAGCGCTGTCTGATCAGACCTTCCTGAGCCGTCGACAACACCAGTTGTCCGTCGCGAGTGAACACCTGGCCGCGCGCCAGTCCGCGCGCGCCGCCGGCGCTCGGGCTGTCAAAGGAAAACAATAACCACTCATCCACCCGACAAGGCCGGTGAAACCACATGGCGTGGTCCAGACTGGCCATTTGCAGTTCGCCGCGCAGGGCCCGCTCCTCTCCGTGCGGCAGGGTCGCAGTGCCGAGCAACTCATAATCGGATATATAAGCGAGCATGGCCTGATGCAGTTGTGGGTCATCCGGCAACTCGTCTACGGCTTTCATCCAGACATGCTTGACGGGCTGCATGTCATCGGAGTCATTGTGGTTCTCTTCCACGATACGCACATGAAAAGGACGCTGATTACCCAGAAACTCGCGCACCTTGCGCGGCAAGTTATCCAGCCTGGCGGCCCAGACCTTCATTACCTCGGGCAAACCTTCGGGCCCGGGCACGTCGGGCGCCTGCAGGGCGTGCTCGAATCCCGGCTCGTTGATGTGAAAAGATGCCGCCAAGTTGAATATCTGCCGGCCGTGCTGAATCGCCACCACGCGTCGATTGGAGAAACTGCCACCGTCGCGCGCGCGGTCCACTTCATAGACGATGGGCGCGTTGACATCGCCCCGCCGCAAAAAATACGCATGCAGGGAATGCACACTGCGTTCTTCAACCGTGCGGCTGGCCGCGATCAGGGCCTGGCCCAGCACCTGGCCACCGAATACCTGCGGGCTGCCGATGTCCCGGCTGGGGCCACGAAAGATGTTGGCCTCGATGGATTCGAGGTCGAGGACGGAAACCAGATCAGCGAGCACCGGATGCATGGCTAACAGTTTAAACTGCCTGCATCTGTAACTACCGGAGGACCGGCAAAATGACCGAAACAGAGACGAACAAACGTCCGCTGGGCACGCGCTGGTGCGGTATCGGCAGCTTCATGGCCGGACTGGGGCTTTTCACCGCCGTTGTTGGCCTGCTGGGCGCAGCCGCCGGCGCCTTGTCGCCCATGGGGTCCTTTGGCGCCTTCGGCATCGGTATGTTGCTGTGCGCACTGTCGACCGTAATCCTGCTGATCGGGCTGATAATCAGCAAGGGCAGCGGCGGCGCCATTGCCGGCGGACGCGCCTGGGGTGCCTGGATCGCGGCGGTGCTGGTCATTGTTATCAGCATGTCGCAACGGCCATCGGTCGATGGAGCGCCATCAATCCATGACGTCACCACCGACATCGACGACCCGCCGCTGTTCGTGGAAATCGTCGCGGTGCGGGAAGCCGGCGGCGCCCAGAACCCGCCCGAGTATGCGAGCGAGTTCGCGGAAGCGCAGCAAGCCGCGTTTCCGGATCTGACTACGCTGGAAATCAGCACGGCGCCAGGGGTTGTTTTCGCGGCGGCGGAGGGAGTTGTCGAGGAACTGGGCTGGGAAGTCGTGGCATCAGACCCTGCCACGGGAAGACTCGAAGCCACGGCAAGCACCAGCTATTTCAAGTTCAAGGATGATGTCGTTGTCCGGGTGCGCGCGACGGCGGAAGGCAGCGAGGTGGACATTCGCTCGAAGTCGCGCGTCGGGCGCGGCGACATGGGCGCAAATGCCGCCCGCATGCGCGAATTCCTGGCGCGCCTGCAGTCGGCCACCGGCTAAGGGTGAAAGCCGCAGAACTCGACGCCCTGGTTGACCATTACCTGCCGGTACTGGTTACAGCCGGAGATTTTGCCCGGACCATCCAGGGCGGTGTGCATAGCGCGGGGCAGAAATCCGGCCCGAATGCCTGGGCCGAGGCGGTCACCGATGCGGACCTGGCAATTCAGGGCTTCGTCGAGGTCGCCACCCTGGCTCGCGATTCGCGACTGGGTTTCTTTGGCGAGGAATCAGCGCAATCTTCTATCGCGCGTTACTTCAACCCTGATGCAGCCACGGTTATCTACCTGGACCCGGTCAACGGCACTTTTCTTTACCAGAGCCAGCAGGATAACTGGGACATCATCCTGAGCATTAGCCATGCAGGCCGATTGCTGGCGTCCATCAGCTATATGCCCGTCAGCGGGCAGTTTTACCTGGCCGTTGAGCATCGCGGGGCGTTGACGGGCCACCGCAACAGCCCGTCCCTGGCTAGCATGCACGCTCTGCACACCCAAAGCGGCAGTCGTGTTTGCCTGACTTACCAGGCGCCCGACGTCATGCAGGCCATCGGCAATCACTATCAGGCTTTTGATCTGGTTGCGGATTATCGGCCGGGCGAAACAGTCGACAATCTGAATGAACTGTTCACGGGCAGACTGGATGCATTCGCCTGCCACGGCGGCGATCTGCTGGATTGGGGTGCGATGGGCTATATCGTCAGCCACGCCGGCGGCGTTTGTTCCAAACTGGATGGCACGGCCCTGGATGGCCTGCAGAACTTCAGCGGAGAAGGACAATCAGACATGCTGGTCAGCGCCAGCCCGGCCATTCACCGGCAAATCCTGTCCCTGCTGAACTAGCGCCCTTAGTCGGCCTTGAAGAAATACATGACCAGGGTTTCTGCGATACACGCAGGCTTGGCCTGGCCTTCGATCTCCATGGTGTGCTCAATCGTGGTCTGCAGGGCGCCGGCGCGCTTGCGGGCCGTGGTCAACTGGCTGCGGAGCCTGACCCGGGCACCTGAAGGCACCATGTTCTTGAAGCGAACCTTGTTAAGGCCCAGGTTAATTACCCGGTCCACATTCTCGAAAAATACGAACTGATCCACCAGGGCGGGAATCAGCGACACCAGCAGGTAGCCGTGAGCGATGGTTGAACCAATCGGCAGTTCTGCCTTCGCGCGCTCCTCATCAACATGAATCCACTGATAATCGTCCGTTGCCTTGGCAAAACGATTGATTCGATCCTGATCGACCAGGAGCCAGTCGGAAACACCCAGCTCGGTGCCTTCCAGGGCTTCACCATCGGCAATACTTTTTATACTTACGCTCATGCAGCGGGATCTTAGCTTATGTACCGGCTGTTAGGCAGCGCGTATTAAAAAGTTCAGGCCGGATTGCCAATGGCATTCATAAACTCGTGCCGAATACGATCGTTGTCTGCAAACTCGCCCAGCATTTCGGTGGTAACCATCTTGACCTGCGTCTTGTTGACACCGCGGGTGGTCATGCACTGATGCTGCGCCTCCACCACTACGGCAACACCGCGCGGCTGAAGGGCATCGTTGATCACATGGGCGATTTCCGCCGTCATGCGCTCCTGCACCTGCAATCGCTTGGTCAGGGCCTCGACCACACGCACCAGCTTGCTGATACCCGCCAGGCGTTCATGGGGCAAGTAGGCCAGGTGAATACGACCCAGCACCGGGGCCATATGATGCTCGCAGTGGGAGGAGAATTCGATATCGCGCAAGGTAACGATCCGGTCATAGCTGTTCACAGCCTGAAAGGATGAACCCAGCACGGCCTTCGGATCGGACTGATAACCGGCAAACCAGTCCTGGTAGGCACTGACCACCCGCGCCGGGGTTTTCTTCAAACCGGCCCGCGCGGGGTCCTCGCCAACCCAGCGCAGCAGCACGCGTACGGCTTCTTCTGCTTCGGCCTGGGTCGGTTTACTGTCCTTGCTCATCAGCACAATCCTCGATTCTGCAATGCTTCCAAATCAGCAGGCCGGTTAACGTTGGCCAGCACTTCGACCCGACTGGGCCGCAATAATTCCGTCTCGCCCTGCATGAGCAAATCCCGTGGCGACAAATTGCCACCCTGCTCAGCCAAAGTGCTCAGTCGCGCCAGGGCCACCGGCTCATAGATCGCGCACAGGGGTTCAGGCTGACCGTTCATGGGCCCGGCGTAAGCAGTGGCGTCCCGCCCCGGTTGGCGGGCGGCGATCAGGGTTTCCAGGGTCGCCGCATCCAGGGCCGCCAGATCACAGGCGATGACCAGCCAGGCAGCCGCGGGCGACTGTGCATGAGCGGCCAGCAAACCCGCCGGGGGGCCGCCCTCGGCCAGGGTATCCACCAGCAGCGAAAACCGGGACCGCAGCGCATCATCACGCTGGTCCGGCCGCACGCTGACAAATACTTCGTTCACCCGCGGCGTCAGCAGGTCGACGGCTCGCTGCAACCAGGCCTTCCCCTGCACTGTCAGGGCCGCCTTGTCCTGACCAAAGCGGCGGCTGCGACCGCCGGCCAGGACCAGTCCGTTCAGTGGTGCAGGACTGTTCATTGAGCGCCGGCCTGATAGTCGCTTTTGCCCCCGGTTTTGGTGACCAGGGCAATCTCGGCTATGACGATGTCGTGGGACAGGGCTTTGCACATGTCGTAAATGGTCAACGCGGCCACGGTGGCACCTGTCAGGGCCTCCATCTCGACGCCGGTTTTGTGGGTGACTTTCACCCGACAATCGATAATGGCCTGGCCGGCCTCATCCACTGTGATTTCGATGCGGCAACCCTCGATACCCAGCGGGTGGCAGAAGGGAATCAGTTCGTGGGTGCGCTTCGCGGCCTGGGTCCCGGCGATGATGGCAGTCTGAAATACCGGGCCCTTGGGGCCCTGAATCTCGTCGCCGTCGATGACAGCCTGCACGGCGGCGGGTAATTTAACGCGCGCACGGGCATGCGCCGTTCGCTGGGTGACAGCTTTGTCGCTCACATCGACCATGGTCGGTTGGTTGCGGTCGTCCACGTGTGAGAGTCGTGGCTCGTTGGCCTTGTTGTTCATGATTGGTTTCCAGCGAACTGGTATGCTTTCGTGCTCGCCGCGGAACCGGCCTGGCAGGCCGGATGGCCCGGCTTCCCTAGCTTTGGCCGGCACGATTCAGTGTAACCGCCGCCACGGAGAATCACTACATGGGCCGCAGCATTATTGAAAAACTTTGGGACGCACATGCGGTGGCCGACCTGGGCGACGGCAGCTGGCTGGTCTATATAGACCGGGTGTTCCTGCATGAACGCACGGGCAGCATTGCCCTGAAGGGCCTGGAGGCCGCCGGGCGACAGGTCCGGAACCCGGAGCAGGTCTTCTGCGTCATGGACCATATCGTGGACACTCTCCCCGGCCGGACCGACGAAACCATGATGCCCGGTGGCAAGGCTTTCATCACCACCACGCGCCAGGCCGCCCACGATGCCGGCATCACGCTGTTCGACCTGCACGATCCGCGGCAGGGCATCGTGCATGTGGTGTCGCCTGAGCAGGGTATCGCCTACCCCGGCCTGACCCTGGTGTGCCCGGACAGTCATACCTGCACGCAGGGAGCGCTGGGGGCGATGGCCTGGGGCATTGGTTCGACGGATGCCGAGCATGCCATGGCCACCAAGACCCTGGTGGTGAAGAAACCAAAACTCATGGAAGTCAGATTCGACGGCACCCCGGGTTATGGAGTCACTGCCAAGGATATGATCCTGCATCTGATCGGCCGCCACGGGGCTGCCGGCGGCGTGGGCTATGCGGTGGAGTTCACCGGCGAAGGCGTGCGCAGCCTGCCCCAGGAAGCACGCTTCACCCTGTGCAATATGGCCGTCGAGTTCGGCGCCTGGACGGGCGTGATCAGCCCGGATGAAACCACCTTTAACTATGTGCAAGGCCGGCCCTATGCACCCGCCGACGGCGCCTGGGAACAGGCGCTGACCGACTGGCAAAGTTTGCGCACGGATGCCGACGCCAGTTACGACGCGCAGATCGTTATTGATTGCGCCGATATCATTCCCCAGGTCACCTGGGGTACCAGCCCGCAACATGCCGCCAATATCGACGCCGTGGTACCCGACCCCGCCGCCGAACCCGATCACACGCGTCGCGAACTCATGGAAAAAGCCCTGGCCTATATGAAACTGGAACCAGGAACGCCACTGACCGAGATTCCCATCGGTGCGGCCTTCATCGGCAGCTGCACTAACAGTCGACTGAGCGATCTGCGAGCAGCCGCCGCAATCCTGAAAGACCGCAAGGTCGCGCCCGGGGTCAAGGCCATCTGCGTACCTGGCTCTGGCAGCGTCAAGCAGGCCGCAGAAGCCGAGGGTATTCATGAAATCTTTCAGGCGGCGGGTTTCGAGTGGCGCGAAGCGGGTTGCTCCATGTGCTTTTATGCCGGCGGTGAAAACTTCGGCCTGGAGACTCGCGTGGTCACCAGCACCAATCGCAACTTCGAGAATCGCCAGGGTCCGCGCACGCGCTCGCACCTGGCCAGCCCCACCACCGTCGCCGCCTCCGCAGTCAGCGGGCACCTGACCGATGTCCGCGAACTGGCGACGGAAAAATAGTCATGGAGAAATTCACCACGCTCACGGCAGTCGCTGCACCGATTCTGCGCATCAATATCGATACGGACATCATTATCCCGAGTCGGGAGATGAAGCGCGTGTCCAAGCAGGGCTTAAGCGACGGCATGTTCGCCAACTGGCGCTATACGGAGCCCGGCGGGCGCGAAGAAGACCCCGACTTCGTTCTGAACCAGGCGCCTTATCGCAACGCCAAAATCATTCTGAGCGGGGCGAATTTCGGCTGCGGCTCCTCACGCGAACACGCCGTCTGGGCGCTGCATGAATGGGGCATACGTTGCGTGGTCGCACCGAGCTTTGGCGCGATCTTTCAAAGTAACTGCGTGCGTAACGGCATTCTGCCCGTGGTCCTGGAAAATTCCGTGATCGAAGATATGGCGAGCCAGGTGGAAGCCAATCCGGCAGAGAACCAACTACAGGTGAACCTGGAAAATTGCACCCTGACCGCACCCGACGGCACCACCCATGGCTTCGACATACAACCGGCCGACCGGGAAATGCTGCTGGAAGGCCTCGATGCCATTGCCGTCACCATGAAACACGATGAGGCAATCCTCGAGTTTCAAGCCCGCGATCGCCTGCAGCGACCCTGGGTGTATCTGTAAATGACACGCGTCGCGCCGCTGGCGATCCTGATTGCCCTGTTATTCAGTTCGGCTCTGCCCGCAGCGGATGACTGGATTGCCTATGGCGGCGATCCGGGCGGCCTGCGCTACTCCAGCCTTGAACAGCTCACCCGCAAAAATGTGCGCATGCTGGAACCGGCCTGGACCTATCGCACGGGCGAGTTGCCGCCGGCCGTCAACAAACTGTCCTTCTTTGGACTCCACGCCACACCGATTCTTGCGCCACCCGAAGCCGGCGGCAGCCTGCTGCTGTGCTCCGCGTTCAACAAGCTGATCGCCCTGGATCCGGCCACGGGCGAAGAACGCTGGGTCTACGACCCGGAAATCCGCTCGCGGCCGTTTAATTCCTACAAATGCCGTGGCGTGACCTTGTGGCAGGACAAGCAGGCCAAGCCGGAAGCTGCCTGCGCCTGGCGGGTCTTCATGGGCACCACCCACCGGCGACTGGTGGCCCTGGATGCGCGCACCGGCCAGGGCTGTGAGGATTTCGGGGAAGCCGGCGTGGTGAACGTAGACCCGCTGGTCAAGGCGCTGCCCCAGAACGACAACGCCAGTGGGGTCACTTTCTGGGCCCCGCCGGCGGTGGTTCGCGATGTCGTGGTGCTCGGCTCTGCCGTCAACGGCAAACAACGGCGCTCGGCTGCCGCCAGTGGCATGCTGCGGGCCTTCGATACCCGCAGCGGCGAACTGCGCTGGACCTTTGATCCGATTCCGCGCAATGACGGCGACCCGCAAGCTGCCAACTGGGATGCGAAGGCCTTGCAGACGACCGGCGGCGGCAATGCCTGGAGCATGTTGTCTGTCGATGAAAAGCGCGGCTTGATATTCGCGCCGACTGCGAGCCCCTCCGCCGACTTTTTCGGCGGCACCCGCCCGGGTGACAACCGTTACGCGAATTCCGTGGTGGCCCTGCGGGCCGAGAACGGCAAAGTCGCCTGGCACTTCCAGATTACCCACCATGATGTCTGGAATTCCGATGTGCCGGCGCAACCGATCCTGACCACCGTCCGCCAGAACAAGCGTGATGTACCGGTGGTGGTTCAGCTGACCAAGCAGGGTTTCGTGTTTGTACTCAACCGCGACACGGGCGAACCTGTCTACCCGGTTGAAGAACGCGCCGTGCCCACGGACGGCGTTCCCGGGGAAGTCCTGTCGCCAACCCAACCCTTTCCCACCTATCTGCCACCCCTGGTGCCGCAGAACATCACCCCCGACGATGCCTGGGGCGTGAGCTTTTATGATCAGGCCAAGTGCCGCGAAGCCATTGCAAACCGACGCTACGGACCAATTTACACGCCCCCCAGTTTCCAGGGCACGGTCATGTTCCCGCAGATGGGCGGCGGCGCGAACTGGAGCGGCGGTGCCATCGACACGAAACGCGGCTGGCTGATCACCAACGTTGCCAAGTTTCCCTACCTGCTCCAGATGCATCGGGCCGAAGATCTCGACCAGAAAGAAATCAGTGCGCCGGGCTCCGGCCGGCCGCAAGGCCCACCCGGCAAGATCAAGGGCACGGATTACGCCTACTCCCAGGGACCGCTGCTGTCACCCCTGGGCGCTCCCTGCACGGCACCGCCATGGCACACCCTCCTCGCCCTGGACCTGAATACCGGCAAGATCCAATGGGAAGTGCCCATCGGCAGCATCGAGCAATTCGCGCCGGTACCGCTGCCCATCACCCTCGGCGCGCCGGGTGCCGGTGGCGCGATTGTGACGGCCGGCGGCCTCGTCTTCATGGGTGGCACACCGGATGAGAAATTCCGCGCCATCGACATTCGTAACGGCAAGACCCTGTGGACCGCGAAACTGCCCACGGCAGCCATGGCCACGCCCATGACTTACGAAGTCGATGGCCTGCAGCATGTGGTGGTCGCGGCCGGCGGTCATCAGTTCCTGTATCCCGACAAACCGGGCGACTGGATCATGGCCTTTCGCCTGCCGGCGGATGAAGCTGCCGCGGCCGGCAAATAGTCCGACCTAAAGACGAACTAAACAGTCTGGAAAATTTCTGCTTCCGGCGGTGTCCCGCAGGCGGAGAAAAGCAGCTTGGCCGCCGACTTCAGATAAGGGCCGGCATTGTGACTGGCCATGGCGGCCTCATCACTAAAATGGGCGATCACCTTGTAGCTCTCGCCCTTGCCTGCCGCCCGATACAACTGAAATGCCACGGTGCCGGATTCTTTCGCAATGACCTGCTGCTGCAACTGGGAAAAGGCCCCTTCGAAGGCGGACTCCTGGCCTTTGGTCACGCGGTAAGTCGTCAGCACGGTGATCATAAAGTCGCCTAAAACAGAACTCTTGTACAACAATTCACGGCGTGGATGAAGCCGGCCAGCTGGCGTGATGATCATCGATGACATAAGCGTGCGAGTGTCGAACGGCCGCATGGGCATGCACATGGGTGTGAGGCTCGTCCGCGTTTAGCCCGGCATGATTGCCTTCGTGGTCATGATGTTCATCGTGGCTGTGCTCATGGCTGTGCTCAACGGACTGATGCTCATGCACCAGCACGACCGCATCGTCCCGGGGCCACAGGCGAGCTGCCAACACGGTGAACACGGCAATACCGCCCGCCAGCCAGATGGCCGTGGTCTCAACCCCCAGGCGCGTGCCGAGTTGACCCGCAATGGGATAGAACAGCAGCCAGCAGGCATGGGAGATAGCAAACTGCGCCGAGAAAAAGGCCGAACGATCAGCGGCAGAGGATGAGCGATTCACCACCCGGCCCGCTGGTGTCTGTACCAGGGACCAGCCCAGTCCGATCAGGAACCAGACACCCAGCATCTGGGGGAACTGCGGACCACTGCTGATCAGGAATACGCCGACGGCCATCACCGCCCCGCCCATCAGCATCACGGGGCGATCGGCTACCTTGTCCAGAACTTTTGGCAGGGTCAGGGCTGCGATCATGGAACCACCGCCCGCGGCCGCCAGGGCTGCCGCCACATCGGTAGACGTCAGGCCCAGGTTTTCCTTCACGTAAATCACCGTGTTCACAATGATCATGGCGCTGGCCGCCGATACCCCAAGGTACAGCGCGCACAGCGCCCTCAACCGGGGCGTTTTGAAATAAGACACAGTGCCAAAGCTGATCTCGCTCCAGAGATTGCCCAGCCGTGACACCTGCTGGCTGGCCGGCACCGCCGTAACAACAATCAGTACCGCGGAGATGAGGAAGGCAACGGAGTTGGCGATAAACAGGCCCGTGTAAGTCATGAACAACAAAGCCAGCGCTGCGAAGGTGGGGCTTAGCAGATTTTCCAGGTCGTAGGCCAGACGCGACATGGACAGGGCGCGGGTATAGGCACGCTCTTCGGGAAGAATATCGGGGATGGTTGCGGCGAAAACCGGTTTAAAGCCCGCTGAAAACAGGTTGAGCACGAATATAAGCAGGTAAATCTGCCAGACCTGCGTCACGAAGGGCATAGCCAGCACGATGGCGGCGCGCACGATATCCATGCCAATCAGGAAGGGCTTGCGCGAGAAGCGATGGGCCAGTCCACCGACAATGGGCGCAAAAACCACGTAGGCAATCATTTTGAATGCCAGCGCTGTGCCCAACACGGCGGCCGCATTACCGCCGACCAGGTCATAGGCCAGGAGAGTCAGGGCAACCG
This sequence comes from uncultured Gammaproteobacteria bacterium, assembly GCA_937921935.1. GTDB lineage: Bacteria > Pseudomonadota > Gammaproteobacteria > Steroidobacterales > J054. Next base: position 1,905 of record CAKZWQ010000035.1, on the reverse strand, counting down.
TGGATAAGCCGGTGCCCACCAGGGCGATCACCTGGGCGCTGAATAACTTGCGGAACTCGCGGTTGCGCAGAGGGTTCAGCGGCTCGCTGGCATCAACGGCGTTTGTCATCGTGGTGTGTGAAACCGTAGCAGTGACGCGGAAAGTATAGCCCCATGCGAGCCCCGAGGCAGAAGCCAAAAATGCCCTGTCTCAGGGTAAATCCGGCACCTTTGCGCTGATGAAATCCCGCACGGCTGCCACGCTGGTATAGACAGCGAAGCCGCCCCCGGTGGCGCAGAGATTACCGTCCGTCACACTGGCCACACCCAGCAGCACCGACTGCCCGTCCAGGCCAGCCACCACCAGCGGTCCGCCACTGTCACCCCCGCAGGGTCCGCCGCGATCGCGATACACGAGTTGAGTACCCGAGGTGCCCAGTTCGCGCAACCGGATTGAAGCCAGCACCAGGCGATCGGAAAAACCGGAGTCAGGACGCTTGCCCCAACCCATCACTGACGCCGCGGCACCTTCCTTTATCAGCAGCAGGTATTCAGAGCGCGAGATCAAGGGCAAAGGCTCAATGTCCAGGGTCTCGGCCAGGCGCAACAAACCCACGTCGAACTGGTGGGTCTCGCGACTGTAGCCCGGATGGCGAAAGGCCTCGGCAACCTCGACACTCCGCGCCCGGCGCCGCGAGGTGTTACCCACCAGCACACGCTTGTTGGCTGAGGTGCAGTGGCCTGCGGTCAGCACATAGCGTGGCGCGATCAGGACCCCCGAGCACACGCCACCGGTGACGGGATTCTCCACGGCGACAGCCCAGGGGAAATCGTCCATAAAGCGGGGCTGGTTCACGGCCTTGCCATGGACGATAGCCAGGGCCGGCGCGCACGCTATCACGGCCGCCAGCAGCAACCAGCGGATCCGACAAGGCTGAATAAAAATCACTCGTCTCCGGCTTCCGGCTCGAGTACCCGCCCCATGTAGTCCGCCAGGTCCCCGGCGATCTCATCCGCCGCTTCCGGCACAATCCCGGCCAGCGTTTTCGCCAAGGCTTTCTTGAACTGCAGCTGCGCCTGCCGCGCAATTTGAATGCGCTGCGCCTGGGGCGAACCAGCCCCGTGCATGGACTCGGTTAAATAGCCCACCGCGTTTCGGCCCAGCGTCATGTTCTCGATCAGCCGCAGAATGCGCATGCGATCTTCCGTCGCAATCTCCGGCCGGCCCTGCAGGTACTTTTTAATCATCGTGCCGAGTTCCGGGTGCTCCAGTTCTTTCTGCGACGGCAGGGTCACCATCAGGCCGCCGGCAAGGTCCTGGGCAAGGCGACCGATTTCATAGGGCAGCTTGGTGACATGATGTTTGCAGACATTCGCGATCATGTCGTCGTTTTGATAAACGCCGGACTTCATCGCTGATGACTGGTAGCTCGACGCGATACCTGTGGAATAAATGGTTTCATTCAGGTGCGTCATCTCCGTGAGCTTGTCGCGAATGTGTGAGGCTCTTTCCACGCCGTTATAGTCCGCCACGGTAGCGGCGGCACCGATCAGCACGTCGCCCACGCCTGACTTACAGACGTAGCTGCGGCGGTGATAACAGGTGAAACGCTCCACCAGCATCGCGGCGAAGTCGTATTCGCCGTCCATGAAAATCAGCTCATTGGGGATAAAGACATCCTCAAAGACGATCATGGCTTCCTGGCCGGCGAACTTGGCGTTGCCGGCGTCCAGATCGCCATCCATGCTGCGGGTATCACAGGACTGCCGGCCATATATATAAGTGATGCCCTCGGCGTCAACGGGGATGGCCCCGACGATGGCGTAGTCCTTGTCGGCCTCGCCCAGTCGCAGGGTCGGCATAACAATGAGCCAGTGGGAATTGATGCAGCCGGTCTGGTGAGCCTTGGCCCCGCTGATATAAAC
>CAKZWQ010000034.1 GCA_937921935.1 uncultured Gammaproteobacteria bacterium | reverse complement strand
AAGCTACTGGAATTGCCCGACCAGCCCCCCGACGCAGCGACTGAAGACGGCTAGGGCTTCTGCTCCCGCATCATGATCAGGTCTTCATTGAAGCTGCGGACCTGCCGCATGGCCTCGGTGAACTGCTCCAGGGGCAGATCGGATATCGCCCCGGAACCTCCCAGTCCCTTGGCCTCCTCCATGCCATCACACGGCGCCTTGATCTGATCGCAGACAGCCAGCCACTCGTCAAGTATCGGACTGGTGGTGTCAATCTTGTCTTCACCCGTGGCAGTCTGCTCCAGGCGACCCCAGGTATCCTCAAGTTTTGCCACCAGTTCACCGATGGCGGGATCATTCGCCTCTGCCTGAACACCACCCCACATCTTGACTGCTCGTGCCAGGGTCTGATGGACCGCATTGGCGACGTAATTAATATGGAAATGCCAGTCGCCGCGGATTTGGGAGAAATCCACTTCGGGTGATTCACTCATTTATTTGCTCCTTTCGTCAGTGCCTGAGCCTCATCGATCCGGGCGGTTACGTCCGGGTCCACAGTGTAGGGCTCCCAATCGGGCGGCGGCGTATACACGCCCCACGCCACCATTTTATTGATCTGATGCTTGACCAGCTCCAGTTGCTGGGTCTCGTCCATGGGTGGCTTCTCCATGGCCAGATTGGCCGGATAAATGCCCCCGCGAGCCATCATGGCATCGTAGATCACCTGGTATTCCTCAACCCGCATGTCCTTGGCCAGGTTCTGCCACTGGGCCCGCACACGAAAATCACGCAAGCCGTCAATATTTACAATAGCTGAGACCAGGGTCTGGCCGCCACCCAGATACTCGGAAATCACATTGCCCCGATAATCAATGATCTGGCTCTTGCCACAACTCATTTTCTGCTGCCCACCCGGAAACCAGATCTCGCCGATATTGGGCGCCATCACATAGCAGGTATTAAAAACCGCATGGGACTTATTCTGAATCTCGGCAATGCCATTGCCCATCCAAGGCTCCGGGTATTGGGTACGCCAGATAATTTCCGCCCCGTTAAGGGCCAGCCCGCGGGCCGCTTCGGGAAAGCTGCCCTCGGCGCAGATAAGGGTACCGATATTGCCGATTTCCGTTTTGGCGACCGGAAAAATAGCCTCAAATAACTTCTGGGGATCGTTATCGTGACGTTCACGGTACAGGTTCCAGATATCGCTGGGGGCGGTATTGGGCTCGCGCTGATAGAAAGCGGTCTTCACATGCTTGTGAATCACTTCGCCGTTGGGATCGATAATAAAGGCGATATTGAAAACCCGGTCTTCCATGAGGTCGGGGTCCTTGGCAATCATCTGGGCAACGAGGTAGAAATTGAACTCCTTGCACAGCTCGCCCAGAAAATCCGTCTCCGGGCCGGGGATCGTCGGTACCACCTCCCGGGCAATGCGCAGATGCTCCTCACCACCGCCCAGGCACCAGCCGCCGATGCCGCCCTCAGACACCGTGACGAGGCGCACGGGCAGATCCAGGCTGCAATTCCAGACAGCGTATTTAATACTGTCAGCCAGTGCCTTCAGGTCGGTCCAGTAGTCATCGATGCTGAGCGCCATGTGGGACTCGTTCTGAATGCCCACGGCTGTGTATTGAAGTGTCATGCTGTTCCTTTCTGCTGGTCAGTCGCCCGGGCGTCCCGAGCCCGAGGCTGCCTGCCTCTGCGATTTAAGGGATAGTCTAGCCCAATACAGCCGCGATCCAGACCTTGAGCGCGCCAGCCAATCAACCTTTGGACAGGCAGCCCAGGCGCCTTCAACGGCTTGGAGGATTCCGGCCCCGGACTCCCTAGGCAGGCCCCTCAAGGTCCGCGCTGTTCAGCTTATAGCGGTTCAGAATAAAGATGCTGCTTGCGTGCAACACAGCAGGCCCAACGATATAGGCGATTCCGATGCCCCTGATTACCTCAGGTGTCTGCCCCGCCATTTGGCCATCGCTGGACTCCACGAAACCGATGAGCGCCAGGAAGAACATGAACAGCACGCCGCCCAGCGCATTGCCGACTTTATCAACCGCAGAATAAACGGACGAAAGCACGCCCTCGCGACTGATACCGGTCTTGAGGCGGTCGTAGTTCACCACATCCGTCAGGACGGAGAACGACATCAGGATGAAGCCGCCGTTAAACAAACCGATAGCAATCGCAATCAGCCAGACAATCCACAGAGAGTCCTTGTCCGCCAGAAAATAAAACTGGATGCTGATCGCATAGAGAATCAGGCTCCATTTGTAGACCGTCATCTTGCCCAGCCTTGCGGCTGCCCAGACCAGCAGGGGCATGGCCGCCATCGATGCAACGGAAATGATGATCAGCCAGATCGTCACGACATTCAGGGCTTCCTGCCCCAGATCCATGGTCAGGGAAAAGAAAAACAAGCCGCCGGCGTAGCCGATGCCTGCACTGATGTACTGCACAATGTTGGCGGCGATCAACACGACGAAAGGCTTATTGGCCCAGGCGATCCTGAGTTGCTCGACTAACGGCACGGCCGCTTCGGTCGCTGCCTTGGCGGGCGCCCGCGCGGTACCGAAGAATACCCACAGCGTCGACAGTGCAATAATGGGCCCCACGATGAACCCCATGCGCTTGTAGGCCTCACCCCCTGAGTAGCCGGATTCTTGCAGCCAGAAGAGAATTGGCAAAGTCAGTGCCACGACTATCAGTCCGACTCCCAGAAACCCGTTGCGGAACGACATGATTGTCGTGCGCTCCTCCGGGTTGTCTGACATCTCTGATGCCATCGTAAGATACGGCACGGAAAACATGGAGTAACCGGTATTGAGCACCAGGTAAACCGCGGTCAGATACAAGAACAACACGTTCTGACTGCTTGTGGGCGGGACGAAGAACAGCAGAATGAAACAGAGTGCCGCCAGCATGCCACCGGCGAGAATAAACGGGCGCCTTCGTCCCCAGCGTGATTCCGACTTGTCAGAGAGCAGGCCGGCTAGCGGATCGGCAATGACTGCCCACACTTTGGCAATCAGGATGACCAGGCCGCCCAGCCTGGGATCAAGCCCTACGACAGTCGCCATGTAGAAGGGCAGAATCAGTGCAGGTGTATCCCGAAGTATCTGTCCGCCGATCTGGCCGACGCCATAGCCAAAATAAGTCGATATCGGGAGCAGGTCTGCTGAACGTTCGCGCATGTTGTTTGCCAGAGCAAGGTCTGGACGCGATAGTCAATGAAACGACGGATGTCTTCAAGTGCCGGTTTTCAGATAGCACTTGGCATTATCGCAATCGAGTTCGCGGCACTTTGCAAATCCGGAGTTTTGGCCAGCGCAGGATTGGCAACAACCGTGTGAGTTGTCACCGCCAGGGGCGTGTTACTGTTCCTGAAACCCATCCTCAAGGAACGCGTCTGAACCGTCAGCAGGGCCCGATCACATGCGCATCGATATTATCCTTGAGCCGGACCAAAGCGCTCATGATTTCGCCCGCCTGGGACGACTGGCTGAGGAATGCGGCCTTGGTGGGGTCTGGGTACCCAATAACAACAACAATCGCGATCCCTTTGTAAATTTCTCCGCCCTGGCCCTGCAGTCCAGCCGGATTCGCATGGGTGCGATCGCCGTCAGCCCCTTTGAGCTGCACCCTTACAAAATGGCGCTGTCCCTGCTGACACTCAATGAACTGTCCGACGGCCGAGCACAGATTGTCGTGGGCGCCGGTGGCGGCACCGTACAAGCTATGGGGAAAACGCCCGAGCGCCCCGTCCGAGCTGTGCGCGAAGCCATTGAGATCCTATGCCTGGCCGCAGAAGGCCAGCGCTTCCAGTATCCCGGCGAGATGTACACGGTCAACTGGATGAACACCAGCTGGGCACGGGCCAAGCCGCCAGGCATCTACGCAGGATCCAATGGCCCCCAGATGCTGGCTATGGCAGCAAGGCGGGCGCCGGGAATCATGGTCAGCGACTTCACGCCGGACCGTATCCGGTGGGTTCGGGAGATCATTGATCCTGTCCTGGCGGAGCGCGGCGAAGCCGCGGCCGGCTTCCCCCTGAATAATTTTTGGGCGTGGCATGTCAAGGAAGATCCCGCCGCGGCTAATCGCGAAGCCCGACCCTGGCTTTGTGTCCGCGGCACAATTTACCCGAAATACATTCGCGACGTGGTGGATGAGGATGAAGCTGAGATCGTGCTGGCCAACCTGCCCAGTTTCGCAAAGGCTTACTATTCACGGACACCGGAAATAGAGGGTGTCCCGGACGCCATAGTGGACAAGATTATTGCGCATAGCGTGTCAGCCTCCCCCCTGAGTGAAATTCAGACGGAAGTCGATCGCTTCAAGAGCTTTCAGGCAGCAGGCCTGACGCAGATCGCCCTGCGCCTGTATGACGAACCCGAGAAGTCTATCCAGGCAATCGGCGAACACATCGTCCCCGCCCTCGCCGACTAGCAGCGATCCGGGCTGCTCCTAGCTGCCATCTCCAAAGCGGAAGCTTGCCCTGATGCCAAAGGTACGGGGATCCGGCAGGGTGCCAAAGAAGTTGGTTGCGCCAAAACCTGCCAGAAAGCCGGTCTCGACGACCTGGTTGCCGAAATCGGGACCGGTGCCGCCGGTGCGGATCGTGTCGTCATCGAACAAATTGTCGCAGTAGCCGATCAGCTCCCAGGTTTCGCCGGACAAGCCCAGGCGCGCATCGGCCAGCCAGTAGTCTTTAAACTTCGCACTGTTGTTTTCATCCACGAACCGCTCGTCCTGCCAGCTAGCATTGATGTCGAGGAACCAATCAAAACCCGACGCGCCAAACTGACGCGTGTAGTTACCTTGAAGGACAACCGCATTATCCGGGGTTCGCTCCAGCTTGTTGCCGGAAAAGTCATAGCTGCAAGTGGTGAACTCCGCCGGCGTTCCTTCGGCCACGGTCGTTACGTTACAACTACCTATCTGGGCTGAGCGCAGCACGGATGCCGACTGAAAGTTGAACTCAGTGTACTCGGCATCCAGCCAGGTCCAGGCGGCCGACATGGTCAGACCCTCCGCGAATGAGGGTTGCCAGGTCGTCTCCAGCTCCAGCCCCCACACTTCTGCACCCGCGGCATTCAGCACCCTCGGCGTCGAGGTATCGTTAATGACGACCTGGGTACTGAGCTGTTTGTCGGTGTAATCCTGGAAAAATCCGGACGCATTAAGCTGCAAAAAGCCGACCACCTCCCAGGATGACTTCAAGCCCAGTTCCCAGGCTTTCAGTTTCTCGGAATCAAAACGCGCCTCGGCCACGCTTTCCGCAAAGCCACCGGCGGCCAGCTGGTTGATACCGCCCGGCTTCTGCGCCTGGGCGTAGAAAAAGTACAGCAGGGCATCGTCTGTCGGGGTGAATTCCAGGGTGATCTTGGGCGTGCTGAAGCTGGAACTCTCGCTGCCCTGGTTATAGCGCCAGTCAGACCCCCCAGCGGCCACGGGTGGTTCAAAGATATCTGGGTTGAGAACCCTTTCCGACTCGCAGACAATATCATTCGCCGCGGGATTGGCAGCCAGATTGTCCTCGTTTTCCAGCGGCGCAAGATTAAAACCAGCCGAGAAACCTGTGTTGGTGCACGAAGACTTTGCAGGCTTCAGCAAGCTGAACTCCTCTTCCACATAGCGGGTTTCGAAGGTTAATTTCCACTGCTCGGCTAATTCCCACTCAAGCATGCCGTAGACAGACCAGGATTCGGTTTCTGCTTCCCAGGTTGTGGCATTGAAATACGGCTCATCAAAGCCGGATGCGCTGTTAAAACTCGACAGCGGCAGTAATCTTGCATACTCCTGCCACGAGGCGACAGTGCCGTTCTGGCCGTTACAAATTTCCGCCTCGAAAGGGCCAGAACGAGGCGTGCCGTACTTGCCGCCTATCTTCTGGACAGGTGCGCAAAGAATAATGAAGTTCTGATCGCGCAGTTTGCGGTCTTCCTCCCAGTAGAGGCCACCGACGGTAAACTGCACCGAGCCATCCAGATTGGACTGGAAGCGAATCTCCTGGCTGAACTGGTCCGTATCTGTTCGCGTCCTTGCCTGCTGTCCCGCCAGCAGGGTATCCGGCCGGCTGACAGCCTGATTATCCTGATCATAGGCATCCAGGGCATTGAAGTTGGTCCAGCCCGAATAGGAACTAAAGGTGCCGAAATCCGCGTCATAACTGGCAACGATGGAGCCGCGAAAGGTGTCCTGACTGGTGCCGTCATAGTCCTTGCCGGTAAAGGGATCTTCACTCTGCGTGATCGTCTGGCCGCTGGCAGTACCAAAGGTATCGGGCAAACAGAAACCCGGACCGAAATCCGCCAGGCCCGTCGCGGTATTTGCGAAGGTGGTGCCAACCCCAAAATCGGCGTCCAGGGCGCTTTTCGGGTATAGCCTGAAGACGTTACCCTGATCCCGGCAGGTGTAATCATTGGGATCTACATCGGGCAAGCCGTCTGGGACCGGATTACCCTTGGTATCGAAGTCGTCCTGTGTAATGCGAATGGGCTGGGTACCGGTTTCGTTGCCCGGGGCACCGGGTGGAATAATCTGCCAGGGCCAGGTGTTGTCCTGACTGCCATCTTCATTGGCGATCAACTCCTCGGGCAGGCCGCCGCCCAGACGCACTTGCGGCCGGGGCTCATAGTCCTCATCGGAGTATTCAACCCGGGTCTTGATCTTGATCGCATCACTGGGAGTAAACACGGCTGTCAGGGCGCCACCGAAACCATCGGTGCCGCCCACATCATTGCCGGAAATGCTGTTCGTATAGCGACCGTCTTCGTCCCACCAGACACCGGATGCCCGAATACCCAGCACATCTTCCAGACCCTTGACCGGGGTCTCATAGGAAAAGTCGAGCTGCTGCTGGCCGTCTTCGCCCAGGTCAAGACCGATCTTGCCACCGGGCTCGGGTCCGGGCTCCTTGGTGATGTAGCTCAGGGCACCGGAGAAGGCAGCACGTCCGTACAGGGCGCTCTGGGGCCCCTTGACCAACTCGATGCGCTCCACGTCATTCAGAAGTCGCCGGTTCGCGAGTAAACCGGAGCCGGCGCTAATCAGGTTCTCGGTGGTGACGTCAATACCATCGATGAGGAAGGCCACATTCGATCTTCCTCGGGTATTGGACAGGCCGCGAATCGTGATGCGGGTATCCGCCGGTCCGAAGGAATTATCAAACTGCACACTGGGCGCCAGTTTGACGATGTCTTCCAGGCTGTTGATGTTCTGCCGTTCAATTTGCTCGGCGCCTATGGCCGTGACCGCGATGGGCACGTCCTGGATACTCTCTTCACGACGGCGCGTTGAAACGACGATCTCGTCCATCTGGGCCCAGCCCGTAACCGGCACACTCAGCGCTACCGGAACCGCGACTGCCAAGGCCGGCACCAGGCCGGTAACTGCTCTGCGCAAATACATGGCTATCCCCCGATTGCCCTGCTGCGATTGACCCGGCCGAAAAACCCGCCACGGATCTCCCCTTCCCTCGCCGGCAACGGCGAGTCGCGATTCAGACCTGAGAGTGATCGCGAATCCTAGGATAGACCATATATGATGCTGGGCAGGCAGGGAAAGCCTCCAGGGGAACGAGGAAGTTCGAACGGCACCCGTGGCCGCAGTCTGGCTAACCAGGCCCGCGGACCGGATACGCATAACTAGTGACCCAGGGAGGTTTAATCCCTTGAAAATTCTGATCAAAGGTCTGCTCATCTGCGTTAGCCTGGCACTGCTTGCCGCCTCAGGCACCTACCTGTATTTCCTGGTAATCCTGCCGCCAGACCTGCCCATTGCCGAGCTGAAGCTTGACCGGACACCCGAGCGCGTCGCCCGGGGTGAGTACCTGGCCACCGCTGTCTTCGGCTGCGTCTATTGCCATTCGGAACGAGACTGGGAGCTATTCGGTGGCCCGATCAAACCAGGTGGCCTGGGCAAGGGGGGCGAACGCTTCGATGAGTCAGTGGGCTTTCCCGGCCTGATCGTGTCGACCAATATCACGCCCTACCACCTGGGCGACTGGTCCGATGGCGAACTCTACCGCGCCATTGTCAGCGGACTGCATAAAGACGGCTATGCGTTCTTCCCGGTCATGCCCTTCGATGTCTACCTCTACCTGGAAACAGAAGATGTCTACAGCATCATGGCTTACCTGAGAACCCTTGAACCCATTGCCGCCGACCATCCGCCTCGCCAACTCAGTAATTTCATGCAAGCCATCGGCAATTCACGGGTGAAACCGGCCGAGCCGTGGGTGGTCGATCAGGATGATCCGGTTGCCCGCGGCGAATACCTGAGCATTATTGCCGGTTGCCGCTTCTGCCACACGCCCGCGGACGAGCGCCGCCAGGGTATCCCCGAAATGCGCTTTGGCGGCGGGCTGGGATTTCCCTGGCAGGACAAAACGGTTTACTCAGCCAATATCTCCGCCGATCCCGACACAGGCATCGGCAACTGGACCGTGGAGGATTTCATCGCCCGCTTCAAAGCCTATGAGAACCAGCGGATCCCGGTCAGCGAAGTCGGCTATAACACGCAAATGGCCTGGACAGAGTATGCGCAGTTGACGGAATCAGACCTGGCTGCGATCTATGCCTACATCATGTCCCAGCCCGCTGTTCGCAACGAGGTGACCCTTGTCCGGTAATTCTGTCAGGGAAGAAATCGAGGCCTTGCTGCGCCAGACGGAAGTCTTGTGGAACAAGCAGGACACGCCGGGGCTGAAGGCCCTGTGGGACGAGGAAGACCCGGAGCCGTTTTACCTGGCCGGTGAGCAGGAAGACTTTTTCGTCGGCTGGGAGGCGCTCAATCGCTACCTGGACCCTCAGGATCAGGCGCAAGTCACCGAAGCCATCCGGGTTCGCTTCTATGACATCAGGGTGCGACTGCTGGCACCGGACCTGGCCTTCGCAGGCTACTGGATGCGGACGGACATGAAACTGGCGTTTTCCCCCAAGCCCTTTGGGTCAGATAACCGGGTATCCAGTGTGTTCAGGCGAAAACCCGAAGGCTGGCGCTACGTCTGCTATACGGAAGCCTTTCAGGCACCCAACCTGTATATGCAGAAGTTGTTCGAAAAAGATGTCTCGGCCGACTACGCGGCTTTCTGCGCCCAACTGGAAGCGGAAAAATCTGCGGGCTCCTGACCCGAACTTAGGTCAGGTGTTCATCTCGTAGAAGATACGTCGGCCCTGTCCTTGCCAAAGACTGTATCGCGTCGCTGCAGCCGGCTTGGCCCGCGAATTAACCCCCGCCGCCAAAGCGGTAGTTCGCCCGCACCCCGACGGTCCTCGGGTCGGGCAGATTACCAAAGTAGTTGGTGGCACCAAGCCCGCCCAGGAAACCGGTTTCCACGACCTGCTGGCCAAAATCCGGGCCCGTGCCGCCAGTCCTGATGGTGTCGTCATCAAACACGTTTTCGACGTAGCCGATGATTTCCCAAGTCTCTCCCGACAGCCCCAGCCGAGCGTCTACCAGCCAATAGTCGTCAAATCTCGTCGTATTGTTTTCGTTCACGAAACGCTCATCCTGCCAGGTCGCATTCGCGTCGATAAACCAGTCGAAGTCCTGGCCGCCGAACTGACGGGTGAAACTTCCCTGGAAAACCGCGGCATTTTCCGGGGTGCGTTCCAGCTGATTGCCAGCAAAGTCATAGCGGCAACTCTGAAACTCGTCCGGGGTGCCGGCGGCCACGGTGACGATTTCGCAGCTGCCGTTGTCCGCCGCGCGCAAGGGCGTGGAAGAATCTAAAATAAATTCCGTGTATTCAGCGTCCAGGTAGGTATACGCAGCGGACAAGCTCAAGCCTTCAAGGAAAGACGGCTGCCAGGTCGTCTCCAGCTCCAAACCCCAGACTTCTGCCCCGCCGGCATTGAGCACTCTTGGCGTTAACGTACCCTCAACCAGGACCTGCGTGGCTACCTGCTTGTCCGTGTAGTCCTGGAAGAAACCAGACACGTTGGTCTGGAGGAAGCCGAGAAATTCCCAGGAAGACTTCATGCCCAGTTCCCAGGCCTTCAATTTTTCGGAATCGAAACGACCCTCGTCGACATCCTCAGGGAAACCACCGCCAACTATCTGGTTGATACCACCCGGCTTCTGAGCCTGTGCGTAGAAAAAATATAGCAGCATATCGTCCGTCGCTGTCCATTCCAGGGTCACCTTTGGGGTGCTGTAGCTGGAAGACTCGCTGCCTTCCACGTAAACCCAGTCAGGCCCATTGGCGATGACGGGCGGCGCGAAAATATTGGGATTCAACACCTGTTCGGATTCGCACACCCGATCTTCGAATGCCGAGTTGCCGGCATTAAGATTCTCTTCGTTCTCCAATGGCGACAGGCCACCACCCGGAGCAAAGCCGAGGGTCGAGCAGGAGGACTCGGCCGGCTTGAACAGCTTGAAATCCTCAGCCACGTAACGCGTTTCGAAGCTGAGCTTCCATTGCTCGGCGAGCTCCCACTCGATCGTCCCATAAAGAGACCGGGAGTCGGTGTCGGCGCGCCATTCCGCCCCGTTGATATACGGCTCGTCGAAACCCGAAAGGCTGTTAAAGCCTGACACGGGCAACAGGAGCGCGTACTCCTGCCATGAAGAAACCGTGCCGTTTTGCCCGTTGCACACTTCGCGTTCCGTGGGACCTGCACGCGGCGTGCCGTATTTCCCGCCAACCTTCTGCACCGGCGCACAAGTTACAATGGAATTCTGGTCCACCAGCTCACGATCTTCAGTCCAGTAGAGCCCGCCCACAGTGAACTGCACCGGCCCGTCAAGGTTCGAACTGAAGCGCAGTTCGACGCTGAACTGGTTCGTGTCCGTCTGGGTTAGCCCTGTTTGCTGCGACAGGAAGGTATCCGGGCGACCCTGGGCCTGATAGTCCGAGTCGTAAGCATCATAAGCATTGAAATCAGTCCAGCCAATGTAACTGCTGAAGTCACCAAACTCTACGTCGTAGCTGGCCACCAGGGAGGCGCGGAACGTGTCCTGACTGGTGCCTTTAAAGTCGTTGCCGGTGAACGGATCCTCGCTGAGGGTAACTTGCCTTCCATTCGCATCCCCATAAGTTTTCGGCAGACAAAAGCCGGGGCCGAAATCCGCCAGCCCCGTCGCCGAGAAAGCAAACAGCGTGCCGACGCCGAAGTCCTGATCCAGGGCGCTTTTCGGATACAGCTTGAAGACATTGTCCTTATTACGACAGGTGTAGTCGTTCGGATTAACATCCGGCAGGCCGTCTGGAATCGGATTGCCCTTAGTATCGAAGTCATCCTGCGTAACCCGGATAGGCTGCGTGCAGCCCGGATCGTCATTACCGGGTTGACCACACGGGATAATAGTTGACGGCCAGGTATTGTTCTGGCTGCCATCGGCGTTGGCGATTAGTTCGACGGGTAAGCCGCCGCCAACCCTTACCCGCGCCGCCGGCTCATAGTCCTCATCGGAATACTCCACGCGAGCCTTGAGCTTGATGGCATCGGTCGGCGTAAATACCGTCGTCAATGCGCCCCCAAAACCATCCGTACCGCCCACATCGTTACCGGAGATCACATTTTTGTAGCGTCCGTCTTCGTCCCACCAGACACCAGAAATGCGAACACCCAATACGTCCTCCAGCCCTTTGACCGGCGTCTCGTAGGAAAAATCGACCTGCTGCTGCCCGTCCTCGCCGAAATCAATACCGACCCGGCCCGCCGGCTCCGGGCCGGGCTCCTTGGTGATATAGCTGATAGCCCCCGCGAAAGCCGCCCGACCGAACAAAGCACTCTGGGGGCCCTTGACCAGCTCAATGCGCTCCACGTCGTTCAGCAAGCGCCGGTTGGCCAGCAGGCCGGAACCCGGAGCAACGAAATTTTCTGTCGTGACATCGATACCGTCGATCAGGAACGCCACATTGGATCGGCCTCGGGAATTGGACAGACCGCGGATTGTGATGCGGTTATCTGACGGACCGAAGCCATTATCAAACTGCACGCTGGGCGCGAGCTTGGTAATGTCAGCCAGGCTATTGATGTTCTGGCGCGCGATCTGTTCCGCGCCGATTGCGGTCACTGCAATGGGCACATCCTGCAGGCTTTCCTCGCGGCGCCGGGTGGAAACCACGATCTCTTCCATCTGGGCCCAGCCCGGAAGTGGCAGGATCAACAATGCGGGCAAAGCCGCAGACAGCGCCGACCCCAGGCCGACCAACCCTCGGACTCTTGACATCCCCGCCCCCCGTTCGTGTCAGTAACCCGGGAAGAACCCTTAATGGATCAGGCCATACGCCGCGGCTTCGCCAGCCCAATTCCCCTTTGGGCTGCCTGGAGCGGAAGAGACCCCCGAGCATTTGCGAGCACGATATACCATGCATTGTGAATAAGGAAATTCTGACAGCGGAATCTGTCGCGGCGAATAATGTATCGCCGGATTACCCAACCTTGCCAGACAGCCTCGCTAACAAGAAATCACGCTGCAAGCGACTTCAGGTGGTGATCTCGTAAAAAATCCGCCTGGCCTTGTCCTTGCCGATCATCTTGCTGATCATGCCCTGCGCCTTGTCCTGGGTACGAATGTCGTCCACAAAGCGGGCATGAAAGTCCCGGATGTGCGCCAGCTTTTCCGGGTCCGTTTCCGGCTCCGACACGGCGATCTGTTCCATGTAGTAGTCCAGGTAATCCAGGCCACATTGGTAGATATCATCGTAGCGGTCCTGGCCAAACATCCCCATGATGGTGCAATCACGCCGATATTTGACCATCCAGTCAGGGTAGCGGTCCGGCGCATCAAATTCGGGATAGCGACCAAGAATTGCCACCAGGGGATCGACCCAGCGTGCTCGATATTCAGCATCGTCGAAGGGGCAGTTTACGTTCAGGTGAGCAATCACCTTGCGCTTGGTGACCAGGCAGAAAAACAGAAAGATGGGCGCATCCTGGTCGGGCTTCGGATAAAAGATCATGTTGATCTGATCCAGGGCGGGCACCTTTACGCGGAAGCGCATGGCAAAGAGCTTGCGAAACTTGTCTGCTTCCCAGTTGTAGTGATCCGCATCGAGGATTTTCAGGAAGGATTTGGGCCTGGCCAACTCCGGCTCCAGATCCACGGGAACCAGGGGCACGGTTTGACCGATGCGATCCATGGCGCTCGCCATCATCTGGTCCAAATCTGCCAAGGCCCGCGCTTAAGCCTCTTCGTACTTTTCGAAGTCGCAGGTTACGTCCTGAAAAACCGCGTTAGGCTCGAACATGAAAGTGCGGAAATTGATATGGCTCTGCCCGCCCGCGATCGTCGTCGGCTTGATCAGGCCGGCACCGGAGGTCACCGCACCAAAATTCTGGCGGCCACGGAACATCATGGGATCCCAGCCGTGATACATGTAGGTCATGCCAGGCTGCATGGCGGACGTCACGTGAGCCATGGCGATGAATGAACCATAACCATTGAAAATGCGGATCAGGTCGCCGTCGTCCACCTGACGCTGAGCCGCATCTTCCGGATTCACATAGATGTCCGGCTCGCCACGCTGCAGGCCCACCAGCAAGGGGTCATCTCGCCACATGCTGTGAATGCCGTGGCGTGCATGCCCCATGACGAAGCGCAGCGGCGGACCTTTTTCACCAAGAGGTGCGCGATGGGTGGGCAGCGCCTCGCCTTCCTGCAGGAACCAGTCGTGGTCAATATAGAACTGCTGCCGGCCAGTCTCGGTGTGATAAGGCTTTTTCTCCGTCACGCTGCGGGTCATGGTGTTGCGGTACGGAGACTTGGGTCCGAAGACCAGCCCATCGGAATCCGGTAAGCGGGTGATGCCGTTCTTGGCCAGGGTGTCGAAAGATTCCTTCGGCAGCCCGGGATTAACGGCCAGCATGAAGTCCAGCGCATCTCGCATGCTCGTGTAGGCACCGTTCTTGGTATACATCTGGTGAAACTTCGTGAAGTCACGCTGTACCGGCATGCCGAAGTAATTGTCTTCCACCGGCGTCAGTTGCCGCGCTTTGGCTCGCTCGCCAATGGCCTTGGACAGGCGGTTGAATAACTCAAAGTCATCCACTGCCTCGCCCAGGGGCGGCACAGCGGCATCCAGCACCTGGAGATAAGGGGTCCACTGCCACAGCACCACATCCTGGCGCTCGTAATGGTGAGCGATGGGCAACACATAGTCCGAGTACATGGCGGTCACGCCCATGTCTGTCGCGGCCGTGACAATGTGTTCCAGCTTCTCGAAGGCCTCCTGCCGCCAGCGCTTGCCCGAGGCCCGCCAGTTCGCGGCGTTACTGCCCAGGTAAAAGCCCATCTTCCAGGGCGTCTTGCTGTAGTCAGGGAACCAGCGATTCTCCACCGATTTCTGGAAATACTTGTCGAAATGCTCGGCAGTCGCCTCACCGTAGATCTGCCGATTGAGCTCCTTGCCGCCAGCGTGCACGTAATCCCAGCGCGACAGGGTAGCCACCCGCAAGGTTGGCGGCAGACCATCAAACCAGAAAGCGGCCTGGTCCTGGTCCTTGGCCAGGTTCATGAACTGCAGACCACCACCGGGCTTGCCCAGATTGCCGGTCAAAGACAACAACAGCATGGTGGCCCGCTGGAACAAATCGCCGTGCAGCCACTTGGAGATGCGGAAACCCGTGTAAATCATGGCCGGCTTGGCGCTGGCAAAGGTGCGGGCAATTTCGCGGATCACATCCGGGTGCACGCCGGTTACCTCACTGGCGCGCTCAGGGGCATAGGCCTCCACGTGAGTTTTCAGTAATTCAAATACCGTGGTGACTTCCACCGGCCCGGCGGACGTGTCGATGGTCCAGCGCCCCTCCAACGCCGGCTGCAAGGCGCCCAGGCTCAGTTTCTCCGCATGTTCCGGCACAGGCTGCCCGGGTGGCGGCACGTTAAAGCCGGTTGCGGGTGCGGCGACGGCGGCATCGGCGGCCGTATCCCAAAAGTAAAAGCGCTGGTCCGCGCCCTCGCCCGTCTCGCCCAGATCCGTGGCGCGCAGGAAGCGTCGATTATCCGTGCGCACCAGGAATGGCATGTCCGATTGCTCGCGAATGTAATCGGCATCAAAACTGCCGTCGGTCAGAATGGTATGCACCATCCCCAGGGCCAGCGCTGCATCGGTCCCCGGCTTCGGGTTGACCCACTTGCTTGCGTGCATGGCCGTGGGGGTGAATTCCGGCGAAATGGCGACGACTTCTGTGCCGTTGTAACGAGCTTCCCAGAAAAAATGCGCATCCGGGATGCGGGTAACCGCCGGGTTGGCAAACCAGACAAAGCAGGCTTTGGACTTAAAGATCGCCGCCGCGGTATCGCCGAGCAGTGGTTCGCCGACAGTGAGGTAAATGCCGGTGGGCAAATCACCCACCCCGGCAAAGGCTTCAGGCAACGGGCTGCCGGTAATAGCAGCAAATCGGCCCAGCCCCATCAGGGACGCCCGCTTCATCGCCATCTGCGTACCCAGGCCTATGGTGATGGACTCCGGCCCGAATTCAGTGCAGGTATCCAGAAACTTGTCGGCGATCTCTGCCAGGGCCTGGTCCCAGCTGACGCGCTCCCACTGGCCCGCGCCCCGCTCGCCCACCCGCTTCATGGGATAGAGCACGCGCTGATTGCCATACATGTATTTCGCGTGGCGCAGTCCTTTCTGGCAACCGCGCGGACCGTAATCCGGCGCGTCCGGGTCCGACTTGCCGTACTGGCCCTGCTGCTCTTCGCGCCAGACAATGCCGTTCTTGACGAATACATTGAAAGCACAACCACCCTGGCAGTTCGTGCCGTGGGAACCATGGGCCACCCGGTCCCAGGTCCACTTCTCGCGCATCAGATCTTCCCAGGCGCCGTAGGGCACCTCCTCACCTGCCTGCGCCAGCGCGGTGCCGGCGTACTTGAGCGAAAGCGCGGCGGCGCCGCCGCCTGCCATAAAGCCGCGCCGGGTAGTCCCTGTTAGTTCTGTCACTATGCCAATCCTCCTCTGACCGTCATCAGCCATGCTGACCCGGCATCACAAACTGTCGGCCACTGCTCTGCGCAAGGGCGAATTCAACCAGCGGCATTCGGGAGTTGCCGCAGAACATCTGCTCACCCACAAACATAGTGGCGGATCTGAAGCCCCCCCGCGACTCCAGCTCAGCGCTGTTTGCGGCCACGCTCCGCGCGGCCTCCGGAGCGGCCAGCGCGGTTGCAAATGCTGCCGCGTCCAGACCCGCGGCGGTGGCCACGGACGCCAGCTCAACGGTCCGGTCCGCCTGGCCATACAGGGCCGCGTAGACACCGGTCACGTACGCAGCCGCTCTGCCCTGGGACGCGGCATAAACCGCACCCAGCAGAGCCTGGCCGGGCGACAGGGCGTCTGACGACGGGGCCCGGATTTGCAGGCCACAGTAATCCGCCCAGGCTTGCAGATCCGCCGCTTTCCAGCTTGTCTGAGAGCTCGCTTGCGGCGATTTTTTAGTTAGATTTAGATCTTTTAAATCAAAAGGTTGCCAAACTATATTTGCGCCAGTTCTAAGTGCCGTTTCACGCAAACGAACCGTGGCCAGGTAGGACCTGGGGCAGGCAAAATCAAAATAGAACTCGACGGTCGCCATGCTCAGCCGCGCTTGCGCAGTTCGGTTTTCAGCACCTTGCCGTTGGCATTGCGGGGAATCTGCTCAATGAATTCCACATCCTTGGGGGTCTTCATGCGCGATATCCGTGCCTCGCAATAGGCGGTGACACCCTCGGCGTCCAGTTCACTGCCGGGCGCCGCCACAATAAATGCCTTCAGGCGCTCGCCCCAGCGTTCGTCGGGCACCCCGACGATGGCCGCCTCGGCAATCTCTGGGTGCTTGACCAGCACTTCCTCGATTTCCCGCGGGTAGATATTCACCCCGCCGGAAATGACCATGTCCTTGATGCGATCCACGATATAGACATGGCCTTCCTCGTCACGCTTGGCCAGGTCGCCAACGGTGACCCAGCCGTCCTGGAAGGCCTCCGCCGTCGCTGCATCGCGATTCCAGTAGCCGTTAAACAAATAGGGGCTGGTGGAGAACAACTCGCCGACTTCGTCCGGATCGCACAGGCTGCCGTCCTGGCGGCGTATCTCCAGCCGGGTACAGGCGATGGGCTGACCCACACAGGCCTGCTTGCGCAACTGATCGGCCGGACGCAGGTTGGTCACAATGCCAGCTTCCGTAGAACCATAGGTTTCGTGCAGCAAGCCCGGTCCGAAATAGTCGACAAGCCGCTCTTTCATGGCTTGAGGCAGCGCGGCGGCGTTGGAGATAACGGTCTTCAGGTGCTCAGGGCGATTGGCTTCAAGCAGCGCGGGCTCCACCTCCATCATGGCGTGAAAATGCGTGGGTACGCCGAAGAAGCCCGTCATTTGACCCGTCTTTAAGCTTTGCATGACCTGCTCCGGGTTGAAGTGGTCCATGATTTCGCAATAGCCACCGAAGAACACCGGCGCGAGGGAAAAAATCATGCCCGCACCGTGACACATGGGCGCAATGGCCAGGAAACGATCGTCCGGGGAATAGCAGCCGTATTCCACGGCCATGGCAAACAGCGTCAGAATGCGCGAGCGATAGGGGACCAGCACGCCCTTGGGCTGGCCGGTGGTGCCGGACGTATAAGGAATAGTGAAGACGCCCCACTCCGCCACTGCCGGCGGGGCACCGACGGCCCGGCTCTGGGCCAGCCAGTCTTCCAGTCCGGCGCCGATGACGATGCGCTGCTTGATGCCAGGCAGCTCGGTATCACCCAGCACCTGGGCACTAAGCTCATCCAGGAACAGGACCTGCGCCTGGGCGTCTTCGCAGATGGCCGCAATCTCGGCGGGCGACAGCCGGGGATTGATAGTGGCCAGGGCCACGCCCGACTGCGAAGCACCGAAGACCAGCTCCATGTACTCGATGGAATTCTTGGCGACGATGGCACCGTGGGCCCCCGGGCCAAGGCCCAGTCCGACGCTAATGGCGTTGCTGATTCGGTCGATGCGGTCGACCAGTTCGCCATAGGGGCGTTCCCGGTCACCTTGCTTGTAGGCGATCTTGGCCGGGTTTCGGGCGGCGGCGGCCCGCAGGCCGCTGGTCATGGAAAGATGCTGGAACGTGGCTGGCAGCTGATCCATCGGCTGACTCATGGCTGGCTTCTCTCAGGCAGGAAGTTTAAATACCTTTAAGGCGTTGTCCCGCATCAGCAGGCGTTTGGACTCTTCCCGCAAGCCAAGGGCCTCCACTTCCCGCACGCCACGCTCGGGGTCGATCACCGGCCAGTCTGTGCCGAACATGACTTTCTCACGGCCGTAGGTATTGGCGTAATGCACGAAGGAATCGGGCCAGTGTTTCGGCGCGTAGGCATCACCCGCCGTGTAGACATTCTCGTGCTTCCAGCACATGGATATCATCTCGTCGGTCCATGGCACACCGATATGGATACCGATAAGTCGCAGCTCCGGAAAATCAATGGCCACCTGATCCAGGCAGATGGGCCGCCCCACGCTGGGCAGGCGGCGCTCCCGGGAATACACCAGGTTATGGCCCACCTGCATCATGATGGGAATATCCAGCTCACAACACTTGGCGTAATACGGGTAATACTTGGCGTGATCAGGTGCCAGTTCGCACCAGTGCGGATACAGATGGGCACCCACGAAGCCCAGTTCCCGGACTGCGTACTCCAGATCCCGCAGGCCCTGCATGCCCCGAAACGGGTCGATGCCCGCCAGGCCGGAGAAGCGGTCCGGATGCTCCTGGCACAGGCCGTGGACGTAGTCGTAGGGCATCTCGAAGCCGCCACGTTTGTTCAGATCCCCGGCCCGCACCGCGATGAGCAAGGAGCGCTGGATGCCGGCCCGGTCCATGCGGCCCAGGTAATCCTTCATGCTCACGCCACCCCGCATTTCCTCGGGCATGCGAACTTGCGCCTTAAAGGCGTCATCCAGGCCGGTCCAGCCTTTCTCCACCGCCTCAGGGGTGAAAGGATTTACAACAATATCAATAGCTCCAGCCATTTAATTCAGGTTCTTTCTTAGGTATAAGCTGAAGCGCCCGGGCGTATCGCCCGGGCCACGATCGCTGGCCCTACTGACCGTCCAGATCCCAGTTGCCCGAGGAGCGGGAACGTACGGGTATGCCAGCCATCACCGGTGCCTGCGTCTCCGGGTCATAGTTGACCGCATCGCCCTCGACAATCACGCGTTCGTTGATGGTGATCCAGTTAATCAGCGACCCATCCAGGCGGAAGAAACCGGTCCAGCCGCGTTCCTCACCGGACACAAAATGGCCGTGCTTGACCATGGCCGGGCGGAAGAAATAGGTACCCGGATCCAGGGTGCCAAAGTTATAGACCAGATCACCGTCCAGGCTGTAAGCCTCCTCAAAGACCGGGTGATGAACCAGGCGATTGTCTGACCAGCCCGGCGGTGCCCACGCCAGCATGGTGACAAAACCCTTGTTGTTGTCATCCGCCGGCGCCGGATCGTGGTAGAGCAGCTTGAGCTTCAGGAAGCGCTGGGTATCGCCTTCATACACGTTCGGCATCCACTCCATGCGGCTGGAGTCCACCACGGTGAGTTCACCTGGCTCGGCTGACGCCGTATTGCCGCCTCGAGACACGAAACCGTCGCGGTTTTTCGCGGATTTACTGAAACCCCAGTCGCCGTACTCACGGAAAATAAGAATTTCCGTCCCTTCCTGAACCGACATCTCAGGGACACTCAAGCCCGCTGGCGCCCGAAAATAAGCGCCTTTACCCAGTAGCCGGTCGCCCAGCTTCATCTGGCCGTCCATGACATACCACTCCACGTCAGCATTGTGGAACCCGGCGGGCCGATGCCAGGCGCTGTCAAAAATCAGGCGGGTTGATGCCGAGCCGTCTTCCTCGTCATAGGAGAGGTTGCGCTGGCGGACGCGTCCTTCGCCACCGAACAGCTCGGCGGGATGCCAGCAAAGATCTGCTTCCTGAATCAATTCAACATGGGGCCGCACGTGTCACTCCTCCAATCGGTCAGGGCCGGGCCAGTGCCCGGATAGGTCTTTAACTATCCGCCACGCGGTGGCGCCGATGCAAGTGGCGGTCGGGCCAATCCCACTTGGCGGACGGTCAAGGCGCTCACCCGCAGAAGTCTTGCACAAGGCCCCTATTCCGGTGAGGATGGCGACCGGGCCGTTGCTGGGGATGGCCCCTTTCACCTGCACGGAAAATTGCCAATGACCAGTTACGACGGCTGGAATTACCTGCACATCCTGATGTTCGTGTTCTGGATCGGGACCGACCTGGGCGTGTTCCTGTCAGCCAAAAAAGCCACGGATCCCAAACTGCCCTTCGACGCCCGCCTGATGCTGATGCACTGGGCCCTGCGGATCGAGCTGCTGCCACGCACCATGTGGAAAGCAGCCCTGCCCCTGGGCGTGATGCTTTCCGTGAAGCTGGAGCTGCTGGACCTGGGCACCCTGGGAATCACGCTGGTCTGGCTGTTCACCCTTGCCTGGTGGGCCGTGAGCATGACGGGTGCCTACAAATACGATCAGCCCATAGGCATGCAGCTGGGCAAGCTGAACAACTACCTGACCGGTATCGTCGGCGCCGGCCTGATCGCCCTGGCGGTGTCTTCCTACCTGGGTAACGGCCCCTTTGCCGCCGACGCGACCTGGCTGTTGTGGAAGGTTGGCCTTTACGGCCTGATCAATCTGATGGTGATCGCCATGCTGGTGGTCTTCGAACCCCTGGGAATCGCGTTTGCGCGCATGGCGACAGAGGGCTCGACACCGGAGCTGGAGAACACCGTCGCCGTGGTGATGAACCGCTCCGCCATTGTGATCTGGTCGACCTACGGCACTATTGCCCTGGTGGGCTTTATCGGCACGGCAAAGGTCTGGTAGCCAGGGGGCGGGCTGCCTGTCAGGGCAGCACGTGCATGGAGACGGCGTTGTCCAGGGCGGCAGTGGCAGGCGCCTGCCCGCCCGGCTTAACCACCCCCAACAAGGCAGCCAGCAGCAGACAGGCCCACATGGCCAGCACGAAGGGTTTGGTGCGCCTGAGACTGGCAGCCATCATCTGATCGGTTTCCGCTGACGGGCCGGCCGTTGCCAGTTTGCCGATGCCTGCCACCAGCGGCGCGACGCGTAGCCGCATCAGCAAGCCAAACAGCAGGATCGCGGCAAACAGCACGAGTTTGCTGCCGACCCAGGGACTGGCATCCAGCCTGCCCGTGCTGAAGGAGTAACCGACGGAAACCAGCACCGCGAAGATCATCAACCAGCGGAAATAGAAATCGAGCTTGGTGGCCGTGTCGCCCAGGTCCGTGCCACGGCGGAAATAGGTCACCAGGATCATGCTGAGCCAGACGGGACCCAGCAGAACAATGCCCGCCATTTGCCAGGCCGGGTGCGGGACGTCCACGAATTCCGTCAGGATGCCGCCAACGGTCAGCATCAGACTCATGCAAACACGGGGTATCAGATCAATCTGGCCCATGACCTCGGCAGCGGCCAGGCGCTGGCCTACTGACAGACTGGGGTCGGTGATGCGATGGCTGAGGTAGTACACGCCGATATCCGGTCCGATCCAGTAGACAAACAGCATCTGGTGGACGAAGCGCGTGAGTTCATGGGCCGTCAGGCCGTCATCCGCGCCCGTTAAGGCGGTGGCCGCCAGCAGCAGCGCCGGCATCATCACGATTAGCAGGACTCCGAGTCCGCGCCCCATGGCCTTCTCTCCCCTGGAAAACGCGGCCTATTTTTCCCTTGCCGACAGTGGATTACAAACCCGCTGCCGGTGTTGACCAATTTTCGGGCCCGGCACGCAAGTCTGGCGGCTAGCCTTCCGGGGGCGGCTTGCTGTCGTCATCCATCAGGATGCGCCAGGCGGGGGTTTCCAGGTCATCGAACTGGCCGTTGCGCACGGCCCAGAAAAAGGCCCAGACGGCTGCCGCCAGCAGCATCAGGCCCAGGGGGATCAGGACGTAGATGATGGTCATGAGGCAGCGCCCGCAGGCTTCTTGCAGCAAGCAGCGACGGGCTCGGCGGCCAATGCCGAGGTGGCCGGGCCGGCATCCAGGCTTGCCGGCAGCCGAGCCAGACGCAGGGCGTTACCGGTGACCAGCAGGGAGCTGGCCGACATGCCAAGGGCGGCCATCCAGGGCGCCAGCAGGCCCGTGGCTGCCAGGGGCAAGGCAACCAGGTTGTAGGCAACGGCCCAGGCCAGGTTCTGGCGAACGATGCGCAGGGTGCGCCGGGCAACTTCTCGCGCGGCCCAAACAGGCGCCAGGCTGTCACTCATCAGGACACAGTCGGCGGAATGCTGGGCCAGGGAGGTACCGCTGCCCATGGCAATGGACACATCGGCGCCGGCAAGGACAGGCGAATCGTTGATGCCGTCGCCCACCATGGCCACGATCCGACCCTGCCCCTGGAGCTGCTCCACGGCGGCCAGTTTTTCCGGCGGCTGCAAGGCCGCCCGCCAGTGTGTGATACCCAGCGTATCCGCCAGGGCGCTGACCGGGCCGGCCTGATCACCGCTGAAAATCCGCAGGTCCAGGCCACTGCGAGCCAGCTGTCCGGTCAGCTGGCGGGCACCTTCGCGCTGTTGCTCGGCCAGGCCGAAGCGGGCAAGCAAACCATTGGCATCACCCAGATAAACCTGCCGCTGGGCGGCCTGATTGTCCGGCGTTGATGCGCTGCCTGACACCCAGGCTGTCGCAAAAGCCTCGGTACCGATGCGATAAGGTCGACCGGCAACGCTACCCTCCAGACCAGCACCGGGCACAGCCCGGACCTCGGCAACAGGTGGCAAAGTACCCGTGACCGGGAAGGCTTTGGCCAGGGGATGAGAGGAGCGCGACTCCAGGGCCGCAGCAACCGCGAGCGCCTGGTCTGCGCTCCAGGACTGCCAGGTTTGTATATCAGCAACCACCGGCTGCCCATCAGTCAGGGTCCCGGTCTTATCGAACACCATATCGGTGATGCGACTCAGATTCTGCAGGGCACCGCGCCGGCGCACCATAAAGCCCAGTCGCGCCAGGCTGGTCGTGGCAACAGTAAAGGCCGCGGGCGTAGCCAGGGCCAGGGCGCAGGGGCAGGTAACGACCAGCACAGCCAGCGCTATCTCAAAGGCCCTCTCTGGCGCCAGCTGCCACCAGACCAATGCGACTGTGGCAGCCGCAAGCAGCACGGCGGCCACGAACCAGGAGGCGACTCGATCCGCAATTTCCACCAGGCGCGGTTTGCGAGCACCGGCATCACCAACCAGGCGGGCGATCTGCGCCATGAGGGTATCGGCACCCACCCGGACCACGCTCATCTCCAGAACCTGATCGGTATTCAGGCTGCCGGCGACCAGCGCGTCCCCGCGCCGGCGCGAAACGGGTCGCGATTCTCCCGTCAGCAAGGCTTCATCCACACTGGCCCGCTCTGACAGCAGTGCGCCGTCGGCAGGCAGCGTCTGGCCGGGGGCAACCAGGATCCGGTCCCCCTTTTCCAGTTCCATCACACCCACTTGCGTGGCCTGACCGGCCACGAGCCGGGTGGCTACCCGCGGCAGGTGCTGCGCCATAGCACCTGTCAGGCTCATGGCCCGATGCCGACCGGTCATTTCAAGAAAACGCGCGGCCGACAGGAAAAATACGAACATGGTGGCCGAGTCGAAGTAGACCTCGCCGGTCCCCACGAAGGTATTCCAGACACTGGCGCACCAGGCGCCACCCACGGCCAGGGCCACGGGGACATCCATACCCAGGGCACCGCCGCGAATGCCGGCCCAGGCCCCGGAGAAAAACGGCGCGCCAGCGTAGAAAACCACAGGCGTGGAGACGAGCAAACTGACCAGCCGCAAATAAGCTTCGATTTGCGGGTCGCGCCAGGCCCCCAGGTACAGGGCCACGGCAAAACTCATCACCTGCATCATGCCCAGACCGGCAACGATCAGCCGCTGCAAGGCGACGCGGCGTTCCTGGCGAGCGGCCTGCTCGGTCGCATCTTCGGTATAGGGCACCGGTGTGTAGCCCAGCCGGGCAAGTTGGGCCAGCAGCTCACTCAAGGCGACCCGTTGCGGATCCCAGCACAGGCTGGCCCGGGTAGTCAGAGGGTCCACGCTGATGGATTTAAGCCCTGGCGCTGCGCCCAGGGCGCTTTCGATCAGCCAGGTGCAGGCGGCGCAGCGAACGCCTTGCAACAGCAGGTGAGCTTCGCGCAGACCATCGGGCCGGCGCACGACAAATTCATTTTGCAGTGCGGGCCGGTCGAAGGGCTGCCAGCGCTGGCTGTCGGTATCGCGGTTGCTGGCCGTGCCCGTGGGCCCGTCCCGAAACCGATAGAACTCGGTCAGGCCCCGCGCTTCAATCAATGCAGCGGTGCGGGCACAGGCTTCGCTGCAAAGGGTTTGCGATTGACCGGCGACGGTGGCGGTAGGCGGGCTCTGAGCAGGTACCGGAGCGCCGCAGTGATAACACGGCGTGGCGCTCATGGCGGCGATCGGGCGCCGGGCCCCGGTTGCAGACTGACGCGATCGGACCGGGCCGAGCGTTCGCCCACCAGCCGCCATTCCTGCTTGCCATCACCGAGCTGGACATAGCGGCGCCCGACTACCGGCGCGGCCTGCCCCATATAACCCTCACTGGTTCGGCTCAGGGACAGAGCCTGGTCCAGTTCCTCCCGGGTGGGATGAATCAGCTCAAGCTGCAGCGTGTCCGGCGCCAGCCAGTCATCCGGCGCAACCAGCTGAAGCAACAGAGCCTGGGGCTGACCCGACTGACTCGTGCTGAACTGCAACTCCGCGCTCAGGCCAAGCTCGGCAGCCCGCCAGTCACGCGTGCGGCGCTGTTCGGTGGCCATACCGATTTCACCGTAATCATCCACCACAAGGGCCGGCGGGCCACCGGCCAGCCAGGCCGTCGTCACCCCGCCGACCACGGCCGCTGCGGGCGGGATCATGAGCAACCAGACCCAGTAATGGCGGTACCAGGGGCGACGATCAGTCTGCATTGCCTTAGTCATAGCCCTGACTCTAGTCCAGGGGCATGATGAAGCGCGAACGGCGCGAAATTTCGGTGGGCACCGCACCGCCCTGGCGGGCAGTGAAAGTCAGATCATGCCCGCCGGGTGCCGCCGCATCAGGAGAGACCCGCACGCGGGCGATCACGCTGCCCAGGGTAGCGGCGGGCAAATTAATCACGGGCGGGTCCGTTTCCAGACTGATGCCAGGCAGGCCTTCGACCGTCAGCGTCACCAGCTGGCTACTCGTCGACTTGTTCAATAACTTGAGGGTATACACGGTCTCAATTTCGCCGGCGGGCGTCATACGGTAAATCGCATTGCGATCGCGGATGACATCCAGGGTCAACGGGGAGCGATTCACCAGGGCAAACACAAAACCGGCGGCGAGCAGGGCCAGCAGGCTGCAATAAATCAGCGTACGCGGGCGAAATACCCGGCTGGGCTCGCCGTCCAGGGCATTCTGGGTGGTGTAGCGAATCAGACCACGCGCATAACCCATGCGGTCCATCACCGAGTCGCAACCATCGATACAGGCAGCACAGGTAATGCACTCGTACTGCAGGCCTTCGCGAATATCGATACCGGTGGGACAGACCTGCACACAGATATTGCAGTCGATGCAGTCGCCCAGACCCAGCTCAGCCGTATTCGCATTGCGCCGCCGACTCCCCCGCGGCTCGCCGCGCGCTTCGTCATAGGAAACGATCAGGGTATTGCGATCGAACATGGCGCTCTGAAAGCGCGCATAAGGGCACATGTACTTACAGACTTGCTCACGCAAATGACCCGCGTTGCCATAGGTCGCCAGGCTGTAAAAGCCGATCCAGAATACTTCCCAAGACCCCAGGCTAAAGCTGGCAGCGCGCAGACCCAGATCCTGAATAGGGGAAAAGTAGCCCACGAAGGTCAAACCGGTCCACAGGGCAAAGATGAACCACAACAAGCGCTTGGCACCCTTGCGCACAAGCTTCTCTGCAGTCCAGGGGGCCTTATCCAGTTTGCGCCGCTGGGAGAAATTGCCTTCGGTAATCCGTTGCAACCAGACGAAGGCCTCGGTCCAGACGGTTTGCGGGCACGCAAACCCACACCAGACCCGCCCGGCGACGGAAGTCGACAAAAACAGCAGCAGCGCGGCCATGATCAACAGCCAGGACAGCAGGTAGAAGTCCTGGGGCCAGAGTGTCACACCGAAGATGTAAAACTTGCGGGCGGGCAGATCAAACAGCACGGCCTGACGACCTTCCCAGGACAGCCAGGGCACCAAATAGTAGATACCGAGCAGGCTCCACATTCCCGCTTTGCGGAAGCTCTGGAATCTGCCTTTTACTTCGCGGGCATGAATCGTTTCATGCTTGATGTAGAGCGAGTCTGGCTGGGTGGCCGTCTCGTCCATGGCGGGTCATCCTTTCCCGTTGTCGTTCCTGGAATTGCGGTGCGCGGTGCGCAACAGGTAGACCGATACCGCGCTTGATATGACTGTGATTATCCAAAAGAAGAAAAAGCCCAGGCCGTAGCCCGTCATTCGGGTGTGCTCCAGGGGCAGACGTATGGCGTGCTCCATGTCACCCGGATCCACGAAAGCAAAGAACAGCATGGTGGCGAAAGCAGCGGCGAGAAAAGAGGGCCACAGAACGGCAGCAATTGCCTGGGCGCGGCGGCTCCAGGGTCGCTGGGCCCGCAGTTCGGGTTCCGGCCGCCCGGCTCCGCCGTTATCGTCCATCTCCTACTCCGCGTTGAGACTCAGCACGTATGCAGCCAGCACGCGAATACGTTCTTCGCTCAACAAATCCCGCTGAGCCGGCATCTGGTTCTGTCTGCCGTTCATAATGATGTCGCGGATAATTTCCGCGCTGCCACCATGCAGCCAGCTATCATCGCTCAGGTCCGGTGCACCCAGTGCCGCCATGCCCTGCCCCGTCGCTCCGTGGCAGGCGGAACAGAATTGCACATACTTCTGCTGGCCTGCGGCCAGCACGGCGGGATCAGCTGATCCGGCGCCAGAAAGGCTTTGCACGTAGGCAACCACCTCATCCGTACCGCCCTCACCCAGTGCGGCACCCAGAGCCGGCATAACGCCGATGCGTCCGTTGGTGATGGTCTGCACGATCACGGCCGGGTCGCCACCGTATTGCCAGATGCCGTCACTCAGGTTCGGGAAGCCGCGCGCACCGCGCGCATCCGACCCGTGGCAGGTCGCACAGTTGTTCAAGTACAGATTGCGGCCCAGGCGAACGGCCTCGGGTTCAGCCGCCATGTCGGCAACCGTCATGTCGTTGAAAGCGGCAAAGATGTCACCGTAGCGGGCATCCGCCGCTGCTATTTCCTCTTCATACTGTCCCGTCTGGGACCAGCCAAGGCTGCCGGCGATGTTTCCCAGACCCGGGTAGATGACCAGATAGACAAGCATCCAGATAGCGGTCAACCAGAAAAGGTACAACCACCAGCGCGGCAGCGGGTTGTTGTATTCCTTCAGGTCGCCGTCCCAGGTATGCCCCGTGGTATCACCCTCCCCCTCGTCCTGGGGATTGCTGGTCAAGCTCATCAACAGCCACAGCGCACCCAAGACCTGGATCAGCACCAGGCCAATAACGAAAGCATTCCACCCTGCACTCATCTGCATTTGCTCCCTTGGTCAGGCGCGTGCCTAGCGACCGACCGTTGGCTTGTCATCATCTTCGAGGGGCAGCTGCGAGGCTTCCTCAAAATCCTTTGTGCGTTTGGCGCTGAATGTCCAGATACAGATGGCCACAAACAGCAGTAGCATCAGAATCGTAAACACGCCTCGCCAGGTACCCGCATCCATGGCGCTAAAGCCCCCGGACCACGGTGCCCAGACCCTGCAGGTAGGCAATCAGGGCATCCATTTCGGTAGCACCCTCGACTGCAGCCTGGGCCGCTGCAATTTGCTCATCGCTGTAGGGAACCCCGATAGTCTGCAAAGCACGCATTTTGTCCGGCGTGCGCGCGGCATTAATGGGCGACTCCGCCAGCCAGGGGAACCCCGGCATGTTGGACTCAGGCACCAGGTCCCGCGGATTCAGCAGGTGAACACGATGCCATTCATCGGTATAACGAGCGCCTACCCGAGCCAGATCAGGGCCAGTGCGCTTGGAGCCAAACTGGAAAGGATGGTCGTAAACCGTCTCTCCGGCCAGGGAATAAGGCCCGTAGCGTTCTGTTTCAGCACGGAACGGTCGGATCATCTGGGAGTGGCAGTTGTAACAGCCTTCGCGGATGTAGATATCCCGACCTTCCAGTTCCAGGGCGGGATAAGGCTCTATGCCGGGGGTCGGCGTCGTCGCTACCGGGTCCATCATCAGCGGAATGATCTCCGCCAGGCCGCCGATACTCACGGCCAGGGCGGTGAGCACACCCAGCAGGCCAACTTTTCTTTCGATTGTGTCGTGCTTGATCATGCCTGGCCCCTCATGCCGGTTCTGCGACTGGCTGCAGCGCACTGCGCTCGCCTGTGCTGATCGTCTTCCAGACGTTGTAAGCCATGATGCAAGTTCCCACCAGGAACAAAGCACCACCCAGCAGGCGGACGGCGTAATAGGGATACGTGGCCTGCAGACTTTCAATGAAGGAGTAAGTCAGCGTGCCGTCGTTATTCACCGCGCGCCACATCAATCCCTGCATGACGCCGGCAATCCACATGGACGCGATGTACAGAACCACGCCGATGGTCGAGGTCCAGAAATGTACATCAATGAGCTTGACGCTATACATCTGCTCGCGCCCGTAGAGTCGCGGAATCAGGTTATAGAGGCAGCCCATGGTAATCATCGCTACCCAGCCCAATGCGCCGGAGTGCACATGACCGATGGTCCAGTCCGTGTAGTGGGACAAGGCATTGACCGTCTTAATGGACATCATGGGCCCTTCGAAGGTGGACATACCGTAGAAAGACAGGGACACGATCATGAACTTCAGAATCGGATCGGTGCGCAGCTTATGCCAGGCACCGGACAGGGTCATGATGCCGTTGATCATGCCACCCCAGGAGGGCGCCAGCAGCAGCAGCGAGAACACCATACCCAGGGACTGGGCCCAGTCAGGCAAAGTCGTGTAATGCAAATGATGCGGGCCGGCCCACATATAGATGGAGATCAGGGCCCAGAAATGCACCACGGATAGTCGATAGGAGTAAACGGGGCGACCAGCCTGCTTGGGCACGAAGTAATACATCATGCCCAGGAAGCCGGCAGTGAGGAAAAAGCCCACGGCATTGTGGCCATACCACCACTGCACCATGCCATCCACAACGCCCGCATAGATGGAATAGGACTGCAGCAGGCCAACAGGAATGGCAAGGGAATTCACGATGTGCAGCAATGCCACCGTGATAATAAACGCGGCGTAGAACCAGTTTGCGACGTAGATGTGTTTGACGCGCCGGGTGGCAATAGTGCCGAAGTACACGATGCCATAGGCCACCCATACCACCGTAATCAACAAATCAATGGGCCAGATCAGTTCTGCGTATTCCTTACCCTGGGTCAGCCCCAGCGGCAGCGTGATGGCTGCCAGCAGAATCACCAGTTGCCAGCCCCAGAAAGTAAATGACGCTAAGGGCCCGGCAAACAGACGCACGTGACAGGTGCGCTGCACCACATACATTGAGGTCCCGATCAATGCGCTGCCGCCGAAGGCGAAAATCACGGCATTGGTATGCAGCGGACGGATGCGACCGAAGCTAAGCCACGGCACATCGAAGTTCAGCGCCGGCCAGAGCAGTTGCGCCGCAATCAGCACGCCTACCGCCATGCCGACGATCCCCCACACCACGGTCATGATGGCGAACTGCCGGACCACACCGTCGTTATAGGATTTCGAATCAGCCATCAATAAACACCCCGTGATTTCAAATTGCCGTCATGCGATGGATCAGAAAAACAAGTCTAGCACCCGCCAGCCACGTCGCCCCAACAGGAGCGACGTGGCCGCGAGTATCAGCAAGAGCTACTTAGAAGTTGTAGCCGACGTTGATCGAGGCAACCCAGGGGTCAATCTCTACATCGTCGATCTTGAGCTTACCCACGCCTGCACCGCCGATGTCCTGACCGCCAAGTTCCGCATCCGTTTCGATAGAAATATAGCGAAGGTCGATATTGGCCAACCAGTTATTACTGAAATGCCAGTCCAGGCCAATCTGCCCGGCAAGACCAATGGAATCATCGAGATTCAGGGTGGCCCCATCCAGGGCGCCCTTCGTATTCTCATTGAAGAAGATCGTGTAGTTCACGCCGGCACCCACATAAGGCTGCGCACGACCGAAGGGGCCGAAGTGATACTGCAAGGACAGGGTCGGCGGCAGCTGGTCAGTCTCGCCAACCGTGCCGGCACCATCCAGATCGATGTCATGATTGAAAGGCGTTGAGGCCAGCAATTCAATAGCGATATGGTCGGTCACCATGTAGGCGGCGGTCAGCGTGATCGCGTAGCCATCATCAACATCGAGATCGGTACCGGGGGCCACAGTGGCGCCGTCACCGTCCGGTGAAACCACACCCAGACCACCGCGGGCGATCCAGTCGCCAGCCTGCCGATACTGTTGCGCCATCACGTCACCCGCCAGCAGGCACAGGGCCAGAGCGGTCAAGAAAATTTTCTGCATTACGTACTCCCTTTAGATCTGAACCCAATCGGTCCAGGCGTACCGCCCCTGTGCTTGCGCACCTGGGGCGCCACCGTTGCCGATCTGCGACAGGTCAGGACCATACGCAGCAAGGTGCGTTGCTTAAATACGCCCATACCCCGGTTCGGGCTGCGGGTTGTACGTATTGCTGCTAACCCGGGACTCTGAAATTCGGCGCAAACGACTGCAACGGAATAAAAAAAACCCTGCCCGGCAGCGCCGGACAGGGCTTGTATGCAGTATCGGCTTGAGGCCTAGAAGCGGTAGCTGGCGCGCACCCCTACCGTACGAGGCGTGGGCAAATTGGCGAACCAGTGGGAGACACCAAAACCGGCTGTGAAGCCCAACTCTGTTACCTGCTGAGCGAAGTCAGGGCCCGTGCCACCCGTGAGGACCGTGTCATCGTCAAACACATTGTCAACGTAGCCAATGACTTCCCACTGCTCGCTGGTCAGGCCCAGACGGGTATCAACCAGCCAGTAGTCATCGAAGATGACGGCATTATCTTCAGACGCGAAGCGCTCGTCCTGCCAGATGGCATTGGTATCAATGAACCAGTCGAAATCCTGCTTGAAGAACTGGCGGGTGAAGTTGGCCGTCAGAACGACTGCGTTCTCCGGCGTCCGCTCGAGCTTGCGGCCGGAGAAGTTATAAAGGCAGGTATTGTTACCCGTGCCATCATCCACTACGTTACAGGAGCCGTTGGCAGCAGCCCGTTGCAGAGAACCTGAGCTGACGTTGAACTCCGTGTACTCAGCATCGAGGTAGGTGTAGGCGGCAAACAGGCCCAAGCCTTCCAGGAACTCCGGCTGGTAGGTGACCTCAAGCTCAACACCCCAGACTTCGGCGCCACCGGCATTCAGGATCC
Organism: uncultured Gammaproteobacteria bacterium; assembly: GCA_937921935.1. Classification (GTDB taxonomy): domain Bacteria; phylum Pseudomonadota; class Gammaproteobacteria; order Steroidobacterales; genus J054. The sequence continues at coordinate 29,403 of CAKZWQ010000034.1, read as the reverse complement.
GCGGCTGCAGATCGCCACTGGGGGCCAGAATCTGGGTAGCCACCTGCTTGTCCGTGTAGTCCTGGAAAAAGAAGGAGGCATTTGTCTGCACGAAACCCGCGAGCTCCCAGGACGACTTGCTACCAATCTCCCAGGCCTTCAGCTTCTCGGAGTCAAAGCGAGCATCAGCGACATCCTCGGAAAAGCCACCAGCAACCAGCTGGTTGATACCGCCTGGCTTCTGCGCCTGAGCGTAGAAGAAGTAAAGCAGCGAGTCGTCCGTCGGCGTCCATTCCAGGGTAACTTTCGGCGTACTGAAGCTGGAAGACTCGCTGCCATCGTTGTATTGCCAATCGGAGCCGGGAGGGCTGATGGGCGAGTTAAAGATATTAGGATTCAGCACCTGTTCGGACTCACAAACCACGTCGTTGCGGGACGGATCGGCAGCTAGATTGTCTTCACCCGTTGCAGGCGACAGGCCGCCCGGCGAGAAGAATGAACTCGTACAGGAACTTTTCGAGGGCTTGAACAAGTTGAAGTCTTCGTTCAGGTAGCGGGTCTCAAAGGTCATTTTCCACTGTTCAGCCAGTTCCCACTCAATCTGAACATAGGTTGACCAGGACTCCGTGTCCGCCTTCCATTCGGTGGGATTGAAATACGGATCGGGCAGACCAGACGGCGTATTAAATCCGGACAGCGGCAACAGACGGGCGTAGTCCTGGGCCGTCGTGACGGTGCCATTGGTACCGTCACAGATCGCCTGCTGGTTAGGCCCGGAGGTGGGCACGCCATACTTACCCCCGACTTTTTCTACCGGGGCACAGAAGATAATAAAGTTCTGGTCCTGCAACTTGCGAGTTTCCTCCCAATAGGCCAACCCTACAGTCGCCTGCACCGGGCCATCGAAGTTTGAGGCAAAACGAATCTCACCGTTGAACTGGTCGGTGTCAGTTTCCCCGCGGGCCTGTTGCATGGCATAGATGGGGTCGGGCCGACCGCCAGCCTGGTAGTCCTGATCGTAGGTGCTCTGCGCGTTGAAATCGGTCCAGCCCATGTTCATGGAGAAAGTACCGAAGTCGGCGTCAAACTCACCACTCAGGGATGCCCGGAAAGTATCCTGCGACGTACCGTCGTAATCATTGCCGGTAAACGGATCCTCACTTTGCGTGACTTTGAGTCCGTCCCCGTCACCAAAACTCTTGGGTATACAGATACCCGGGCCAAAGTCGGCAAGGCCGAGACTTGAATTACCGAAGCTCTGCCCTATGCCCAGGTCCGCATCAAGCGCTTCCACCGGATAGAGCGCGAATCTATTATTGTTGTTGCGACAGGTGTAGTCGCTGGGGTCTACGTCAGGCAGGCCATCGGGTCCTGGATTGCCTTTAGTGTCGAAATCGTCCTGCGTAACGCGGATAGGCTGTGTCCCCGTTTCATTACCCGGCGCGCCGGGAGGGATAATTGTAGCCGGCCACGTATTGTCCTGGCTGCCGTCAGCCGTGGGCACCAGTTCTTCAGGCAGACCGCCACCGATACGCACCGTCGCCGGCGGATCATAGTCTTCATCGGTATATTCCACCCGCGCCTTGATCTTGATGCGGTCGGTTGGCGTGAACACGGCTGTCAGGGATCCGCCAAATCCGTCGGAGCCGCCGACATCATTACCGGAAATCGTGTTCTCGTAACGGCCATCTTCATCCCACCACACGCCGGAAGCCCTGATCCCCAGGACGTCCTCGAGACCTTTAACGGGTGTCTCGTAGGAAAAGTCGATCTGCTGCTGGCCGTCTTCAGCAAAATCGACGCCGAGTTTGCCCGCCGCTTCGGGCCCGGGTTCTTTGGTGGTGTAAGCGATGGCGCCGGCGAAGGCTGCGCGACCATACAGGGCACTCTGGGGGCCCTTGACCAGCTCGATGCGCTCGACGTCATTCAGGAGGCGTCGATTGGCCAGCAGACCGGAACCTGCGGTAACAAGATTCTCGGTGGTTACATCAATTCCATCGATCAAAAATGCCACGTTGGACCGACCACGGGTATTGGACAAGCCGCGAATGGTGATGCGGTTGTCCGCGGGCCCGAAGGAGTTATCAAACTGCACACTGGGGGCCAGGTTGACGACATCCTGCAGGCTATTGATGTTCTGCCGCTCAATCTGCTCGGCACCAATTGCTGTAACGGCAATCGGGACATCCTGCAAGCTCTCCTCACGGCGTCGGGTCGTGACCACGATCTCTTCGATCTGGGCCCAACCGGCAACAGGCACCAATGACAAAACCGGCACGGCAACGGCCAAAGCCGCCCCAAGGCCGACGATTCCATTCAGTCTGGACATTTATCTCCCCTCTATCCCCGGCCAACGGCAAACATGAACCGTGGCGCGCACCCAAGCTGGTCAACATTGCTGCTGCCCTGTGGCATAAGGACAACAGCAGGCCATTTCGGGACTAGATGCTGATGCAGACCGAATCCCCCAGTGCGAATTTTCTTCGTATTCGCAAAGGCCGCTGCATCGCCCGCGGACAATAGCGCAATTGGCACAGGCGGGAAAGGCTTTGCCTGACCACACCATGGCGACGACGGACTGTAGTTTGCAGCCCACGGTTTGCTATAGTCCCGAGCGCTGGACAACGAATGCGCGGCAGTTCGTCGCGACCACAGGGGGGATTCGGATGGCTTCGCGTTTTATGGGAACGGGCATCGCTTTGGCGGCGCTCGCAGTATCCGGGCTTGCCTTGCCCGCCGTCGGCTTTGCGGCGGAAAAACCGCGCTACACCAACTTTGGTATCACTTATGAAGAGACCGATATCAAGCTTGGCGTCGATCCATCCGACAGTGACGCCTTCAATAACGGCGACTTCTACCTGTGGAATCTGCAGGCCGGGCTGGCGATCACGGACCTTATCCATGTAGCCGGTGAGTACTTTGCCGGCGACTGTAATAGTTGCGGCACCAATTCCGTAGACCCGGTCACCGGTAAGAAAAACACTTCGGACGGGGACTTTGATGGCTACACGGTCGGCGTTGGCGTCAATCCCAGCCTTGGGTTCATTGGCTGGGACAATGCCCAGCTCATGCTGCGGGTCAGCTATGCGGATGTCACCCTCGATAATCCGAGCCCCGGCGGTAAGGATCTCGATGGCGACGGATACACCGTCGATACGTATCTAAGGGCCCAGATCAATGAGCAAGCCGATATCTATGCCGGCACGGAATATCAGGACCTGGATGACGTAGAAAACATGGACGTGGTCATCGGCCTGAACTATGAGATCTGGGAAGGTGTCGCCCTGACCGCCAGCGGCAATATCTTTAATAACGCATCGGGCTTTGACATCGGCGTGCGCTGGTTTTTCGGCGACCGGCTCTTCGACGGTGACAGTCTGCTGAAATGAAAAAACGAGAATTCTGGAGAGATTGCCCGATGAAGAAACTGACCAACCTGGCGCTGCTAGCAGCCCTCGCCGCCAGCGGCCCGGCTGCTGCAGAGACCGGTTTTTATGGCGGCCTGGGTATCGGCATCAGCAAAACAGAACTTGACTCCACAGTCGTATTCGATGATGGCGTTAATACGCCGGTTCCCGCGGAACTGGATTTCGCGGAAAACGATGTCATGTTCAAGATTTTCGGCGGGTATCGGTTTTTTGATTTCCTGGGCTTCGAGGCCGGCTGGACTTACCTGGGCAAACCCGACGGTGACCAGAAGATGCCGGACCAGCCTCTGCCCTATGTGGCGGACCCGAACACCCGCCTTTCAACCGAGCTGGAATTGAAGGGCTACACGTTAAATGTCGTGGGCTACTTACCCATCGGCGAGCAATGGGAACTGTTCGGTAAAGTCGGCGCCTTTATCTGGGATGCAGATGATATTCAGGTGCGCAGCCGGGTAGACACCGCAGGCTCACCGTCAAGTAACTCGCCGGTATTCCGGAATGCCATTGAGGATGACACTAGCGGAGAGGACCTCATGGCGGGCTTTGGTGTTGATTTTTTACCGACCGATGACATCACCCTGCGTGCCGAGTTCGAGTACTACGATGTGGACGATACGGACAAAGTCTATAGCCTGGGCTTCTCTGCCATCTACCGCTTCCAGTAAACGAGCAGTCGCTAACAACCGACATGAAAGCCGCCCGTCAGGGCGGCTTTTTCTTTGTGGCAGGGAAACTACGCAACCCGTCGGGGCATACCCATCCCGCATGAGGTAGTCTGCCGGGCGGAGGTGCATCCATTCATGCAAAAAATCATCCCCGCCCCCTGGCTTATCGCCCTGCTCGCGCTGACCCTGGCCGCCTGCACGGCGGATTCACCGGCGCAATTAATTGCCAAAGCCGATGCAGCGCTGGCCGCTGGCGACGCCCGGGAAGCGGTAATTCAGTTGCGCAACGCGCTGGAGCAGGAGCCCCGGAACAGCGAGGCCCTCCTGCGACTGGGCGATATTTACCTGTTTGTGGGCGATCCCCAGACCTCTGAACGCTATTACCGTTCGGCCCACCTGGCCGGCGCGGCACCGGAACGCTACCAGCGCCAATGGTTGCAGGCGCTGCTGGGCGCCGGGCGTTTCGAGGAAGCCCTGGAACGCAGCAATGAGTTGCTGGCCACGGATCCCCGCGCCTATGCGGCCCGTGGATATGCGCTGCAGGGTCTGCGACAGCTGCAGGACGCGGAGCGTTCCTTCCGCGCCGGCGTAAAGGCAAGCCCCACTGTGCCCGACGCCCACACGGATCTGGCCCAGTTGCTGCTGCAAATTGATCGACTCGACGACGCTGACAGCGAAATTGCTGCCGCCCTGGAACTTCAAGCTGACCATCCCGCGGCCCTGACCTTGCTGGGCGGCCGCCAGTTTGCTGCGGGCGATGCGACCGGCGCCATGAAAAGCCTGACGGCCGCCACCGAGTCGGCCGAAGCGGCTAATGCTATCCCGATTTGGGTCACTGCCATGGCGGGCCTGGCCGAGATTCAGCTCTACCTGGGTGAGGACCAGGCGGCAGCTGAGACCATCGATAATCTGAGCCAGACGCTGGGCGAACGAATCCCGGTGCGCTATCTGCGGGCCGAACTGGCCGTGCAAAATAGTCAGTTCGTCCAGGCCAAGGACCTGTTGCAAGAAATCCTCGGCGAGGATGAAGAGCATGCGCCGTCGCAGCGACTGCTGGGCTCCATCTACGCCGTTGAAAATCGCCTAAACCTGGCCGAGCTATATCTGAAAATGGCGGTCAACAGTGACGCACGCGACCGTATCGCCCGGGGCCTTTTGGCTGCTGTGCGCATTCGCCAGGACAACCCCGAGGCAGCCCTGGCGCTGCTGGGCGACGCCGACGACCTGGCCGAGACTGAGTCGAGCGCCGGTTTCCTGGCCCTGGCGGGACAAGCCAGCCTCCAGGCAGGCAACGTTGACCGGGCCCTCGAATATTTCGGCGCCGGTGCAGAAGCTTTTCCGGGCGACTGGCGCTTCGCCCTCGGCCAGGCACTGGCCTACCTGAACTCCAATCGCACGGATGAAGCCCTGCTTTTGCTGGAAAGCCTGGATGACCAGGGCAATCCGGAAATCAGCGGCACGGCCCGCGTGATTTCCTACGTGCAAAGCGGCGATCGTGAAAAAGCCGCCGCGGAAGCCGAACGCCTGGCCTCTGCTTTCAAGGAACAGGTCTGGTCCCAGAACCTGCTCGGTGCGTGGCGCCTGCAGGAGGAAAACTTCGTCGGCGCAGCCCGTGCCTTTTCCCAGGGCTATGTCCTGGAACCCAATCCTGACTCAGCTGCCGGGGCGGCAGAAGCGCGCCTGCGCGGAGGCCTGCCAGATCCTGACGAATGGCTCAAAGACTGGCTGGTGCGCAATCCGGATGATCTGCCGACCCTGCATGCCCTGGGCCAGATAGCCCTGACCATGAATCGCCTGGACGCAGCCGGTGACTACTACGAGCAGGTAGTCGACCAGGACCCGAGACACGCGGGCGCCCTGAACAACCTGGCCTGGATCTACCAGGAGCGGGGTGATCAACGAGCGATTGAATACGGGCGGCAGGCGTATGCCGTCGCCCGCAATAATCCTGCCGTCGTTGATACCCTGGGTTGGGCGCTGTTGCGTTTCGACGACATTGCTGAGGGTCGGCGAGTCCTGATGGAAGCCACTGCCCTGGCCCCGGCTGACCCGGAGATCCGCTACCACCTGGCTGTGGCCATGGTGCGTGACGGGGATACTGCGGATGGACGCCAGCTACTCAGCACATTGCTGGCCTCGGGCCAGGAATTCCCGAGCCGCGAGGACGCCCAGAAGATGCTCGCGAGGCTTTAAATGTCCCCTCCCGGCGTTTCCCACACAGCCGGCTCGCCGCCACGTGACCGCGGGACCGGCGTCTGGCTCGCCGTCGGGGCGAGCTGGCTGCTCATCGTTGCCCTGTTTCATGACAATTTTCTTAGCATGTTTGGCCAATGGGTAGGCTCGGAAAAATTTCAGCACAGCTACCTGGTGCTGCCTGGGGCCTTGTTCCTCGCCTGGCAAAGGCGCCATGAACTAGCCCACGCCAGCCTGAGACCCTCCTGGCTTGGCCTTGCAGCTTTGCTATGCGCCAGCGTCTTCTGGTTACTGGGTCGGCTGGCCGGCCTGCAAATTTTTGAACAGCTCGCGGCAGCGGCCATGCCGGGTCTCGCCTTGTGGGCGATTGCCGGAACCAGCGCAGCCCGCACCCTGCTCTGGCCGCTGGCGTTCCTGCTGTGGCTAGTTCCCGTCGGTGACGAACTGATTCCGGCCCTGATGAATTGGACCGCCGACTTCGCCGTTGCCGCGGTAAAGGCCAGTGGCGTGCCTATCTACCGCGACGGCCTGCGTTTGAGTATTCCCAGCGGCGACTTCCGGGTACTGGAAGCCTGCAGCGGTGTGCGTTACCTGCTGGCAAGCACGGCGATGGGTTTTTTCTGCGCGGGCGCCTTTTTCACGGGTCGCTGGCGCCGCCTCGCCTGCATCATTGCCTTTATCCTGGTGCCTCTGCTGGCGAACGGATTGCGGGCCTACCTCATCGTGATGTTCGGCCACTTCAGTCGCATGCGCTGGCTGGAATACCATGTGGCCTTCGGTGAAACTTTTTTTGCCGCCGTCTGCTTTTTCAGCTGTCTGGTCGTAGCGCGCAACATCGAAGATCGGCCGCGTCTGGTTCCGCCATCGACCCGCACCGTAGCCGCTCTGACATCTTTTATTCTGAGCAGTGGCCTGGCGCTGCTGGCAGCGGGTATCGGGCCCCTGCTCGCCCCGCCGGTTAACGCTGCCCTGCAAGCCCGCCCCCTGGGCGCAGCACCCCGGCTACCTGACCAGGTCGAGGGCTGGAAACGCCTGAATACCGAGCAGGGCGAGTGGCAACCCCAGTATCAAAATGCCCTGGAATCAGAGTGGGCCGTTTACGAGCGCAATGGCCAGAGGGTTGAAGCCCATGTCTTCGTTTACGGACACCAGACTCAGAATGCTGAACTAGTCAACGCCAAAAATCGGGACTTCAATTCGTCACGCTGGACAATCATTCACCAGCGCAATGGCAGCGCCGACGGAGGGCCTGTTTACCGGCAGACGGAGCTGCGCAATAGCGCCGGGCGCAAGTGGCTGCTGCGGCGCTGGTACTGGCTGGGCGGCCGGGCCCTGAACGGCAGGGCCGAGGCCAAGCTGCAAGAACTGGCGGCTATCTTCTCGCCGACGGGCGCCCGCGCCGCAGCAGTGATCCTGGGCCTGCCTTTCGAAGGTGAGCCGATAACCGGGCAGACAGCAATGACCGACTTTATGGCAGCTCTTTGCCGCGCTGATGGCAAGGACCAGCAGCCATCCGTCTGCGGTCGCTAATTAATCAGTCAGCAATTGCGGTAGCGAAGCGCTTGTCCTGCTCATCGCGCAAGCGATCGCAAAGCCGCCCGGCGGGCAGCTCCACATCCGCATAAGTCACCGCCGAATCCTTGCTCACGGCATGCTTGAGCACACAGCCCTCCGAGACACCCATAGGCAGGGCATCGGCCCGCCGCGCGGTCGGATAATTCTCGATTAGGGTGTAGCAGCTAAAACCGCCCAAACCGTCGAGGGTTTCACCGGCACGCAGATCACGCTTGGCGATGGCAATAGCATCGCAAACCGGGGGACCCATAGGCGCCACCGTTGAGTCGTTTAACAGGGCGGCCCTGGCCACCGTCAGAGGAATCTCCAGCTGCGGCAAATGAAAGGGGGTATAGAACGCGTACAACGGCCCCTCGCCCATTTTCAGGTACTTCAGATAGTCCTGCTTTGCCGGGTCTTCTGTGTGGCCCAGCACGAAGGCACCGTTGGACGGGGCCGCGCCGCATAGAAAGTCGACCATGCCGCCGTTCAGCAGTTTGTCAGCGTAAAAGGCAGGGCTGTCATTCACATGCTCAAGCTTGGGTCCGTACATGCCCCGCTGTCCCACACTGAAACCGCTGGCATTAGCCAGTACCGTGAGCTCCATGGACAGCTTGGTGCCATCAGCAAAGGACGCCATAGTGGCCGGTTTCTGGTTGTGGGCGGCAGCGAATTCCTGTTGGGTATCGGGATTTCGATAGCGGTCGTAGAGACCTTTCAAATTCCCGGCAACCATCGGTTTAAGACCGATGGAACGGACAAAGCGCAGCATGTTCATGGCCACGCCCGGCTCATCCCCGTCGCTATTGCTGTAAATCACGCCAGCATCGTCTGCATAGGCTTTCATAATCGGCCCGACCGTGGCATCAAGCTCTACGTTACCCAGAACCACATGCTTGCCGTGCTCAATAGCCCGCACCACGACGCCGGCACCAAACTCGATCGTGCCGGAGGCTTCGAGTACTACATCGATATTTCCGGCCCGACAGGCCAGGTCCACATCACTGGTGAAGGCCGGTTTAGCCTCGCTGACAGCGCGTTCCAAATCGCTCAGGGAACTCACTTCCAGTGATTCGGTGATACCGGCGAATTCATAACAGCCGCGGGCGTTTTCCGGTGTGCGATTGGCAATAACGGCCAACTGAATACCCGGAAAACTGCTGACAACCTGGTGGGCAATATGTCGAGCACTGTAGCCACCACCCACCAGGGCAAGGCGAATGGGATTGCCCTGGGCAGCGCGTTCTGCCAGCGCCGTATCAACGATGATCAAATCTGTCTCTCCATCTGCTCGGCTTAAGCCCGCTGGAAGGCCGGCCAGTCCCTATCCTGTGTTGACAGTAGCTGAGGCTCTGCCGGCCAGTTAATTCCGAAAGCCGGATCATTCCAGCGCACACCCCGGACTGCATCCGGCGCATAGGGCGCGGAGGTGTGATAGTAAACCTCGGTGTCAGCAGCCAGGGTCAGGTAACCGGTCGCACAGCCTTCCGGGACATACAGGGCCCGGCGATTCTCCGGACTCAACTCCAGGCCGTACCACTGGCAATAGGTCGGCGAGCCAGCGCGCAGATCCACCACCACATCGAAGGCAAGACCCTGGGTACAGCGAACCAGTTTCACCTCGGCGTGCGGCGCACTCTGCAGGTGCAGACCTCTCAGGGTTCCGACAGCCTCACTGAAGCCAAGGTTGGTCTGGGCGATGACTGCGGACAGCCCATTCTCAGCGAGGGCCTCGGCACACCACAGACGAGCGAAGAAGCCGCGCTCGTCGCTGATGGGCTCCGGCTCAAGAACCCAGGCATCAGCCACACTGGTCTTGATAAATTTCACGAAGCCTCAGGCCTGCCAGCGCAGCGTGGTATCCACCTGCCCGCTCGCCAGTAAGCCCTTGAGCTGGGCAATCCGCTTGTACTGAGGGCCTTCGTAATCATCCTTGCTCAGGCCAATGCGGCGATAGGACTCGTAAATGCTGCGCACACCATCCAGGGCACCCCAGGTGAGCTCATGCTCAGGGAAGGTCGCCGCATACTTGCCGAAGTCCACCCGGTAGTTTCGAGTATCAGGCTCAGCCCCATCAGCGAAGGACAAATCACAGTCGGGAACCGTGTCACGCACGAACTCGGCCAGTTCGCGAATCCGGAAATTCTCCGAATTGCGGCCAACGTTGAATGACTCGTTATGCACCCGCTCCCGCGGCGCAGCCAGCGCGGCGATAACCGCACGACTGATATCTTCAATATGCACCAGCGGCCGCCAGGGCGTGCCGTCACTTTTCAAATAAACCTTGCCGGTGGTGTAAGCCCAGGCCGTCAAATTATTCAGGACCACATCAAAACGAATCCGCGGCGACATGCCATAGGCCGTCGCATTACGCATGAAGGTCGGAGAAAAATCGTCGGTGGCCAGCTGCCGGACATCGGTTTCAACCATGACCTTGCTCCTGGCATAAGCAGTAACCGGATTAAGAGCGGCCGTCTCCGTCATCATTTCGTCACCCGCCGCACCGTAGTTGCTGCACGAAGATGCAAACACATAGCGACGGATACCCAGGTCCCGCGCCATTTCGGCCAGGCGCACCGAGGCCCGGTGATTAATCTCGTAGGTCAGCTCCGGACTCAGGTCACCCAGCAAATCATTCGAAAGGCCCGCCAGATGCACGATCCCCTCGATGCCTGCCAGATCGGCCTTTTCAATATCGCGCACGTCCTTGATCAGCTCAGGAATACTCTGATGGAGTTCGCCATAGGTACTGTTGCGAAAAAGATCGCTGTCCAGGCCAACGACCTCATGGCCGGCTGCCTGCAACATCGGCAGCATCACGGTGCCGATATAACCCTTATGACCGGTAAGCAATAGACGCATCAATCAATCCTGCTCATGTTCATGGAATTCGTCACGACTAGCCGCCTAACCGGCGAAACTCGAGAAATACATCCCGCAGCAGCGCCTGGCGCGACCACATCATTCGCCGCAGCATATGTCCCTGCAGGCTGAGCTTCTCGCCGAACCCAAGAGGCGCATGGCTAATGGACTGCATATGATCAACGTATGTCTTCCAGTTAGGCCAGCGGAAACTCTCATCCCGCCCCGTCCAGAAGGTCTGCTGAATTTCATCGTTATCACGCTGCCAACTGCTGGACTGAGGATGCATGCGCCGATAAAACAGCTGCTCTGGCAGCTCGATGAACTTGCCGTGCAGCGTCAATTCAGCCATTAGATTGATATCAGCAGCAGGAAAGCTGCCGTTGCGCATCAGCCCGGTCCGCGCGACCACTGAGGTTCGCATCAGCCCGTAAATGGCATTGGTCAAGCCGACCGCCGCAAAAAACTTCTGGTAGCGCTCCTTGGCCGTCGCCTGGCGCAAATCCAGGTTGTCATCATAGGGTTCGAGGACCTTGCCCTCCTCGTCCATGATGGCTGTTTTGCCGTAAGTCAACACAGCATCGCGGTTTTCTTCCAAAGCTTTCAGGCAAAGCTCGTGCAGGGTCGGCATGCAGGAATCATCCGCATTCATCCAGCGGAAGTACGGTGCGCGTGCCAGCTCGAACACTCGATTGTAGTTACCGGCAGCACCAATATTGTCCGGATTACGACTGAAGCGCACGCGAGAATCTCTGGCGGCAAAATCATTGCAGATTTCGGCGGTGCGATCGGTGGAGGCATTGTCGGAAATGATCAGCTCGAAATTATCGAAGGTCTGATCCAGAACAGCCCGAATGGCGGATTCAAGATATCGTTCGCCGTTGTAAACAGGCATACCGACGCTGATGACAGGAATATGACTCAAGTCTGGTGCCATTGCGCGCGGGTCAACCCCACGTCCTGGCGGCTACCAACAGCACCGAACAAACCATCAAACTGAGCCGACAGGGCTTGGCGGTAGACCTGCACGCCGGTTTCCAGTTCGCCGCGCACAAGGCCGCGACGAGCTGCTAGCTCTCGGAAACGCTCAAGAAGCACCTCACCGTCGAGATCCTCGAACGCCAGCGTCATCCCGCCTTGTCCCAAGTCTTCCATCACATCATTCTGCTTTCGGTAATAGCAAATAGACACCGTTGGCAAGCCTGCCCACAAGGACAACACCACACCATGGAAACGCGTGGCGATGGACAAATCCAGTTGCCCCAGGGTATCGACCAGAGATTTTACACTCCTTGGGGCATGAACCATCTCGGCTCGGTCCAGGCTGCGCCCCAGACGGGCCTCCAGGGCCAGCATGACATCCTCGATCACCAATTCATCCCGCGGATGGCTGGACCACAGGATGCATTGATGCCCGTCAGCCATAAACTCGGCCGCGCAGGCAGCCAGCTGTTCGACATAGCCCTGGTAGAGCCCCTCGTCATGTACAAACCAATAGCGTTTGTCGTAGACCGGCATGGGATTGATTCCGACCAGCAGTTTGGCGTCGGCCGTCAGCCCACCGCGACTGCCCAGGGCACCGGGCAAGCCAAAAGCCAGATCCGGATAGACCCAGCTTTTGCCCCTGTATCCTGACTCCTCAAGCAATTGTTGCGAAGCCTTATCGCGAAATGACACATAGGTCGACAAACCCAGTGCCCAGCAAATCATGCGCTTGCTCAGCGCCCGATCAAGGGGGCCAGCGCCAATGCAGACGAATATGACGGGAGTTCCGGAAAGCCTGGCCAGCAGAGTCCACTTCAATAAAGTATAGGGAAATCCCCATGTGCCGCCGAAATTGTCGAGAAACTGATTGGAGCCGGCCACCATGAGCAGGTCCAATCCCCGCACCTGCCCGAAGGCGCGCATCAGGAATCGCAACTCGCCGGGGCAACCGGCGACTGCGCCAAGCAACTGGCGGAGTAAAATCACCCCGTCACGCAACCAAGGAATCGATTTAAGTCGGGCCCGTAAACCGCTATCGGCAGACTCGCCTGAAGGGCCCGCTGACGCGGGAATCGGTTGCTCGGAGGGCCGCCGGTTACTCAGACCCCGTCGAATGGGATAAGCCGGAATTCCAAAACGCTCTGCTGTGTCCAGAGGGTTGACGGAAAATCCAGCTGGCCGGGCAGCCGGCAAACGCTGACGAATCTGGGCGATCAACGCATCAATGCTGGCCTCATCACCGAGGTTCTCATTGCCATAATGGCCTAAGACGCCAATAACGGCGTTATCGGGCAAATCTAGCGACGGGATGTCTGCTGCGGATGTTTTCACGATTCGTCTTGCTGACCGCTTTTTTTAGTTAAATCGCCGAGCCTGACAACGAACTGGCCTAGGCTGGCTTGGCCTTAAGGAACCTGCAGGTTGAATTTTAAGCGATGGAGAAGGCCACGCCATGTTTATGATCACATAATCCAGAAAACCGTGGGTCGCCGGGACCCTGCTACGATGCCGATTCCGGCCAGCCGGAGACAGCAATAGCCGTGGCTGCTCGCTGCACGGCGGCTCAGGGCCCGGAAAACCAGCAGCCCCCTTCCAATAATCCGCGGTACCGCGGGCCACCCTGAAAGACCAGCGCATCAGCGCGCCCATCCTAAAATCTTAACGGCCCGGACCCGGCCCTGCGGAAACTGAGAAAAAAGGGCTCCCGGCGACCGGAGCCTGACACGAGGGCAAAGGCCCGTCATGCCCCGGGGCGGGCGCATGACGGAGAAAAATGGTGGGCCGTGCTGGATTCGAACCAGCGACCAAGTGGTTAAAAGCCACCTGCTCTACCAACTGAGCTAACGGCCCATGCTGCAATCATTGCTGGAGTTCCTTCCGCCATATCGCGCGGAGCGCCCGGTCTCCGGCACCGGTTTTACCGGCAGGAACCGCACAGGCGATGGCTGGAAGGGCCGCAATCATACCGGAAGGGCGCCCGGTGACCAATCATTGTGCAAAGTAGTGGGTGGGGTCGGGAACCCCGGCATCGGCGAATCCCTGTCGACGAAGACGGCAGGCATCGCAACGCCCGCAGGCATGGCCCGCAGCGTCGGCCTGATAGCAGGATACGGTCCGGCTAAAGTCCACACCCAGTTCACTACCCCGCCGAACAATTTCAGCCTTGCTCAGCCGCAACAGGGGCGCACGTATCTCGATGGGCCGGCCCTCCACGCCCCGCTTGGTCGCGAGATTTGCCATGGCCTGAAAGGCTGCCAGGTATTCTGGCCGGCAGTCGGGGTAGCCCGAGTAGTCAATGGCATTCACACCCGCGTAAATTCGCTCAGCATCCAGCACCTCGGCCAAGGCCAGGGCCAGGGAAAGAAAAACCGTGTTGCGCGCCGGCACATAGGTCACCGGGATCCCTTCCCCGGGACTTTCGGGCACCGCGATGCGCCTGTCCGTCAGGGCGGAGCCGCCCAGGTCGCCCAGATCAAGATTCAGGGTCTGATGGCTGGCTGCGCCGAGTTGCGTGGCCAGTTCAGCTGCGGCCGACAATTCGGCCTGGTGCCGCTGTTGATAGTTGAAACTCAGGGCGTGGGTCTCGCAGCCCTCGGCCACGGCGATAGCCAGGCAGGTGGCCGAGTCCATCCCGCCCGATAGCATGACCACTGCTTTGCCTTGAGTCTGCGACATAGTCAGTGCCCTGGCGCGTCACCCCAGAGGTACTTGTGCAACTGCACCTGGCAACGCACCTCCAGGCGATCTTCGAGAATCCACTCAGCCAGGTCCCGCGGTTCCAGCTGCCCCCAGGACGGCGAAAACAGGACGGCAAAACGGCCGGTCAGATCATGTGCTTCGAGTTGCACTCGCGCCCACTCGTAGTCCGCGCGATCACAGATAACAAATTTAATCTGGTCGCCATCTTTAAGGCACGCCAGGTTAGACCACAAGTTGCGATCCAACTCGCCTGAAGCAGGCGTTTTCAGATCCATGACAATGGTGACGCGCTCATCGACGCGCGCCAGATCCAGGGCGCCGCTGGTTTCCAGGGAAACATCCAGATCCCGGTCAGACAATTGACTGAGCAACTGCAGGCAGGCGGGCTGTGCCAGGGGTTCGCCGCCGGTTACGCAGACTCGCGGGACGCCGAAGTTCAGCACATCCTGCACGACCTCTTCGAGCTGCCGTGGCGTGCCGCCGTGAAAAGCATAAGCCGTATCGCAATATACACAGCGCAGAGGGCAGCCTGTCAGGCGCACAAAGACGGTGGGCAGGCCTGCAGGACGAGACTCACCCTGCAGCGAGTAAAAAATCTCGGTGATGCGCAGACGCGTATCGCGCGACACGACTTTTTGACTCTCGGCCACTGAAATTCTTTCTGGCCCGAACTAGATGCCTTCGCCGGACATCCGTTCCAGGCGCTGATTGGCAAGCCGTGCCGCCGTGGTTTCCGGGTAACGACTGGCGACGGTTGATAAGGCATCACGGGCGCCAGACCACTGCTGCAGTTCGTAATTGCAGAAGCCGATTTTCAGCAGGGCATCGGGCAACTTGCGAGACTGGGGGAAGCGATCCAGAACCACCTGGAACTCTTTGAGGGCCGTCTTGTAGTCCTGGGTCACATAGTGAGTTTCCGCCAGCCAGTACTGCGCGTTGTCGGCATACTCGCTATTCGGAAACGCCACCATGAACTGCTGTAGCGCACTGGCAGCTTCGTCATAGCGACCCTGCTTGAGTAACTCGAAGGAGGCCTGGTAGTTGGCACGGTCCGTGCCCCCCGGCACCGGCAGCTGGCCGGCCGCAAGGGCGCTGCCCTCCAGTACGCTGCGGTCTTCCGTCAGCCGCAAAGCGGCCGTCTCGATAGTCTGCAGGCGCTGATCCACGTCCAGATAGAGTTGCCGCTGCCGGTCACCCGATTGCTCGGCTTCGTATTTCATCTCCTCGACCTGGGCACGCAGCTCCTGAGTATCTTTCTGCAGCGCGTCCACGCGGGCAAGTAAGGTGGTCAGGCCCTCGTTCTCAACCAGGCGCTCTAGCCGCGTCACGCGATTATCCAGCTCCGTGGTCTTGATGTAGGTCGGGTCGTCCTCGGGGGCAACCATGAGCTCGCAACCACTTGCCAGCAACGCGAAGCCCAGGACCAGTAGTGAATGACTTAAGCGCATATCCGTCTCCGGATGCCTTAACGGCTGTAGACCAGCTCCACGCGGCGATTCAGAGCCCAGGCCTCGTCATCACTGCCCAGAACACCGGGACGTTCTTCGCCATAGCTGACTGTGGTCAGCTGCGTGGCACCCACGCCCTGTAACAACAGGTACTGCCGCACGGCTTGGGCGCGGCGTTCGCCCAGGCCGATGTTGTACTCGCGGCTGCCCTGCTCGTCGGCGTGACCTTCCAGGCGAACCCGCACGTCAGGGTTGTCGGCAAGGTAGGCGCCGTGGCGGGACAGCAGCTCACGATACTGTTCACTGACTTCGCTCTGGTCGTAGGCGAAGTACACCACCCGATTTTCCACGGGGGCGTCGGGACCGAACATCTGGGCCTCTCCGCCCATGTCATCATCCCCGCCGAATCGGCTGCCGGCGCCCAGGCTGTCATCACCCGATCCGCCGGAACCGGCGCCGTCAGCACCCGCACTGTATTCGTCCGGGGCACCATCGCCCTGGCTGGTGCCTTCCTGACCACTACAGGCCATTAACACCATGGCCAGTAAAACTAGAAAACTAAAACGCACTGGGTTCATGACCCGTATCTCCCTATATTCAATGCGGCCGACATCCGACCGATAACAACAACCCTGTCAGTCAATTCGCTCGGAATGGTCCCCAGGCAGGCTCGCGAATATCGCCCTCGAGCGCTGCAATCTCATTCCTGATTCGACCGTCGGCGGACACAGTAGCAAGGATCCCTCGTCCTCGCTGCCGTGTCGCGTACATCACGGTTTCCCCATTTGGCGCGAAGCTCGGCGACTCGTCCAGTTCGCCGCTGGTTAACACCATCAGGGTACCGCGCCTATCCAGATCGACCGCCGCGATTCTATAGTTGCCGCGATCGTTGTGCACGATAGCCAGCTGCTCCCCGGCGGGACTGGGCCGCGGGCGCGCGTTATAGCGGCCCTCGAAGGTTACCCGCTCGGGCTCGGCGCCGCCGGCTGCCGCAACGCGGTAAACCTGGGGCGCGCCGCCGCGATCCGAGGTGAAATAGATATCCCGTCCGTCGCGTGACCAGGCCGCTTCCGTATCAATCGACGCCCGCCGGGTCAGCCGGGTCAGGACCTGGTCTTTGATATTCAGGGTGTAAATGTCCAGATTGGGACTGCCTTTAGACAGGGTCAGGGCGAGCTTGCGACCATCGGGAGACCAGGCAGGGGCGCCGTTAACCCCTGGCCGGTCGGAGACCCGCTCACGGGCCCCCGAGCGCAGAGTCTGAATGTAGACGGCCGACTGATTGCCCTCAAAAGACACATAGGCCAGCTTGCGACCGTCCGGGGACCAGGCCGGCGACATCAGGGGCGCCAGACTGGACACCAAAACCCGGGCATTAGCCCCGTCAGCGTCGGCCACGATGAGCTGGTGCTGGCGCTTTTCAGGCGGCCCCGTGACCGTGATGTAGGCAATCCGCGTGCCGAAAATTCCCCGGATACCGGTTAACTCTTCGTAAATCAGGTCGGCCACGCGATGGGCGGCGCCGCGCAGGGAACTGGCCCGGGCCGGCTGCCGATAGCCCAGCAACTGCTCGCCCCGCAGGACGTCGAAGACCTGAAACTGAATCATGAAGGCATCACCGGCCTCGGGAATCAGGCGACCCACCACCACGATGTCCGTGCCCAGCAATCGCCAGTCGCCGAAATCCACCTGGCGACCCTCGGTGGGCCGAGCCACCATGTCAGCGCGGGGTAAGGGCGCGTAACGCCCGGACCGGGCCAGATCGGCAGCAACCACTTCGGCAATATCAAAGGGGGCGGCTCCGGTGCCCTCCCAGCCAAAGGGCACGATGGCCACGGGTATGGCTTTTTCCACGCCCTGGCGGATCTCGATACGCAGTTCGGCCGAGGCGCTGATTGCCCACAGGGACAGCAACAGCACCCAGCCTTTCGACACATGAATAGGATTCAGCATTAGAGATATTTTCACTTATTAATCAATAGGTTTAAAGTTAAATATAATGTTTCTCTCGAATAAAGAGGCGTCAGGGGGCGGTGGCAGTGGTGACGCCTTGTAGACAGCATTTTCGATGGAGCGCATGACCGCCGCATCCGCGTTACAGCGACTGATGCGGACATCGATAACTTCACCGCCCGGAATCTGCGTCACCCTGACCTCGCACTCAATGCCCGTGCCCGCGCTCGGCGGATTGACCCAATTGCGCTGCACCTTCTGGCGAATCACCTCCACCCATTGGTCCAGCAAACCGCCCCGGACAGCATCCTCACGCTGCTGTTCCGCAGCCAATTCGGCCGCCAGCTGGGCTTCACGCTGCTGCTGCCGCTGGGCCTCGGCCGCTGCCTTGCGCTCAGCTTCGACTCGCTGGCGCTGCTGTTCGGCTTCGCGTCGCTTCGCCTCAGCCGCCTGCCGCTGTTTCTCTGCCGCTGCCTGGCGTTGCTTCTCCTCGGCCGCCTGACGTTGTTTGGCTTCCGCCTGGCGCTTCTGTTCGGCTGCCTCGCGCCGCTGCACAGCGATTCGCTCAGCCTCTACCCGCTGCTTTTCCGCTTCCGCCTGGCGCTGCTGGGCGGCCTTCTGACGCTCAAGTTCCTGCTGGCGGCGCTCTTCCTCCTGGCGGGCCGCCGCTGCCTTCTCCCGCTCTAGCCGACGTCTGGTCTCGGCATCGCGTTCCCGCTCGCGCACAGATTCCACGTCGGTCACCACCGCCGCCTCAATAGCCAGGCGGACAGGCTGGTTGGTGCCGGAGCGCAAGCTGGGCAAATTGACCACCATCAGCAACAGCACAACCCCATGCCCCAGTACAGACCAGAACACCGGCCCCCGCGTTCGCCTGAGTGCAGCAGCCGCCATGGGTCAGACAGGCTCCGGGTCCCCGACATCGGCCAGCGCGCGATCAAGATCGGCCGGGTCTGTCAGGAAACCAACCTTGGCCGCACCCGCCTGCTGCAACAGCACCATGGCTGTTACCACGCGACCGTAAGGCACTGCCTGATCTGCTTTTACCAGCACCGGGGTCTTTGGCTGCTGGCGAATCACAGCGGCTGCCAGACTCAGAATACGCCCCGGCTCCTGGGGAGTTTCTTCCTCGTCACCCACATTCAGAAAGAACTGACCCTGGGCGTCCACTGACAGAATCAGGGGTTCGTTGTCCTGCGTCAGATCCGGGTCCAGGGGCTCGGCTGCCGCCCTGGGCAGCTCTACTTCGATGCCCTGGGTCAGCAAAGGCGCCGTCACCATAAAAATAATCAACAACACCAGCATCACATCGATGTAAGGCACCACGTTGATCTCGCCCATCAGCCGCCGTTTGCCCCGGGCTGCCATCAGCTGGCTCCGCTGCTGACCCGGGCGCGCGCATGGCGCTCCAGGATGGTGGCGAATTCTTCAGCGAAAGTGTCGTAACGCACTTCCAGTCGGGTGACCTTATCGGCGTAACGGTTGTAGGCAATAACCGCGGGAATGGCCGCGAACAGGCCCATGGCGGTAGCGATCAGGGCTTCGGCGATACCCGGTGCCACCATGGCCAGGGTCGCCGACTGCACGTTACCCAAAGCCGTGAAGGAATTCATGATGCCCCAGACGGTGCCGAACAAGCCCACATAAGGACTGGTCGAGCCGATGGTGGCCAGGCTGGCCAGATTTTCTTCCAGCCGATCCATTTCCCGCGTCTGGGCGACCCGCATGGCCCGCTGCGCGCCCTCCACGACCTGGCCGGGAGAGACACCGCTTTGCTGGGTAAGCCGGCGGAAGGCACGAAAGCCGGCCTCGAACACACCGGCCATATCCGCCGGTGCCTCGCCGCCGCGGGTGATTTCCTGGTAAATCTCCGTCAGGTCGCCCCCAGACCAGAAATTCTTCTCAAACTTGTTGGATCCGGCCACCGCCTGCCGCAGGATCCCGCGCTTGCGCAAAATAATCGCCCAGGAAAAGACCGAGGCGGCCAGCAACAGCAGCATCACCAGCTGAACCACAAGACTGGCCGACCAGATGAGTTCTAAAAACGACAGATTTCCGCTCATTATTCCTTTCCCTCGGGCAACGCGGCGCGCAGCCCGGCCGGCATCCTGACCGGCATCAGTTTGTCGGCCGAAACGCTGGCCGCAACGCAACAGCTGGTGACCAGCATTTCACGGTCCTGCAAGCGATGAATATTCTGGTCCAGCTTGAAGCGGGCACGACCCAGCTGGGTCAGGCGGGTGCACACAACGAGCTGGTCATTAAAACGGGCCGGCCGGCGAAAGCGCAGGTCCGTTTCAGTCACCACGAAACAAATGCCATCGTCCTCGCGCAGGGCATCCTGCTCGATACCCCGGCTGCGCAGCCACTCCGTGCGGCCACGCTCCATGAATTTCAGGTAATTCGCAAAATACACGACGCCTTCGGCATCCGTATCTTCGTAATAGATTCGTATAGGCCACTCATGCCATTGATTGGCAAGGGATTCCATTTCCGCTCTGCCTCGATTTGGTACAACTTCCGGTACAACTCACGAGCGGACTGCCCTACAGACCCTCGCGACAACAACGAGGCGGAGTTTACCGATCTGAGAGGCTGCCGCCTATGGGCTTAAATAGCCGCCCTTGGCCTGCTGGCTGATAAAAGCGTTAACGGCTCTCTGAACGTGCCGACATTAGGCCATAGGACATAGGATTCGGGGGCCGGCTCTGACGGAACTCGTGGCAGTCTTACCGCCAGTCATCCCAGTTGGCGCTGCACCGGATTTTGCGGACGCTGTGGCCGTCCATAGCGAGGGCCTGGATAACCTGGCAATCACTGCCGTGGATCATGGGCGCGGCGCTGGCTCGGGTCGTCAGCTGTTTGTGGCTGAAATGCCCGCAAATGAAAAACCCCGCTGGAGGAACGGGGTTTTTCCGGGGAAGACCGGGCAAAGGGGGAACCCGATCAAGTGGGTTCACTATAGGCATCAACGCCTATTCCCAGCCTTTCTGGATGATTACGCCGGTGTAATGTTTAGAGACATCAACCACCCCAGTCACTCCTGCGAGGAGCCGAATAACAGAGGGCAGTTAAGGTAACGCCGGCGGGCGGCTGGGGTTCACAGCGCGACAGCGTGCCAGGCTAACCGCAGTTTGGGGCCGGCGAAACGGCGCCCGGAGTGGCTAGCCGATGATGGTTTGGTCGTGGAGTTCTGAGCCGAACTCGCCTGTCTCGCGAGGCGGACTCCAACTGCTGCTACCCGCTGAGATAAATGCACCAAGCAGCAGCGCAAAGGGTACAGAAACTACCAGCCATAGAATGAGCCAGAACATGGTTCAATCCTCCTTATTAGTAACCACCCTAGCGGACAAGCCAAGCGGCTGATGTGATCCAGGAGGCAGATTTCAAGGTCGGTTCAGGCAGACCCGATAAGCGTGCGACATAAGCCCGACAAGGGCCGGGGAGCCGCTATACGGGGCTCAGGGAGCGGAGACGGCGATGCCCGGCTCCTGGCTGACCCGGGCCTGTCCAGCGGTGGCGGCATCGGGAACAACAGCAGAAAGATAGCCGGCCATGACCCAGCCGGCCTGACGGCCGTTGTCACTGGAGCGCCAGAACTCCACAAAGGCCCACTCGCCGAGTTCATACATCACTTCGACTTCAACGCCCCGGGCCAGCTGGGCCGCAATGGGTGCCTGGGGGCTGGCGGCGGTCCTGACATTCAGAGCGGCGGTATCGACTGTCCTGTATGCCACGGTGCCCGGTTTGGCTGGATTCTCATCTGCCATTAGCGTGTTGTCGGACTCGGACGGATCGCGCTTGCCGTTGACGATTGCCTTGCGAACCTGGCGCAAATTCTTGCGCGCTGTTTCGTAGTAGTTGGGCGAGATGCGGATCGCCTCGGTCAACAGCCACGCCGCATCATCCAGATCCCCGTTGTGATAGGCAATAAAGCCCACATCGTTGTAGGCCTGCCGCTTTTCCATGGCCGTCCGCAAAATCTCGACGGCTTCATCGTATTCGCCGCGGCGAGCATAGGACAGGCCAAGGTTAGCAACTGCCGGCATATAGTCAGGGTCCAGACCCACTGCCATGCGCAGATGAACTTCGGCCTGCTCATAGTTGCCCGACAGGTAGTAGGAATAACCCAAGTTGTTCAGCAGCATGGCCGAGCCCGGGTTTGCGTCCAGGGCCGCGTTGTAATGATCGATAGCAAGCACGTAGTTCTTATCCACATCGGCCAGCACACCCAGAGCGTTATGGGCACGCCAGCGAGTCGTATCGAACTCAACCGCCTTCTGCAGATGCTTGGCTGCCGGTGCAGCCTGTTTCATGGACAGATGCAGCAAGCCCATTTCTTCGTGCGCCGGGGCGTACTCAGCGTCTTCCTGCAAGGCCCTCGCATAAGCCTGCCATGCCTGGGTCTTCTGCCCCATGACCACATAGACCTGACCAATTCGGTACCAGGTATCGGCCGAGGGCTCCAGCAAGACAGCCTGGTTATAGATAAACAGTGCCCGCTCTGATTCGCCCTGTGCAGCCGCCAGATCCCCCGCCCGGATGATCTCCTCCGGCTCCAGCCCATCGAAGGCAGCCAGGAACTCAGCTTGTGGATCAATTTCCTTGGACGATGAGGCGGGTCCCGTCGCACACGCACCGAGCAGCAAGGCCCCGATGCAGGCCAGCAGAAGCTTCGACATTGTGGATATCCGGTAATTCACGCCAGGCCATCTGACTTAATAACAGGACCATTCTGGCGCCCTCTCCGCGTGGCGTCGGAGTACTGGATCACACTTAGCGTCGCCGATAGACCGTCAGAACTGAAAGTATTTGAAGACGCCGATGAGCCTGATGACCGCCGGGCCAATGGCGACAGTGAAAAATGACGGAAACAGGCAAAAAACCAGTGGAAAAATCAGCTTGGTGCTGATTTTCGCCGCTTCTTCTTCCGCCTTTTGCATCCGTCGGTCGCGGAATTCTTCCGAGTAAACCCTTAGTGCATCGGCAACGCTGGTGCCGAAGCGCATAGTCTGCACAAGCAGACTGACCAGGCCGCGAATGTCGTCCAGGCCTGTGCGGTCTGCCAGGTTACGCAGCGCGCGCGGACGCTCGACGCCGGCACGTATTTCAGCGTTGACCAGGGATAGTTCGGTGGCGAGTTCAGGGTGGCTGACTTCAAGCTCGTCGGCAACACGCTGAATGGCAGCCGCCAGACCCAGACCTGACTCGACGCAGACCACCAGAAGATCAAGAGCATCCGGGAAAGCGACCCGGAGTTTCTGCAAGCGCTTGGCCAGCAACTTGTCGAGCACATATGAGGGCCCGATGAGACCAACACCGGCGGCAATACCTACATACAAGGTCACTTGAAAAAGCGTCAACTCCGGCAACCAGCGCGTCACGACAATAACCAGCAACGGCAGCAGGATCATCAATACGGCCTTGATGACATAAAAATTCTGCAAAGCTGTGGGCGCGCGGAAACCGGCGTGCGTCAAAACCTTGCGAATCCGAAAGGTTTCCTCATCTGCACGGGGGATGACCCAGTGGGATATGGGCCCGGTCACTGAATTGATAGTCACCATCATGCGGCCCTCGGACGGACCTTCCTCGAACTCGCCACCTGCGCTCGCCAGGCGTCTGCGTACAGGGTCTGTGGCGCCGAGATACACAAACGACAGACCCAGCGCTAGCACTGAAATGGTCACTGCCACCAGCAAGATAAACACAAACTGCTGGGACTGGACATTACCGGTCCAGGCTCCGATCAGACTTAAGATTGAATCCATGCCAGCACCTATACGTCAATACGGATGATTTGGCGGATCCAGAAGATGCCGGAAATCATCATTACGAAACCAAAGATCACCAACTGCTTGCCTATCGGATCGTCCATCAACACCGGCAAATACTCTGGCGTCGTATAGGTGATCACCGCGAACAGGGCAAAAGGCACCATAGTCAGAATCCAGGCGGACAAACGCCCCTCCGCGGAGAGCGTTGTGACGCGCCGGTAGAATTTGAAGCGGCTGCGAATGACGCTGCTGATCTGCTCCAGAATCTCCGCCAGGTTGCCGCCGGTCTCTTTCTGAACCAGTACAGCCGTCACCAGCGCCATAACCGTCAGGCTGGGAATCCGCTGCAGCAGCCCCAGCATGGCCCGACGCAAGTCGTTGCCATAATTAATGTCAGCGAAGGTCAACTCAAATTCGCGGGCCACCGGATCATCCAGATCTTCGGACACCAGCTTGAGAGCTGCCCCAAACGGATGACCCGCTCGCAGCGCTCGTTTCATCGAATCAATCGCGTCCGGCAGTTGCTCCTCGAATAGCTCGATTCGATTCTTCCGGTCCCTCAGCATCTTGGCCACCGGAACAACCAGACCGACGATCGCGCCCGCACCGGCCCATAACAAGGAGAGGGTCATGATATAGGCCGTGATGCCACCTGCCAGGCCCAGGACAATAGAAAGCACAATCAGCCGGTAAGCCAGAATCTTGTGACCCGCCTGTTCGATAATGCCGGCCAGCGTGTCCATGGCTGGCAGACTTTCCAGTCGCCGCTCCAGTGGTGATAGCTCACGGAGATATTTCTCCCTGAGCAGAGAAGACAGGCTCTCCTGATTGGTTTTCGCATCGATTTCGCCCAGGCGCTGCTTAAGCCGCTGCCTGACCTTTTTGCCTTCACCGAAAACCGGTACCACGATGCCCTGCGACAGCAAAAACACTGCCGTAAAGACCATCACGATGAATATGAGCATCCCTTCAGACATTTCAGCTCTCCCTGTCAGCCCAGGTGCGTGTTGAAGACGCTGACAGGCAGGTCTATACCCTTGGCCTGCAGCTGCTTGTGAAAGCTCGGAATGATGCCCGTTGCCTTCAGTGAACCCAGCACATTGCCGTCTTCATCCATGCCGGTGCGTTCGAACTTGAAGAGCTCCGACATCGTAATGATGTCGCCCTCCATGCCATTGATTTCCTGCAAACTCACCAATCGCCGGCGACCATCTTCGTGGCGCTCAATCTGCAGAACCACCTGAATCGCGGAAGCAATCTGCGTCCGCAAACCCTTGGACGGAAACTGGATACCGGTCATAGACACCATGTTCTCCACCCGGCCCAGAGCGTCGCGCGGGGTATTGGCGTGAATCGTGGTCAGGGAGCCATCGTGGCCGGTATTCATGGCCTGGAGCATGTCCAGCGCCTCGGCGCCACGCACCTCGCCGACGATAATGCGCTCCGGCCGCATCCGGAGACTGTTGCGCACGAGGTCCCTGGCGGTTACCTCGCCCTTGCCTTCTATATTAGAAGGCCTTGTCTCGAGGCGGACCACATGAGGCTGCTGCAACTGGAGTTCAGCAGAATCCTCGATGGTGACGATGCGCTCCGTTTCCGGAATAAAGCCGGAAAGGATATTCAGCATGGTGGTCTTGCCGGCGCCCGTACCCCCGGACACCAGCACGTTGATACGTGATTTGACGATGGCCAACAGCACATCGGCCACTTCCTGGCTAATAGAGCCCAGGTCAACCAGATCCGCCATCCCCAGCAGCTCAACGGCAAAGCGTCGAATGGACAACATGGGACCATCCAGCGCCAGGGGCGGGATCACGGCGTTGACCCGGGAGCCGTCCTTCAGCCGGGCGTCCACCATGGGTGAGGATTCATCAATGCGCCTGCCGACAGCGGATACGATGCGGTCAATGATGTTCATCAGGTGCTGGTCGTCATTGAAGGAGACTTCCGTCATCTCCAGCTTGCCGCGGCGCTCTACATAGACCTGCTTAGGCCCGTTCACCAGGATGTCCGACACACTCTTGTCGGCCAGCAGGGGCTCAAGGGGCCCCATACCCATGACCTCGTTCTCGATGGTCCGGATCACCAGCTGCCGCTGCTCCATGCTCAGCGTCGCGGATTCGTCATTCAACAGGCGCGCAGACAGCTCCCGGATTTGCGAGCGGGCTTCCTTTTCAGGCAGCGTCCCGATCAGCGACAAGTCCATCACGTCCAGCAGACGTGAATAAATCCGGATCTTCCAGTCGTTCTCTTTGGCAGTCAGCGGCCGCAGCATATCACTCAGCTGCTCCTCGCCCCCTGCACCACGACGAAACAGGGACGGACGCGTCCCATTCTTCTCTTCGGCAACATTGCTTGCGCTTATTGACATCGGATCAGCCTCGCATCATTTGCAGGGTTCGGGAAAAAATGCCCGCGCTTTCATCCTGGGAGGTCTGCCCGCCCAACATAGCCTCAAGGGCAACAATTGATTTGGTGACAGAAGAGGACTTGGCGTAATCGCTCATCGGGATACCAACATTGATACTCTCCGCCACACTGCGATAGTGATTAGGCACCACCATCACGTCACTGCGGTCAACATTCAGACTCTGGCAGATATCCTTGATCTCAACCGGCAGATCCTTGTCGTAGCGATTCACAACAACCATGATCCGCTCGGTCGGGACTCCCAGCTCGCAAGTCAGCAACTGCCGAAGTCGAACACCATCGCGCAGGCAGGCGAGCTCTTGCTGCATGACCAGAAGAACCTGATCGGCGTGCTCATAGACCATTGCGCTCAGCTCGTCGATCTGGCGCGGCAGGTCCACGACGACGCGGTCGTAATTGTGTTTTAGCAGCTCGAGTATCCGGCTCAGTCGCTCCGGCGATACATCCCGGCTGAGAACGATTTCGTCCTCCAGCGGCGCCAGCAGAGACAAGGCGCTGGCATGCTTGGCCATGCAGGCATCGGCCGCAACGGCATCCAGGTTGTCAGCCATATCCAAAGCCCGCATAAGGCCGCTTTCAGGATGCAGGTCCAGGTACTGGGCCAGCGAACCGAACTGGAGATCCAGATCGACCAGCGCAGTCTCAAGATGGGAGCGCGACGCCATGATGTGAGCCAGATTGACCGACAAAAACGAGGCGCCGGCTCCGCCCTTGGCACTGACAACCGCCGTGAGCTTGCCTCCACGGGCTCCGCCAGCCTGTCGCTGCTCGCGCTGGAACTGCAACAAGGCATCCTGCAGTTCGTCCTTGTTCGCGGGATCCTCTAGAAAATCCCGTGCGCCGGCCTTCATGGCGGCGCGCATCAGGCGAGTGTCGCCGGAGGGACCGACGACAACGATCGGCGGTCTTGCCTCTGCGGGCCGATCCACGAGGCACTGCAATTCCTCCAGATCAGCCTGGCCCATATGAAAAAGCAGTATGTCCGGGTATTCAAGAACACCATACAGCGGGTCAGCGTGACCATTGCTGATGTGCTTGATTTCCACAGCAAAGCCGGGCAAATCACAGATCTCCTGCAATTGCTCCAGAGCTTCCCTGTTACGGCCGCTGATCAACAGATTCAGTTGCTTACTCATTGCGCTCTAACCATCCTTTCAAACCGGTTATTAACCAATACCCTTGGCCCCTAGCAGGGCTGAACCGCCTCGGCCCGGGGCACGCCGAGACTCTCGCGAGGGAAAGTCGTGGGCATGCTGGGCAAGGTGATCGGCCCTATGGGTATTGGCAGCACCAGCTGATGCTGAAAATTCTCGATACTGACCCGCACATAGCGGATATCCAGGAACCCCTCACTACCCGCAGGGTTAGCCACAATTTCCCCAGCCTGATCCAGATACTGAACCGATACATTGGCCGTAGTCAGGTCCTGGATCACAGGACTGGCATTACTGCCGCCGGAACGACTGAAAATTGAGGTCTGGGCGATAGCCGGATCGTTGATCGGGCAAACAATGGCCATCCGGGCACCCCGACGGGCACCTTCGCCCAACGCATTCACCACAAACAGGACGCGGCTGAACTCGATCACCGTCAGCAACACCAGCATGGCAACGCTGCCGACGATGGCAAACTCAACGGTCGTCGTGCCTTTCTGGAACTTCGTCATCACAAGGCCCTCATGGTCGCTTGAGCACGCATGGTGAAAGCACTGGTCACGGTGCCCGACTGCATGACCTGCGGTAACACGGCGCCGAGCAAAGGCTGATAGGGATAAGTGGCTGTCACGGTGATTACGCCGCTGCCGTCTTCAGCAATGCTGAAATTTGCCGGCACGAGGCCTGGCAGCAGCGACGTTGCACTACCAGCCGGCACGCCATAAGCGGCCACATTCCCTACATCGGTAATCAGCTGGTCATCGATAGTGACGATCTGAGTTTGTCCCTTTATAGCAGCTGAAGACGCGAAACGAGTCGCATCCCGGACCGTGCGGGTCAGGGTGTTGTACTGCATGATCGCCCGCCCGAACTCAGCGACAGCGAGAAAAAGAAACAGACACACGGGCAGAACGACCGCAAACTCGATCGCCGCCACACCGCGCTGCTTTTTATTACTGCTGAGTCCTTTAAGCATTCACCCGAGTCCTCAAGAGTCGTAACTACCGGAATCTTTGTAGAGCTGGATACGATAAGGGCCCGGAATCGTCGTCGGTTGATTACCAGAGACGCCATCAATCGGGCATTCCGTCTGGAATTCGCCGTAAAGCTCAGCTTCAGTCCCATTCTGAATAGCTTCCTGAAGCAGGAAGAAGCATCCAAAACCAAGAATCGGCAGGGTACTCTGGCCAGTATTCTTAGCTTCGCAGTTAGCGATGTAGATGGGCATATTGCGCCGATCCAAGGCCGCCGGCCCAATGGGATCCGGCTGAAGGTCATAGTTCTTCGCCTTCAAACGATCGGAGTAATCCTGATAATTAAAATCTAGGTCAGCTGCGCTGTTTACTGGGACGCGGGTGCCGGTCGCATCTTCCAGGGTAATCACCCCACTGTCGTCAACCTGAAGCTCAGACTCCTGCTGTTCGGTGACCACATCTGGTGGATAATCACCTGGGAAAATGAACCCGGGATACTTATTAAGGCGGGTATTGATGCCTGCAACCGTGGGTCCAACTTTATTTCCGGGCTCGGTATCAATCGAATCACCGACGTTACTGCAGTTTTCGGATCCTCCGGCAAGACCTTGAGCCAGGTCGTAGCTGCCGCTCGCATCACCGGGTCTGGCCAGCTGGAAACTACCAGGCCCGATGGGACCTTTTTGGCCGCCACTGTCAGACCCCCCCTTGAGCACGTGCACGTCACCCCGCTCGTAACCCCAGATGGGTGCTGTGGGGTCCGTCGGACTGGGCGGCTGGTCAGGATCGCCGCAGACAATTAGCGGTACCAGCTTGCAGGACGCCCCAAGGGTGGGTGATGGCCCCGCAACTGCGGTTGCGGCGACAATTTTTTCATCCATACCCATGAGCTGGACGAGCCATGCTGACATGGTGAAATTCTCGGCCCGAACCCGTACATAGTTGGCAGGCAGGCTGCCCGCCGCAAAGGGCGCAACCGTGGCGGAAAACTCAACGGTTACGTTGATATCGCCATTCCCGCTCGCATAGGCCGTTGCCAGTTCCCGGTTTCCCAGGTTATCTGCGTTACTGGCGATCATGGCCAGCGCAGCAGTCTGTGCCTGCGCCGTATCGGCCGTCTGGTCGAGGGTCTTTGCTGCCGACAGTGCGGCGGCATCCACCGTGGTCTGCAGCCGGTTCTTGTTCAGCATGGCATGAGCGCCATCCAATGCCAGCCCGCCGACGATCAGCATGGCAAACATGCCAATGGCATATAGCACCAGCACAATGCCCTGCTGACGAACCGGCAGGCTTGTTGGCTGA
>CAKZWQ010000033.1 GCA_937921935.1 uncultured Gammaproteobacteria bacterium | reverse complement strand
CCATTGCGCTAAGGCCAGCCGCTTAGATAATGGGCGAACATACTGAGGATGCCGACCATGCCGCGTCTACTGCCGATTCTGCTTCTGCTGGGACTGATCACCGCCCCGCCTGCCCCGGCGCAGAACGCCGACGCTGCCATGGAGAAAACCCTGTCCCTAGTGCGAGCCTGGGTGCAGGGAGGCTATGACTCCCGGGCCCAGGTCGCCGCGGATGTAGCCCAGGAGGTACCCGATGCCCTTAAGCACCGGGAGATGTACCAGCTATTTGTGCCGGTGCAGATGCCTGAAATCCCCGGCTACACGGTGTACCAGCAGGCTTCCGTGGACGGCTCGACGGACCCTGACCGGATCTGGCGCAATGGCGTGCTGCAGTTTTTCCGCGATGAAGCCAGCGGCGCGATCCGCGAGCGCGAGCTGAATTTCAAAGATCCCGCCCGGCACTACAACGCTCACTTGCAACCCGGCTCCCTGGCCAATCTGACCCTGGATGACTTTGAGTGGGATCCGGGCTGCGACTTTTTCCTCCGGGCTGCGGCTGATGGCAGCGAGGTCCGGGGCAGCATCGGCCTGTGCCAGATCGAAATGGCCGGTCAGACCCTGACGGCCGATGATGAAGTCGTCATTCGACCCGACGAGTTCTGGTTTCTCGGCCGTTACCAGGACGCCAGCGGCCAGGTCATGTGGGGCAATGCGAGCAGCGAGCACACCAAGCTGAGGCGCACCGCAAGCCTGGAGCAAATTCAGCGCCCGGACGGCGGGATCCTGATATTTGGCGCCACCCGCAACACGGGGCTGGAACTGGCCAGGCTGCTGGATGCGCGCGGCGACCTGGTGACCGTGTTTGTGCGGCCCGCCTCAGACCGCAGCGCCCTGGAAAGCCTCAATGTTCGCTATGTCGTCGGCGATGCCTTGCAGGCAGAGGAAGTGAACAAGGCCATGGCCAGCGCCCGCTATCGAGCCGTGGTCACCAGCCTGGGCTGCTTCGGCTGCGACACGCCGCCCGATTACCTGGGCAACCGCAACGTCTTCGATGCCGCCAAAGCCGAGGGCGTAAACCGGGTAATCATGGTCTCTACCATCGGCGCGGGCGACAGCGAATCCGCGGCACCCTGGATCGCCCGGTTTTTTCTGAAAGATGCCATGGCCCTGAAAACCCAGGCCGAGAACCACCTGCTGGGGCTGGGCCTTGACGCCACCATTATCCGACCGGGCAGCCTGAAAAGCGCCCGGCCCACGGGCAACGGCGAACTGACCCCGGACGCGACGGCCCTGGGCGTTATCACGCGAGCTGATCTGGCCAGACTGATACTGGACTGCCTTGACGACGGCACCACGGCGGGCCAGATCTATACCGCTCGCGACACGGAACTGCGCTGGCCCTGGGGCATGTGGTTTTGATCGGCTAATGCGACTACTCGCGCAGTTGCATTACCAGCTGCCCGTCCGTGATTCGCAGATC
This sequence comes from uncultured Gammaproteobacteria bacterium, assembly GCA_937921935.1. Taxonomy (GTDB): domain Bacteria; phylum Pseudomonadota; class Gammaproteobacteria; order Steroidobacterales; genus J054. Next base: position 1,623 of record CAKZWQ010000033.1, on the reverse strand, counting down.
TTCAATACCGTCGGCCAGGCTGCGCCAGAAACCCGGGTCGCCGCCAAACTCCGCCACCAGGTCCCGGTTCTTAAGCCCGCCGAGCCAGGCCGAAGGCACGGGAATCCCCATGATGCTGACGCCCCGCAGCGTGATGGCAATCCGGTCGGCCTGCATGGCCAGCTGCAGACCGGCCGCAACGCGCAGGGTCCGGCCGCCTAGCAGGGGGAAATCCGGATCAACCGGGATTAGCACCCGCGCGCTGGCCAGATCCCGGGAGAGGTCAACCGCCACCCGCTCAGCCAGCTGCGGGTCGCGCGCCAGCAAGCCATTGAGCTCTCGCTCGCTCAGCCGAACTTCGCGGGATGCCCCCGCCTCGGAGTAAGGCTCCGGTCGCAACCAGTCACTGTCGGCATCGCCGGCATCGGGCTCGGCGACCCCGATATCCAGCCGGCGCAATTTGGCATTCAGTCGGGCGTCCTCCTGCGCGCTCAGCTGCACCGGTTGGAAGGGCTGGGGGAAAAAGTAGGTGCGCGCCACCCACAGGGTGGCCCCGATGGTCACCCCAATAAAGACCAGGACGATCAGGGCGACCTGCGCGCCACTAAAACCGCGGCGGGCAGCCGGTGTGTTCTCGACCTCAGGCCTGGCTTCCATTAGCCAAGCATAACGGCTCACCTGCCCCCGGTGTGACGCGGATCACCGCAAGCGCGGGGCTGTCGCTCTAGGATTAATTAACAAGTGTATTCAGGGCACAGGGATCGTGGCCATGGGCAGGACACAACAAGCAGGTTTCACCTTGGCCGAACTCATGGCCACTGCGGCCATTGCAGGCATCGCTATCTCCCTGTCTGTTGGCGGCTTTTCACAGACGGCCTCCGAGGAGCGCCGGGCGGCCGCAACCAACCAGCTCGTCGGCACTCTGCATGTGGCCCGCAGCGCGGCCATGATGCGTAACCAGTCCGTCACCATTTGCCCCAGCACAGACCAGCAAAGCTGCACCCAGAGCAACTGGGAACAGGGCTGGATCGTCTTTGTGGATGCAGCCCAGACCCATCAACCGGGGCCCGACGGCCTGCTGCTGGCCGAACCCCCGCTGGCCGCGCAACTGACCCTGGACAGCCTTGAATTTGATGCTTACCTCAGCTACCGGCCCAACGGCCAGGTGATGGTGGACAGCACGACTGAAAATGTCGGTCAGTTCCACCTCTGCGATGGGCCGAACGCGGAACCCGCGCGGACAATCCTGATCAACGCGACGGGCAAACCCCGGCTGGGCGACCAACAGGTAAACGCCGACTCATTTGTGTGCGAAAGTTAGCACCCCCGCCACCCGCGATTCTGCGGCAGCAGACCCGGTGCCTTCGGCACGCAGAATAAAAAGTCGTTGAGCTTTCATTGGCTTAAAGACGATTTCGTCGGCGCAGCCTTGCCCCGATCCTAGCTGCCAGCGACGCCCCCGAAGGCCCTGCCCGAATACCACTCCCCCTGGCGAGCTAAAGGCTGCTTGCCACCACGCTGTACCCGCGTTAAGTTTAGCCCGCCGTGGAGTTGGTCGAATCGTCCGCATCTAGGGGGGATAGTCGGCCCGTGCAACACGAATAATCCGTCTGCCGATTACTGCAATCGAGCCTGGACGGACAT
>CAKZWQ010000032.1 GCA_937921935.1 uncultured Gammaproteobacteria bacterium | reverse complement strand
GACTGGCGCGCCAACCGGCTCGTAGTCTTTGAGGTGGACTATTACTACGAACGCTCGGTAGAAAACGGCCTGGATCCGGCCCACAACGAATTCGTGCATCCCAAACAGGGTGCGCCGGGCATGCGCCAGGATTTCCGTAACAAGCCCATCGACGTTGAGCCCATGACGGACTGGGGCAGCAAATTCATTATCCCCTTCATTCACGAGAAAGCGGACACGGCCCTGTTGGCAGGCGCGATCGAGCGTGATGTGGAATATCTGCGGGGCGGCTCGGGACACCTGGGCCCTAACCAGCTGGTGACCTGGCTGCAATTCTCCAAAGACAATATTTTCCACCAGTATTTCTTCGAGGCACCCATTGACCAGCAACGCACACGCATCTTCTTTGTGAACATGCGCCACTTCATGCTGGAAGATAAGAACGATGAACGCCTGGTCAGCGTCAATATGGAAATCGCCCAGGAAGACATCGATGTGCTGGTAGAACTGAACCCGGTGACGACGCCCCATAACACCACCAAGGAATTGCTGGTGCCGGCAGACCGGCCGCTGGTTCGCTACCGTGAGTTTTTGCGTGAGTGGGACAGCAAGGGCTGGCGTATCAACGTGAAAGAACTGGAAGAGACCCGCAACGACGTGGCCTACGCCATCCCGTGTCCGGAACGCCGCACCACAGGGAACTGGATCCTGGACACGATTCCGACCCTCTAGCGCCGGCCGTCATACCACAGGCCCAGGGCCGCGCGGCTCTGGAGCGAGCGAAAGGGATGCAGCAGCAGTCGGCCTAACTGGCTGAAAATCTCGCGGCGCGAATACAGTTGCAGCTTGCGCGGCGAGCTCTCCAGCGGGTGCCGGGACAGGATGCGAAAGCGCAAGCCCCTGGTTCTGCCCCAGCCTTTCAGGCGGCGGCTCAAATCGATTTCTTCGGCGGCATACAACTCGTGACTGAAGCCGCCCACGGTGCGAAATGCATCCCTGCGGCAAACCAGCAAGGAACCCGCCGCCCACTTGAACAGGCGTGACACGCCGTTCCAGGTGCGCATCAGGCCGCGAGCCCACCAGGGCAGACCGCGCATATGCATGGTGCTGCCGCAGGCCACCATGTCACCGGCATTGATCGCCCCGAGGATTTCCCGGGCCAGTCCCGTGCTCAGGGCACTGTCGGCATCCAGAAACAGCAGCCACTCACCGGTGGCCACGGCGGCCCCGGCATTGCGGGCCCGAGCGATCTGGTTCTGCTCTTCAAACACCACCCGCGCCCCGGCCGCCTCGGCAATAGCCGCTGTGCCGTCCGTCGAGTTGTTATCCACCACGATGACTTCGGGGGCCAGGTCAGGCCGAGCGGCAAAGGCCATGCGCACGGACTCCAGGCAGGCGGGCAGCAACTGCTCTTCGTTCCAGGCTGGAATCACCACGGAGATTTTCATCTGGGAGGATTCGTTGCCGGCGACAGATCGGAGCTGACTCGCTTGAACTTGCCGCCCCGCTCCAGCTTCCACAGCCCTTCGATCAGTTCAACGGGCCGGCCGGGGACGGCGGCTGTGAGCGCCGCAGCCAAGGCCTCGCGCAGGCTGTCGGCAGCTTCGGCCTCGAAAAATAGTTGCAGGCCGCCGTCGGCCTGCTGGTGCAGTCGCCAGGCTTTGAGACCCGGTAGTTCTTCGAACTGAAAGCCCAGGGGCGACAGTCGCCGGCCCTGACCATCGGTAATCCAGTCGTCACGCCGGGCCCGGGTGATCGTCAGGGTCGGCAGCTGCACCACACAGTCCGCCGCCCTGGTATCCCACGCCACGACATCCCCCAGCCTATAGCGCAGCAAAGGCTGCGAACTCACAAACAGCGGGGTGGCCAGCAAACCGCCCGGGTCAGCTTCCAGCAAAATCTCATCCACATTGGCGTGGTACCGGTCGCAATGGGGACATTGCCAGGCCAAGGCGCCCGTTTCTGTGGAGCCGTAGCGATCCAGTACCCGGGCGCGAAAGGCATCGGTGATCAGGTCCCGCCATTCGGGTAACAGGTATTCGCCGCCGGGCCCGACGATTTGCACGCCGATATCCTTCAACGGCGCCGCCAAGCTCTCGATAAAACGCACGATACCGCTGGCGATGCCACGGACCAGCTGGGGTCGCAGGGTGATGAGCAACTGCCAGATGGCGCCGGGGTCCGCCGCCACGCCGCAGAACCAGGTCTGGTAAACCCGGCCGCCATACTGAAACCACTTGGGCGGATCAGACGGGCTGGCGCACCCCTCGCCATCGACAAACACGACCTGGGTCACCTCGTCAGGCAGGGCATAAAAAAGCTGGGGCCGATATAACAGGGCGCGCCGAAATTCCCGTTCGCTGGTGCTGTTGCAGATGGTGACCTGGTAACCCGTGGTACCGGAGGTGCGGGTTGCCTGCACATCAATTGCCGGATCGACCGGAACGTTTGCCACCTCGGCTTTTTCCAGGGGCGGCACACCGGACCAGTCGGCTCCGCCGATGCGCCGGGCATAGAACTCGCTGTGGGCGCGAAAAGCCTCGAGCAGGGCAGCCCGGTCAGGCTCAGTCGGGCCGGCACGCGCGCGTTCCTTCAGGGTCGGAGCCCAATCCGCAGGCGCTGCGTGAATCGCCGAGGTGGGAATCAAAAACGATTCAGGGGGCGCTTGGCGCGGGCTTTGGCCAGCCGCTTAAGCTGCGTCTCGCTGCGACGCTTGCGGGCTTCATCCAGGGGCAAGCCGGCCTGCACCGCTTCCTTAACTACGGCGTGGCGCTTGCGCGCGTACTGAACGTCCAGGGTGCGGGCACGGATGGCTTTGTCGAGGCGGTCCAGGGCCGCTTCAGCGGTCAGGTCACCATCGGCCAGGCGCTCCTCCAGTTCGCGCTTGCGTTCTTCGAGTTGCTCCAGGGTAGGCACGAATCAACCGGCGGCCTGGGCCGGCGGCGGCATCTTCACCTGGGTGGCGACAAAACCGTCCAGACTCTCCACCCGGTCACGCCAGGCCAATACATGAGGACACTCGGAGTAGTCGAGCTTGCGGCCCATCTTGGTCATCAGATACGCAGCGACAGCAAAATCCGCGACGCACAGTTCACCCAGTAAATACTCGCGGCCATCGGCGAGCTGACCTTCCAGAATTTTCAGCAAGGGCGTCACAGCGTCGGTATCTTTTTCGTCAGATTGTTTCAGCGCACCCATGGCAGGCATCAGGTGGCAGCTTTGCCAGTGCAACCAGCGATCCACGTCGGCGCGCCCCTTGGGATCCATGGGCAAGGCATTGGCCTGGGGAAAGACTGTTGCGAGATAAGTCAGGATCGCATTGGATTCCCAGAGCTTGAGATCGCCGTCGACCAGGGCCGGCACTTTGGCCATGGGATTGATGGCCAGGTATTCAGGAGTCGAGGTCTCGCGGTCTTTGAAACTGACGTGGTGAATATCCACGGGCAGTTCGAAATGCTTCACGAAGGCTTCGACCTTGCGGTTATTCGGGGTAATGGTGAAGGTGTAGAGCAGCATGGCGGCCCGCCTCCTGGGCTGAGATTGGGTGGGAAGCTATTGTACGCGCACCGCGCGGCGGGCTTGTTTCAGAATGTAACGCTGCCGAGGCCCAGCGAGTCTCGGGCGCGCTAGGTCTGGAACCAGGGCAGGCCCGAGGCCTTCCAGCCGTTGACGCTGTTACGGTGGCGATGATCGTCCAGTTCGCCTTCAAAGCCATCCGCCACGTTGTAGCAGGCAGTGAAGCCGCGCTCGGTCAATTGCATGGCCGCCATCTTGGAACGACCACCGGACTGGCACATGAAATACAGCGGTGCCTCTTTGGCGACCCCGCGCTCTGCCAGGGCTGCTTCCAGCTCCGGCAAAAAGTCCTTGTTCACGCCGCCGGCCGACAGCCACTGCAGAAACACCGGTTCCTTGTCGATGCCGGCCAGGTTGGGCTTGCCGATCAGAGTCCATTCAATCTGGGTGCGCACGTCGATCAATACGGCCTTCGGATCGCCCGACAGGGCCTGCCAGGCCTCGGCGGCCAGCACATCGCCAGCGTAATCTCCGTCGGGCATCTGCCAGTCGCCCGGTTTGGTTGCTTCGGCCATCAGCTTTTCCTCAACTCAAACCGCGATCGCGACGGATCGCTTCCAGATTAATCTTCGCGCTGGCCACACCGTCCACCGCCTTGCCCACATTGATCATGGCCGCGTGAACCTGGTCAAGCTTCTCGCAGGCATAGTCAGGACAGACGGCGCAATTCTCAAAGCCGCGCTCCATGGCGCAGGAACGCACCTGGCACCAGGCGCAGAAACCGCTTTTCGGGCGATTGTCACGACAACCGTGGCAGTTCACATTGGCCGGCTCCACTTGGATCTTGAACTGATCAAGGACCTTGGCGGCATAGGCCTGGCGCAGCTCGTCGCTGTCGTAGGCCGTTGCGCGGTAGACGTCGCAACCGGAGCAATCCAGACCGCAATAAGCGATGTGCGGATCCAGTGCGGGCTTGTCAGCGAATTCCTGAGCCATCAATCACCTCCCCCATAGCTGGGGCATATCTTAACCCCAAGCCCGGCCGCTGCCCGACTGGCGGCCCGGCAAGCGAGTCAGCCACCCACGCTGACGACGGCCCGCCGAGCCTCTGGTAGCGTAGCGCGCCTGTTGACGACAGCGGCCCATTCCGCTTCTCAGGAGCACACGCAGCATGAAAACCAAGCGCATACCGGCCTTCAGCAACTGGCTGATTCTTCTGGCTCTTTTTGCCCTAGTGGGTGAAGCCCTCGCCGGCGGCCACGGCCGCGCCCCGCGTCCGGAAGACATCCTGATGGACCCGGCCAAGCGCACGGACATCACCGGCACGGTGCTAATCACCGGGGCTAACCGCGGCATCGGTCTGGAAATGGCGCGCAATTACGCCAAGCGCGGCTGGACCGTGATTGCCACGGCCCGCAAGCCCGAAAAGGCTGCCGACCTGAATGCCATTGCCGCCGAGTACGACAAGGTCGCTGTTGAGCAGCTAGACGTGCTGAACCAAGAACAGGTGGATGCACTGGCGGCAAAATACAAAGGCAAACCCATTGATGTACTGCTGAATAACGCCGCCATTCTCGGCGCTCCCGACCAGCAGAAGTTCGGCACCTATGACTTTGATCTGCTCCAGCGCGTGATGAATACCAACGTGGCCGGCCCGCTGCGCATGGCAGAAGCCTTCGCAGACAACGTGGTCGCCAGCGAGCAGAAAAAAATCGTCGCCATAACCAGCGTGCAGGGTTCCATCACGCTGATCCGCGGCGACACCATCCAGTTCTACAACGCCAGCAAGTCGGCCCTGAACATGAGCATGCGCGCCGTAGCAAACGCCGTGAAAAAGCAGGGCGTCACCGTCGCCTTGATTTCACCCGGCGCGGTCAACACAGACATGATGCGCGAAGCCCTGGGCAACTCGAATGTGCGCATGCGTCTGCTGACCCCGGCCGACAGCGCCGAGGCCGTGATTAATGTGATCGATCAGTACGGCTTCGATATGAGCGGTACTTTCATGGACCACCGGGGGGCGAAGATTCCCTGGTAGCCGCGCCGAAGCGGGGCAACAAAGATCCGGTCTGCGCACGCCATGCCTGGTACTGGGCATGATCCCAGTACCGGGTCTCCTGGGTGGTGTCCACGCGTCGTGACTCGGCAATCATCAGTACGATGATGTAACCCGGCGCAATCATGACGGCCAGAGCTTCGCCCAGGGTGCCGATACACGCCAGTCCCGCGACGATCAGGCCCACCTGCAGCAGGATCTCGCCCAGGTAGTTGGGATGGCGAATGTGCCGGAACAGCCCGCTGAGCACGGGCTGGTCCGACGCCGCATTTTTTACCTGCTGTTTCTGCCAGTCCGCCAGGCCCTCAATGAACGTGCCGGCCAGCATGATCACGCCGCCCAGCACAATGCCGAAAGACAGGCTGGTAGCGGCGGTCGCGAAATAAACCGCCATCAGGTGAAAAGTCAGCAACAGGGTGCAATTGACCCACAGGATGACTTTCACCGGCGTCGGCATAGCTTCATCGGCCTGGATCACGTTCGCCATGCGCGACGCATAGGATGGATGATGCTGCCGCGACCAGCTGAACCAGAACAGCCGGGCGCCATACAAGCAGGCCGCCCCACCCAACAGATAAGTAACCGGCCCAGGCTGCACGACGATTAGCAGCGCGCCGTTCAACATGGCCGCCAGCGCGTAGCTGTAATTGAAGATATAAACGAAGCGCACGAAAACCAGCAGGCAACAGACCGCCGCTGTCCCGAGCATCAGGTAGTTCGCCAGCGCCCAGTCGCCACTGCGAATCCGCAGCACCACCAGGGCCAGCATGACCAGCCCGCACACCTGAAAAATAATCTGAATCTTTCGACCCATGACAGCGTTTTCCTTGTCAGTCTTTCAGGGGCGGCAGCTCTTCGCCGCGAGGAACAAAGTCCAGGGCCAGGCCATTGTTGCAATAACGCAGACCGGTGGGTTGCGGACCGTCTTTGAAAATATGCCCCTGGTGCCCGCCGCAGCGCGCGCAGTGATATTCAGTGCGTGGCAGGATCAGCTTGTAGTCCTTGGTGGTATCGATGTTCTGTTCGTCCAGGGGCTGAAAGAAACTCGGCCAGCCGGTACCGCTATCGAACTTGCCGTCTGTTTCGAACAAGGGCAGCTTGCAGGCGGCGCAGACAAAAGTGCCGTCACGCTTCTCATCGTTCAGGGAACTGGTCCACGGCCGTTCGGTGTCTTCCTGAAACAGGATGGCGTAACGATCCCCGTCCAGCTCTTCGCGCCAGGCATCTTTCTTTTTATCCAGCTTCTTCATCTGTTGGCTCCTTTGTCGGCGAAGGCGCGCTCAACGGCACCCCTGGCCTGGTTTTTTGCATCCTGCATCAGCGGCGCACCATGGGCACTGATCAGCGCGTCGAAATCCAGTTTCAGCAAACGTTCAAAATCCGGCCGGACGCTGCTATCCGCCGGCGTCTGGAACTTCAGCCAGAGGGGCCCAACCAGCAAACGCCGGGAAAAACCCATCAGTGGCATGGCCAGGCGGGCAATCAGGGAGTGTCGTTGCCAGTTGGTGTAGTGCTGCAGGCTGTCGCAGGTCACGAGTATCCCGTCGCCCCGCCGGATCAGCAAGGCACACTCGGGTCGTTTCACCTCCCGAAATACCAGCAGCTGCGCATCGGGAAAGGGCAGCGGCCAGTCTTCGGCCAGCACATGATCCGAGGGTGGCTCGGGGTAAGTCCGGGAGTCGGCCTGGCACCAGAACTCGGCGCCATAGCGCTGCTTGAGATAGGCGTCATCACAACCGTGAAAACAACCCAGCCGGACCAGGTGCCTGACGCGGCCCAGTTGTTCCAGCTGCTGTTCACCGGCGGCGTCCAGGCGAATGGGATTGAGCAGGGTCAGTTCATCGCCGCTGCGCACGATGACCATGTTGCGGCTCACGCCCATCAACTTGTTCATGCGCATGGTACCGGGCACCCACCACACATCGTCACCGAGGGCCTCGATGGCATCGTGGGCCTGGGCCGGCAGGAAGTCCTGTGGATGGTTGCTCATGGCCAGCGCTCCTTTAGCACCGGATAATATCCCCGGGCTTGCTGCCCCGGAGTTTTGTCTATGTCAGCCGCTGCATTCTCTGCCACCTTACATCGGGCCTCGCGTGTCTGGACCCTGCTGGCGGCCACAGCCCTGTACGGTTTTTTCCTGACCAGCATCATGCCCCAGCAAGCGCAGGACAGCGCCGGCTATGCGGGTGAATGGGGCGGGCCGGACCGACATTTCTTTTATACGCCCGCTGAGCTTTACACCCATATCCCGACGTGGCCGGAGGCCGGGCGACGCGACTACATTGAGTTTCGGCTCGGCTGGGATATCGGCTGGGCCCTGGCTTACACCCTGTGGCTGGTCACCGCGACCAGTCTTGCCCTGCGCGGTGCCTTCCCCGCGGGCCATCCCCGGCGATTGCTCAATCTGCCTGCCCTGCTGCCGGGCCTGCTGGACCTGGCCGAAAACGTGGCTGGCATCGCGCTGGTAGCGAACGCCGATACACGCCTGGACTTTCTGGCATGGCTCGCGGCCACGCTGACGGCCGCGAAATGGATCACCCTGGTCGGCGCCCACGTGATCCTGATATACGCCCTGGGCAAAGCCATTGTCCGGGCGATCCGGCGTCGACTCAGTGCCAGAACAACCTAGCGATAGCGCAGCCGCTTGCAGAAACTCACGTCGCACACCTGACACTTGGGCGTGGCCCCGCAAAGTTTCGAATGCTCGTCGCTGGCAAAGTGATGGAACAGACTGACTACCTCATCGCCGGCAGCTTTCGCCCACTCCGCCAGCAGGTCGGCCGCGTCGGCATCCTCAGGCACCGTGTGAGTGATGCCAAAACGCCCCGGCCCAATGAGCCTGGCCAGCCGGCCGGCCGGCAGCTCAGGCGTTGATCCGGTGTCGGGCTCGTAGTTGTTGCGCGCGAAGGTCTTGCGCACCTGCTCCACCAGCTCGGCAGGCTGCCAGTGGGCCTGGTTACGACGAAACCAGTAATAAGCCTGGGTCATGCCGCCACCGACCATGTCGGGCAGGTCTTCAAATTCTTCGCGCGCGTAGAAACGTTCCTGAAACTCGGGGGCGAAAAATTTCTTGATGTCTTCGCGACTCACCCGCGTGGGACCCACTTCGCCGCTGGGCTGCCCGGGAAACAGCGGGTGCCAGTGCAGCAACACGAAATCGCCATCCGGAGCGACGGCCGACACAATGCACTCGCGATAGGCGTCGTAACGCACCGGGTCCATGTTGTGTAGCAGGCCATGATCCAGCACCAGGTCAAAGGCATGCGGAGGTTGCCACTGGGTGATGTCCGCCTCCACGGGCGTCACATCCACACCGGCATCACGCGCCCGTTGCTGCGTGAATTCCAGGGCCTTGGGAACGAAGTCCAGGGAGGTGACATCCCAGCCTTGCTGGGCCAGGTACACCGAGTCGGTGCCCGCGCCGCACCCAATATCCAGGGCCTTGCCCCGGGGCCGTTGCTTGCATATTTCCGCCAAAAACAGGGTGGGTTCATCGTGGGCCCACGGTAACTGGCTCCAGTCCTGTGCCCACTGATAGGTCTGCAGGAAAGTTTCTTTTTCATGTGTGTCCATGGATGCGACCATACCAGAAGGTGAACAACCGCCAAGCGGGGAGCAGAGACATGAGTTACGGCAGACTGTCAGGCAATGTCGCAGCAGCACTGGTGTTCTTTTCGCTGGTCATTGGCCTGTGCCAGGGGCTGGCCGCCCTGAATGCGAATGTGTCGCCGGCCATTCCCTGGTTCCCGCTGCCGGCACTGGCTTTGCTGGCACTGGCCATCTGGTTCGCCAAAGGTCGCTGGGACCTGCGGCTGCGACATCCGGCCGGCGTGCCCTGGGGACGCGCTTACGGCTTCGCCTTGCTGGCTACCGTCGCCGGCATGGGCATCAGTGTGCTGGAAGCTTCCTTCAACGGCCTGACGCGCAGCGCACCGGCCTGGCCGGGCGTGGACAATCCGGCCTTCGGCCTGGCGTTCATTATTACCCTGCCCTTTGTGGCTTCCGTGATGGCGGAAATTGCCTTTCGCGGCATCATCCAGACCCTGCTGGAAAAGTTCTGGCCCCTGTGGGTGGTGCTGCTGAGCATCGCGGTGGTGAATGCCCTGATGCATTTCTATGACCCGGACCAGATGAGTCAGTGGCTGCGCTTTCTGTCCCTGAATATTGTCTGGGGCTACGTGACCTGGCGCAGCCAGTCTCTGTTGCCTGCCCTGACCGCCCACACGGCCATGAATGTGGTGGAACCCTTCAGCGAAATGCTGCTGGGCCCGACGAATATGGCCACCCTGCCCCCCATTGCCCTGATCCTGACCGCGATCATGATCCTGGCGACGGGCGGCGCGGCCCTGGCCCTGCTCAGGGGGTGGTCACGCCACTAGCGCGGCCCGGCTATCATTCCCCCATGGCTGACCGGGCACCCAGATTTCCTGCCAAAGATTCGCGTCTGCTGGCAGACAGCGAAGCTTTTCGCGCGGCCGGTCATGCGCTGGTGGATCAGATCGCCGACTTCTACGCCTCCCTGCCCGACCGACCCGTGACCGCGGGCGAATCACCGGCCCAGGTGCGCGCCCTGCTGCCCGAGGGCGGCCTGCCCGCCACCGGTCGGCCGGCGGCGGAACTGCTGACGGAAGTCGCCCCGCTGCTGTTTGATCACAGCCTGCATAACGGTCATCCCCGTTTTCTGGCCTACATCACCTCCTCGGCCTCTCCCCTGGGCGCGCTGGCGGACCTGCTGGCGGCTTCGGTGAACCCCAATGTGGGTCGCTTTGATGTCGCCCCCTTCGCCACGGCCGTGGAACAGCAAACGGTGAGTTGGCTGGCTGAACTGGTCGGCTTTCCTGCGGACTGCGGCGGCATCATGGTCAGCGGCGGCAACATGGCGAACTTTCTCGCCTTTATTGCGGCTCGCCAGGCCCAGACCACCTGGGATGTCCGTCACGCCGGTTTGCAGGGGGATACACGACGGCTGACGGCCTACGTATCCGCCGAAGCCCACACCTGGGTAGATAAGGCGGCGGACGTGGCCGGACTGGGTGCCGATGCCATTCGCTGGGTCGAGACAGACAGCGAACAGCGTCTGCGTCCGGATGCCTTGCGAGCACAGATTGCAGCGGACCGGGCAGCCGGTCGACTGCCTTTCCTGGTGGTGGGCACGGCCGGCACCACGGGCACCGGCGCCATTGATCCGCTGCCGGAGCTGGCGGCTATCGCTAAAGCAGAAGGCCTCTGGTTCCATGTGGACGGTGCCTATGGCGCCCCGGCCGCGGCCCTGCCCGAAGCGCCGCCCGCCCTCAAGGCCCTGGCCCTGGCGGACTCCGTGGCCCTGGACCCGCACAAATGGCTGTATTCCCCGCTGGAGGCGGCCTGTGTGCTGGTGCGCGATGCAGATGCCCTGGCGGCAGCTTTCAGCTTTTTGCCCTCTTATTACAAACTCGACCCGATCCATGACGACGAAGCGCCGGTGGTGAACTTTTACAACCTGGGCATGCAGAACTCGCGCAGTTTCCGCGCCCTGAAAGTCTGGCTCGGGCTGCGTCATGCCGGTCGCGACGGCATCATCGACATGATTCGCAGGGACATTGCCCTGATTGCCGAATTGCATGCACAGGTGCAGGCGCACCCGGAATTCGAGGCCCGCTCCCTGAGCCTGAGCATTACCACTTTCCGTTACCGACCGGCGGACCTGGCAGACGATGACCAGTCGCATGACTATCTGGATCGATTGAATCGTCGCCTGCTGGATGAACTGCAAGGTGCCGGTGAAGCCTTCGTGTCCAATGCCCTGATCGACGACACCTTCTGGCTGCGGGCCTGCGTGGTGAATTTCCGCACCACCGCCGCGGACATGGCCGCAATCCCGACCATCATCGCGCGACTGGGGCGACAACTGGACGACGAAATGCGCAGCGAGGCTTCATGAGCGCAGCTGACAAGCTCGCCAACGACTTCAGCCGCGCAGCAATGATCGGCTCGGCGGTAATCGCCGCCGCCTTTCTGGTTCACAACATCAACGGCGCTTATATCGAACCGCAGTTCCTGGGTTTTGAAGACCCCACATCGGACTACGCCAAGATCGAGAATCTGCGTCGCGCCACGGGCAGCGTGCCCTGGACTGCCAGCGGCATCGGCCATTTTCTCAGTGGCTTTGCCTGCGTGCCCCTGGCCTTATGGGCTTTCCATGCCTTTCGCGCCACCACCCCGGTAGCCGGCAGCTTTGCGCTGGCCGCCGGACTGTTCGCCGGGGCCGGTTTTTTGATCGGCGGCATCACCGATCTGCTGGGCAGCAGTTCAGCCGCCCTGTTCGCTGATGCCAACCCGGCTTATGCCGACGAAGTGTATTTATCGCGCAGCCTGTTGCGCGTGGTCCTCAATGGCTTTGCCATCGTGTCCTTCGGCTGGTTCGCCGCCCTGGTGAGCTGGGCCGGCCGTCAAACAGGCGCCCTGTCGGTCTGGCAGGCCGGGCTGGGCTACCTGGCAGCGGCTTCGGCAGCCATCTTCGCCCTGGTCTATGCGCCGGTCTATTTGCCCCTGTATCTGCTCTGGAATGCCTGGCTGGCCTGGCGGTTGCGTCGGGCCACCTAGCGTTTGTTTCGGTTTTCCACGACTGACGGCCGACCCATGCCGTGGGCCATGATGCGCGACATCAATGCAATTCCAATGAATTAACAACAGGGGCCATCATGTACATCAATTTCTGGTATCCCATCGCCGCGAGCGATGAAGTCCGCGACGATAAACCGCTGCGCGTTGAACTGATGGGTCTGCGCTATGTGACCTTTCGCACTGATGACGGCCAGGCCCATGTCCTGCGGGACGTCTGCGTGCATCGTGGCGGTTCTCTTGGCAAGGGCTGGGTGCGCGAGGGCGGCGTGGTCTGCCCTTATCACGGCTGGCGTTTCGGGGGTGACGGCAAGTGCCAGCACATCCCGACCCTGTCCGACAGCAAACCACCCGCGCGAGCCAAGGTGGACAGTTACCCGGTGTCCGAGCGCTACGGCATTGTGTTTGCCTTCCTGGGCGATCTATCGGAAGGGGACCGGCCGCCCCCGCCCCACATCGCGGAATGGGATCAGGACGGCTGGCGGGCCAACAAGCTCACGGTGTTTGAAGTGGGCGCTTACTTCGAACGCTCCATGGAAAACGGGCTGGACCCGTCTCACAACGAGTTCGTGCACCCGGCCCAGGGTTCACCCAACATGAACCAGAACCTGCGTCGCAAACCGCTGGATGTGCAGGACGTGCCCTGGGGCAGCCGCTTCCTGGTGCGTTTCGAGAACGAAGCGACACCCGACAGGGCACTCGGGGCTGAAGAGACGCTGGTCCCCGAAGTGGAAGCAGGCTCCGGGCACATCGGTCCGAACCACATGATCACCTGGATTAACTTTTCCAAGGACAACCGCTTCTCGCAGTATTTCTTTGAAGCCCCGATCAACGAAGAACGCACGAAAATTTTCTTTGTCAATATGCGGGCCTTCATGCTCGAGCCCGAGCACGACGAGCGCATTGCGAAGGTGAACCTCATTATCGCCCAGGAAGATATCGACATCCTCGAGGAACTGGACCCGGTCCGGACACCTGACAGCACCACCAAGGAAGTGCTGGTGCCATCCGACGGCGCAGTGCTGCGCTACCGCGAGTGGCTGAAAAAGTGGGATGAAAAAGGCTGGCGTATCGATCTGCAGACCCTGCGCGAAAAGAAAGGCGACATTGCCTTTGCCATCCCCTGCCCCGGGCGGCGGGAATCCGGCAACTGGGTGCTGGACGAGGTCCCGCTGGTGGAGCCGGCCGAGGCTATCGCAAAACCACGAGTGGCCCAGGCCTGAATCAGGCGTCGCGGGTACCGCCGGTACCCGCGACGGCCTAAACTCGATGTCGGAGGCCCGGCATGTACATTAATTTCTGGTATCCGGTCTGCAAGGCCGATGAACTGACGCAGGACGCACCGCTGCGCGTCGAACTGCTGGGCCTGCGGTTTGTCGCTTTCCGCGACGCCGATGGCAAGCCCCATGTTCTGAGTGATACCTGCATCCACCGCGGCGGCTCCTTAAGCCGCGGCAAGCTCGCCGACGGTTGCGTGGAGTGCCCCTATCACGGCTGGCGCTTTGCCGGTGACGGCCAATGCATGTCGATTCCATCCATGGCCGACGACAAACCCCCGCCGCGCGCAAAGGTGGACAGCTACCCGGTGCAGGAACTCTACGGCATCGTGTTCGCCTTTCTCGGCGACCTGCCTGAAGACGAACGCCCCCCCGTCTGCCCGGTGGCCGAATACGGGCAGGATGGCTGGGTGGCCAACGAGATCGCGATTCTCGAGATCGACTGTTACTTCGAACGTTCCATGGAAAATGGTCTGGACCCGGTACACAACCAGTTCGTCCATCCGGCCCAGGGCTTTCCGCCCATGCTGGAGGAAACCATGAAGATGCGTCGCGAAGACTGGGGTAACGGCTTCTGGGTCAATTTCGGCATGCCGGATCTGAGCCGAACCACCCTGGCAACCGACGAAAACACGCGGCTGGGTGAGTTTAAGGCCGGCTCCTGGTTCCACGGCCCCAATGCGCTGGTGACCTCTATTTTTATTAATGCCGACAGCAACATGGTGCAGTACTTCTTTGAAGCGCCGGTGAACGACAAAAAGACACGTATCTACTTCCTGAATATGCGCAACTGCATGCTCGAAGACGGCATGGATGAAACGGTCATGAAGATCAACCTGCGTATTGCCGGTGAGGATATCGAAATCCTCGAGGAACTCTGGCCCGCGCGCACGCCGGATAACCTGACGAAGGAGCTCATGACGCCATCGGATCGTATTATTGTCGATTTCCGTGACCGCCTTGCCCAGTGGCGCCGCAATGGCTGGCAAATCGACCGCAAAGCCATGCGTGCGGACCATGGCGATGTCGCTCTGACCATTGCCTGTCCCGCGAGACGCACCTCAGGCAACTGGATACTGGACACGGTGCCGCTGCTGAGCCCGGGCGAC
>CAKZWQ010000031.1 GCA_937921935.1 uncultured Gammaproteobacteria bacterium | reverse complement strand
ATACGGGGAAACCATCATGACCATGTTCAAATCTATTGCACTGTTGATAGCCGTATTTCTTGTGAGCGTGGCGAGTTTCGTTCAAGCGGCCGAACCAACGGAAAAGGATTTCGTCATCTGGAGCGGTTTCGAGGGGCAGGAGCAGATGCTCGGTGCCGCCGTGGCTGAATCCATCATGGATGTCACGCCCGTTGGATTCACCCCTGCCAGTAATGCAGGACATGATTTCAGTGACCCGCGTCGGCAGGAACGTTTGGGCTATGCGGTCTCCACAGCCATCAGAACCATCAACGCCACCAGGCCTTATGAACATGAGACGAACGATGCGCTGGTAAAAATGACCCTGAACTACATTCAGTTCGCCAAGGACAATAATCTGCTTGATGAACTGGTTGAAAATGAAGTACGCACACAGACGCCGATGTTGGTGAGGGTCGGCAAGCTGATCAAGAGGACCGGCAATCAAGAACTGGCGTTGCAAGCCATTACCGATCGAACCGGCTGTTTCTATCAGCTGGTGGATCGGGCAGATCGAGAACCCGGCTCAATCGCCTATAAGTCGCCGTTCGGACTGGTCCTGTCGTACTCGGTCCCGCTGGGGCAACATGATCTGACCGAGCAGGAAATCCATGAAGTGTGGACGATCCCGAGAATTAAGGGGCAGGCCAAAGTCATGGGCGTCAACGTACAAGTCTCTGAGTGGCGTGAAGATGGCACGATTACAATCAGCGTCCCGAACCTCACCACTGCACAAGCACGCGCCAACTGACGGCTTGCTTTGCGTGCTCACCTGCGCGTAGCAAAAAAGGCCTCCAACATGGAGGCCTTTTTTGTGCCTCCCGAGCGTCCGCTGTTGGCCGAAAGCGGCAATTCAGGTATCGGAATCTGTATATTCAAAAGGATTCTGAGGTTTTCGGCATCGCTTGCAGAACTTTGTCTTTAGGTCGAATGAAACACTGGCTCCGCGAACTCTTTTTTGCAGAAACGCCATTTTCTGTACGAAGTCCTCTACCAGCGCCAGACGTTGAAGCAGAGTTAGCTGCCATCGTCAAAGGGCCACTTATTTCAATGCTGCTTCCAAATGACCTGGTGGGCTCGGTCAAATACGGACAACTGAAAGTGAACCGACATAGACCCGATATTGAGAACGCTTTTACGCCAGTACTGGAAGCCAGCATTCTGGCGTCAGCTGGCTGCACGGAATTAAGGGGTCAGTTTCGGCTGAATATGCTTGTCCGTATTTTCATGTGTTTCTGGTTTGGCGGTATTACCGCTTTTTTTGTAGCAACCATTCCATCCAACACGATTTCACTCATGGACGGCAATATGTCCGCTTTACTATCGATTGCAGCGCCCATTTGCATGTTTCTCTTTGGCATCCTATTGGTGAAGCTGGGTGCTTCTATGGGGGAAAGTGACAGAATCTATATTCAGCAGGCCGTCGTGTCGGCCGTACGCGGTCATCCAATCTAATTGTCGACAGTACTTTGCTCTCCCTGGTGTTCAGAAGGCCCTGAGGCTGCGCCGCGGCATCGCGCTGTCAGCTCTCGAAAATCTCTGGCTTTCAAATTGGGGCAGAATTAAAGTCGTCGAAGCGACTTTGTATCCAGGGGGTTGTTATGGGCGCCATTAAATCTTCCAGCTTCAAGGCTGGCTATCCTTTGTCCGGTTGCCTCATCGTCTGCATGTTGCTGTTAGCCGGGCTGCCTGTCCCGGCGCAGGATCATAGTCATCATCAGATGACCGACGAGCAATTTGCAGAATTGCGCGACAAGGTGGCCCTTTACCGGGAGCTCACCGATGAGCAAATCATGGACAACATGTCGCGCATGGGGCCGAACTTCCACGTTTATCTGAGTGATAGTGAAACAGGCGGGAAGATCGGGGTGCTGGCCCTCGGCCACGGGTACGTGCCCAGTGGCAATGAGGCATTCATGAACGCTTATAAGCCGACCGCGCAGCAATACCCGACTGCGGTTGGTTTTGGCATGGCAATGATGTCATCCGACCATATCCAGTCGGCTGTCGATGAACTGACTTCGGCCGGTGCAGACATCGTGGTCGTCATGCCTATTACCACGTTAAAAGCGGGTGGCCTGATTGGCCAGTGGCGCTACATATTCGAATTACAGGACGAAGCGCCATGGATGTCAGTGGATCCGGTGCAAACGAGCGCGCGTGTCGTTTTCGGGCCTACGCCGACGACGGATCCCGTGATCTCGGAAATCCTCCTCGACCATGCGATGGAGCTGAGCCAGGATCCTTCAAATGAGGCTGTCGCTCTTATCGCACACGGCCCGGACAACGCCCAAGCCAACGCTTTGGAGCTTGAAATACTGGAACAACACGCCTCGGTAATCCGCAGCGGCGCACCCTTTGCCAAGGTCCGTGGGTTCACGCTCCAGGATGATGCGCCGTCGGCGATTCGCCAGGCCAACATCCAGCGGATTCGAAGTTGGGTGCAGACGGCGGCAGATAATGATCAGCGGGTAATCGTGCTAACGACACTACCCGTGAAGGGTAGCGTGCAAAAGAAGATTCGTCGTGATCTGGAAGGGCTCGACTATGCGTTGAGCGAAAAAGGTGTCGTCGAAAACCCACGATTCACGGACTGGATTGCCAGCGTCATCGCATCCACGACAGACCAGTAAAGAGATATCAACTGATTGTTGCCCGCGGCTCCCGCCTGGCGCTCGCCGCTGTCAAACTTGCGTATCGGCGGTCGACAGCTGCTGCGCCAGTTCTGACAACTCTGTGACCGGCGGTCCGCACTGCGTGCCTTCACACACATAGGCGAGGGTTGCATTGCCCGCTGCGCGGGCCGCCAGCGCCCCTGGCAGCAACACGGCATCGACGGGTATCGCAAAAACCAGTCGCCCGGGTGCGTACAGACCCGCCAGTTGACGCGCCCATTCTCCGGCGTCCTCGTGGCTGCCGCGAATGACGACGGTGGTGGGCGGTTGCAATTGTTCCTCCAGCGCGGCCAGCAGCGATGCATGCCCGTGAGGAAATTCACTGAGTGGCACCCAGCCCGCCCGCAAGGTTTTTTCTGCGGCATCCAGGTAGCGTGTTTCGCCCAGCAAATGTCCCAGTCGATTCAGCGCCAGCGCGGCAACCGCATTCCCCGATGGCATGGACTCATCTGCGAAGGGGCGCGAGCGGTGCATCAGCGTTTCGTGATCGGCCGGTGTGAAGTAGAAACCGCCGCGCGCGGTGTCTTCGAAGCCATCGAGCAGGCGGTCGGCCAGCCAGATCGCGAACTGCAGGTGCTTGCTGTCCCAGCGGGCCTGCAGCAGTTCGAGGATCGCGTCCAGCAGAAACGCATGGTCGTCGAGGTAGGCCGGAAAGCGTGATTGCCCGTCCTTGTGCACTGCCATCAAGCGGTCTTTGACGACCATCTGCTCACGAATGAAGTTCACGGCGCCGCCGGCCGCGGTGGCCAGGTCATCCCTTTGCAGGGCGCGGGCCGCGATGGCCAGGCCCCTAATCATCAGGCCGTTCCAGCTGGCGATGATCTTCTCGTCCCGGCCAGGCCAGATACGGGCGTCCCGGGCAGCCAGCAACTTGGACCGGGCGCTGTCCAGTACAGGGCGCGCCGCTGATTCATTTATGTCGCAGGCTTTGGCTACGTCTGCCAGGGCTTGATGGACCCGCAGATGCCAGTGACCCTCAAAGTTGGCTGGCTGATCCAGGCCGAAGTGTGCTGACAACACGGCGAATTCTTCCGCGCTGAGCAGTTTGCGAACCTCATCCGGGTTCCAGACATAGAACTTGCCTTCGCTGCCTTCGGAGTCTGCATCCAGGGTCGAGAAAAAAGCGCTGCCGGGTTGGTGCATATCGCGTATTACCCAGTCCGCAGTCTCGCTAGCCACCCGCCGATACAGTTCGTCGCCGCTCACCAGCCACATCTGCGCATACAGGGCCAGCAACGGACCATTGTCGTAGAGCATTTTTTCGAAATGGGGGATTTCCCAGTAGGCATCGACACAATAGCGACAAAATCCGCCGCCGAGCTGGTCATAAAGACCACCTTCAGCCATCCGGGTAAGGCTCAGGGCAACGGCGTACAGGGCCTGGGTGTCAGGTTCCGCAGTGTGGGCGGTATCTCGCCAGTATCGAAGCAAGGTTTCCAGGCTGCTGGTATGGGGAAATTTGGGGGCCGTTCCCAGGCCGCCGTTGTCCGTATCCAGCTGGCCCATGATGGTGTCGCGAGCCGTGCTGATAGGTGCGGCCGACAGGCCGCCGGTCTCGGGTACGCCAGGTTCAAGGCGTTCGAAGGCATCAAGCAGTGCCAGGCCCGTTTCGCTGATCTCATCCCGTTTGGTTGCGAAATACTCGGCGACTTTCTGCAACAGTTCAGGGAAGGCCGGTAAGCCATGGCGGGCTTCTTTCGGGAAGTAGGTTCCGCCGAAGAAAGGCCGGCAGGTCTGCGGATCCAGGAACATGGTCAGGGGCCAGCCGCCGGGGCGCCGGGCGATGAGCTGGTGGGCCGTCTGATAGATACGATCCAGGTCCGGCCGTTCCTCCCGGTCAACTTTGATGTTGACGAACAGGTCATTCATAAGCTGGGCAACACCGGCGTCTTCAAAAGACTCGTGAGCCATCACATGACACCAGTGGCAGGCAGAGTAGCCGACAGACAGCAGGATCGGCCGGTCCTGCTCCCGGGCCAGGGTCAGCGCTGTCTCGCCCCAGGGTAACCAGTCCACCGGATTATCCGCGTGCTGCAACAGGTAGGGGCTGGTTTCTTTGGCAAGCTGATTCATGCGTCAGGGCCTGTGTCGGCAAGCTCGGCGAATGGGGGCGCATAACGGATCAGGCCGCCCTCGGGCGGCAGAGCGCCGGGTCGCAGGGCCAATACCTGGAATGCATCGCCGGCACCGTATTCATTGTCCAGACCGTAGCGCGTTGCGGCTTCGA
Organism: uncultured Gammaproteobacteria bacterium; assembly: GCA_937921935.1. GTDB lineage: Bacteria > Pseudomonadota > Gammaproteobacteria > Steroidobacterales > J054. The sequence continues at coordinate 23,331 of CAKZWQ010000031.1, read as the reverse complement.
ATCCAAAACGCGCGTAAAAGGCAGGTTCACCCAGCACCACGAGATAGCGGGCGCCGAGTCGCCGGGCGGCGGCAATAGCCGCAACAACCAGCCAGCTACCTATGCCCAGGCCCTGCCGGCCCGGCAGAACAGCCAGGGGGGCAAGGCCCAGGCCGCCATCAGCGGTGCAGACGCCGTGCAGGGAGACCGGGCTGAGCAGAACATGACCCACGGCTTGCGCATTCACCGTTGCCACCAGTGAGATGCTGGCCAGGCCGGCCGAGCGCAGCGCAGCCACCAGGTCAGCCTCGGCCGGGGTGGCAAAGGCCTCAGCCTGGATGGTGCGCACAGCGGCCCGGTCGGCCGGTGTCTCGGGGCGAATAATGAACATGCTGCCGTGTGCTGATCAGTAAGCGTTGAAATTAACATGGTGTCACGCGGCTTGGCCCGCTATGCCGCGCACTTTAGACTGGGGGCATGTGGGAATACACGGGTTTTGATCCAATTGCGCTGCAACTGGGTCCGCTGGCGATTCGCTGGTATGGGTTGATGTACCTGACGGGCTTCGTCGGCGGCTGGCTGCTGATGCGTTACCGGGCGCGCCAGCCCGGCAGCCCGATTAGCGTGCAGCAGGCTGACGATGTCCTGTTCTATATCGCGCTCGGCGTCATTCTCGGCGGCCGCATTGGGTACATGCTGTTCTATGGCTGGGGCCAGATTGCCGAGGACCCCTTAAGCCTGCTGAAGATATGGCAGGGCGGGATGTCCTTCCACGGCGGCTTTATTGGTGTGATGGTCGGCGTCTGGCTGTTTGGTCGCAAGACAGGCATCGGCTTCTGGCCCGTTATCGATGTCACAGCGCCGGCTGTGACGATTGGCCTGGGCGCCGGGCGTATCGGCAATTTTATCAATGGCGAATTGTGGGGCAGGACGACCGACGTGTCCTGGGCATTCATTGTGAACGGTGAACCTCGCCACCCAACTCAACTTTATGAGGCGCTGCTGGAAGGGGTCGTGCTGTTTCTTTTGCTGTGGCTCTACTCCGCGCGGCCCAGGCCTGTTATGGCGGTGTCAGCCATGTTTCTGGTCGGCTACGGCACCGCGCGCATGATCGTGGAGTTTTTCCGCCTGCCTGATGCACATATCGGCTATCTGGCTTTCGGCTGGTTCACCATGGGCATGTTGTTAACGGTGCCGATGATTCTGGCCGGCTTCCTGCTATTCTGGCTGGCCTATAACCGGCCCGGCCCTGCGGCCGACGCCACACCTTGACCCGGAGGATCATCGAGCCGTGCAGCAATACCTGGACCTGATGCGCCGCGCCCGCGAAGACGGCGCGCGCAAGGACGACCGAACCGGCACCGGCACCCTGAGCGTGTTCGGGCACCAGATGCGTTTTGATCTGCGCGCCGGCTTTCCCATGGTCACCACCAAGAAGCTGCACACGCGCTCCATCATCCACGAGCTACTGTGGTTCTTGCGTGGCGAGACCAACCTGCGCTATTTGCATGAGCACAAAGTCAGCATCTGGGACGAGTGGGCCGACGAGCAGGGCGATCTGGGTCCGGTCTATGGCGCCCAGTGGCGCTCTTGGCCAACGCCCGACGGCAGTCAGGTTGATCAGATCAGCCAGGTCATCGCGACCCTGCGGGAAAACCCCGATTCACGGCGCATTATTGTCAGCGCCTGGAATGTCGGCGAACTGGACCGCATGGCCCTGGCGCCCTGTCACTGCCTGTTTCAGTTTTATGTGGCTGATGGCCGACTCTCTTGTCAGCTGTATCAGCGCAGCGCGGATATTTTTCTGGGTGTGCCCTTCAATATTGCGTCCTACGCGCTGCTGACCCATATGGTGGCCCAGCAAACGGATTTGCAGGTGGGGGATTTCATCTGGACGGGTGGCGATTGCCATCTGTACACGAATCATCTTGAGCAAACGGACCAGCAACTGGCGCGCGAGCCACTGCCTTTGCCGCGACTGGCGATTCAGCGGCGGCCGGCGAGTATCTTTGATTACCGCTACGAGGATTTCGAGATCCTCGGCTACGAATCACACCCGCATATCAAGGCGGCTGTAGCGGTCTAGCGATTCTTCGGCTTGCGGTAGCCGGCCGACTCTTCCGCGACAATTCGGGCGGGTCCCGTCAGCCTGACGGCCGTTAGAGCACCACCCCAGACACAGCCCGTGTCCAGGCCCAGCAGGCCGGGTTGTTGCAGCAAGCCCAGGGAAGACCAGTGCCCAAAAACAATTCGCACTGAATCCGTGTTGCGGTCGGGCATGTCAAACCAGGGCACGAGGCTGCTTTTGGCCTGACTGGGTGGTCCCTTGGCGTCAAAGTCCAGGCGGCCGTCACGATGGCAGTAGCGAATCCGGGTCAGGCAGTTCGTGGTAAAGCGCAAACGTTCCAGCCCGCGCAAACCAGTATCCCAGCGGTCGGGCCGTGAGCCATACATGGCGGCCAGAAATTTCGCGGCATCGCTGCCGCGCAGGACTTTCTCTACCTCGCGGGCGCAGCGCACCGTTTGCAGCGGATCCCACTGGGGACAAACGCCGGCATGAACCATCAGGGTATTCATGTCCGGGCGGTAATGGGCCAGCGGGCGATGGCGCAGCCAGTCGATGAGTTCATCCCGGTCGGGAGCATCCAGAACAGGGCCAAGATCGCCGCTGGACACCGGCACATCGTCCGCCAGGGCCAGGGCCAGCAGGTGCAGGTCGTGATTGCCCAGGGTGACGACCGCCATGTCGCCCAGGGAGCGGACCAGACGCAGGACTTTCAGAGACTTGGGGCCCCGATTGACCAGGTCGCCGACGAACCAGACTTCGTCCTCGGCGGGATCAAGTTTCAGGCGGTCAAGAAGTCGGGATAGCTCCGCATGGCACCCCTGAACGTCTCCGATTGCGTAGACGGCCATCGCCAGGCGCGCGACTAGTTCAGGATGCCGGGCACGGCCAGCCGGAAACGCGGGATGGCTGCCTCGAAGCTCTCGCCATCATCACTGACCATGCCGTAGCTGCCCTCCATGGTGCCCACGGGGGTTTCCAGCACCGCGCCGCTGGAGTAGCGGTGCAATTTTCCGGGCGGGATTTTGGGTTGCTCGCCCACCACGCCGTCGCCGCGGACCTCTTGTACCTTGCCGTTGGCATCGGTGATCAGCCAGCGCCGGTTAAGGAGTTTGGCCGGCAGGGCCCGGTCGTTGTGAATGGTGATCGTATAAGCGAAGACGAATCGGCCGGCAGGCGGATCCGACTGATCGTCCAGAAAGGTGCTCTGTACGTCAATTCGTATATCGCTCTGCATACTCATGGGTCCCGGGTCGCTCACGTCCTATTCTACCGCGTTGTCGTCGTCTGCATGCCGCGCAGCGTAATGATTCGCGATGCGGATATACGCCGCTGCATCCAGTGTCTGGGGGCGGCAATCGGGATCCACCCGCAGTTCGCCTAACTCTGCTTCACTGATAAGACCCTTCAGGGCATTCGCCAGGCGCTTGCGACGCATGGAGAAAGCCTGTGTGACCACGCGGTCGAAAGCTTTCGCTGAGTCGATGGTGCCGTGCCTCCCCGGTTCCGGGATCAGGCGGACAAAAGCCGAATCAACTTTCGGTGGCGGCGTGAACGCCCCGGCTCGTATCACCAGCAAGCGTTCGACGCGGCAGCGCGCCGCCAGGGCCACGGTCAGGCGGCCATAGGTGCGACCCCCGGGGGGCGCCACCATTCGATCCACAACCTCTTTTTGCAACATGACATGCAAGTCACGAAACAGGGGGCCAAATCCCAGCAGGTGGAACAGCAAAGGGGTGGAAATGTTGTAAGGCAGGTTACCGGCAAGACGCAGCTCATCACCCAGGGTGGCGAAGTCAAAGCGCAGGGCATCGCCGATGTGGACCTGCAGCCGCGGATCTGACAGATCCTTTTGCAGGCGTGCAGCCAGGTCCCGGTCGACCTCGATCACATCCAGCCGCGCCACTTTTTCCAGCAGCGGCCGTGTCAGGGCGCCACGGCCCGGTCCTATCTCAACGAAATGGTCCGTGGGCGCGGGGGACATGCAAGCCACCAGCCGCGCCAGCGTCGTCGGGTCATGCAGGAAGTGCTGGCCGAAACGCTTGCGCGGGCGACCGTAGTTCACGAGACCGGGGACGCGCTGATTTGCAGGGCAAGTTCCAGGGCCGCAACGAAGCTGCCGGCATCGGCTTGACCCGTGCCGGCCAGATCCAGGGCGGTGCCGTGATCCACGGAGGTGCGAACCAGGGGCAGGCCGAGGGTCACGTTAACTGCCCGGCCGAAGCCGCGGTGCTTGAGAACGGTCAGACCCTGGTCGTGATACATGGCCAGTACCGCATCTGCCTGGGCCAGGCTGGAAGGCGTGAAGGCCGTATCGGCAGGCAGCGGACCCACGGCATTGATGCCCGCAGTCTGCAAGCGCGCAATGGCCGGCGCGATGGCGGTTTGTTCTTCGGTCCCCAGGTGCCCCGATTCGCCCGCGTGGGGATTCAGGCCCAGAACCAGGATTCGGGGCTGGGCGATACCGAAGTCATCACGCAGCCCGTTGGCCAGCAGGGTGGCCGTGCTCCTAACCCGCTCCGCGGTAATCTGGTCCGGCACATCGCGCAAGGCCAGGTGGGTGGTTACCAGGGCGACGCGCAGTTCCCCGGCCACCAACAGCATCAGTGGCTGGCTTGCGCCGCTGCGGTGAGCCAGATATTCGGTGTGTCCGGAAAAAGCATGCCCGGCTTCGTTAATGACGCCTTTGTGCACCGGCCCGGTCACCATGGCGGCAAACTCCCCGGCCAGGCAGCCATCGCAGGCCTGGTCCAGGCTGCGCAGCACGTAGGCCGCATTGGCTGTGTCCAGCTGGCCTGGCACAGGCTGAACGCCTGCCGGTAGCGGTGATACCAGTAACTGGCCGGCGCGGGACGGCCGGGCCTGGGCATTGGCCTGATAGTCCAGCAGCTGGATATTCATTCCCAGTTGCTCGGCACGCGCGGCGAGCAAGGCAGGATCAGCAAAGGCAACCAGTTCTGCCGGCCAGTCGCGTCCGGCCAGAACCAGGCTGAGGTCCGGGCCGATGCCGGCGGGCTCACCGGGGGTGATGGCGATACGCGGGGTCTGGGTAGTCAATACTGCTGGGCCCCGCAGCAACGGCGGAGCCATGGCTCACATGCGGTATTCAACGAAAGCCTGATCGCGCAGCCGCCGGGCCCAGATTTCTGTTTCTTCGCCGAGCTTGCTGTTGCGAATAGCCTGGGTTGCCTGGGCGCGCTGCACCTCGGCCGTCGTATCCTGGATCCGTCGGTCGAGAACTTCGAGAATGTGCCAGCCGAACTGGGTCTGGAAAGGCTCGCTGATTTGGTTTTTCGGAATCTCTTCACACACGGCGGCAAACTCAGGGACGAAGGACCGGGGGCTGGTCCAGCCCATATCGCCGCCTTCGATGGCCGAGCCCGGATCCTCGGACACGACTTTGGCCACCGCACCGAAATCATCTCCTTCAAGAATCTGTTCCCGGATCTCGGTGAGTTTCTGCTTGGCTGAATCGTCATCCAGTACTTCATTCGTCGTAATCAGAATGTGCCGGACGCGCACCTGATTCTCCATGATGGGCTGTGCCCCTCGCCGATCATCCAGTCGAACCAGGTGAAAACCGCTATTGCTGCGGATAGGATCGGAAACCTGGTCCACCTGCATGCCCGGAACCACCCCGGCAAACAGCGTCGGTAATTCGCTGCCCTTGCGCCAGCCCAGGCTGCCGCCCTCCAGGGCGCCCTGGCCATCGGAATTGGCAACGGCCAGTTCGGCGAATGATTCGCCATCACGGATTCTTGTCAGTATTCGGTTGATCTTGGCTTCGGCCGCGGCCAGTTCTTCGGGCGAAGACCCCGTCGAGGTGGCAACCAGGATCTGGCTGAGCTGGAACTCTTCACTGAAGAATTCACGATCCTGTTCCCGCTCCATATATTCCTCAATTTCCTTGGGGGAAACATTAATCCGCCCCAGCACATCCCGCTGTCGCAACTGATCCGTCACGATCTGATTGCGCAGATTTTCGCGATAGCTGCTGTAGTCGACACCTTCGGTTGCCAGCAGGCCGGGTAACTCGCCAAGACTAACGCCGTTGCGTTCGGCCACACTCGCCAGGGCTGCGTTCAGGGTTTCATCCGACACCTGCAGGCCGACCCGGTCGGCGCGCTGCAGCTGGATACGCTGGACAATCAAGCGTTCCAGGACCTGGGGAGCCAGCTGCTGCATCGGCGGGATCGGCGTGCCCTGTTGCTGCAGCCGATCAATGATGCGTGTTAGCTCGTCCTGCAATTCGCTCTTGAGCACGACGCCGTCGTTTACCACGGCGGCCACACCATCAAGGAGTTGGCCGCTGCTGCTCAGCTCGCGGGTCTGGGCGTGCACGGTGGCCGTGGTAGCCACGGCAAGAGTCAGGCTAAGGAGTATTCGGGATAGGAAAGACATGGGGGAAAGTGGTGCTGTTAGTAGCCCAGAATACCACGATCCAGCAGCGACTCGGCCGCCGTGCCGGGGTCGCCTAAGCCCTTCAGGACGAACTGAAAGCCCACCGATGTGTCCGATTCGCCGTTGCGGCGCGTCAGATAGCGGCGCCAGACTGTGCGCACGGCCCAGCAGCAGGTCTCGTACTCGAGGGCGGCAAAGCGTTCCAGGGGCTCGCTGCCGCGAATGGAGAAATTAAAGCGGCCGACGAAATTCCAGTGCTCTGCCAGGGGCCAGGCGAGGACGGCATCAACTTCCTGCAGCAAGCGTTTTCGATATCGATACGACAGGCCGACAATACGCTTGTCGTCGCGCTTATACCTGACCCGTGCTTCGGCCTTGCGGGTGTCGGTTTCATCCGTATTCCACTGGTAGCCCAGGTCCATACGCCAGTAGTTGGCGAATTTCGTGCTCAGTTCGGCCAGATAGTCCGACGAGTTGTCGTCGATAGGCTCCACATCAGGGAGCGTGACGGTGGAGTCTGAAAAGTAGCGCAATTGGCCTACGGTGGCGCGCAGGAATTCGACTCCGGTCTCGGCTCGAATCATGCGGGTCGTCAGGCCCAGGGCAATCTGATTGGCATCAGCCAGCCGGTCATAACCGACGAAACGGTTGGTGCGATAAAGCTGGACGATATTCAGATCCGGCTCGATGGTGTCGAAGACGGGCAGATCATCCTGGTTGCGCGTTGGTATGTAGGTATACAGGGCTCGAGGTTCCAGCGTCTGCAGGAATCGACCATTGTTGGTGGTGCGCTCAAACACACTACTCAGGTCCATGCTCAGGATGGGCACAGTTCGTTCAGGATCGTCCGCCTGGAAGGTATCCGCATCGTCCAGGGCGTAGCGAGTGTGATCCAGAGCGACGCCCGGTTCAAAGCGCAGAAAGCCGAAATCCATGCTGCGGGAAATCCCCGGCATTATGTGAGCGCGCAGGCCCGTTGCGCCGACATCGCGGTCGAAGAAGCTCAGCTCGCTGTCAACGCGATAATTGAAGCCCAGCCAGCCTTCCGGCTGATAGCCGTTCAGGGCTAATTGCGGCAGCCTTTTGTAAGGCTTTTCTTCGCTGGTCAGGCTGTCATCGATAATCTGAAAGTCCTGCACGCGGAACAGGGCAGTCCAGGGTCCGTTATAGAACTCCAGGTCCACAAACCGGTCCAGGCTGACCTGGCTGGTGCTGGCCAGGCCACTGGAAAAATCCTCGAAGTAGTTGGAGTCGGATACATCGATCCCTGCTGCCGTGCCGCGCCACCCCCAGGGCAGGGCCTGCTGATGCTCAATGGCCAGCAAAGTCCGATTCTTGCTGGTCTTATCGTCGTCCTTGAGTACCTCTCCCTGCAGGACGCCGTTCAGGCCTGGTTGCAGGTAGCGAAATTCGCCGCCCATCTGCAGACCACGTTCGGTCATCAGCCGCGGCGTAATCGTGGCATCGTAATTCGGGGCGATATTCCAGTACCAGGGCGTGGCGACATCAAACCCCCGGCGTTCACTGTTCCCCGCATCGGGAATCAGGAAGCCGCTTTTGCGCTTGTCGGTAATCGGGTAGCTGATGGTGGGCAGCCAGAAAACGGGTACGCCCTTAATTTCGAAGCGCGCATCTTTGGCCGTGCCGACGCCGGATTCTTGATCCAGGGTGACTTTGGAGGCCCGCAACAGCCAGTCGTTGTTCCCTGGCGGGCAGGCCGTGTAGGTGACCTGCCGCATCTTGACCTTGCCTTCCTGACGGACGACCAGCCGCTCGGCCGTGCCGCGGGCCGGTACGGTCCAGATATCAAAGTCAGCTTCATTGAAGCGGACCTCCCCGTCCCCTTCGCTGAAACGGGCATCGGATCCGCTGACACGCAGCTCCTCGTTGCGAAATTCAGCGTCCCCGGTAACTTGCAGGGTGCCTGTTTGCCGGTCGAAGGTCGCACCATCGGCGCGCAGCAGGCGCTCTCCGCTGCGCAGCAAGATCTGGCCGGTAAAGGTGGCATCCCCGGTCAGGGAGACCTCCGCGCGCCCGCTCTCAACACTGATTTCCTGATCATCCAGATCGTCGGCGCCGGGCGGCATGGGCGGAGGGTCAACGGGGCAACCGCCCCAGTCGATGACCCGGCCGGGCTCGGCCGATTGGACTGGGGGCGACTGAACCAGGCAGCACAACAACAGCATTGGGATCAGCGTCGATAGGCGCAAAGTGCAGGTCCAGCCGGATGACCGCGGCATTATATAGTTGCTACCTGAAATTGACTGATACTGATTGGAGCCCGATGAAGGCCATGATTCTCGCTGCCGGTCGTGGCGAACGCATGCGACCCCTGACGGATGCGCGACCCAAGACCCTGTTGGAGGCCGGCAACCGGGCCTTGCTGGATTACCCCCTGGCAGCCCTTGCGGCCGGGGGTATTGAGCAGGTCGTGATTAACCTGGCCTGGCAGGGGCAGCAAATCCGGGACTTTGTCGGTGATGGCAGCCGTTGGGGGCTGGATGCGCAGTTCAGTGACGAGGGTTCCGCAGCCCTGGAAACAGGGGGCGGAATTCACCAGGCCCTGCCCTTGCTGGGTTCCGAGGCGTTCTGGCTGGTGAATGCTGATGTCTTCAGCGACTACGTCTTCAGGCCCGCGCAGCTCGCGCCGGGGGTGCTCGCGCATCTGGTGCTGGTGCCTAATCCGCCGCACAACCCGCAGGGAGATTTTCGTCTGGTCGAAGGTCTGGTCGCCACCGGGGCGGGGCAGCGACTGACTTACTCGGGCCTGGCTATCATCGATCCCGCCTTGCTCCGGGATTGCGCGCCCGGGCGTTTTCCGCTGGCGCCGTTGTTGACTGCTGCCGCCGAGCAAGGTGCGATCACGGGCGAGTTGTTCGACGGTATCTGGACAGACGTTGGCACACCCGAGCGACTGGCGGAGTTGGACGCCCGTCTTCTGGCCCGCCCTCAGACGTCGCGATAACGCGCGACACCCGTCCTGTCGCCCAAGGCTATTGGGTCCAGGATTCGCACCATGAATGACTCCGGCGGTACCTCCCACTGGCATTTCAGTCCGTACTCACCGCCCACCTGGAAACCCAGGCGAGGGTAATACGCGGGCACACCAATAACGATGACAAAGGGACAGTGCGCCGCCCGCAAAGCGTGAATGCCCGCCTCGGTGAGTGCTTTGCCGACGCCCTGGCGCTGCCAGTCCGGAGCCACGGCCAGTTCTCCCAGCCCCATGCCCCCCAGGGGCGGCTCGCTTTCAAGGGTCACCGGGCTGAAAAAGACATGGCCGATGACCTCGCCCTGGCGCTCTGCAACCAGCGACACAATATCGTCCGCTGAGGACCGCAGGGCCTGGAAGGCCGGTGTGCCGCGGCCCTTGCCGAAAGCCTGTGCGTTGATGGCGAGAATGGCTTCCAGGTCCTCCGCGCGGTTCTGGGGCCGGATGATCAGCCCTGCTATTTGCTTGTCCATTCTGTGGTCATTTCTGTTGGGTGGCGTATCAGCGGCACCTTGCTGAATCCGGCAAGGCCCCGGGCCCGAAATTGAATGTTAACGGTGAGCACAACGGAAGTGCACCAGCCGGGGATGGAAACTCAGAGTCTTAATTTGGAGAATCAAACATGAACCGCTTTACTGTCTTAGCAATTGGTCTGGCTGCCGGCATTACCGTAACCAGCGCTGCTGTTGCTGCCCCCGCCCAGGACGCGATTCGCGCCTGCAAGGTAGCTGTTGAAGAGTCTGTCGGCGACGGCGTGCTGAGCAACCTCACGAAGGTCAAGTCTCGCGGCGCCAACTATGAAGTCTGGATGAATGTGAAGGGTGATGACCTGCAACAGCGCACTTACTGCTACCTGCGTCGCGGCGAAGTGCAGCAGCTGGTCATGGAAGAAGGCAAGTGGGTTGGTCGCAACCCGCGTCGTCCCGAGGCTGCCGAAGTAGGCTAAAGGCGAAGTTCAGATAACAGCCGGGGCTCCAGGGCCCCGGCTATTTTTTGCAGGTCCCCTGGACCACCCTGGTCCTTAAGCTGGGTTACCGGCAGATCTGCGAAGCCGCATGGATTGATGCGGGAGAAGGGCTCCAGGTCCATGGCTACGTTTAAGGCGAGGCCGTGGTAACTGGAGCCTTTTCTTATGCGCAAGCCAAGGCTGGCGATTTTGGCGCCGGCTACATAAACACCGGGAGCGTCACGTCGACCTGCCGCGGTAATAGCATAGTCCGCCAGCAAAGCGATGACCGCCCGCTCCAGGGCGCAGACCAGTTCCCTGACGTTCAGGCCGGCACGCCGGATATCTACCAGCGTGTAGGCCACCAGCTGGCCAGGTCCATGGTAGGTAACCTGTCCGCCGCGATCGGTCTGTATCACGGGAATATCGCCGGGGGCCAGCAAGTGCTCCGGCGCGGTGTTCAAGCCCAGGGTGAATACCGGCGGATGTTCCAGCAGCCAGATTTCATCCTCGGTGTCGGGGCCGCGCGCGGCCGTAAATTCCTGCATCGCCGCCAGGGTGGCGCCATAGTCGACCCGACCTAGGTGCTTGATGCGAGGCATGGCTTGCTAGAGGACGACGAGAACGCGCTCGCTGCCGGTGAGGCTGCGGTAGATGGTATCCAGCTGTTCCCGGCTCGTCGCGGTGAAGCTAATGGTCACGGAAATATAGCGACCGTCGCGACTGGGTTTTATCTGCACGTCATCGTGGTCTATAGGCCCGGCACTGGCCGCAACCAGTTCCATCACATGCGCCGGGAATCCCTCGGCATCGCGACCCATGGCCTTGATGGGAAAGCGACAGGGAAACTCGAAAACGCTGTCTGACTCAATCGGCATATTTGTAGTCTTCAAAGCGGCTGGCGACCTCGCGCCAGGCCGATCCGGGTGAGCCGTCGCCAATATCCCGGCCATCAATGTTGACCACTGCCGACACACCGCGCATGGCGCTGGCCAGCCAGACTTCATCAGCGCCGTGCAGTCGCTCCACGGTAATGCTTTCCTCACGGCATGGCAGGCCGGCCTCCCGGGCCAGCTCCACGACCAGGTCTGTGGTGGTGCCGGGCAGGATCGCTTCACTGTTAGGCCGGCGAATCAGCTCCTGACCCTCGATAAGGATCACGGAACTGGACGAGCCCTCGGTCACTTCGCCCTGCCAGGTCAGGATGGCTTCGTCCGCTCCGGCCTCCGTGGCCGCCTGTCGTGCGAGCACATTGGCCAGCAGGGCCGTGGCTTTGATGTCGCAGCGTCCCCAGCGGGTATCGGGCAGGGTGACTGCGCGCAGGCCGTCAGTCCGGGGCGCCGGCGCCGGACTGGCCATGCCAAAGACGGTAGCTGCGATGGCGGTCGCCGGGAAAGCGTGATCACGGCCCTGATCCGCGCCCCGACTGACCTGCAGGTATACCCCCATGTCACCGGAGCCATTGCGCTGGATCAGGTCAGCAACCAGTTGTCGCCAGCCTCTTTCCTGCAGTGGATCCCGAATGGACAGAGCCCGCAGGCTATTGACCAGGCGAGCGAGATGGGCATCCAGTAACAGCGGCCGACCTCCGTAGACGGGGATGACCTCGTAGATGGCATCGCCGAACAGAAAGCCCCGGTCCAGGGGCGAGATCCGCGCAGTCTCTAGAGGCAGGAATTCACCGTTCAGGTAGGCGACGGGCAGCGGTTCGGCCATGGGGGTGGTCTATTCGAACCAGAGCAGCACCGAATCGCGGGCGCGCTGCCAGATCGTGCCTTCGGGCACAGCATTCAGAGCAAACAGGTTGGCTTCCATCAGGGTCTGGTCGGCCAGGCTGACGCGCAGGGTGCCGAGTTGGTCAGTGGGCTCCACCGGGGCAACCAGCTGCTGCGGCAGGTCCAGCTGAGCCTCCAGCCGGTCATAGCTGCCGCGGGGAATGGTCACATAGATATCCTGCTGCACACCCAGTCCCATGGTTTCCTGGTCGCCTTTCCAGACCCGGGCCTGGGTAACGGCATCACCGACGGGATAGAGCAATCGCGTTTCATAGAAACGGAAGCCGTAATTCAGCAGGGCCTGGGAATCATTAGCGCGCGCTGTCGGGCTCTTGGTGCCCAGTACCACCGCAATCAGGCGCATGTCCTCGCGCTGAGCCGAGGACACCAGGCAATAGCCAGCGGCGTCCGTCATCCCCGTTTTCATGCCATCTACACTGGGGTCGCGCCAAAGTAATGCGTTGCGATTTTTCTGAGTAATGCCGTTGTAGGTGAACTCGCGTTGCGAATACCAGCGGTAGTACTCGGGATAGTTGGCCACGATGACGGATGCCAGGCGGGCAATGTCGGCCGCTGTGGTCTGATGACCCTCGGCCGGCAAACCCGTGGCGTTGCGGTACTGAGTATTGAGCATCCCCAGTTCCTTCGCGTACTGCGTCATCAGTTGCGCGAAGGTAGCTTCAGAACCGGCCAGGTATTCGGCCATGGCCACGCTGGCATCATTGCCTGACTGCACGATCATGCCCTGCAACAGATCTTCCACGCTGACCCGCGTGTTGACCTCGATAAACATGCGTGAACCGGGGGTGCGCCAGGCGTTCTCACTAACCGGGACTTCGTCGTCGAGGCTGATCTGGCCTTCTGCCAGGGCCCGGAACGCCGCATAGGCCGTCATTAGCTTGGTAATGCTGGCGGGGTCCAGGTGCTCATGTTCATTTTGAGCGGCGAGAACCTGGCCGCTGTTATGGTCCATCAGAATGTAGCCACGCGCCCCTAGCTCCGGTGCCGATGGCACCTGAGCGTTCACAGTAAAGGGCAGCAATACCAGCAGAATCAATGCGCGCACAGCAATGATCATTTTCGTCTCCGCGTCAGTTGTCCGCCGCCTCCCTCAGGCAGCGCGGCCCGTCATCCGCCGGGGCGGTTTTGGGGTACTTCAGTGACCAGGTGGACGTCACGAATATCCAGCGATGCCACACGTTGCACCAGCTGGTCATATTCGGAGACGTCGGCGATGGGGCCCAGCCGCACGCGATAAATTGCGGGCCGGGTTCCCTCATCACGCTTAATCAGAACATTGTCGAGGCCGTCTGACTCAAGCCGCTGCTTGAGCAGCTGGGCATTGGCCGATTCACCGAAAGCGCCAACCTGCAGATACATCTGCGGCTGTGTCGCGGGCGGTGCGGCCGAGGCTGTGGCAATCATGCTCGGGAACTGCGGTGCTTGCGCAGGTGCCGGTGCGGCTGTCGTCGCATAGGGCAGGGCTTCGACGGTGACCATGGCCGTGCCCTCGCGCGTCATGTCCAGCTGTTGAGCTGCGGCATAGGACATGTCGATGATCCGATTATCAACAAAGGGCCCCCGGTCATTGACCATGACGATCACGCTGCGCTGGTTACGCAGGTTGGTCACGCGCACCCGGGTAGGCAGGGGCAATGTCTTATGGGCTGCTGTCATGGCGTACATATCGTAGGGCTCGCCGCTGGACGTGAGCCGGCCATGGAACTTTGTGCCGTACCAGGAAGCCACACCTTTTTCCCGATAGCCTGCGCTGGAATTACTCACGTAGTAACGCTTGCCGAATACTTCGTAAAAAACCGGATTGCCCCGGGCGCCGCGGTCCGGCTGGCCCGGATCGGAAACTACCGGTGCCGGACCTGCCTTAGGTGCCGGTGCCTTGGTGCGGGACAGGCCGGAGCAGCCGCCAAGCACAATAAGGAGCAGTAATATCGTGAGGGCTCTGTTCAAGGTGTTTCCTGAACAACAGTTTCAGCTGCGGCACTGGGCTTGTCAGCCAGCGCCTGGGACAGCTGGAAGACAGCAAGCGCATACATGGGGCTGCGATTGTAGCGGGTGATGACATAGAAATTCTGAAAGCCGACCCAGAACTCATCGGCATCCTGTGCTTCGAAACGCATCAGCATGGTCTTGGCGTCGTCAGCAACTTGCGGGTCGGCGCTGACGCCCCGGGCGCGTAATTCGCCCATGGTGCTGTTCAGCTTGAGTTTGTTTTTTGCGGGAGCTGCAGCCGGATCGTCGAGGCTTGCCAAGGCCGCGACAGGCTGGCCCGGCGCCCAGCGGTGGGCAACGAAGTAATTAGCCACACTGGCAATGACGTCGTCCCAGTTACCCAGCAGATCGCGCTGACCATCCCCATCGCCGTCCACCGCGTAGGCCCGGTAGCTGCTGGGAATAAACTGCGGCGGACCCATCGCGCCGGCATATGAGCCCTTGACGTCTCCGACACCCAGACCCTCTTCGCGGGCCAGGAGGAAAAACTCCATCAGTTCTGAGCGGAAGAATTTGGCTCGTGGGGGATAGTCAAAGCCCAGGGTGCTGAGGGAGTCCAGTACCCGATAACTGCCGGTGCGCCGACCGTAGTAGGTTTCTACGCCGATAATTGCGGCAATCATCTCCGCCGGGACCCCGGTAGCAGCGGCTACCCGATCCAGGCGCTCACGATACTCTTCGATGAATTCATGGCCGGCTGCAATGCGCTCGTCGGTGATGAAAATCTGCCGGTATTCGAACCAGGGTTTGGTTTTTTCCGCGGGTCGACTGATGGCGTCGAGGATTTTCTGCTTGGTTTCGCTGCCTGCCAGGGCCGCCTCAACGGTGGCCTGATCGAAACCATGACGGTCACGCAGCTCCGCCACGAAGGCGCGCACGTCCTCGCGGTCAGTATTAATGGCGGGCAGGGGCGCTGCACTGAGTAACAGGCATAGCCCTGCCACCAGGGCTGGTGGCATCTTCCTTGTCATCGAGCCAGGAGCTTCCGGTGCGTCTGGATAGACATGAGAATACCGAAACCTGCCAGCAGGGTCACCATAGACGTGCCACCCATGCTGATCAGGGGTAGTGGTACGCCCACTACCGGTAGCAATCCCGTGACCATGCCGGTGTTCACGAAAACGTAAAAGAAGAAGGTCAGGCTGATGCTGCCAGCCAGCAAGCGGCCGAAGGTCTCCTGGGCCGTGGCGGCGATATACAGCCCGCGGCCCACGATAGCCAGATAGACCAACAGGACCGTCAGGGCGCCGAGGAGCCCGAACTCCTCGCCAATCACGGCAAAAATGAAGTCCGTGGAGCGTTCCGGCAGGAATTCCAGTTGGCCCTGGGTGCCATTTAGCCAGCCCTTGCCAAACAGGCCGCCGGAACCAATGGCAATTTTCGACTGAATGATGTGATAGCCAGCGCCCAGGGGATCGCTGTCCGGATCGAACAGCGTGAGTACACGGCGCTTCTGGTAGTCGTGCATGACGAAGTACCAAAGGGCAGGCAAGGCAACCAGGGCAGAGGCCCCGGCGCCGATCAGGTAACGCACGCCAATGCCGGCCAGGAAAATGGCAGCACCGCCGCTGGCGGTGATCATAATGGCGGTGCCCAGGTCCGGCTGCAGAGCGATCAGCGCAACGGGGATCATGATCAGGGCCAGGCAGGTCACGATCATCAGAAACGACGGGGGCAAGGGTCGATCATGCAGAACCCAGGCCACCATCAGGGGCACGCCGAGCTTCATGATCTCCGAGGGCTGAAAGCGCACCCCCAGATCCAGCCAGCGCTGCGCGCCGCCGCCCACGTCACCGGAGACCAGCACCAGACCAAGCAAGGCCAGGCCTGCCATATAAACCCACGGCGACAGTCGGCGCAGCCAGGCGGGGTCAAGCTGGGCCATGATCAGCATGGCGACCAATGCGGCCGCCATGCGGGTGAGCTGATTCATCACCAGCGCATCGTTCTGTCCCACCGCGCTGTAGACGGCCAGGGTACCGATGCTCATGGTTACGGCGATCCCCATCAGGAGCAGGCCGTCCAGGTGCAGGCCACTGAGCAGGCGCGCGAGGGCCGAAATATCCGCCGTGCGACTGTTGCCGGCCAGGGCGCTCACAGGACTTTCTCCAGGTAGTTCTCCATCACCGCCCGGGCCACGGGGGCAGCTGCCCGGCTGCCGCTTTCGCCGTTCTCAATCACCACCGCCACGGCAATGCTCGGATTTTCCAGGGGCGCGAAGGCGATAAACAGCGCATGGTCACGCATCCGCTCGGCCACTTCATCGGCATCGTATTCCTCATCCTGCGCGACGGTGAACACCTGGGCCGTACCGCTTTTGCCCGCCATAGTGAACGGCGCATCCATGCCCACCGAGCGCGCGGTGCCGCGCTCACCTTGCAGGACCGCGTTCATGGCGCTGATGATGCGATCCCAGTCCAGGTCTTCCTTGATTTCAACCGTCGGCAAGGACTCCGGCTCCAGCAGGCGCGTGGAATTGGTCTCCGGATCGCGAAAACCCTTGAGCAAGGTTGGCTGAAAGCGCTTGCCACGCGCCGCGATGGTGGCTGACAGATGCGCCAGCTGCATCGGCGTTGTCAGCATGTAGCCCTGTCCGATGCCGGCAATGACAGTTTCACCTGGAAACCAGACCTGATCCTCGCGCCGCGAAAAGGCTGCACGCTTCCAGCCGGGATCGGGCACCAGGCCTGGCTTTTCTCCCGGGATATCGACGCCGGTATCAGCGCCCAGGCCAAAGCGGCGCAAAAACATCGCCATGCGTTCGATGCCCATTTCGGTGGCCAGTGCGTAGAAGTAGACATCGCAGGATTGCGCGATGGCATTGTGCAGGTCCATGGGGCCATGCCCGGCCGGCTTCCAGTCCCGATAGCGGTGGGACTTGCCCGGCAGCCGATAGAAGCCGCCGCAATAATGCCGTTCCTCAGGATTCAGGAAATCGTAGTCCAGACCGGCCAGCCCCAGGACGGGCTTGATGGTGGATCCCGGGGGATAGGCCCCGCGAACAGCGCGATTAAACAGGGGCCGATCCGGATCTTCCTGCAGGGTGCGAAAGTCCTTGCGCGTCAGCCCCGCGCTGATGCCGTTTGGATCGTAGGCCGGCGTGCTGACCAGTACCAGCACCTCGCCGTTGCGCGGATCAATAGCCACCACCGCGCCGCGCCGCCCGGCCATGGCTTCCCAGGCTGTCAGCTGGGTTTCCGCATCCAGGGTCAGGATCAAATCGTTCCCCGGTTCGGGCGCGTCTCGATCCAGCACCTCGATCATTCGGCCCCTCGCGTTGACCAGCACATCGGCGTGACCCACATTGCCGTGCAGGGCATCTTCGTAACCGCGCTCCACGCCGACCTTGCCCACCAGGGCTGTGCCTGCATAGTCACGCGAGTCCAGGGCCTGCCGGTCTGCGACGCTGATGCCGCCGACATAGCCCACAGCGTGAGCAATAGCCTTGCCCAGGGGGTAGGCGCGGGTCAGCCGGGCCCGAATTTCCACGCCGGGGAAACGCGGCCGGTCCACGGCGAAGCGAGCCACGGTTTCATCATCCAGGCGCTGCCGGATGGCCACCGAGTCAAAGCGCCGGTGGGAGCTAATCAGGGATTTGAGTTCGGGCACATCGTCGGCAGCGATCAGATCCGCGGCGGCCAGTTGCTCGAGGGTCGCGTCCAGATCGGGAACTTGCTCTGGTGTCAGCTCCAGCTGATAGGTCGGGATATTTTCGGCCAGGACCTGGCCGTTCCGGTCGAAGATCAGGCCGCGGGTGGGCGGTGCCGGCTGCACGCGAATGCGATTGCCCTGGGACTGGGCCGAGAAGTAGTCGTACTCAGCAATCTGCAGTTGTGCCAGTCGGGCGACCACGATGCCGCTGAGGGCGAAGACCAGTAATCCGGCCACGATTACGCGGCGGGTAAACAACCGCTGCTCGGCCCAGTGGTCTTTGATTTGCAGGCTTGTCGCCATCCGTGTGCTCAGGCAAAACGCGCGTCACGGCGCTCCAGCCGCTCGCGTAACCGGTCCATAATAGCCATCGCGAAGGGCCATAGCACAGCGCCGGTCACAACCTGGGACCAGCGGGCGGCCCCGGCGGGGGGATTGCCGGCGACCCCGTCAATCCAGAACAGGATGAAGGCCTCCAGTCCGAGCAGCGCAAAGACCGTCGCCGTGAGTTGCCAGAGGGGAAAAATCCGGATCTGCAGATGAAAACGCAGGGTGATGTAGGCCACCACCGTTAGCGCCAGGGCGTGCTGTCCCAGGGTGGCGCCCTGCAGAACGTCCAGCAGCAAGCCAATGGCCCAGCCGGTGCCCAGGCCAAAGCGGCCGGGCCACATCATGATCCAGTAGATCAGGACGAGAGTCGCCCAGGCGGGTCGGTAGGCTGTCAGGGCATCGGGCAAAGGCAGTGTCATCAGGGCCGCTGCACCAATTAAGGTTAGCCACACGGGCCAGCGGGGCACGTTGCGCCGACTCACGCCTGGTCTCCGTCAGCCGGCGCGGCTTCCGGCTCCGATGCTTCCTGCCCGGATTCAGGCGCCGCGGAATCTGTTGGCTCGGGTAGCGCCGGATCCGGCGCTATCTCAGTTGCCGGATCAAGCAAGTCGGTTGGTGTCTGGTTGCCGGGCCAGATCAGCAGGACTTCGCGCACCCGGGACAGGGCGGCGGCGGGTTCTGCTTCTACACTCAGGAACTCCGTGCCGCTGTCGGTGGCGACCTTGCTGATTACGGCCACCGGATAGCCGGGTGGAAAGATGCCGCCTAGCCCGGAGGTGACCAGCAGGTCGCCGACGGCGATGTCGGTGTTGCGCGGCAGGAAGGGCAGGGACAAGCGATCCAGTTGCCCCGTGCCGTTGGCAATGGTGCGCTGCCGAGTGCGCAGAACTTCCACCGGCAGGGCGTGTTCCGCGTCAGTGATCAGAATGGCCTGGGACGAAAAAATCTGATCGCGCGTGATCTGGCCCACGACCCCGTCCGCATCGATCAGGGCCTGGCCGATAAAAGCGTCGTCCTGACTGCCTTTGTTGATGACCACGCGCTGGCGGAATGGGTCCATGTCCACAGACATGATTTCCGCGATCAGTACCCGGTCGCCGACTTTCGCTGTGGAATCCAGCAGTGCCCTTAGCCGTTCATTCTCCGCTTCCAGTGCCGCCAGTCGCTGAAGTTGCCCGCTTTGTTCCAGGGAGGTCGCACGCAGGGCTTCGTTTTCCGTCAGCAGGCGCGAGCGAGTGGCGCCGGCCTCGCCCAGCCAGCGACCCAGGGCTGCGGGTGAGTCAACCAGGACCTGCAGGGGGAAGGCGGCGGCGGCTAAAACGCGGCGGATGTCCTGGAGCAGGTTGACCCGGTTATCGGCCACCATCAGGGCAATGGACAGGGCGCAGACCACGGCAAACCGGAGCCCGTTGCCGGGATCACGGAAACCGCGCTGGTCGCTTTCAGGTGTGCTGAGTGCCATGCACCGCCCGCGTTATTGCCGCACCGTTGTAGAGCCCTGCTGGCGGCAGTGCGGGCCGGTCTTGGTCAGTCGAGTCCGAATACTGATGGGCCGTGTTCGTCCATCAGTTCGATCACGCGACCGCCGCCCCGCGCTACACAGGTCAGGGGGTCGTCCGCTACCACAACGGGCAGGCCGGTCTCTTCCATCAGCAGTTTGTCCAGATCGCGCAATAGCGCGCCACCGCCGGTCAGTACGATACCGCGTTCGGCAACGTCTGCGCCAAGTTCCGGTGGGGTCTGCTCCAGGGCGCCCTTCACGGCGCCGACGATGCCCTGCAAGGGTTCCTGCAGCGCTTCGAGGATTTCGTTGCTGTTCAGGCTGAAGCTACGCGGCACACCTTCAGACAGGTTGCGGCCCTTGACGGACATTTCCTTCACTTCCTCGCCGGGGTAGGCCGAGCCTATCTCGTGCTTGATTCTCTCCGCCGTGGATTCGCCAATCAGAATGCCGTAATTACGCCGGACGTAATTGATGATTGCTTCGTCAAAGCGGTCACCGCCGACGCGCACCGAAGCGGCGTAGACAATTCCGTTCAGGGAGATCACAGCCACTTCCGAGGTGCCGCCGCCGATATCCAGCACCATGGAGCCGCGAGCCTCGTGCACCGGCATGCCCGCACCGATTGCAGCCGCCATGGGCTCTTCGATCAGAAATACCTTGCGAGCGCCTGCGCCTTCAGCTGATTCGCGGATCGCCCGACGCTCCACCTGGGTCGAGCCATAGGGGACGCAGATCAGCACGCGGGGGCTGGGTCGGAAATAGCGGCCCGGATGCGCCTTGCGGATAAAGTGCTGGAGCATTTTTTCCGTGACCGTGAAGTCGGCAATCACGCCATCTTTGAGCGGCCGGATAGCGGTGATATTGCCAGGCGTGCGGCCGAGCATATTCTTCGCTTCGGCACCCACGGCCTCAACGCTCTTTCCGCCGCGACCCGGCTCTTCACGAATAGCAACCACGGAGGGTTCGTCCAGGACGATCCCGTGCTGTCGCAGATAAATTAAAGTATTGGCAGTTCCCAAATCGATCGATAGATCGTTGGAGAAATAGCCGAGCACCCTCTTGAGCATTCCCCCGGCCTTTAGCGGCGCGCACCGCAACCCGTAAAACGGAGGCAACTCTAGCAACGGGGGGACAATTGGGCAACAGCGTGTGTATGATTAGCCGCCTTCATAAGCGGCCAGATCGGAAGCTAAGCCGTGGCTCTATCCCGCCAGGACGTGGCACACATTGCGCACCTCGCGCGGCTCAAAGTCAGCGACGACGAAATCGACGAGTACGTCGCCAAGTTGTCCAGCATCATTGAGCTTGTCGCCCAGCTGCAGGCAGCCGATACCCAGGGCGTCACGCCCATGGCTCATCCGCTGGATATGGCCCAGCGCCTGCGTCCTGACCAGGTTACCGAGTCCGATCAGCGGGAAAGCTTCCAGCAGAATGCGCCGGACGTGGTGGACGGGCTCTATCGCGTCCCCCGGGTCATCGAGTAGGGCTGCTGCGCCATGGAACGCCAGACCCTAAGTGAGCAGGCCCGGGCGCTGCAGGCCGGCCAGGTCAGCAGTCGCGAACTGACCCAGGCTTCCCTGGAGCGTATCCGCGAGCTGGATCCGGGGTTGAACACCTTTATTAATGTGTGCGAGGCCGAGGCCCTGGCGGACGCTGACGCGGCCGATGCTGCGCGCGGCCGGGGCGAAGCCGGCCCCCTGACGGGCGTGCCCTTTGCGCACAAGGACATATTCTGCACCCGGGGCGTGGCCACCACCTGCGGATCGCGCATGCTGGAGAACTTCGTCCCTCCCTATGATGCGACGGTGGTTGCCCGGCTGAAGGATGCCGGCCTGGTCTGCGTGGGCAAGACCAACATGGATGAATTCGCCATGGGTTCGTCCAACGAAACCAGTTATTTCGGTGCGGTGAAGAATCCCTGGGATCCGGCGCGCACGCCGGGTGGTTCCTCCGGCGGTTCGGCCGCGGCCGTGGCCGCCGGCCTGGTGGCTGCCGCCACGGGCACCGATACCGGCGGTTCCATCCGTCAGCCCGCCGCCCTGACGGGCATCACGGGCATTAAGCCCACCTACGGCCGGGTTTCCCGCTACGGCATGATTGCCTTCGCCTCGAGCCTGGACCAGGCGGGCGTGCTGGCCCAGACCGCCGAGGATGCAGCGCAGGTATTGCAGTTGATGGCGGGTTTTGACCCCCATGATTCCACCAGCGCGCAGGCTGAGGTCCCTGACTACGCAGCGACCCTGAATGCTGATCTGAAAGGCAAGCGTATCGGCGTGCCCAGAGAGTTCTTTGACGCCGGCCTGGATGCAGAGTCAGAACAGGCTGTGCGGGCCGCGCTGGCGGTTTTCGAAGACCTGGGCGCCCATGTTGATGAGGTCTCCCTGCCGCACGTGGGCCTGTCCGTCCCCACTTATTACATCGTGGCTCCGGCGGAGGCCTCTTCGAACCTGTCCCGCTTTGACGGCGTGCGCTTCGGTTACCGGCATGAAGGCGCAGAAAGCCTGGAAGACCTCTACAAACTGACTCGGCAGGAAGGCTTCGGGGCCGAGGTGAAGCGCCGGATCATGACGGGCACCTATGTGCTGTCTGCCGGCTACTACGATGCCTATTACCTGAAAGCCCAACAGACCCGCGAGCTGATTGCCGAAGATTTTCAGGCCGCATTCAAGGATTTTGATCTGCTGGTCGGGCCGACGACGCCGACTCCGGCCTTCCGCCTGGGTGAGAAAACCGATGATCCGGTGCAGATGTACCTGAACGACATTTACACCATCGGCGTGAACCTGGCGGGCTTGCCGGGTATTTCCGTCCCCTGTGGTTTCGCGCAGGGCTTGCCGGTGGGCCTGCAGCTGATGGGGCCGGCCTTCGGCGAGCCCCAGGTGCTGAACTTCGCTCATCAGTACCAGCAGCACACGGACTGGCATCGTCAGGCGCCGGGAGCATCCTGATGGCCTGGGAGACGGTGATCGGGCTGGAGATTCATGCGCAACTGGCGACGCGCAGCAAGATTTTTTCCGGCTCCCCGACGGCTTATGGCGCCGAGCCCAATACCCAGGCCAATCTCGTCGACCTGGGCTACCCGGGCGTGCTGCCGGTGCTCAACGCCGAAGTGGTGCGCCTGGCCATCAAGTTTGGCCTGGCCGTTGGCGCCACCATTGCGCCGCGCTCGGTGTTCGCCCGCAAGAATTATTTCTACCCCGACTTGCCCAAGGGTTACCAGATCAGCCAGTACGAATTGCCCATCGTTCAGGAAGGTAGCCTGGAAATCGCCTTGCCGGATGGCAGCAAAAAGCGGGTCGGCATTACGCGCGCACACCTGGAAGAGGATGCCGGCAAGTCTTTGCACGAAAATCTGCGTGACGCGTCGGGCATTGATCTGAACCGGGCCGGCACGCCCCTGCTGGAAATCGTGTCGGAACCTGATATGCGCTCGGCTGTTGAAGCCTCAGCCTATATGCGGACCATTCATCAGCTGGTTCGTTACCTGGGCATTTGCGACGGCAATATGCAGGAAGGCTCTTTTCGTTGTGATGCAAATGTCTCAGTGCGGCCTGCAGGGCAGGAAAAACTGGGCACGCGCGCGGAGATAAAGAACCTGAACTCCTTTCGCTTTATTGAGAAGGCTATCGAGTTTGAGGTTGAGCGACAGATTGAAATCATCGAGGGCGGGGGCGAGGT
>CAKZWQ010000030.1 GCA_937921935.1 uncultured Gammaproteobacteria bacterium | reverse complement strand
TTGATCGCGACGAAGTTGCCGCCGCTGTCGAAGTCGGCTTGATGGTCAATAGCGGAGCAGAGAAAGCGATTCGCAAGAAAGCCCGTGAACTTCTTGGCGAGTCAGCGATTGGAGGCTGATATGCGAACGTCCGCTTTTGGCTGCGATTTCAACCGGTGAACGCAACACCTAATCTCTGAGTATAGAGAGGAGGATGTTGCCGATGAAGTATCCGAAGCGGATTTATTACACCGAGGCTGACAAAGCACTGATGTGGGATCGCTGGCAACGCGGCGAGTCGCTGCATTCGATAGCCCAGCACTTCGGTCGCAGTCATGCGTCGATCCAGGGGATATTGTCCCGCACAGGCGGTATCCGTCCGCCGGTTCGCCGGCGCTCGAGCCGATCCCTGACCTTGGCTGAGCGGGAAGAGATTTCCCGCGGCGTTGCCTCGGGTCGATCGCTGCGTGCCATCGCCTTGCGGTTGGGCCGGGCGCCTTCGACGATCAGCCGCGAACTGACCCGTAACGGCGGTCTGAGTCGTTACCGTGCCCATGCAGCCGATCACGCCGCCTGGGATCGGGCGCGGCGACCGAAGCGCTGTAAACTGGCGCTGAATCGCCCGCTGGCAACGGTGGTAGCCAGGCTGCTGCGACAACGCTGGTCGCCGTGGCAGATTGCCGGCAGGCTCAGACACAGCTATCCGCATGACGAGTCCCGCCGCGTGTCACACGAGACCATCTACAAGACGCTGTTCATTCAGGCCCGCGGGGCGCTGAAGAAGGAGCTGGTGGCGCATCTGCGGCGCAGCCGGACGATGCGTCGTTCCCGGCATCACACGCAAAAGCACGGCACGCACGGCCAGATCACCGATGCGGTATCGATCCGCGAGCGGCCGGCGGAAGCCGAAGATCGCGCCGTGCCAGGCCACTGGGAAGGTGATCTGCTGTGCGGCTCTCATAACAGCCAGATCGCGACCCTGGTCGAACGTCAGACTCGCTATGTCATGCTCGTTCGCCTCGCTAGCAAAGATACCGAGACGGTGATCAACGCGCTGACCCGGCAGGCGCAAAAGCTGCCACGCGAACTCTACAAATCACTGACCTGGGACCGCGGCAAGGAGATGGCTGATCACCAGCGGTTCACGCTGGCTACCGACATCAAAGTCTACTTCTGTGATCCGCAAAGCCCCTGGCAGCGAGGATCCAACGAACAGACCAACGGCCTGCTGCGTCAGTACTTCCCGAAAGGCATGGATCTGTCAGGCATCCATCAGAACAGGCTCAATGCGGTTGCCAGACAGCTGAACGAGCGACCGCGACAAACCTTAGACTTCGAAACGCCAGCCGAACGATTTGACCAATGTGTTGCGTCGATCGGTTGAAATCGCAGTCGAAAGCGGTCATTCATTTGCAACGCAGCAATCAGGCGGCTGGCGCTGTTAACAGCAGGCACCGAAGCGTGGCAGGATGCACGTTTTGGGAGCCTTACCATGAGCCGCTACCGCCATGCCCTCCCCCAGCTCGGGACCAAGCTTTTTATTACGGAGGGCGGGCTCGAGACGACACTGTTATTTCAGCACGGCATCCAGCTGCCCGAGTTCGCGGCCTATGACCTGTTGCGCGACGAGGCAGGCTACCGTCGCCTGCATGATTACTACCTAAGCTTCCTGGAGCTCGCCCGCCAGCACGGCGTCGGCATGCTGCTGGAATCGCCGACCTGGCGAGCAAACGCGGACTGGGGCGAAAAAATCGGCGATGACGCGGCGAGCCTGCAGGCACTAAACCGAGCCGGAATTGAACTGGCACTGGCGCTGCGCGAAGCCTATGACTCGGAGCGATCGCCGGTGGTCGTGAGCGGCCAGGTGGGTCCTCGCGGCGACGGCTACCAGGCCGATGCGCTGATGA
Source organism: uncultured Gammaproteobacteria bacterium (assembly GCA_937921935.1). GTDB lineage: Bacteria > Pseudomonadota > Gammaproteobacteria > Steroidobacterales > J054. The sequence continues at coordinate 8,272 of CAKZWQ010000030.1, read as the reverse complement.
GCGCGGACGAGGCGGCGGCTTATCACTCGATGCAGATTGAAACCTTCGCCGATGCAGGTGCCGACATGGTGGGCGCGCTGACCATGAACTACCTGGACGAAGCCGTCGGTATCACGCGCGCAGCCCAGGCTCACGGCTTACCGGTTTGCATCAGCTTCACCGTGGAAACCGATGGCAGGCTGCCGACCGGGGAGAGCCTGGAGCGGGCCATTTCCACGGTGGACGAAGCCACGGACGGCGGTCCGGCCTACTACCAGATCAACTGCGCGCACCCCACCCACTTCGATACTGAACTGGGCGGTGAGGGCGCGTGGCTTGAGCGGATTCGCGGCGTGCGGGGCAATGCTTCGCGCATGAGCCACGAGGAACTGGATAACAGCGAGGAGCTCGATGAAGGCAACCCGGATGAGTTTGGCCAGCAGAATCGAGCACTGCAGGAACGGCTGCCGAATCTGACGGTGCTGGGCGGCTGCTGCGGCACCGATCACCGGCACATCGAACAAATCTGCCTGCAGGTAACAGCCTCATGATGAATCGACGCGAACTGATCCAGTGGGCCGGCGGCGCCCTGACTTTCGGGAGTCAGCCCCTGGGTGCACAGGGAGGTTTGCTGCTGGAAAAAACCATACCAGGGACAACGGAAAGCATCCCGGTCATCGGCATCGGCACCAATCGCTACGTCGTGGGTGATAGCAGCGCCAATTCGCAGCTCGCGCAAACCCTGCAAATGTTTCATCGGCTGGGTGGGCGGCTCATCGACACGGCTCCCATGTATCGGAGTTCAGAGACAGTCCTGGGCAACCTCATCGACGATCTGGAACTGCAGGGTCAGTTTTTTCTGGCCACCAAGAGCGATGCCGACCGGGACAAAGGCGGTAGAGAACGCGTTGAGAACAGTTTTACGCAACTGCGCACCAACACCATCGACCTGATGCAGATCCACAACCTGCGCGGGCTGGACATGCTGCCCCAGTTGCGCGAACTACAGGCGATCGATCGCATTCGTTACCTGGGTATTACCACCAGCCGCACCCAGCAGTTCCCGGACTTCCTGCAGGTCATGCAGGTGGAGAAACTGGACTTTATCCAGGTCAACTACTCCCTGGCTGATCGGCAGGCCGCCGAGCGCATCCTGCCCCTGGCCCAGGACAAGGGCCTGGCCGTGCTGGTGAACATCCCCCTGGGGCGCGGCCAGCTGTTCCGCAAGGTCCAGGGCCGGCCTCTGCCGGGCTGGGCGGCGGACTTCGGCGCCCGCAGCTGGGCCCAGTTTTTTCTGAAGTACGTAATCAGTCACCCGGCCGTCACCTGCGCCATACCCGGTATGCGCAAACTCAGTCACGTGGAAGACAACCTGGGCGCCGCGACAGGCCAATTGCCTACGTCGGCACAACGCGCGCGCCAGGAAAGCTGGTTCGATTCCCTGATCTGAATCTGGCCATCGTTAAAGATCAAGGGCCAAAGCGGCGTGTGGGGACCGTATGCACCGCGGCCTAATTGGCACGGCGCGCGAAACGTGACAGAAGCCGGCCAGGACCCTGGCAGGCCGGATTGGGCAGCTGTGACGCAAGTCAGTGCAGCTTTCACAATCCACTCGAATGACGGTTGCCAAATCCTTGAAGCTTCGAGATACTCGCCCCCAGTACCCACAACCCAAAGGAGGTGATCCAATGTCTAGTGAGATACCAACGGTGACCAATCCACCCTCGCGTCTTGGCTCGGCAACGGAGAACCTTGCTCTACCGAGCTGAACGCACGGATCGAAAGATCCAGAGGTTGGGGGTTACCTGATCTCACGGAGGCCCGCGAAAGCGGGCCTTCTTTTTTTGGGCGACGGCTTAAGGCGCGCAGGGTTCAGTGGGACCACTACCCTCGGCCGGCCCGACACGCCGTTTGATCCAATCCAGGATAGTGGCGAAGTTCTCGGGCGCATCACGATGCAGGTTGGCGTTGTGATCCGTATTGTCACGCACCACCATCTCAAAACAGGCTTCCGGCGGAAAGTACTCTGCCTCGTGGGCGATGGCCGCAGCGTGATCCGTACAATCCAGCTCGCCGCCGCAGACAACAAAGTCGTTCTCACCTAACAACATCAAAACCGGCTGAGTCAGCTCGCGCGACTGGGGACCAAAATACTTGCTGCTCGATATGGCCTCCCCGACGGCCGAGGTCTGACGATTCAACTCGTCGGTTGCTACAACCAGCGGATCAGCGTTGTCCAGGTTGTAAAAAGTATCGCCCCGCGTATCGGCCTTGGAGATCAGGTAGGTAGGGTCTACCAACCGCCCGACAAAGGGTCCCTTGAACGCAGCCACGTCGACGCCGGTACGCATGGCATTCACAAATTCGGGATTCGTGTTGTGCGCGAATCCGGTCAACACGATACCGTCAACCTGCTCGGGGTAACGCAAGGCGTGGGAAATAGATGTTACCGAACCGAAGGAGTGGCCAACATTCACCACCGCAGGAAAGTCATGGCCGGACTGCAAAGATGTAATGACCTGTGCCAGTGCATCAGCGTGGCGGTCGACATTGAGTAACAGGCCGAAGGGATGATCGCTGCGGCCGTAACCCAGACGATCAAAGTTGAAAACCGCGTAACCGGCTCGCAGGGCAGCACGCACGTAGGAATAGGTATCGGGTTCGTAGGGAAAGTCCCAATACACCGAACCATAGCCCGAACCGGATACCAGCACCTGCAGTACGCGCCCGTCGACTTCACCCGGCGCGCATAGATCGCCCACCACGTCGAATTCGAGGAAGCCATCCTCGACCAGTGTCACGGGTATGGTCAGCTCAGTGCACTGGACACCCGGGAGCGCATCAGCCTGGGCCAGCTCCACCCCCGGCGGTGCCTGCAATGGGGACGGTTTGCCACCAGTCGTCAGCACACCAATCACCAGGACCGCCAGGACGAGCAAGAGCAGGCCACGCCACAGGCGGCCCCACCAGGAGCGACGCGCCATAGCTATTCGGCCTGGGGCGTGACCGGCGCATCATCGGCCGTGGTGATCAGGGTGCCTGGTTCCAGGGCCCCCGTGGCCAGCGCTTTCAGATACTCGGCCGTGGCGAGATGACAGTAGACCTGCCCTTCCACCCGCTCGGGCAGGATCAAGGTCACCCAGCTGTCGTAGTCCTGAAACAAGCCGGGCGAATTGAGATGAATGGCGCCGTCTTCGCCCACAAAACTCAGCTCGAAGTCCGACAAATAGGACTGACCCGTCGTGTAAGGCTCGTTCTCTTCGACCACGAAGGCGGCGGCTTTCGCTGCTGCGTCAGCGTTGCCGGCCTGTTCCAGTTCAGCCACTGCCTGCGCCTGGGACAGGCGCGTGACGCTCGGACAGAAAGTCTGCTCGCCTGCTGCATCGTCACCATATTCTGAGCGCAAATGCGCCGAACCTTTAACCTTGCAGGAGACCATGATGGGCATTTGTCCGCGATAGGTAACGACCTGAAAAATGGTATGGGGATTCACCATGGGCTTGGAGGCCCGATAGGCCGGCATGTCGGTGAAAACTTCGTTAGTGCCCGTGCGCACCGTGTCGGCCGTGAGCAACTGCACGGCCGTGCAGAATTCAGGTGAAGTCGGCGCCGGCAAGGCTGCAGCCTGCAATGAGCTCAGACCAGAAAGTGCCAGTCCAAGCGAGACGGCGGCAAAGCGCGAAAAACAATTCATGATAGATCTCTGTCGTTCCTGATGTTCAAAGTCTAACCGCTGATCCGGATGAGGGGTTAAAAGGCATTCGTTCGCCTGCGGCGGGCCATTTACTTCTGAGCCACCAACTCCGCCGCAGCCTGATCGGCTTGCTCCTGAGCCCGGCTTTTCAGGGCCAGGGACAGGCAGACCAGTGCGCCGGTGACCAGGGCCAGCACCATGAAGGCTGACTGATACCCCATCGCACCGCCACCCCGGGATGCGGCAACACCGCCGACAATGGCAGCGCCGAGCAACTGCCCCACTGCCATGAAGACGCTCAGCAAGCCCTGGGCAGCGGCCCGATCCTGGGCACTGGCTTCATTGAGAAGAATGTAACGAAAGGGCGCACCCAGCAAAGAGGCTAAACCGAGCCCACCGACAATGCCGCCAACGATAAACACAGCGATGGTGATGGTCATCTGGCCGTAAATCAGGACACCGGCGCACACCAGCAGCAAGCCGCACTGGACGATGATTCGTGAACCCGTGCGATACAGCAGCTTGCCCACCAGGGGCGCCGCCACCGTCATGGCCAGCACACTGGGTAACATCAGCCAGGCAGCCATTGATGCACTTACGCCAATGGCGGCCACCGCCAGGGCTGGAAAAAATACTGAACCGGACTCCACCGTCCCGACTCCCAGGGCAATGATGACGGTCAGGCGAATCTGGCGCGAAGCAAAAAAGCTGGGTCGGACGATTGGGTCTTCCGCCCGTTTTTCTACGCGCCAGAACAAAGGCAATCCTGCAACCGTCAGTAATACGTAGGGCCAGACCTCCGTAGACGACAGGCTGGCCAGCAAATTGCCGCTATCAAGATTCGTGACAGCGACAGCCAGACCCACCAGGGCGACAGCCAAGGTAACGGCGCCAAGCCAGTCAAAGGGCAAAGAGTTTTCTGCCCCGGAATCAGGCAGCAATTTCGTCGCCTGCCAGATCAAAACCACCGCAATGGGTAAATTGATCAGGAACAGCCAGTGCCAGGACCATTGCAGCAGAATTCCACCCAGGAATGGACCCACCAGGAAGGCCAGACCGAAAACCGCACCCAGCAGACCCAGCGCCCCGCCGCGTTTCTCCGCGGGAAAGGTATCGCCGATTACCGCGGCCGCCACGGGAAAAATGCCCCCGGCCCCGAAACCCTGGATCGCCCGGGACAGCAGCAAGAATTCCGTGGTGGGAGACAGCACCAGCAATAAGGAGCCCAGGGCAAAGCCCCCCACACTGAAAATGTAGATGCGCCGGCGACCGAAACGGTCCGATAGCTTGGCCAGCAGGGGCGTGCTGACCAGCTGGCACAGCACATAGATATTGAACAGCCAGGCCAGCTGCCGGGTATTCATCTGAAAGTCTGCCTGGATGGCCGGCAGGGCCGGGCCGACGATAGCCAGATCCAGGGCCCCCATCAGCACGCCCACGAACAGCAGCGCCAGCACGCGCTTGTTTTGACCTTCGTCCAAGGCTTCCCCGCCTGAACCCGCCTGATCCGGCCGCAAGAATACGCCATTCATGGTCATTCCATACCCGGTGCCGCCTGGGTCAACCAGTTTGCTAGACTTTCGGCAAACAAAACGAACAAAGAACTGCCTTGAAACCCCTGACGGACTATCAGGCGTGGCTCAGCCCACGCCAGGCGCGCTTCTGGCTCGTCATCGCGGCCCTGGTCTATACCCTGGCCGGTTTCCTGTTGCTGCCCTGGCTTCTGCAGCGGGAGCTGCCCGGCCTGGCACAGGACTTCTTGCAACGCGATGCCGCGGTCGCGCAGGTCCGTTTCAATCCCTGGAGCCTGGCCCTGGAAGCCGACGCGCTCCAGCTCACGGAGCTGGACGGCGGTGAGCTGATCAGGGTCGGCCAGCTGCGCGTCAACCTGCAGGTGTCCAGCCTGTTCCGACGCGCGCTGGTGTTTCATGAAGTCGCCCTGATCGAACCGGTGATCAACCTGGTCAGGGATGGTTTTGGCGACACCAACCTTGGCCGCCTGGCTGCCGATGCCAGCGGCGAACCCAAATCTTCACAATCGCCGGAAGAAGAAGCCGGACTACTGCGACTGGTCATCGCACAACTGCAAATTGATGCGGGCCGCGTGGACATCACGGACGAGATGCCCGACACCCCATTCAACACCCAGCTGACACCGATCAATATCCAGGTGAGCAATCTCAGCACCCTGCCCGACGATGCGGGCGAAGAAGTGATTCGCATCAATACGGAGGGCGACGGCTTTATCGAATGGGTGGGCAGCCTGCAGATCAATCCGCTGGTTTCCAGCGGACAGATACAGGTGAATGCGCCCGGACTGCCGCTGGTGACCCGCTATCTGGACGATGTGCTGGATTTTGATCTGGACGGCGGCATTCTGGATCTGACGTTTGACTACAACGCGCGCGCGCTGCCCGACGGACTGTTCGAAGCCAAGGTCAATAATCTCAAGCTGCGCATTTCCGAAACTGCTCTGGCCACGGAAGAAAGCGGCGAAGACCTGCTGGGCTTTGATCAGTTGCAGCTCAATGGCGGCCAGGTGCGCTGGCCTGACAATAAGGCCAGCATCGATGAAATTATCCTGAGCGGCGCCCACGTCGATGCCTGGCTCAATGCCGATGGCAGCCTGAACCTCAATCAGTTACTGGAAGCGCCGGCAGAGGCCGGCGTCACAGAAATCACGGAAGATGCCCCGATCACGACACCCGCTATTGCAGATGCAGAAACAGAAGCGCCCGCGGCCGGCGCAAATGACTGGCAGTTCAGCATTGGTCGTGTGCGCATCGAGAACCTGGCCGCACGTTTCCAGGATCGCAGCTTGCCGGACCAGCCCCAGGTTGCCGTGCGCGACGTGCAACTGGAAGTGACCGACATCAACAACACGCCGGAAGCCCGGTTTCCCATGGAACTGGCCGCAACGGTGGATAGTGGCGGGCAATTGACCCTGAATGGCACCCTGGGCGCATTCCCGGCCGTGGTCGTTGAAACCGGCTTAAAGATCGAGGCCCTCGCCTTGGCCGTCGCCCAGCCATGGCTCAACCCCGTGGTCCGTGTGCAGCTGACCGGCGGCACCCTGAGTGCCGATACGACCCTCGAGTCTTCCCCCGACGAACTGTTGAATCTGCGCGGTCTGGCCACTATTGATGCACTGGCTATAACCAACAATGACGGTGAAGGACTGATCAGCTGGCAGCAGCTGGCCGTGGAGGACCTGATTTTCCAACTCACGGCCAATCAGGTGGAAATTGCCCGTCTGCGATTGAGCAATCCCGCCGCGCGGGTGGTGATCAATGCAGATCTCAGCACAAATTTTTCAGGCCTGATCATCGAAGACACCGGGGCGAGCGCGGCAACTGAAGCTGAGCCGGGCACGCCCCTGATTTTCCGCATGGGCAGCAGCTTCATCGAGTCGGGCAGCGTAGATTTTTCCGACCTGTCCCTGCCCCTGCCGTTTCGCACGGATATCCAGGAATTCGGTGGCAAAATTTCCGCCCTGGCAAGCGACACCGCAGAACCGTCGGAACTGGACTTCGCCGGGCGCGTCGGTGAATTCGGTGAAGCGAAAATCACCGGTGAACTGATCGCCCTGGACCCCTTGCAGAAAAGCGAAGTGCGCGTGCAATTTCGCAATGTAAGCCTGCCTGACCTGTCGCCTTACACCGTGGACTTCGCCGGTCGGAAGCTTGCGGCCGGCAAACTGAATCTCGATCTGAACTACGCCCTGGATCAGGGCAACATCGTCGGCAAGAACAACATTGTCATCGACAAGATAAAACTGGGTGAAAAAGTCGAAAACCCCGATGCACTGGACCTGCCCCTGGGCCTGGCCGTCGCGCTGCTAACCGATAGCAACGGCGTAATCGACTTGAAGCTTAACGTCGAGGGTGACGCGAATGACCCCAGCTTCAGCGCCCGGGGGCTGGTAGCCAAAGCGCTGGCCAACCTGCTGATCAAAGCCGTGACCTCTCCATTCCGCCTGCTTGGCAGCCTGGCAGGCGGCGATGAAGAAGTGGACCTGCAGAATATTTTCTTCGCCCCGGGTGAGGCGAAGCTGAGTCCACCCCAGGAAGAAAAACTGGCCCAGCTTGGCAGCGCACTGGCCCAGCGTCCCGGCCTGCAACTGGCAGTAACCGGCGCTTACACGCCCGAACTGGATCGACGCGGCCTGCAGGAAGCCCGTGTGCAAGCGGCCGCGGAAGCCGAGGTCGAAGCGACGGATGGCAGCGAGGAACTGCTGGCCGAGCGGGCGCAGGAGGCCTTTGAGAAACTGGCCCGGGAACGGCTGCCTGATGTATCCCTGCGGGATCTGCGGGCGCAGTTTACCCGGCAGGATGAAGATCCGGACACGCCGGCGTTCGATACCCTCGCCTACCTCACCCAATTAAAGGAGCTACTGATCGCGGCGGAGCCGGTAACGGAAGCAGAACTGCAGACCCTGGGTGACAGGCGCGCGGCCGCGGTTACCGGTTATCTCGCGGCCCGGGGCGAATTCCCGGCGGACCGGATCCTGGTGCAGCCGGCCACCCAGGTTGAAGCCGCGTCCGACGACGATGAGCCGCAAGTTGCCATGCGCCTGGAACTGGATGCCGGCTGACAGAC